>JAQVCR010000030.1 GCA_028689665.1 Muribaculaceae bacterium
GTTACGGAATATACCGTGGGTCAACAGTTTTATATCACCTGTCTCACCCCAGAGGGGTTAATAGTGGATTCAATTCTAATATCAATCAAATAACATCAAAAGGTGAATTGTTTAAAACTGTGCATAAAATATGAAAATCCAGCCCCTAATATCAATAATTGTTCCGGTGTATAATTCTGAATTATATATTGAAGAATGTATTTCGTCTATATTAAGATTAAATTTAAATAAAGAAATTATTATTGTTGATGATGGATCTACCGATTTAACCTTGAAAAAGCTTGAGCAATTTTCAAATAAACCAGAGATAAAACTAATTCAACAATTACATGGCGGTGTTTCTTCTGCTCGAAATATAGGATTGTTAAAGAGTGTGGGAGATTATATAGGATTTGTAGATAGTGATGATACTATAAACGTGGAACAATTTGAGTTACTCGTTGCATTATTCATAAGATCGGATGCCGATATGGCTATGGGTGGAACAAATATGGAATTCCCTAATGGGAAGATAGAACAACGAAAAGCATATAATCATCTCATGAATAGCATTATTTCAGGTCAAAGATGCTTTGCACAATTACTCCAAGGTGATTCGTTTATCCCATTTGCAGTAAACTACATTTTCAGAAAGGAATTTCTTAATAAAATCAATATTCAATTTAAATATTTGATTTCAGAAGATGATTTATGGGTTACAATGACAATGTGCCAAGCAAATCATATTTTTGTTAGTAACATTATTCATTATAACTATCTTGTTCATAGAGGCTCACTGACGACATCTAATATCGATACTTCTTTTAAGGCTGATAACCTTTTGGGTGTAGCAAAAAGTTTATATCTATTTAGCGAGCAAATTAAATTGTGTGCAGAAACTAAAGTATGGCTATATTGTAAAATCCTTTATACATTTTCTGCTGCGATTCAAATATATAAGACAAATGGTTATTGCAATTATAATATCAGTTCAAATCAAATTAAAGAAATTACAAAGTACGTGCTTTCATTTACAGATATGAAAGCTAAACGGATTGCAATAACATACTACTATAGAATTATGTATTTAATAAATAGTACTAACAATGAAGCCAATTACGATTATTGAAAATATTAAGCAACGATTCCAAAACATTGGTATTACTATTAGTTTTGATTGTTGGCGTTTATTGAATCGAGTGCATATAAGATGCTTCCAAATGCTCCGTATTGATAATAAAGAAAGAATTATATCAATAAAAGATTTATCTATTTCATATCTGTCATTCTTAAATTTATTAATTGGGAAAAAAATAGTTTCTGGATTTGCATATAATGTTATTATTGAATCTAAAGAGATTGCGACATATCCGATAAAGATACAAGAATTAGAATATGTCCTAAAATTAAATAATAACACAAAAGAATTGAACTTATACATCAATAACTTAGGTATAGATATTTGTATTACAGCAACAAAGGAACAAGGAAATCCTGAATTCTTTTTAAAAGTTAAAGGAATTAGCATGAATAGCTACAAAAATTTATTCAGTAATAACATTTCATCAGATTCCTTAATTAATTCCTATGACAATACTAAAATCGATTTTTCGGTTTATTACATTCATGATTTTACAAGGCGTTATAATTGCTTTAATTCACTATTTAACAATATTGAAAATATTAATATTCGACCTAACAATATATTAATATCGAAAGAATCTCTTTTAGAGTCATTATCAGCACGTAATCATATTAGTAAAAATTATATTAGTTATGATAATATCTCAAAATTAATTAAGGTTGCTATTATTTCCACTGAAGACCCAACTTTCGGACTTCACCATGGAATTAGTAAGATTGCTATGGGAATGACAATTAAAGAAAATATACAGTCACGGAAGTTAAAGGTAGGAGGTAGTTCTATTAGCCAACAATTGATAAAAAATGCTTTGTTATCTAATGAAAGGACAATATCTAGAAAATTAGAGGAGGCTATTCTAACTTTACTAATGGAGAACTATTACCATGTTGATAAGCGCGATATTATAGAAATTTATCTGAATATGATTGAGTTTGCCCCAGGCATATATGGAATAGAAGATGCTTCAAAGTTCTATTTTGGAAAAGAGAGTAAATCATTGAATTTTATTGAGGTTTTAACTCTTACTTATATTGTACCTCGTCCAAAATATTTCTATGATGCCTTAAAAAACAAAACCGATATTCTCAAGCGTAATTTATATCTTCATCTATTGCGATTTTTTTCAACATTGTCATTGAAAGGAATCGAAGGCATTGAACAAGAACTGATATATGGTTTAAGATCATTGCAATTTGCTCCCCCATTTGGCAAGTTAGATTTTATCAAACCTCCTTTTCGAGATATTAATAAAATTATTATCCATTGCACCGATACTAAATGTAGCGAATCTATAACTATACAGCAAATACGTCAATGGCATATGCAACGAGGGTTTGATAGTATTGGGTATCATTATGTAATAGATGTTAATGGCGATGTTATAGATGGTCGCCCTTTATTTCTTGTCGGTGCTCATTGCTATGGGCAGAACAATGATAGCATAGGAATTGCCTATATTGGAGGAATTGATGAACAGGGAAATTATTGTAATACAATGACAATAGAACAAGAAAATGCCTTAATTTCACTTTGCTTGTCGCTAAAGAAAAGATTTCATAAGATGACAATACATGGACACAATGAATTTTCGGATAAATTATGTCCATGTTTTAATGTTAGTGATTGGTTGATTGTGCATAAAGAATTGAAATAGATTTTTATGATACTTTATTTGAAAAAAATTGTGGATATTTAATTATAGATTCAAGATAAATAATTAACTTTGCGTGCAATAAAATTTAAAGCAAGTCTTATGTCATTTATTGCAGATCGAGTAAAAATGGACGGCATTACGTATGATGACGTCTTATTAATTCCCGCTTATTCGGAAGTCCTTCCTAATTCTGTTAGTTTAAAATCAAAGTTTTCAAGGAATATTACACTAAATGTTCCTCTAGTGTCGGCAGCTATGGATACTGTAACCGAGGTTACTCTAGCAATAGCGATAGCGCGAGAGGGCGGAATAGGTGTGATTCATAAAAACATGTCGATAGAAGAGCAGGCGCGTCAAGTGCATGCTGTGAAACGAGCAGAAAATGGAATGATCTATGACCCTGTAACCATTAAGCAAGGGTCGAGAGTTAGTGATGCGCTGAATATGATGAAAGAGTATCATATAGGAGGTATTCCGGTGATAGATGATGCGAAAAAATTAGTGGGGATTGTAACTAATCGAGATTTGAGATTTGAACAAAATCTGGAGCGTAAGATAGATGAGGTTATGACTAAAGAAAATATCATAACAACTAATCAATCGACAAATCTAGAGGAAGCTGCTCAGATATTACAAAGATATAAAATCGAGAAGCTCCCTGTTGTAGATAAGGAAGGTCATTTAATAGGCTTGGTAACATATAAAGATATAACTAAGGCTAAGGATAAGCCAAATGCTTGTAAAGACTCGCTAGGTCGTTTGCGTGTGGCAGCAGGAATTGGTGTAACCATTGATAGCATGACACGAGCCGATGCACTAGTGGCGGCAGGCGTTGATGCAATAGTAATTGATACAGCACACGGACACTCAAAGGGTGTAGTGGGAGTATTAAAGCAAGTAAAGGCAAAATATCCTCACATTGATGTGGTAGTAGGAAACATTGCTACAGGCGATGCCGCAAAATTCTTGGTAGAGAATGGAGCAGACGGAGTGAAGGTAGGTATTGGACCCGGCTCGATATGTACGACAAGAATCATAGCCGGAGTAGGAGTGCCACAGCTAAGTGCAGTGTATGATGTAGCAAAAGCCTTAGAGGAAACAGGCGTGCCATTAATTGCCGATGGCGGAATAAGATATTCGGGTGATATAGTGAAAGCACTAGCCGCCGGGGCATACTCGGTGATGCTAGGCGGAATGCTCGCAGGCGTAGAGGAATCGCCGGGTGAAACAATTATATTCAACGGACGTAAATATAAGTCTTATCGAGGAATGGGCTCGCTGGAAGCTATGGAAAAAGGGTCGAAAGACAGATATTTCCAAGCCGGAGAGACCGACAATAAGAAATTAGTACCCGAAGGAATTGCAGCACGCGTGCCATTTAAGGGGTCGTTATATGAGGTTACATATCAGATGTTGGGCGGATTGAGAGCCGGAATGGGATATTGCGGAGCGGCAGATATTGATGCACTACACAAAGCTCAATTTACAAGAATCACCAACGCCGGAGTAGCCGAAAGCCACCCACATGATGTTGCAATTACAAGCGAAGCCCCGAATTATAGTCGAGGATAATTGTAAAATAAGGTAAATATTAATAAATAATTATGCTACTATATAATTTTGATTAGAAATCGACGTTATATAGTAGTATTTTTATGTAAGTATAGTAAATAAATTATGATACAAATGAAAACCAAATTGTTTATAGGAACAATAGCTTTAGTGGCATTGGCAAACAACCCCATTAGTGCCAAGGAGCCTGTTGCGATGTCGATTAATGGAAAGGATATAAAACTTTCGGAATTTGAATATCTTTATAATAAGAACAAGCAACAGCAATTAGAAGAGCAACCTTTTGATAAATATGTTGATATGTTTGTAACATATAAATTAAAGGTCGCCGATGCCGAAGCGTTAGGAATAGACACAACCAAAACATTTCTGAACGAGTTTCATGGCTATCGCGATGATTTAGCGAAGCCTTATCTAGAAGATAATACAGTGAAAGAGCGCTTGGCACAAGAAGCCTATGAGCGAATGAAAGAAGAAGTAGATGTGTCGCACATAATGGTGTATCTTGAAGATCCCAAGACAAAGAGCCGAGTATCGCAACGCGAACTTCTCGACAGCATAAGAACATGTATTGTAAATGGCGAAGATTTTGGACAAGTAGCAGCAAAATATTCTATCGACCCATCGGTGAAACGAAACAATGGTCATTTAGGATATATTCGTTCGGGAATGTTGCCATATTCATTTGAATATGCTGCTTATACTACCCCAAAAGGAGAGATTTCTCAAATTATAGAAACACAATTTGGTTATCATATAATCAAGCCCGGCGACCGTCGACCATCAAAAGGACAAGTGTTGGTAGAGCATATAATGAAATTAGTACCAAAAGGCTCGAGCAAAGAAGTTGCAGATGTGATGAAGCAAAAGATGGATAGCATCTATGCTCTAGTGAAAGCCGGAGCCGACTTTGAAGAACTAGCAAAAAAAGAATCCGACGATCCCGGATCTAAAAATAACGGAGGAAAGTTACCATGGTTTGGAACAGGACAGATGGTACCCGAATTTGAAGCAAACGCATACAGCCTGGCAAAAGGAGAAATCTGTGCGCCATTTGCAACATCATACGGATTCCATATAATAAAAAAACTAGACTCAAAAGAATTAGAAAATTTTGAAGAAATAAAAGATAGAATAATCTCAACATTTGGCAATGATGAGCGTTCCGAACAAGGCAAAATAGAAAAGCTCGCACAGCTTAAAGCCCAATATAAATATAAAGTAGATGAAAAGACCAAACAATATCTTTATAACGAGATAGTTAAAAATAATGGTTTTGATTCACTATTTGTATCAAATCTATCAAACTCGAATAAGGTGATAATCTCGTATGCAAAAGAGAAAATACGAGTAAAAGATCTGATAAACGTTGTGAAAGACGTAAAGAAATTAGAAGTAATAGCAGGAAAAGGATTAATTGATAGAACTATTGAAGCACTAGGCAACAAGAGTATAATAGAATATGAAAAAGGGACACTAGAAGCTAATGTCCCCGAATTTGCCAATCTAGTAAATGAATATCGCGATGGCTTATTGCTTTATGAGATAAGCAATCGTAATGTATGGGAAAAAGCCAGCAAAGATAGAGAAGGACTTGAAGCATTCTTTGAAAAGAATAAAGATAAATATGCGTGGGAAAATCCGAAATTCAAAGGAATTTTAATTCAAGTAGCTAACGACAGCATAGCGAACTTAGTAAAACAAGATTTAAAGACCGTTGCCGCCGATACATTAATTCGCACAATGGTAAAGAAATATAAACGAGATATTAAGATAGAAAAAGTATTAGTAAGTTCAGGTGAAAATTTATTGGTCGATGCACTAGTATTTAATATGAATCCATATTTTCAAAATCCTGACAAGAAATATCCCGTATATTTCACCTTTAATGAAAAGTTAATATCAGCCCCCGAGGACGTGAACGATATTAAAGGTCAAGCGACAGTAGATTATCAAGCCGAGCTAGAAGCACAATGGATAAGCGAGCTAAAAAGTAAATATAAAGTAACGCTCAATAATAAGGTTCTAAATAAGGCAAAATAGAAAATTATTTTGTATTTTTGGAGCATAAAATTATTTCATAGTAAAATGCTCAAAAATGTCTTCTTCTTTATTCTATTATTTGCAATGATGTACTCTTGTACGTCAAGCGATAGTGTAAAAGAAGAAGACATTTTAGTATCGTACGACAATAAAGTATTGACTCGAAATGAAGTATTGACTAACATCGGAATGTGTAACAATTCAGAGGATTCTATAATCCAAATGGAAGAATATATAAAAAAGTGGATAAATGCGCAATTGATGAATAAAGTAGCCATAAATAATATATCCGACCTCGACAGAATAGAAAAGAAAGTAGAGGAATACCGACAGTCGTTGCTAGCTTATGAATATCGCAAACGAATGATACTAAATGATGAGACAATATTTTCGATACCCAAAGATTCGCTAGTAGCATTCTATGACCTTCATAAAACGGAGTTTAAATTAGAAGAGCCGATAATAAAAGGAATCTTTATAAAGATCGCCGCAGATGCCGATAGATTGAAAGATTTAAAAAAATGGTACAAGAGTGATAAAGTAGACGATATAGATAAGCTTGAGAAATATGGTCTAAAGGGCGCAATAAGCTACGAATACTTTAGAGATAAATGGATAACGTGGACAGATATAGAGAAAAATATCCCAAAATATTTTTCAGATCCAAATTCTTTTGTTAAAACAAATAAAAGCTATGAGTGTGATGAAAATGGTTTTGTATATTTGTTAAATATAACTGATTATCGAGAGAAAGGAGATATAATGCCTTATGGCTTTGCTGAGTCGCGAATAAAAGAGATATTTGTAAATTCAAATCAACGGAAATATGATGCCATGCTACAATCGCAACTATACGATGAGGCATTATCTTCCGGCGAGCTAAAGATAAACTATAATCCGAAAAATAAAAAATAATATAAAGTGAAACTTAGAACATTAACATCATTATTAGTGCTAGGCGCAATAACAGCGGTGGCAAATAATATAGCCGAAGAGATAGCTTGGGTAGTAGGTGATGAGCCTATTTATAAATCAGAGATAGAAGAACAATATCAGCAAGCCCAATATGAGCGACGAGCAATCGATGGCGATCCATATTGTGTGATACCTGAGAAAATAGCAATAGAGAAATTATTTCTGCATCAAGCAAAAATAGATACTGTTGAAGTTCAAGATGCAATGGTGTTTCAAGAAGCCGAAAGTAGAATAAACTATTTCATCACAAATCTAGGCTCGAAAGAAAAGGTAGAAGAATATTTCAAAAAGCCGATACCCGAGATGCGAGAGGCTTTTATAGAAATGATACGCAATCAATACACTATACAAGATGTGCAACGAGGCTTGACAAAGAATATCAAGGCAACGCCATCGGACGTACAGAAATTCTATAACACATTAAGTGAAGACAAAAAGCCTTATGTGCCTAATCAAGTAGAGGTGCAAATAATCACATTGAATCCAGTAATTTTACAGCAAGAAATAGACGAAGTAAAATCGCGACTTCGCGACTATGCCAATCGTGTTAATACCGGAGAGAGTGAATTTTCGACACTAGCTATTCTATATTCCGAAGATGGATCGTCGATGTATGGTGGAGAGCTAGGCTTCAAGGGAAAAGGTGAGTTTGTCCCCGAATTTGCAAGCGTAGCATTTAATCTTAACGACCCCAAAAAAGTATCGAAGATAGTAGAAACAGAATATGGCTATCACATAATTCAGCTAATAGAGAAACGCGGCGACAGAGTAAACTGTCGACATATATTGTTAAGGCCAAAAGTAGCCGAGAAAGATTTAACCGAGTCGGTTACACGTCTCGACTCTTTGCGAAAAGACATATTAGCAAAAAAGTTCACTTTTGAAGAGGCAACACGCTATGTATCGCAAGATAAAGATACAAAGAACAATAAAGGTATAATGGTGAATACCAAGAATGGACAATCATCGATAAAATTTGAGATGTCGGATCTTCCACAAGAAGTGTCGAAGGTAGTCGATAAGCTAGCCGTAGGAGAGCTATCAGAGCCATTCATAATGATAGACCCTAAGCGCAACCGAGAGATTGTAGCGATAGTGAAATTAACCGATAGAATAGCCGGACATAAAGCAAATCTGGCCGATGATTATCAGATACTCAAGAGTATGTATGAAGAAGCAAAGAAAGAGACAATCATCGAAGAATGGGTAAAGAAAAAACAAAAAGACACCTATATACGAATAGAAGATGGTTGGAAAAATTGCGAATTTAAATATGATGGTTGGATAAAGAAATAAACCCTATATGGATAGTTCCCCAAAGACAATAAATAATGGGCATAAGATTCTATTTGGAATCTTGTGCCTTTTGGCTATTTTTTTGTTAAGTGCATTAAAAGACAACTACATATATGCCCAGAAGCAAATCTTCACACCACAGATACCATCGGCAAACAGGTATCAAAAAAACAAAGTATTCTTAGAGTATGCCGACAAATTGATAATGGACACGACTATAAGTCCGGATTATCAGGTGCTTATTGGTAATGTGAAATTTAGAAAAGAAGGAATGTTTATGTATTGCGACAGCGCACACTTCTTTGAAAAGACAAATTCGCTCGATGCCTTTGGAAATGTAAGAATGGAGCAGGGCGATACCTTGTTTGTTTATTCCGATGTAATGTATTATAACGGAATGGAAGAGCTGGCACGTCTACGTAAGAATGTGAAAATGGAGAATAGAGATGTAACACTCTTCACCGATAGTCTTAATTACGATATGCGTGCAAATTTAGGTTATTATTTAGAAGGCGGGAAAATCATAGATTCAAAGAATGAATTATCGTCGGTATATGGTCAATATGAGCCAGACACTAAAAACGCAGAATTCCTATTTGATGTAGAACTTCTAAATGATCAATTTGTATTAAATACCGATACTTTGCACTATAACACCAATACACACGTAGCCGATATTGTAGGGAAGACCATAATTAAATCGGATAGTACCACAATATATTCAGATAATGGTTGGTATAATACAAATAGCGAAGAAGCAACATTGTATGATCGTTCATTAATAGTGGGCAAAGATGGAATGAAACTTACAGGCGATACTTTATATTACGATAAAAAGAAATCATTTGGCGAGGCTTTCGGTAATATGGTATTAAACGATTCGACACATAGCTCGATACTCGAAGGAAACTATGGCTACCATGACGATTTAAATAAAATATCATTTGCCACCAAGAGAGCCAGAGCAATGGAATTTTCGCAGAAAGATACTCTATATCTTCATGGCGATACAATTCGTACATTTCTCGATAAAGACTCAGCACGAGTTATGACATCTTATCACAAAGTGAGATTTTTCAGAAACGACCTTCAAGGGCTAGCCGATTCGTTGAGTTTTACCTCAGCCGATTCGTTACTGCATATGTATCGACATCCAATAGTGTGGAACACTAATCGACAAGTGATGGGGAATATCATAGAAGTACACTTGAATGACAGCACGGTTGACTGGGCAAAACTGCCCGATTATGGATTTGTAGCCGAATATCTAGGTGAGCAATATTACAATCAACTTTCGGGAAAAGAAATGATAGCATTATTTGAAAATAGTGAGCTTAGGCAGTTAGATGTAAATGGAAATGTACAATCAATTTTTTATCCATCGGAGAAAGATTCCACATATAATAAATTAGTTTTCTCAGAGAGTAGTTTTCTCAAAGTTCTATTCAATAAAAAAGATATAGAGAAGCTAACAATGTGGCCAGAAGTAACCGGAAAAGCAATTCCTCTCTATATTGCGAAACGGAGTGATTTGTATCTGGCAGGGTTTGCGTGGTACGAAGATATTCGTCCCAAGGATAAAGATGATATATTTGTAATTCCGGAAGGAATGATAAAACTATTTTCGGAGCCGGAGAAATCAACGTCAAAAAACAGGAAAGGAAACAAGCCCCCCAAACCTAATAGTGATATTGTAGCACCCGAAAAGACCGAGCAACAAGAAAACAAGACAGTGAATTAAACGTAAAGAGAATAGATATTATATATTATGAGTGATGTAATTAAATTATTGCCCGATTCGGTTGCTAATCAGATAGCAGCAGGAGAAGTAATACAACGTCCGGCATCGGTAATAAAAGAATTGGTAGAAAATTCTATCGATGCAGGAGCAACTTCAATACAGATAGTATTGAAAGATGCAGGACGTACACTTATTCAAGTTATTGATAATGGTGCAGGAATGAGTGAAACCGATGCACGACTTTCATTTGAGCGTCATTCAACATCTAAGATTAGAAAAGTAGCCGATTTGTTTTCATTGCACACAATGGGCTTTCGTGGTGAGGCTTTAGCTTCAATTGCAGCTATCTCACATGTAGAGCTACGTACGCAGCGAAAAGAGGATAGTATAGGCACAATGCTGGTAGTAGAAGCGTCGAAATGCCTTAGCCAAGAGCCGGTAGCTTATGGAGTAGGCTCTAATTTCATGATAAAAAATATATTTTTTAATGTTCCGGCACGACGTAAGTTTCTTAAAAACAATCAAGTAGAATTAAGTAATATAGTAAGAGAATTTGAACGTTTAGCCTTAGTAAATCACAATACAGAATTTAAATTAATACATAATGGCGCAACAATGTTTGAGCTATTACCCGGGAACTTTAAGCAACGAGTAGTATCTTTGTTTGGAAGAGCATTTGAGACACAATTGATACCGGTATCGTTAGATACGACATTAATTAGAATTGAAGGATTTGTGTGTAAGCCCGAAAATGCAAGAAAGAGGAATCAGCAACAATTTATGTTTGTTAATGGTCGCTATATGCGCCATCCTTATTTTCACAAAGCAATAACTTCGAGCTATGATCAGTTAATTCAGACAATAGAGCAACCAAATTATTTTTTAAATTTTACAGTCGATCCCGATACAATAGATATAAATATCCACCCGACAAAGACAGAGATAAAATTTGAAAATGAGCAATCAATTTGGCAAATTATAATGGCGGCAGTAAAAGAAACATTGGGAAAATTCAGTGTGGCACCATCAATAGATTTTGATACCGAAGGCGCACCCGAAATACCTGTTTTCAATAAAGAAAGAGTAACGATTACCCCAACTATTGATTTAGATCCTTCATATAATCCATTTAGTAGTGTATCGAGTAGTAAAACTACCGAGAGCAAGCTGAATAATTACAATCCGCAGGAACCTAAAAAAGTAGTTAATCAAGATTGGCAGAAACTGTATAATTCATTTCTTGACACCAAAGAAGAATCGTTTGAAGAAGCGCAACAAAGTACAATTGTCGAGAGTAAGATGAGCAAATGTTCAACAGTGGAAACCATACCAAGTTTAAGTATTTCACTAGAAGAAACTCAGACATCAGTATTATTGCAAATCAGAGGTCGTTATATCTTATCGCAGATAAAATCGGGATTGATGATGATCGACCAGCATAGGGCGCATATAAGAATACTCTTTGATAGATTTATTGCACAGCAGAGCGTAGGCTCAATAGTATCGCAACGAGTGCTTTTCCCCGATGTGTTGCATTTATCAGTTTCACAGAATCTTATATTAGAGGAAATGTTAAGTCAGATACAGTCGGTTGGATTTGATTTGTCATTTCTTGGCGATAATTCATGGGCGATAAATGGCGTGCCAGCCGGTGTCGAAAACATTGATGTAAAAGATACTTTATTAGAGGTTATCGACTCAATTAAAAATGGAGGCGAATCCATAGAGTCAAAAATATATGAACACATAGCGCTTGTGGTATCAAAAAAAGCAGCGATTCCATACGGCAAAAGCCTAACGCAAGAAGAAATGGACACATTACAGAGCGATTTGTTGCAACTGCCAAAGCCTAATTATACTCCCGACGGCAAGCTAATTATTAATATAATGACAATAGATAATATTAATAAAATATTTCAATAATGAAATTGCTATTATCTCCATCAAAACAAATGGGAGGAATAAATGCTTTAACGACAGCTAGTATTTATTCACAACCACTCTATACCAATGATGCCGAGATAATTGTAAAAGCTATACTCGAAACACCACTTAATGAATTAATAAATACATTAAAAAGTAGTCGAGAAATAGCCCGGTCGGCTTTAGAAATGGCGTATGACTATTTTGCAAGCGATAAAGGAAGTATTCAGGCTATATTGTCATATTCAGGCGTTGCATATAAAGAACTGAAAGCTAATGATTTCAATGTTGCCGATCAAGAATATGCTCAATCAACATTATTAATAGGTTCGGCTGTATATGGGATATTACGTCCCTACGACTTAATAAAGCCGTATCGGCTCGACTTGGCAAATATATTACAGATTGGTGGTGCAAAAATATCGTTACAAAAATATTGGAAAGAAAAAGTGTCGTTATTTTTATACAACGATATTGATGATAGTAGAATATTACTAAACATTGCAAGCAATGAAACAATGCAGCTGATTGATACCGAGATTCTTAGCGATATTAATATCGTAAATGTACGTTTTCTTCAGAATACAAATAAAGGATTAAGAATGGTGCCATCGGTGATTGCAAAGAAAGCACGAGGTGCATTTGCCAGATATTGCATAAAAAACAAATGCACGATTATAGAAGATGTAATCGGCTTCGACTCAATGTCGATGAGATACAATGCCGCTTTATCCGATTCAAAAGATATTATTTTTATTTATCAATAGCTAATATCTTAGCGCATCTTCAAATTCGTTAAAAATATTAATAGGGAATATCTTTCCATACATTGTAGTTTCACCGGAACGGAAATTAGGCATAATAACAACCATAGCTTGATTACTACCTTTATATAGTGTAATCATTGCGCGAGCGTTAAGAGTAGTGCCAAAAATATCAATGCTAATCTGAGTGTTCCCCTTTTTGCTTAGCGTAACGTTGCTTTTAGTAACTCTTCCTTTAAGATTAATACCATCGAAACCAGCCATAAATGGGACAATTTGGAGCATTGCATTTTCGCCGTTTGTGGCGAGAAAATTCATATTATCGTTTACCATTGCACTATTAGCTCTAAACGAAATACGTTCTGCCATAAAAGCAAATTCCATTTTATTTACGGCTTCTAGCGCTTTGGCGCAATCAATAGAGTCTTCTTTTGCTTCTTGCAACTTCTCAAGGGCTTTTCTAGTGGCTTTATCATTCTTAGACTCGGCGTTAATACTGAAAGATAGTAAAGAGAAAAGTGCTATTAAAAAAATATAAGATAAGTGTTTCATAATTATTTATAACTAGAGAGTATGACCTTGAAATGTTTTTGTTGAGCTGTATGGTATTACTATACCATAGATAGTTAATGTATCGGAATTGAAATTAGGATAGACTGTGGCTGTTGCATAGTTGCTGCCTTTAGGAATGTCAATAGAAATGCGTGCTGATATAGCAGAACCCATTACGCTAAACTCTAGAGAGAAATTGCCTTTTTTACTAGTTCTGGTTTTAATATTCGACACGTTCCCTTCAACAGTAATTCCCCCAAGTCCATTAGTCCCTCGCATCGAACCTATGCGAGCAAGCTGAACAATAGCCTTTCCGTCGTGAGCATTAATAAAATTAGTATTACTCTCTACATAATTAGCGACGCCACCTTTAATTGCAGCGCGGTCGGCACCGATTGAAAATTCCATTTTTTCAAGAGCAATCATTGCATTTACAAAATTTACAGAATCAATGGCAGCTTGAAGCCTTTTCTCTTGTTCTTTTTTTATCTGTTTGTCATTATTTTCGGCTATTATCTCACAATTAGAGCTGAAAATGAAAAGAGATAAGCACATAATAGATAGAAATAAATTGTTCATCAATAATCATTTTTATATTAGCCCTCTAATATACACTTAAATCTGAGATAATAGAAAATAATGAACAAATTTTGATTATTTTTGTGCTTAAATTAAAATTAATTATATGGAACCGAATTATTTAAATGCCAGATTGAAATTTGGACAGCGTTTAACGTTGTTGCTTTCTTGTTTTGTATTGTGTCTAATAGCAACAGCTTTTTTAAATGTATTGTTGGTATATTTAATAGGAAATCTAGATGTTAAGGTAATACGTATATCTATCATATTACAAAATATATTTGCGTTTATTTTCCCGGTAATTGCTACTGTTGTGATTATAAGTAGTAATCCATTACAATTCCTTAAGCTGAACAGAGCGCCACAAATTAAATATCTGCTTTTTATGTTAGCAATTATGGTATTTGGAATGCCATTTCTTAACTGGTTGGTAGATATAAACAAATCTATGGAGCTGCCAGAGTCGATGTCGGCAATAGAAGAATGGATGCGTAATTCGGAAGCATCGGCAGAGCTGGTAACAAAATCTTTAATTTCAGGGCAAACGTTTGGTATAATGATACTTAATATTCTTCTAGTAGGAATATTGACCGGATTTGGCGAAGAGATGTTCTTTCGCGGAGCATTACAGCGCATATTATCTACTCGTCCATTGAATATACATATTGCAATATGGATCTCAGCATTTATTTTCAGTTTATTGCATTTCCAATTTTTTGGATTTTTACCACGAATGATTTTAGGAGCGTTCTTCGGCTATTTATTATATTGGAGTGGTAACCTTTGGGTGCCAATAATAGCTCACGCACTAAACAATTCAATGGTAGTAATAACATCGTATATTTACCCCGAGATGTTAGACGATAATATTATTGAAAATATAGGAGTAGCAGATGGTAACTTTCCCATAATGGCTATATTAAGTGCCTTGTCGGTGATAATTCTAATTATATTATTTAATAGAAGTAATAAACGAAAGGTAAATTAATTATTGTAAGAATAAATGTTGTAAATTTGCACTTTAAAATAATCAAAGCAAGATAAAGAAAAAATAAGATATAATATGAAAACAAATATTGGCGTTTTCTTCGGTGGTAGATCTACCGAACATGAAATTTCAGTGATTTCGGCATCGCAAGCAATGAGTGCCATAAATAAAGATAAATACGACGTTACACCTATATATATTTCAAAGCAAGGTAAATGGTATACAGGCGACGCTCTGCTAGATATTTCTAATTATAAAGACACACAATCATTGCTGGCCAAGGTAGAAGAGGTGTATATGATACCGAATTATGGCGATTATAACCTATATAAGACGAAAAAGGCATTATTTGGCAGTAATGTGTTGACAAAATTAGATGTTGTAATTCCTGTTTTACATGGTAGTAATGGTGAAGACGGAATATTTGAGGGCGTTTTAGAGTCGATAGGAATACCATTTGCAGGTTGTAACACACTATCATCGGCCAATGGAATGGATAAAATCACAATGAAAATGGTGATGCAAGCGTGCGATATTCCGGTGGTCGACTATGTATGGTTTACCGACAAGCAATGGTTTGCACAGCGCGACCAATTAATATCAACAATAGAAGAGAAGATAGGCTATCCGGTAATTGTAAAGCCCGCTAATCTAGGCTCAAGCGTGGGAATAGGCAGAGCAATTGATAGAGAACAATTGATAGAAAAGATTGATAATGCAGAGATCTATTCGACAAGAATAATCGTAGAAGATATGATAGAGGATTTGCAAGAAATTAATTGTTCGGTACTGGGCGATTGTGATGACTATCAATCATCGGTGTGTGAAGAGCCGATAAAGAGTGGAGAAATATTATCTTACGAAGATAAATATATGGGAGGCTCAAAGGGAGCAAAAGGTATGCAGGCTTCACAAAAAAGGATCCCGGCAGACTTGCCCGATGAGGTAACTAAAAGAATTCAATTCTTGGCAGGTGAAACATTCAGGGTATTGTCGTGCCATGGCGTAAGCCGGGTAGATGTCATTATCGACCGAAAGACAAGCAATATTTATGTTAACGAAATCAATACAATTCCGGGTTCATTGTCTTTCTATCTATGGGAAGCAACAGGAATTAGCTTCGACAAACTTATGGATAAACTTGTTGAGCTTGCCTTGAAGCGCAAACGCGAGAATGGAATGAAGACCGTATCTTACGACCACAACATTTTCAGCCTAGGAAAAGGTGTAAAGGGTGGAAAACTAGGTGTAAAATAAAAAGTAGAAGGTAGGTGAAGTCATAATTAATGCCTCGACGATTAGATATCTTTTATTTTGATTGATGCACGACTTTCACTATCTTTGCAAAATTATTGAATAGCAATATTTCAGACTAATATGAAGAATAAATTCCAAGAATACAACAACTTTAATCTCTCATCGATAAATAAAGAAATCTTAGAAAAATGGGATAAGGAAAATGTCTTTGCTCAGAGTATCAAAGAACGTGAAGGACATCCTGCATTCGTGTTTTATGAAGGACCACCTTCGGCAAATGGTATGCCCGGTATTCACCATGTGATGGCGCGTACGCTTAAAGATATTGTGTGCCGTTATAAAACAATGAAAGGATTTCAAGTAATGAGAAAAGCAGGTTGGGACACACACGGACTACCTGTGGAGCTTGGAGTAGAGAAGAGCCTTGGGATTACGAAAGAAGATATAGGCAAGAAGATTTCGGTAGATGATTATAATTCATCTTGTCGAAAAGAAGTGATGAAATATACCAAAGAATGGGAGGATTTAACTCACAAAATGGGATATTGGGTGGATATGAAAAATCCATATATCACTTATGATAATCGCTATATTGAAACAGTATGGTGGTTATTGAAACAGCTATATAAGAAAAATTATTTATATAAAGGCTATACAATTCAGCCTTATTCGCCTGCTGCAGGCACAGGATTAAGTACTCACGAGCTAAATCAGCCGGGTTGCTATAAAGATGTAAAAGATACTACTTGTATAGCGCAATTTAAGATACAAGAGCCTAAGGCCGATATGCTTGATTGGGGTACTGCTTACTTCTTAGCTTGGACTACAACTCCATGGACTTTACCTTCAAACACTGCACTTTGTGTGGGACCAAATATTGAGTATAATGTTGTAAGAACATATAATCCATATTCCGGCAAGCCAATTACAGTTGTTGTTGGAGCTCCACTAATGGGGCAGCTCTTTAATCCAAAAGCTACAGATTTATTACTCGAAGATTATAAAGCAGGAGATAAACTGATACCATATAAAGTAGTCGGTAAATACAAAGGTAGTGAATTAGTGGGAATGACTTATGACCAACTATTTAGCTGGGTAAATCCGGGGAATGGTGCATTCAGAGTGATTCCGGGAGATTTCGTAACTACAGAAGATGGTACAGGAATTGTGCATATAGCTCCTACATTTGGTGCTGATGACGATAAAGTGGCTAAGATAAGTGGCGTGCCACCATTGATGATGCTCGATAAAGATGGTAATAATCGCCCAATGGTAGATATGACAGGTAAATTCTACAAATTGGAAGATTTAGATGCCGACTTTGTGAAAAATAATATCAACGTAGAGGAGTATAAAGTCTATGCCGGTCGCTATGTAAAGAATGCTTACGATTCGTCGTTAGGCGAAGATGCCGATACTCTGGATGTAGAATTGAGCGTATTGTTAAAACAGACCGACAAGGTCTTTAAGATAGAGAAACACGTTCACAGCTACCCTCATTGCTGGCGAACAGACAAGCCGGTTTTATACTATCCACTAGATAGCTGGTTTGTACGCACAACTGCATCTCGTGAACGATTGATGGAGCTAAACAATACCATTAATTGGAAACCACAAGCTACCGGGACAGGTCGCTTTGGTAAATGGCTCGAGAATCTTCAAGATTGGAATTTAAGTCGCAGCCGTTATTGGGGTACACCATTGCCAATATGGCGAACCGAAGAAGGTGATGAAGAATTGTGTATAGGCAGCGTAGAAGAATTATATAATGAAATAAACAAATCGGTAGCAGCCGGATTAATGGCAAGTAATCCCTATGCCGATAAGGGTTTCGTTGTAGGAGAAAATACAGCCGAAAATTATAATAAGATAGATTTACATCGCCCCTATGTCGATGATATTATCTTGGTTTCATCGACAGGAGAGCCAATGAAACGTGAGCTGGATTTGATTGATGTATGGTTTGACTCAGGAGCAATGCCTTATGCTCAGATTCACTATCCATTTGAAAATAAAGAAGCATTTGATAACCGTTCGGTATTCCCGGCCGACTTTATAGCCGAAGGAGTAGACCAGACTCGTGGTTGGTTCTTTACACTTCACGCAATAGCCGGAATGATATTTGATAATGTTGCATATAAGTCGGTAATATCTAATGGCTTAGTTCTTGATAAGAACGGTAATAAGATGAGTAAGCGACTAGGAAATGCAGTCGATCCATTTGGAGCCATAGAAAAATACGGAATAGATCCATTAAGATGGTATATGATTTCAAATTCATCGCCATGGGATAACTTAAAATTTGATACAGATGGTGTAGAAGAAGTAAGTAGAAAATTCTTCGGAACATTATATTATACTTATTCATTCTTTGCATTATATGCCAATGTCGATAAATTCGATAATAGTCAGCCACAAGTAGCTTTAGCCGCTCGTCCAGAAATCGACAGATGGATAATATCTTTGCTTAACACGTTAATAGTAGATGTAGACAAGCAATTGACCGACTATGAACCTACAAAAGCCGCACGAGCAATATCAGATTTTGTTAATGATAATTTGAGTAATTGGTTTGTGCGTCTAAATAGAAAACGTTTCTGGGGAGGAGAGATGAATAGCGATAAATTATCGGCTTATCAGACTCTTTATACTTGCTTAGAAACCATATCAATATTGATAGCTCCAATTGCACCATTCTTTGCCGATCGCCTTTATAGAGACTTAACACAAGTAACTAAAGAAAGTCAAAAATCGGTGCATTTAGTTGATTTCCCTAAGGCTGATTACAGTGTAATAAATAAGCAATTAGAGGAGCAAATGCAAGTAGCTCAAGATATAACTTCCATGGTGCTTTCATTGCGCCGCAAAGTAAACTTGAAGGTGCGTCAACCACTAAGCTCGATAATGATACCAATTCTTGATGCAAAACAGAAAGAAGAGATAGAGGCAGTAAGCGGACTTATTCTAAATGAAGTAAACATAAAAGAAATAAAATTTGTTGACAATGAAGAAGGGGTGCTTGTAAAACGAGTAAAACCCGACTTCAAGAAGCTCGGTCCTAAATTTGGAAAGTCGATGAAGCAAGTGGCATCGGCAGTAGCAACAATGAGTCAACATGATATTATAGAGTTAGAACGAACAGGCGTATTTACATTTATTATCGACGGAAACGAAGCCAAAGTGGAGTTGGTCGATGTAGAAGTAATTTCGGAGGACATACCCGGTTGGTTAGTTGCTAATAGTGGTAACTTAACTGTGGCACTTGATATAACAGTAACAGAGGAGCTAAAACGAGAAGGAATTGCACGTGAAATAGTAAATCGTATTCAAAATATACGAAAAAGCAGTAATTTTGATATTACCGATAAAATAAACGTAAAGATTTCGTTATGTGAACAAACCGATGAGGCTGTTAAAGAATATCGTGAATATATAGCAAAACAAGTGTTAGCTCAAACGATAGAATTGGTCGATATGAATAATGTAGAGACTAAGATTGATTTAGAGCTAGACGATATGAATGTATATGCGATTGTAGAAAAGGAATAAAAACAAACAAAAATTAGTAGCAATGGGCGAAAAAACTCGTTATTCTGATGAAGAATTGCAAGAATTTAAAGAATTAATACTTGCAAAATTAGATAAAGCAAATAAGGATTATGAATTGTTGAAATCAAATATTCGTAATACAGATGGCAATGATGTAACCGACACATCGCCTACGTTTAAAGTTCTTGAAGAAGGTGCAAGCACTCTTGGAAAAGAAGAAGCCGGACAGCTAGCACAGCGACAGATGAAATTTATTCAACATCTTCAAGCTGCATTGATAAGAATAGAGAACAAAACGTACGGAATATGTCGAGAGACAGGGAAATTGATTCCAAAGGAACGTCTTCGAGCAGTGCCACATGCAACATTAGGTATTGATCAAAAGAAAGATATAAAACGCTAAAATCTAGGTGGTGAAAATTTCAAAAGGTTATATGTCGATGGTGGTAATTATAGCAATTATCATCATCGACCAGTTATCAAAGATTTGGGTAAAAACAAGTTTTTTCTATGGAGAAGAGCTATATATAACGAGTTGGTTCCGTCTGTTTTTTATTGAAAATAATGGAATGGCTTTTGGCTTGGAAATATTCAACAAGCTGATATTGACTCTCTTTAGAATTATTGCTGCAATATTATTTATTTATTATATTGTAACGATTAGAAATAAAGAAATTCCACGAGGCTATTTAGTGTGCTTATCGCTTATCACAGCCGGAACAATAGGAAATGCACTAGATTGTGTCTTTTATGGAGTGATATTTAATAATCCATCTTTTCCCGAAGTAGCTACGCTTTTCCCTGCCGACGGTGGATATAGCTCTTTATTTTATGGGAGGGTGGTCGATATGCTTTATTTCCCATTAGCCGAATGGACTTGGCCTGAATGGTTACCCTTTGTCGGAGGGAATTCTTTTGTATTTTTTCAGCCTATTTTTAATGTAGCCGATGCCGCATTGAGTGTCGGTGTCGTTGTATTAATTTTATTCTATTCTAAGTATTTATCGAATACTATTAATCAAGCGCCGATAAATAAAGAACTTGAAGAAAATAAATAACACAAATATGCGCTGGATATTATTTATAATACTGTTCGGATTTATAGTATCTTGTTCCAATACACCGGATGATGTAATAGGAAGAGAAGATATGGTCGATCTACTTGTTGATATTCATAAAGGCGAAGCTTATGCCGATTTGAATACCGGACAGTTTTATAATGATTCATTGCGAAAGGTACTAAAACAATCAATAATGCTCAAGCACGGCGTTTCGCAAGAGCAATTTGATACATCGTTGGTGTGGTATGGTCATCATATAAATGAATATGTAGAGATGTATGATGAGATAATTAAACGACTCGACGAAGAAGATAAAAATATAATGGCAGAAGCAAGATTAGCCGGAGAAACATCTTTATTAGCCGCAGGAGATAGTGTAAATATGTGGAATAAAACGAGCATACGAATGCTATCCAGAGTAATTGGAGACACAATTATATCATTTGATTTGAAAGCCGATAATGATTTTAAGCAAGGAGATGTGTATCAATTTATATTTAGAATAATAGATGATAATGCAAAGTTTGCTATGTTTATTGGCGCCGACTATAAAGATGGAACGATAGGTTACGTAAGTTCTAATGAATCGGCACGCGAAGGCAAATATAAATTAAAATTTCAGACCGATTCAACAAGAGCGATTAAGCGTATTTATGGTTATGCACAATATTCGGCAACAAATCAAGAGTCGTTATTTGTCGATAGTATTCAAGTTCTGCGTACAAGATTAAATCCATCAACATATTATCGTATGTCGATGCAGAAAGTACTACAAGGCAAAAAATAATTAATTAGATAAACAAACAAGTATATATTTAATAATGAGATTTGTAGCTCACTATATTATTTACAATGGAAAGATATATAAAGAGCATAATTGCTTGATATTTAATAATATAGTTACTCTTGAGTCTTTTGAAGTTGAGACTGCTTCGACACTGTTTATAAATGGTATTGTAGTCATAGGCAGTCACGAATTAGAAAAATTAAGAAGTGATATAAATTTAATAATATCTGGAGATACAAATGAGGCTTTGATCCAATTAGTTGAATTATTTAAATATAATAACCTTATTCACAGTCAAGGCAACGAAATATGTGTGATTTATGAAAAATAAAATAATTAAGATAGCATATTTCTTTTTGTCATACTTTACGTTAACTTTGTAATATACAATTTAATCAGATGGAGAAAACGATTGAACTTAATGGTATAAAAATAAACTATACTGTGTGTGGTGAAGGCAGTCCTGTCGTGCTAATGCATGGGTGGGGGTGTAATCTTACTACACTTGCCAGTATTGAAAATTATTTGTTACCATCGTTTAAAGTTATAAATATCGATTTCCCGGGCTTTGGTAAAAGTGAAGAGCCTAAAGAAATATGGAGCGTTGAAGATTATACTTTAATGACCGAACAATTACTCGCCGCCGAGAATGTGAAAAGTCCAATAATGCTAGGCCATTCATTTGGAGGAAGAGTAGGTATTATCTATGCATCTAGAAATGAAGTGAAGAAACTTATTTTGGTAGATGCCGCAGGAGTAAAGCCTCGACGAACATTTAATTATTATCGAAAGGTATATTCATATAAGATGATAAAGCATTTTTTGCTTTTGGTATTTGGAAAAGAAAAAGGCGAAAAAATGCTTGATAGATATAGGGGGAAAGTCGGCTCAAGCGATTATAATTCTTCAACATCAAAGATGCGTGCAATAATGAGCAAGGTAGTAAATCAAGACCTTAAGAGCCTAATGCCAAAAATTAAGTGTCCTACGTTGCTGATTTGGGGCGAAGAAGATAAAGCTACCCCGCTAAGCGATGCCAAGATTATGGAACAGCTAATTCCTAATGCAGGATTAGTGTCTTTTCCCGGAGTGGGACATTATAGCTTTCTAGACAATCCTTACCAATTTAAAGCAGTAATATTGAGTTTTCTAGAGGAAGACTTACAAAATAAATAACATTATGACAACACTATCAATAATTGTAACCATATTATTAAGCATAGTTTCTTTAATGTGTCTTGCCATATCATTTAAGCAAGATATGCAGATGATGCAACAAAATTCATATCGAAATGAGCGGTATATAAAGTGGTTAAAGATGAGTGGAGAGGCATCTTCGATAAGTAGATTATTAATAATTGCAATTTTAATCACTCTGCTAGCATTTCCATTTGTCTGGGCTCAAATGCTTGCAGTCGTAATTTTATTATCAAAATTTGCCATTGATATAAAGCGAAAATACAAGAAACCCGTAGTCTTTACCAAGCGTGTGTGGCGATTATATATTGCCGATTGGGTAGCCGCTATATCAATAATTGTGGCAGTAGGATTTATTAATATCAATTATATCCCTAATGTAATAATAGCAATAATAGCAATATCATATATTTGTACAATTGTGGTTAATTGGGCTATGGCGCCTGTGGAAAAGAGTATAAATCAAGGATTTGTAAACGATGCTAAGAAAATTCTTTCATCGGTCGATAATATTACGGTAGTTGGAATTACAGGAAGTTATGGTAAGACGAGTACAAAGCATTATCTTAATAGAATATTAAGTGAAAAATATAATGTGCTTATGACACCTGGCAGCTATAACACTCCTATGGGCGTAGTAAGGACTATTAGAGAGATGTTGCAGCCTTATAATGACTTGTTTATCGTAGAGATGGGCGCAAAGAATATAGGCGATATAAAAGAAATATGCGATATAGTGCATCCAACAATTGGTATAATTACAGCAGTGGGAGCGCAACATCTAGAGTCGTTTAAGACTATTGAAAATGTGCAACGCACAAAGTTTGAATTAATAGACGAGCTGCCATCTAATGGCTTTGCAGTTGTAAATAATGATTTTGAGTATGTTGCAAATCGTACTATTAATAATGTAGAGTATAAACGTTATGGAGTATCTAACCAAGCCGGAGCCGATTTTGTAACTAAGAATATAGAATATTCGGCAACCGGTACATCTTTTACGATAGTGGGAGATAATGGTGAAGAAATAGAATTACATACAAAATTAGTAGGAGAGTGCAATATTTCAAATCTAATGGGCGCAGTGATAGTTGCAATGCATCTTGGTGTGGAACCATCAAAAATTCAGTATGCAGTAAGCAAAATAGAACAAGTGGAACATAGATTGAATATGAAGCGCACTCCTAATGGAATAACTATTATCGACGATGCGTTTAATTCAAATCCCGATGGCTCAAGAATGGCATTAGATGTGTTGTCGAGAATGACAGCCGGGAAACGAATAGTGATCACTCCGGGTATGATTGAGCTGGGTGCGAAGCAAGAAGAATATAATACAATATTTGGGAAGCATATAACAGAAACTTGCGATATTGCAATTGTGGTCGGAAAATATAATAGAGATGCAATTCTTGAAGGAATAGCAAATGGTAATATGCCTAAAGAGAATGTTATTGTGGTAGATACATTTAACGACGCTCAGGCAGAGCTTATGAAAATAGCTCGAGCCGGCGATACTGTGCTTTATGAGAATGATTTGCCCGATACTTTTAAATAGTATATAGCTTTATATAAAGGATAAAAGAAAGTTACACAGTAAAAATTGTGTAACTTCTTTTTTATAGGTTAGTAAGCATCAATGTGAATTGTTTTTATAGCTCGTCCCGATGGCTCATTCATATTTTTAAAAGAAGAATCCCAATTTAATGCTTCGGCAGAACTACAGGCGA
>JAQVCR010000047.1 GCA_028689665.1 Muribaculaceae bacterium
AATGGTTTGTTTGCCAGAATCATTGGCAAAATTAGTGCACTTACCATTCTGCAATACGTAAACTTCATTAACGACAAGCCCATTGGCAGAATTAAGTATGCATTAAATTAATTCCGCCAACAGGTATGCTATATATAATAGCAACAGTGTGTCTGTCGATAGCTTTATTGACATTGTTCATAGCAATTTATTTTTATTATATGCATCGTCGCTTAGTACGTACCCAATCAACGCTAAGCAATACAGAGGAAGAAATGGCTATGGCACTCAATGCCGGCGAGGTAAATGCGTGGTGCTATGATATTGAGAATGATAAGATAAGCACCCTGCATGGAGAAGATACTCTACTCCCCTATGATGGTAAAACATTAGAGTATGTATATTCTCTAATCGATTCTGAAAGTCGAGGCGATATTGTGTCGTCATTTAATAGTATTATCAGAGGCAACAAACTTTATGGCGAATGTACGTTAACCTCAGCCGGAGTAAGCGGCAAGAAAGTGCTTGAAGTGAAGATGAAGCGCATTGAGGACAACCGCATTGTAGGCACACTAAAAAATATTACATCGACGATTGAATATCGAGAGAAGCTCGAACGGTTCAGAGTGCAGACTCTCTATGCCATGAAAGTAAATGATATAAGTTTTCTTCTCTACGACGTCGGCGAGCATCTGTTCACCCGCATCGACAACGAAAATTGCGAGGAAGGCGAAGTGCTTAATCGCGAGAAATTTAAACATAATGTCTACAAAGACGATTATCCTGAGTATATCGAGTGTATAAAGAAAATGGACCAATGCTCGGACGAAAATATGCTCTTCGAGATGCGCAAACGTCGTGGCGACAAATATGTGTGGTATAAGATAATGGTAACGCCCTATCATCGCGACGAAAAATCCAAGCCCTTGAGCTATATTATAGTCGAAGGAAACAATACTAAGTGGAAAGAAATAAATAACGAATTAATATCGTTAAGAAACAAAGCCGAAGTATCCAACCGCCTAAAGAATGCATTTCTAGCCAATATGAGCCACGAGATTCGTACTCCATTAAATGCGATAGTCGGATTTTCAAATCTTATCGCCGAAGACAACGTCGACGAAACGACGAAGAACGAATATAAAGACATAATAAATACAAGCAGCGATCAGCTGTTAAGACTAATCAACGATATTCTTGATCTATCAAAGATAGAGGCAGGTGTATTCGATTTCAAATACAGCACATTCGACTTCGCAGGCTTCTTTAAAGACCTGTCTTTGTCGTTATCGCTTCGAGCTCCTCAAAATGTGAAATTGGTGTGTGAATCGCCGTTTAAAGATTTTAATCTATATGGCGACAAGCAACGCATAGCACAAGTGATAATAAACTTTGTAACCAATGCTTTTAAATTCACCAGCCAAGGCGAGGTAATAATGCGCTATAACTATGTGGGAACGTGGCTGAGTGTAGAGGTCGAAGATACAGGAACGGGAATTTCGCCCGAGAATATATCCCGAATATTCAACCGCTTTGAAAAGCTCAACGACTTTGCTCCCGGTTCGGGGCTGGGACTGTCGATAAGCAAAGTGCTGATAGAGGCAATGGGCGGCAAGATAGGCGTAGAGTCGGTAGAAGGCAAAGGTTCAACTTTTAAATTCACAATACCGTGTAACATCAATTTTACAGCCTCGAAAGCGCAAGAGAAATCGCAAGCACTACTCGATACAATATCGCCAAAAGAGATAGAACGCCTACAGAAAGAGCATGCCACCACCGATAAGCGCAAATTAGTATTGATTGCCGAAGACATCGACAATAACTATATCCTAGCCCATCACCTGCTAGATAAAGACTATCGTATTATTCGTGCAAGAGATGGAATAGAAGCAGTGTCGATGGCACGCACTTATTCGCCCGATGTGATATTGATGGATATGATGATGCCACACCTCGACGGACTTCAAGCTACTCGCCAAATACGTGAATTTGATAGCACCACCCCGATAATTGCAGTAACAGCATACGTATTCGATACCGATCGCGATGACGCCATTTCGGCAGGGTGCAACGATTTTGTGGCAAAACCGTTGACAAATATTAATCTGATGGCAACGATAGATAATCTATTCGACAAAGAAACAACGAACGACTAACAACCCGGTTAAAGCGAGTGCCGTGGACTATAAAGGAAGAAAAGAGCATGATAAAAGATTAATGCTTGCTGTGATGCCATTTTTAGAGCAGAAATTTTATTAAATAAATAATAATAGGGGTAAGATATGTAAACCCCTAAAAATAGGCTAAAATCAAGATATATAGAGTGTTAAGCGATATGGCGACTTCGTGGATAGAAAATATGAATGTGATAAATATTTAAAAGTGAAACATAATACGGAAATATTTCTCTAATTAGCTTTGTGTATAAAAATTTTTGATTAAATTTGCACACGGTTTACAAGAACTTTTTAGGTGCAAATATTAAATAACTATATTAATTATTTCCAAAATGACAAAGATTGATTTGACTAAGTATGGAATCGTAGGAACTACCGAGGTTGTTTACAACCCATCTTACGAGCAATTGTTTAAAGATGAGACATGCTCTTGCCTAGAAGGCTATGAGAAAGGACAAGAGACAGAACTTGGCGCAGTGAATGTAATGACAGGTATTTATACAGGTCGTTCTCCTAAAGATAAATTTATTGTAAAAGATGCAACCAGCGAAAATACCGTATGGTGGACATCTGACGAATATAAAAATGACAACAAGCCTGTAACAACAGCAACATGGAACACTCTTAAAGAGCTTGCAAAGAAAGAACTTTCGAACAAGAAACTTTATGTAGTCGATACATTCTGTGGCGCTAACGAAGGCTCAAGAATGAAAGTACGTTTCATTGTTGAAGTAGCATGGCAAGCACACTTCGTAACAAATATGTTCATTCGCCCAACAGCTGAAGAACTAGCAAATTACGGAGAGCCTGATTTCGTTGTTTACAATGCTTCAAAAGCAAAGGTTACAAACTATGCAGAACTAGGTCTAAACTCAGAAACTGCAGTAGTATTCAACCTTACATCACGCGAACAAGTAATCATCAACACATGGTACGGTGGTGAAATGAAGAAAGGTATGTTCTCAATGATGAACTACTATCTTCCATTAAAAGGAATGGCTGCAATGCACTGCTCGGCTAACACAAACATGGACGAGACAAGCACAGCTATCTTCTTCGGACTTTCAGGAACAGGAAAGACAACACTATCTACCGACCCAAAACGTAAATTAATCGGTGATGACGAACACGGATGGGACAACGACGGTGTATTCAACTTTGAAGGTGGTTGCTATGCAAAAGTTATCAACCTAGACAAAGACAGCGAGCCTGATATCTATAACGCAATACGTCGCGATGCTCTTCTAGAGAACGTAACAGTAGCTGCTGATGGTAAAATCGACTTCTCAGATAAGAAAGTAACAGAAAACACTCGTGTTTCTTACCCTATCTATCACATCGAGAATATCGTTAAACCAATCTCTAAAGGCCCTGCTGCAAAACAAGTAATCTTCCTTTCGGCTGATGCTTTCGGTGTTCTTCCTCCGGTATCAATCTTGAACGCAGAGCAAGCTAAATATTACTTCCTTTCTGGTTTCACAGCTAAATTGGCAGGAACAGAACGTGGTATCACAGAGCCAACTCCAACATTCTCGGCTTGTTTCGGTGCTGCATTCCTAGAACTTCACCCAACAAAATATGCTGAAGAGCTAGTTAAGAAAATGGAAGCTAACGGCGCAAAAGCATACTTAGTAAATACAGGTTGGAACGGAACAGGCAAACGTATTTCTATCAAAGATACACGCGGTATTATCGACACTATCCTTGATGGTTCTATCAACACTGCTCCTACTAAGACTATTCCTTACTTCGATTTTGTTGTTCCAACAGCATTACCGGGAGTAGATCCTAAGATTCTTGACCCACGCGACACTTATACCGACGCTGCACAATGGAACGAAAAGGCAATCGACCTTTCTAACCGTTTCATCAAAAACTTCAGCAAATTTACAGGCAACGAAGCAGGTAAATCTTTGGTAGCCGCAGGACCAAAATTATAATCGTATCACCCTCATAACCAATAAAGAGCTTCGGTAGCATTACTGAGGCTCTTTTTTTTTGCACACTAGGGGTAATGTAGAATGTAGAATTTAGAATGTAGAATGAATGTGGCTCACAGGATTGGTGTGGCACCTTGTGATAAAATGTATAAGTTATAATTGTGAATTTTATATTAAAATTTTGCAATAACGTACTTTATATCTATTTTTATAAAAAATTTTGTCTATTAGTTCTTTTAAAATTTATGAAACGAGGGAAATGTAAATATTGTATATATATATTGCCGGTGATACTACTGGCTTCGTTATTGTTTATCCCATATTTTAGCTGTGATAAGAATGAAGACAGGGAGATGAACGCACGAAATATAGTCTACATAAGCAGTTTCCATGATAATCATCTGTGGACCGAGAATTTTCGTGCATCGCTCAACAAACGATTTGAAAAATGCAACTATCAAGTGAATCAGCGAAACATATACCTTGACGCAAAGAATATTAATTCTTATGATCGACGTATGAGTATTCTCGACGACAAGCTGACCCCCACCCTGAAAAATATTCATGGAATCATAGTATCGGAGTATGAAGCGGCACTTCAAATCAAAGGCTATTTAGAGCAACATATAATAAAAGACATTCCCATAGTAATAGCATCTGTGTTCGATGCAGGATATAAAATAGATCAAAGCAATGTGTATCAATTAATACAGAAGGTCGAAATTAAAGAGACTTTTCTGCTTGCGCGAAAGATGAACCCTAAGGCACATAAATGTTATATCTTGAGTGATAAGACAGCGTCGGGACAATTTTTCCTTAATTCGGCAAGAAATCAGCTAAAAGAATTTGAATCTAAAATAAATATAGTGTATGTATAATCAAAAAAAAGAAAAGTACATCTTTTTCAAAAGAAAAGTACATCTTTTCTCCAAATCACAAACTAACCCATCACAACAAAAAGCCCGTTTAAACCAAATTTAAATGGGCTTTAAACATCCA
>JAQVCR010000005.1 GCA_028689665.1 Muribaculaceae bacterium
GAATGGTTTGGTTATCTGAACCGTCAAGGCGAAGTGTTATTGAACCTCAAGGGCGGGAAATGGAAAGGCTGTTTCCACGTACCACGCGGATTATATCAAGTTTGGCAAATATTAGAGACCTTATAAACTTTTCTATTAATTAATTAAATTTATTCTATGGAGTCCAACTCAAAATCTAATTCTTCAGGAATAATTAGACGAATCTTCGTCACATTATTGCTGTTGGTAGCAATCCCTGCAATGGGTTTTGCGCAGAAAACGATCACGGGTACCGTATCCGATGAGTCAGGGGAACCCCTAATGGGAGTTACCGTACTCGTAAAAGGGACAAAGCAAGGTGTAAGTACCGACTTAGATGGAAAATACAACATCCAAGCAAGCGCTGATGCAGTATTGACATTTACCTATATTGGTATGACACCTTCAGAAGTAAAAGTTGCCGGTAAAACGGCGATTGATGTAGTACTAAAACAAGATTTACAAAATCTTGAAGAGGTAGTCGTAGTGGGCTATGGTACACAAAAGAAGGTAAACGTAACAGGTTCTATTGTAGCAGTAGATGCAAAGAAGCTAGAGCAATTACCAACCGACAATGTATCTAATATGTTGGCAGGTCGTCTACCGGGACTTGTAGCCGTACAAAGCTCAGGTATGCCGGGCGAAGGCTCTTCACTTCTCGTACGTGGATCAAGCACAACATCATCGAATGGTAATGCACCATTATTTATTGTCGATGGAGTACAACGTGATATGATCGACACATTAAGTCCTGATGAAATTGCAAACATCACCGTATTGAAAGATGCCGCATCGGCAGCTATCTATGGAGTGCAAGGTGGAAGTGGTGTAATCTTAATCACCACCAAGCGCGGACAAAAAACCGACAAACCACAAATTACATTTAAAGCATCACTAAACTTAAACCAAAACACCAACTTCCCAGATTTCTTGAATGCTACCGACTATATGAAGTGGCACAATAAAGCACGCGAACTTGATGGATTAGCTCCACTATACACAGAAGACATAGCAAAACAGGTGTATGCTGGAACTAATGGTTATGGTCAGACTAATTGGTTTGATGAAATCTTTCAAGGAAAAGGGACAACACAGAATTATAACATCACAATCAATGGAGGTAATAATACGGTTAAGTATTTCTTGAGTGGCGGTTATACCGATACCCAAGGTATCGTGAAGAACGTAAACTATACAAAGTACTTTTTACGTTCAAACATCGATACAAAGATTACTGATTGGATGAAACTATCTGTCGACTTAGCCGGTTATAAGACCGAAACCGACCGTCCTTCAACCGAAGTGTCGGAAGGTAATAGCGGAAGCTCTACCTCAGTATTCTGGCAGGCAACCTTAGCTAAACCAATTTATCCGGTTTATTATGATGGCGTATATTCAGTGCCTACCACAATGAAGGGTAATTATAACCCGGTGGCATCACTTACCGAGTCGGGATATAACAAACAATCAAATGTAATTTTCAACTCATCTATACGTCTAGATATAGACATACCGGGAGTTAAAGGTCTTGCAGCACACATGTTGATGGGTTATGACTACAATTCAACAAAAGGTAAAGTATGGAAATTACCTTACGAATTAGGCAAATACGACACAGCAACCGGCAGTGTAACTATGGTAAAAAACAGCGTTCAACAACGCAGCGTGCTATCAGAGAATTTCAATTCGACAACAAAAATTGCAGTTCAACCAAGTATTGATTATGAGAATACATTTGGCAACCACTATGTACGTGGTCAAGTAGTATATGATCAATTACAAACAAACTATAACACTTTCGGAGCAGGCAAAATGAACTATGACCTAACCGATATTCCGGAGCTGAACTTAGGTTCTGACGACCAAGTAGTAGCAGGAAGTGTAAAAGGAACAAGCACAAAATTTGCGCGTCAGAGCTTTGTAGTTCGTGCAAACTATTCTTATGCCGACAAGTATCTGTTAAACGTATTGATGCGTGCAGATGCCTCAGTAAAATTTAAGGAACAAAATCGTTGGGGTTATTTTCCCGGAGTATCAGTTGGTTGGAGATTAAGTGAAGAATCATTTATGGCACCAACACGTGATGTATTATCGAATTTAAAACTTCGTGCATCGTGGGGTATCACAGGTAACGACCGCATCAGCGAATGGTTGTATCTACGTTCGATGGGTGTATCAAAGAATGCTTATGTATGGGGTGGCGACGTTCTCGATGCTATCGTAACCGGTTCAGTACCAGCTTATGATATAAGCTGGGAGAAGACACGTACAACCAACGTAGGTTTTGATGCAGCATTCTTAAATGGCGCATTGACAGTAGAGTTTGATTACTACTACAAATATACATGGGATATTCTACAAAGTCTAAGCGCAAGTATTCCACCATCATTAGGCGGTAATGCACCATCGATTGTGAACAAAGGAAAAGTAGACAATCGTGGATTTGAGGTAACATTAGGCTATCGCAAAGATTTATCGAAAGACTTATCGTTCGGCGTATCGGGTAACGTAGCTTACAATCACAACCGTATTCTACAATACAACGATGCTTCAAATATTCCTGATTATCAAAAGAAGACAGGAAACTGTGTAGGTTCAATTTTAGGTCTAGTATCAGACGGTCTTTATCAAGATGAAGCCGACTTAGCTAACAGCCCTAAATATAAGAGCGATGCAAAAGTTGGTGATATAAAATATAGAGACTTAAACGGAGATGGAAAAATCGACCTAGTGAATGATGTGAAAATCATCAGCGATGGTTCATCTCCAAAGTGGAACTATGGTATCAACTTAGATGCACGCTACAAATGGTTTGACATAGCCGCATTCTTCCAAGGCGCAGCCGATTTCGACATAGCACTTCAAGGCTATTATCAAAGTGGAACACAATCGACCACAAACTTTACCAAGCCTTTTGCCGCCGATGGAAACACTCCATATTTCTTAGTAGAAAACAGCTGGACACCTGAGAACCCAAATGCAGAGTTCCCACGTTTGACAACACGTCTTTCTATTAACCAAAATGCAATTTCTTCTGACTTCTGGTTGAGGAGCGGAAACTATATCCGTCTAAAGAATTTACAAATTGGTGCTACACTTCCAAAATCATTGTTTGGCAAATCGGGTATCCAAAATATTCGTCTTTATGTTTCGGGAACCAACTTGTTCACCATATCCAAATTGAACAAATATGGTCTTGACCCTGAAGCACCAAGCGTGAACAATGGTTATTATCCACAACAACGTGTCTATACATTTGGTATTAACGTAACACTTTAAATCTTATGAAATCATTAAATAAATTATTCATAGCTTTAGCACTTCTTGTCGGAGTAAGTTCGTGCGACGTGTTGGAATTTGACCCGACAGATCGTTACAACGAGGCAACAGGATGGGCAAGTAAAGCAAATGTCGATAAATATATCGCCGGACAGTATGGTTCGCTAGAGGTGTATGGTCAATTTGGCTCACATTCTTTCGGAACCGCAGCATTCAATACCGATGGTCTAACGGATATGCTAAAATATTCGAGTAACACAGCCGGTTACGGAACTCCTAACTTGCTACTATTTGTAGATGGTCAGATTTCGAGCAGCTCAAACGTTCTATCATATTGGAGCGATTGCTATACAAGAATACGCAAAGTAAATGAATTTCTTGACGGTCTTAAAAACGATTGTAAAGTACTTTCTGCCGAAGAGACATTAGCTTACGAGGCCGAGGCAAGATTCCTTCGCGGATACCTTTATTATTTGTTGGTACGCGCTCACCACAGTGTAATCCTTTATGATTATCTTGGCGATTGGCAGAATCCGCTTAAAGCACGCAGCTCGGAGGCAGATTGCTGGCAATTTGTATATGACGACCTAGAATTTGCATACACAAACCTAAGTGAGAGTAAACGTACCGATGGCCGTGTAGATAAGGCAACCGCAGCAGCATTAATGTCGCGTGCAATGCTTTTTGCACAGCGTTGGGACGATGTAATCACAGCAGCGAAGCGAGTAATGGAAATTGGTTACAGCCTCGATCCTTCTTATGCAGCAGTATTTAATTCTACTTATACAGCACGCAGCGTAGAGACAATTTTCCAAGTAGATTATGCAAACGAAAACTATTGCCACACATGGGATTCAAAGAACTGTCCTTCGGGCGACGATCCTAATGCAACAGCATGGTGTCCCGGTCCTACACAAGAGATGATTTCGGAATATGAAACTGCCGACAGCAAAACAGTAAATTGGAACAGTCTACCTTCAGGAACCGACTTAACCGCTCTTTATAAGAGTCTTGAGCCACGTTTCCAAGCATCAGTACTTTATAATGGATCAAGCTGGAAAGGACGTACAATTGAAACATTCGTAGGTGGAAAAGATGGATTTAAAGCCTATAACGACGAAGGCGCACCAAAGACAACCGTAACAGGTTACTATATGCGTAAATATCTTGATGAGAAAAATACAGAATTTGTTACAGCAAACAGTACTCAAAGTTTTGTAGCTTTCCGTTATGCCGAAGTTCTATTAAACTATGCCGAAGCATTGGTTAAAAGCAGCACACAGAAGAATATAGCCACAGCAATGGGCTACGTAAATATGGTAAGAGATCGTGCCGGCTTAAAGGCAGTATCGGCAGCAACCGACGATGCGGCAATGAAAGCCATCAAGCACGAGAGAAAAATCGAGCTAGCATTTGAAGGTTTCCATTATTGGGACTTGAAACGCTGGGGTGATGCAGCAAAAGAACTGGGCAATGTACAATTCCACGCAATAAAGATAACTAAATCGACCTCTGGTTTAGCTTATGAGTTCCCAACATGTGATGGCGGACAAAATCGCTTATTCCCTGACAAATATTATAGCTTACCTATTCCTGATTCAGAAATTACAACAAACACACTTTGTCTGCAATTAGATGAATGGAAATAAAACAATATAATTTTATGAAGACCATAATAAATAAAATATTCGCAGGGAGTTTAATGGTGCTATTGGCAACCATACTTCCATCTTGCCACGATGTAGAATATCCTGAGCATAGCAAAGAAAGCGCTCTAAATTCTATACAGATTTCGGTAAAAGTTCCACAACTAGACGAAGCTAAGGTGGTGTATAAAAATATTGATGGTGTGATTGATGAAGCTGCACACACAGTTACATTCAATGTGCCATATAATATGTCTGACGTGCTCGACGACGTTACAGATTTAAGTAAGACTTACTTGTTGGCAAGCATTCCTACCGGAGCAATAATCACTCCGGGACTCGGCAATCTACGCGATATGACTCAACCACTTGATATCACTATCACAGCCGCCGATGGTTCTCGCTCACAATACACTCTTATTGCAAATCTAAAGAAGAGCGATGTGGCAGAAATTACAGAATTCAGTTTCCAAATAGGAGAGAATGTATTTAATGGAATCTGCACCCCCGAGAATAAGACAGTAACATATCTTGTTCCGACTCCCGACTTGATTGATATAATTGCCGCAACTCCTACAGTCGGTAAATTTGAAGTATCTCCACGAGCTAAGATTGTATCACCCGATATCACCAAGCCTCTTGATTTCTCAAAAGATGTGAAGATTCAAATCCAAGCACAAGATGAGAGCATTCAAGAATGGACTATAGTTCAAGCTGCTCCGGTAATCCTTGACTATGGTTTCGGATATACACGTAAGAAATGGCAATTATCAGCCGATGAGGTGAAAATTGGCTCTTCGTTAGACTTCCGTGGAATGACTGTAACAAGCAACTATCTTGTATTGCAAGATCGCTATATGGAACATTTATTATTCGATAAAGAGACAGGCGCATTTGTAGGAAAGACACCAAAACCATCAGATTTAAATGATTCTAACAAGGCAGCCGGTATGTATGTTGCCAGTGATGAAGCAGGCAAACTTGTAGCAGGTTCATTTGGTGGCTGGACAACAGGAAGCAACTATGTAGTATATTACTATAAAGATGGCGAAACTGCCGATCCAAAGCGAATTCTTCAAGTCTCAGGATTGGGCGACTGTGGACGTAAATTTGCAGTAGCAGGTAATCTATCTTCGGGAACAGCATTTATCTATGCTTCGAAGGGTAAAGGAAGTGTAGTGTATCGTTTCCGCTTTGTTGATGGCGAATATAAAGATAAGACCGATATTGCAGTAACATCTCCAAATGCAGCGTTTACATATATGTGTACACCTGTTCCACTCGGAAAGACAGCCACCAGCCAGTTTATATTAGTTGACCAAGTAGCCAACGGATTGGGAAGTGTAAGTCTTCACGCCGCCGACGGAGGAATGATTTCGCAGATGACAGATAACGCAAAATGTATGGGTGGCGGCATTACCGGTGATGGAAAATGCTTCACATTCAACAATGCAACATATTTGATGTATTCTGATCAAAGTGGTGATAACTTGAAAGCGCGTTTGCGTATCTATGATATTACCAAACTAGATAATTTCTCGATGACAGAAGGCGATCCTCGTTTCCAAAGCGAATTCTTGAAATTTACTTCACCCGATCTTATCGTATCGGCATCGAATGGTAATGGTACAGGCGAAGTGGCTTACGACCTATCTGCCGATGGCGAATCGATGTTTGTATATCAAATGCTTACTGCAGGTGGTGTAGCAAAATATGAATTGACAAAAATAAAAATAGGTCAATAATAATTATTGATTAAAAATGACTAGATAAAACCAAGATGAGCATTTTTCTCCTTCCTCGTGAAGGAGAAAAACCATCTTGGTTTTTTAATTATCAAAAATGAAAATAAATAAGATTTTTTTAGCCGCATTATTTGTCTTGATGTCGTTGTGTGCTTGTGGTGGCGATAGTGAGCCAACTCCTACACCGGAGCCGGAGCCAACCCCTGATACAGAGGAGTCAAAGCCTGTGATGGTTTGGGTAGATGCATCGGCAAACTTCACAAAATTCATAGAAAAAAGTGGAGTAACAGCGTATCTTGAAAAGGCAAAAAATGCCGGATTTACCGATATAATTCTTGATGTTCGACCTACGTCGGGCGAAGTGATGTATAAAGGTAGCCAATATGCCCCTGAAATTGTTACATGGAAGGGTGTTACCCGCGATAACTCGTGGGATTACTTAGAATTTTTTGTTACCGAGAGTCATCGACTTGGGTTGAAAATCCATGCTGCGATGAATTCGCTCACTGCCGGGCAGAATATTATGCGACGTGGACCGGTGTACACCGACCCTGCAATTGCGGCAATGACATCGAAATTATATACCGAAATCGGTCTAATTGATGAAAAAGATGATGGACGAGGAGCAGTGTTTCTCAATCCATGTCTACCCGAAGCACAAGAATATGTGCTAAATATTGCGAAAGAAATAGTTACTAAATATGATATAGATGGTCTAATCTACGACCGTTGTCGCTATGATAATGAGGACGCCGATTGGACAGATGCCTCAAAGACAGCATTTGCCGCTTATGTAAAGGCTCAATATGGGCGTGAAGGGTTGAACCTTCCCAAAGATGTATATAGCTATGACAATCTTGGTAAACGTGTGTATGGAGCATATCGCCAGATCTGGTATGAGTGGCGTGCGAGCGTTATTCACGATTTCTTCTATAAGACTAAAGCTGCTGTGAAAGCAATTAAGCCAAATATTAAATTTTCTACTTACACCGGTGGCTGGTATAGCACTTATTATCAAGAAGGCAGCAACTGGGCAAGTAATACTTACGATCCAAGTACAGAATTTAGCGAATGGGCAAATTCAAAGTATAAAAATACGGGTTTTGCCGAAGCACTCGATATGCACTTAGCGGGATTCTATTATGCAGCTATCGAGGGTAGTGGCTGGTGGACAATAGCAGGAGGTATAACTAATGTTAAGCGTGTGAATAATGGTGCTTGCGATGTAATTTCAAGCCTCGCTCCCGAAAAGTTTGTTGGCAATGCCGCCGGGCTAAAAAGTGCAATCAATGTGTCGATGCGCAATGCTGATGGAATGATGATATTTGATTTATATCATATTGAAGAAAATAACTTCTGGAATACGATAAAAGAAGGTCTGGAATCGGTTAATCAATAATTAAATAATACTTATAACTCTTGAGAATGAAATTTAGATATATATTTTTAAGTATGTTGATAGGCGTAAGTTCGCTTTCAACATTTGCTGCAAAGCGAGAGAAAACTAATGTAGAGGAGCGCACAAAATTAATGTGGGTAGATCTCTCGGGAAATTGGAAAACTTTCAGCTCGGCAGATTCAGTAGTATATTATGTGGATAAATGTAAAGATGCAGGGTTTAACACCCTTGTAGTCGATGTAAAGGGAACAGCTAGTGCTGTGGCTTATCCTAGCGATATTGCCCCGCGCCTAAGCGTATGGAAAGGGGTAACGCGAGATGCTGATTATGATTTTCTTAAATTATTTATCGAGCAAGCCCATAAAAACGGAATGAAGGTATTTGCTTCGTTTAATGTGTTCTGTGAAGGGCACGGGCTGTTTAAAAAGGGGATATGCTACGATATCCATCGTAATTGGCAATCAATGAATTATGTGCCGGGAAAAGGAATAATTCCTATTACCGAGATACCAAATAAAGCGACAATTTTCACTAATCCGGCACTGCCCGAAGTACAAAAATATGAGCGAGATATTCTTGTAGAATGTGCTACAAAATATGATGTCGACGGCATTATGGTTGACCGTACACGATACGATGGGCTACAATCCGACTTTTCTAATTATTCAAAGATAATGTTTGAACGCTACATTGGCGATAAGGTAGAGCGTTTTCCTGAAGATATATTTGAATGGGTAAAAGACGAAAAAGGAAATTATACTCGCAAAGAGGGTAAATTTTTCAAGCAATGGATTGAGTGGCGAGCAAGTGTAATCTATGGCTTCTTTAAAGACACGCGCAAGGCACTCAAAGAGGCTCGTCCCGATGTTCTATTCTGTGCATACACGGGAGCGTGGTATCCTTCGTATTACGAAGTAGGCGCAAACTGGGCAAGCAATAAATATGATCCAAGTAAAGATTTTGATTGGGCAACCAAGAAATATAAGAAATATGCTTATGGCGATTTATTAGATGTTTATACCAATGGAAATTACTATTGGAATGTAACGCTCACAGAGTATCGCAAGAGTAATGGCACATATAAGAATGAGACAGATAGTGAAATCTCGACCGGCGAGCATCTATGTGTCGAAGGCGGCTGTAAATATTCTCATAAGCTGTTGAAAGATAATTCATTCTGTGGAGGTCTTTATGTCGAAGATTATAAGAAAGATGTAAATCAATTCAGAAAGGCAGTCAAGATGAACCTAAAAGAGTCGGACGGCTTGATGATATTTGATATTGTACATATAATCAATCGCAATTGGTGGGACGCCCTAAAAAGTGCGGTAGCCGAGCAAGAAGCCGAGATGAAAGCAAAATAATCGTAATATATTTTGAATATTTGCCCCTTCGATGTAACTTGCATTAGTTTTATCAAAGGGGCATTTCCCTTATTTTTAATTTTAATAATGAAAGATATGACTGAAACACAGAAATCATCGCGAGCCTATTCTCTCGATGCGTTGCGAGGATATGCCATTATTACAATGGTTCTATCCGGGACTATTGCGTCGGGGATTCTGCCAACGTGGATGTATCATGCACAAGTACCGCCCCCAGCGGGGATATTCGACCCCTCAATATTTGGTATAACGTGGGTCGATTTAGTATTTCCATTTTTCTTATTTGCCATGGGTGCGGCATTTCCATTGTCGATAGGGCGTAAATTAGAGCAAGGCGTAAGCCGTTGGAAAGTTATGCTAACCACTATCGAACGAGGCATAAAATTAGCATTTTTCGCAATTTTCATACAGCATTTATATCCGTGGAGCATATCAGCCCCCCAAGATACGACAGCGTGGTTGCTGTCTATATTTGGCTTTGTGATGCTTTTCCCTATGTTTTTAAGGATACCGGGAAATATTCCTAACGATATTCGCCGAATAATAGAGATTGCTGCTTTTATAGCCGGTATAGTATTGTTGCTATGTATTGATTATCGAGAAGGCAAAAGTTTTGACTTGTATTATAGTAATATAATAATATTAGTGCTTGCTAATATGGCACTATTTGGCTCGATTATCTATCTGTTTACTAAGAAGAACAGACTTGCAAGAATCGCCGTACTACCTTTTGTAATGGCTATTTTGCTGGGAGGTGCTACCGTAGGAAGCTGGCAAGCCGACGTGCTGAATTACTCGCCATTCTCGTGGTTCTATCAGTTTAGATTTCTAAAATATCTCTTTATAGTAATTCCGGGCTCTATTGCGGGAGAATATTTGGTAGAGTGGATGCAAGAACGCAAAAATTGTATTGACACTGTTGCAACAGCTAGCGAGAAGCGCAACACTGCAATGTTACTGTTCCTTTGTCTTGGTCTTATTGTGCTTAATCTTTGGGGCTTGTTTACCCGGCATCTGGTAATTAATCTATTTGCTACGGCAGGAATTTTAGCTTTGATAGGATTAGTTATAAAGAATGATAGTGCCGATATGCGCTTCTGGCGACGATTATTTGTAGCCGGTACATATCTGCTAATGCTTGGACTCTTTTTTGAAGCATTTGAAGGCGGAATAAGAAAAGACCACTCCACATTCAGCTATTACTTTGTAACATCGGGCTTGGCTTGCTTTGCTCTAATCTCGTTCTCAATTATGTGTGATGTGTATCGTTGGAAGAAATTGACACTCCCGCTAGAGATGGCAGGGAAAAATCCAATGATAGCCTATGTGGCAACGAGTATGCTAGTAATGCCGTTACTTCACCTTGTAGGACTAGCCGATTATCTTCAATTACTAGAAACAAATGCGTGGCTTGGATTCTTGCGAGGCGTTATATTGACAGCTTTTGCAACAATGATAGCTATGTTTTTTACTAAAATTAAATGGTTCTGGAGAACTTAGAAATAGAATGAAAGTTTGTAAATTATTAATTTTAGCGTTGCTTACGACATTGAGCGTGAGCGGCGCCGACTTGAAATATTGTGATGCGGCAGAGTTTCCATTGATAGGAAAAGGCACTACTGCCACTTCGATACGTTACACCCGTCTTCCCGACTCGCTCGAGAATATTTCTCGCAAAGCAGTGTGGAATCTGGGACGCAATACAGCAGGGCTTGCCGTGCGCTTTGCCTCAAACTCTACTGCGATAGGTGCTAAATGGACTTCGTGGCTCGAACGAGAGATGAACCACATGACACCTACCGGGATTCGCGGATTAGATTTATATTGTCTTCAGCAAGATGGCACATGGACATTTGTAAACAGTGGTCGCCCGCGAGTAAACAAAAAATCGACCGAGACGGTAATAATATCGGATATGATACCCGAGATGCGCGAATATATGCTCTATCTGCCACTTTACGACGGTGTAGACTCATTGTATATCGGAATAGACTCGACGGCTGTAATAGAAGCGCCAAAGGCAGCATTGCCGGTATCGCGTCGCCCAATAGTGTTTTATGGAACGAGCATATTGCAAGGAGGCTGTGCAAGCCGTCCGGGAATGGCGCATACAAATATAATAGAGCGTAAATTGAACCGAGAGACGATAAATTTAGGATTTAGCGGAAACGGACAGCTCGACTATGAAATAGCCGAAGTGATGGCTGCAATAGATGCCGGAATGTATATTCTCGACTTTGTCCCCAACGCCTCGGTAAAGCAAATGGACGAGCAGATGGAAAGATTCTATCGCATAATCAGAGCTCGACGTCCCGAAGTGCCAATACTATTCATCGAAGACCCACTATTTCCACACATGCGCTTTAATAAAGTGGTAGAGCGCAAAGTGCTTGAAAAGAACGAAGCACTACGACGCAACTATGATAAATTGAAGCAAGCCGGCGAGAAAAATATCTATTATCTTAAAGCAGATAAGATATTAGGCGACGACCACGAATCGACAGTCGACGGAAATCACTTCACCGACTTAGGTTTTGCCCACTATGCCGACTTATTAATACCAATAATCAAGAAACACCTAAAATAGAAAAATCACACATTATCTAGCAACAACCGAGAGGCAGGCCACCACAAGTACCCTGCCTCTCGCTATATATAATACGGTCTATTATTCAAAAGGGATAGGAGAATAATAGTCAATTACCTGTTCATTAACTTCCGAAGGGACTGAAACATTAACCTTGTTTTTAAGGTCGACAATATGGTTTATCAAGAATTTTCGGAAATCAGCACTATTAATTTCTTCTCTACGATCTTTGCTCATTATGCAGAACTCTTTTTCTTGTTCGATACCGGCAAATCGTCTTTCGATTAAATTTGCTGCAATACCTGTGGTCGAGCTACCACTAAAAGGGTCGAATATCCAATCTCCCGGCTCCGACGAAGCTAAGATTATACGAGTCAATAGTGATAATGGCTTTTGAGTAGGGTGTTTGCCCTGCGATTTTTCCCAGCGACCTATTGCGGGTAATCGCCACACGTCGGTCATTTGCTTGTCATCGTTGAGTTGCTTCATAAGTTTGTAGTTAAACTTGTGAGGTATTTTTGGATTTTTCCTAGCCCATATAATAAACTCGGTGGAATAAGTAAAGAAACGGCAGGAAATATTAATGGGAGGGTTGGTTTTTTGCCATGTTATAACATTCAGAATCTTATAGCCAAGAGAAGTTAAACAATTAGCAACAGAAAAAATATTGTGGTATGTTCCACTTACCCAAATAGTTCCATTTTCCTTTAACTTATCACGACAAAGGCTAAGCCATTGCATATTAAAATCATTAATTTCTTTTGGTGTAATGCTTTTGTCCCAATCACCTTTATCAACGCATACAACTTTCCCGCTTTGAAATGATATGCCACCATTTGAGAGAAAATATGGAGGATCGGCAAAAATCATATCAAACTTGAAATTAAATTCAGGCATTGCCTCAATGCAATTGCCATGAGCTAACAAAAAATCGCGAGATTCAGACGTGTAGTATGGAACGATCTTTTTTGCATAAGCCGATCTACCATTATTCTTAACTCTTAATCGATTATTCTTAGTAGATACAAGTTCTCTAATATTTAAATCTACAAAATCCTCTGCGTCCAATACCAATTTGCATTGGTCGTATTGCAATCTGACCAGCTGCTCAGCTTCGGCAGATGAGACCGCTTGCTGTGAGACTTGGCGTTGCAACATTTCTGTTATGAGGATTTTATAATTCACCTTACACTTGTTTTGTTAAATCAAGTGCAAATGTATGATCAAAAAATGTAACTATCTGGGATAGATCATTTTATAACTTTCTAGATCATAAAAGATCAATTGTTTCTGATGTCAATCTCTCAGTGTATATATTAGGAAAAAGGCAGATAAAAGCGGCTGAAAAATTTGTTAAAAAGTATCTTACTTCAATTTATGATAATTACCTCGAGAAAGGAACTCAATAAAACCTTTATCGCGCAAATACTGTAATTGCTGACGAATTTTGTCTTTTATGAAATTGTTATCTGGGTGTTTTTGTTGTAGCTCTTTTTCAAAAGCGTATACATTTTGTAATGTAAAATGTTCACTTTCTATATTATTAATGCAATTCATTATATCCAAAATCCATTCTCTACTTTCTATATTGCTTGTTTTTAAAAAACTCGTTTGTCTGAATTTTTCAACTACTATATGATGATCTATTTCGGTGCAGTTTTTAACTACATAAATTTTACCACTATTTGGTATCTTTTCGATGTTGATATTACACCCTACCCAACCCGAACGTTGCGCATTATCTGATAAAGGCTCACGTTTCTCAATAATAGCAGGTGTAAAGAAATGATTGGGAATAATCACAAAATTATTAACTTGATAATTATAGTAAGTAAGAAAGAAAAAGTGAGGATTATTATTTGAAGTGATTCGTTTAATCATCGTTGAATATGCTCCATCTGCTATCCTTTTCCCCAACTCTCCATTTGCACTGCTTTTACTTTTTAATTCAAAATCAGTATTACAATTCTCACAGCAAAAGTCAGCTACTGGTCTGTTGGCTTCATAATGATGAAGCATAGCTTTTCCACATATGGGACAAAATAAATTGCGTGCCACCCAATTCTCTGTCATTACTCTGATTTTTTGTGAATTGCTAATAAATTTTTTTGCTATGGCAGTGTCTAATTGAAGGTTCATAGTATTTATATTTTATATGGACAGAAAGAATAGCAATTTCTTCGGTTTTGCTTTCATTTATATGTTTTCTAAATATTTATAATTACATGTGGAATATCAGTTGTAATATTCTAAATACAAATATACTTGAAAATATTGGGATTGTTGTATTTGACGGGGATTTAATGTAAAGAGGCAACCGAATTGGCTGCCTCTTTGTTTGTTTTATGTTGGGGGTGTTATTTTACTTCCCATGTTTCGCCTGCAAGTATCATGTCGCGAAGTGAAGAGAAACCTTTCTTTGCTTTCACTGCGGCTACTTGTTTTTCTACTTCTTCGTTGTATACTAGTGCTTCGACGTCGCGAATCACTCCTACAGCTAGTGGTAGTGAGTATCCGTCCATCATGGCTAGTTGTTGGTGAAGGAAGTTTGATTTGCAATGAGCGTCGTGAACCAGTACGTTGTCGATAGTGTATCCGTCTTTACCAATTTCGATAGCTTTCAATCCGAAACCGTCTTGCACAAGACCTTTGTTGTTTTCTTTGCCGAAAATCATTTTTTCGCCGTGGCGAAGGTGTATTGTACGGTCGGCACGGAATTCTTTGTCGGTGATGTAGTTATGAATGCCGTTGTTGAAAATTACGCAATTTTGTAGTAGTTCGACAACCGAAGCACCACGATGGCGAGCGGCAGCAACCATAACTTCTTGTGAAGTGGCAAGGTCGACGTCGATGCTGCGAGCGAAGAAATTACCTCTTGCCCCAAACACTAGTTCAGCTGGGATAAAAGGGTCTTCGGTAGTTCCGTAAGGCGATGATTTAGAAACAAAACCACGGTCGCTTGTAGGGGAGTATTGCCCTTTGGTAAGCCCATAGATTTTGTTGTTTAATAGTAGCATATTAAGGTCGATATTACGGCGTACTGCGTGAATGAAGTGGTTTCCACCAATTGCAAGTCCGTCTCCGTCGCCCGAAATTTGCCAAACAGTCATATTTGGATTAGCTACTTTAAATCCGGTAGCGATAGCGGCGGCACGTCCGTGAATGGTGTGGAATCCGTAAGTGTTCATGTAATATGGTAGTCGCGAGCTACAACCGATACCCGAAATTACAGCGGTGTTGTGAGGGGCTACGCCTACTTCAGCCATAGCCTTGTGAAGCACGGCAAGAATAGCGTGGTCGCCGCATCCGGGACACCATCTGACATATTGATCGCTTTTATAGTCGGCAGCAGAATATTTTTTATCTTCCATAGTTTTAGCCCTCCATAATTTTAGTAAGTTTATCTTTAATTTCTTGCACTTGGAACGGTTGACCTTGAATCTTATTAATGCGTTGAATCAAGATGTTAGGGTTCTTAGCTTGAAGATAGTCGGCAAATTGTCCGGTGTTAAGTTCGGCAACGACGATATTTTTATATTTATGCAGTATATCTTTAGTGTTGGCAGGGAGAGGGTTAATGTGTCGGAAGTGAGCGAAAGCTACTTTTTTGCCTTCAGCATTAAGCTCTTCGACAGCGCTGTAAAGGTGTCCGAAAGTTCCGCCCCAGCCGATAAGTAGAGTTTCGGCACTTTCGTCGCCAAGTATACTAAGAGGAGCTATGTCTTTAGCAATGTTTTCGATTTTCTCTTTGCGTATATATACCATTTTCTCGTGGTTAATGGGGTCGGTAGATATTGCGCTTGTAACATTGTCTTTTTCAAGTCCACCAAGACGGTGAGCGAACCCCTCAGTACCCGGAATAGCCCAGTAGCGAACTTTAGTTTCTTCGTTTCGCATATATGGTTTCCACCCTTTTTCAAGCATTTCTTTGTTTACAAAGTTAGGCTTAATGGTAGGATATTCGTCGGCTTCAGGTATGCGCCAAGCAGTAGAACCGTTACCAATAAATCCGTCGGTGAGTAGAATTACAGGAGTCATGTGTTCAATAGCAATTCTTCCGGCTTCAAAAGCCATATCGAAGCAGTCGGCAGGCGAAGCAGCGGCAACGACAGCCACAGGAGATTCGCCATTACGTCCGTAAAGAGCTTGCATAAGGTCGGTTTGTTCGGTCTTGGTTGGTAGTCCGGTAGATGGTCCGCCGCGTTGCACGTCGATAACGACAAGAGGCAATTCGGCGATAACAGCAAGTCCTATACCTTCACTTTTCAGTGCGATACCCGGTCCAGAAGTGCTAGTAACGGCAAGATTTCCGGCAAAAGATGCACCGATAGCCGAGCAAACGCCAGCAATCTCGTCTTCCATTTGAATAGCTTTCACGCCCAAGTCTTTGCGTTTAGCCAGCTCGTGAAGGATGTCGGTGGCAGGTGTTATAGGGTAGCTGCCAAGGAAAAGGGGGAGTCCTGATTTCTCCGAAGCCATAATTAATCCCCATGCAGTGGCAGTGTTTCCGTTAACGTCGGTGTAATGTCCCGGCTTAATATTGTCGCTTTCGATGCGGTAGGTAGAAACGCTGGCGTGAATGTTGTGTCCGTAGTCGTATCCTGCTTGCATCACTTTGGCATTAGCTTCGAATATAGCAGGTTTTTTAGCAAATTTATTTTGTAAAAGATGTTTAGCGTTATCAAGCGGGCGATCGAAAAGCCAGCAAATAAGACCAAGCGCAAACATATTTTTGCAACGCATAATTGATTTTAGGTCGAGCCCTGAGTCGGCAAGCGCATTTTTCACCATGCTGCTTATTGGCACTTCGACCACTTCAGAAGTAAGTCCTATTTCTTTGTAAGGGTCGTCGGTTTTATAAAGAGCCTTGTCGAGGTCGGATTTTTTGAAACAGTCGATATCGACAATTGCAACTCCACCTTGTTTTAAAAACTTAACGTTCTGTTTAAGAGCCGCCGGGTTCATAGAAACAAGAACATCAGCTTTATCTCCCGGGGTGTGAACTCCCCTTCCGATATGTACTTGAAATCCGGAAACGCCACTAAGAGTACCTTGAGGCGCTCTAATCTCGGCAGGATAGTCGGGAAACGTAGAAATTTGATTTCCCATTCCGGCAGAAACATTAGAGAAGATGTTACCAGCAAGTTGCATACCATCTCCCGAATCTCCCGAAAAGCGTACAACTACTTTGTCGAGAGTTTTTACATTGGTCTTTTCTAACATAAGATTAATATTTAAAATCCAAACATATTATATATTGGATAGCATAAATTCTAAAGGCAAAGGTATTTATTTTTTGTTTACGATAATATTTATTTTGGTGTTTTATTTGTTCAAGATTGCAATAATGAAAAATTTAGGGATAATTAATTGATATTCATTTTTGTGATGTTGTGTGATAATAGAGAAAAATGTGTAAGTTTGTAATTAAAAATTGATGATATTATGTTTTCAGGAATAGTAGAAGAAGCTGCGTCGATAGTTGGCTTAGAGCGTGAGAACGGGAATCTGCATTTGGCATTAAAATGTAGCTTTGCCGATGAATTAAAAATCGACCAATCGGTGGCACATAATGGAGTGTGCCTTACTGTTGTGGCATTGCCCGGCGATGGCACTTATACCGTAACAGCAATACAAGAGACGCTCGATCGTAGTAATCTCGGAGTGTTGAAAGTTGGCGACAGGGTCAATCTAGAGCGCAGTATGTTGATGAATGGACGGCTAGACGGGCATATAGTTCAGGGTCATGTAGACCAGACAGCCCGTTGCCTAGAGGTGCGAGAAGCCGATGGCAGTTGGTATTATACGTTTGGATATGAGTGCGATGCAACGATGGCGGCTAAAGGCTATGTAACAGTAGAGAAAGGCTCGGTAACCGTTAATGGCGTGAGCTTGACAGTGTGTAACTCGCAACGCAATTCGTTTAGTGTAGCAATAATCCCTTATACTCACGAGCATACAAACTTTAAGGAAATAAAAGAAGGTTCGGTAGTAAATATTGAATTTGATATAATAGGCAAGTACTTGAGCCGAATGATGGAATTTGCCAAATAAACAGAGAGGTGAAAAAATAAATTATGGAATTTCTAGATCTGGTTAAAACTCGACAGAGCGACCGTGCTTATGACAGCACTCGCAGTGTAGAACCTGAAAAGCTAGAAAGAATACTAGCGGCGGCACATTTAGCTCCCTCGGCATGCAATTCGCAGCCGTGGCATATAATTGTGGTACAAGACAAAGCAACTAGAGAAGAAGTTGCCGATGCTTTGACTTCGATAGGAATGAACAAATTTGGAGAGCAAGCTCCAGTTCATTTGGTAATAGTAGAAGAGGCACCAAATTTCACAGCCCGACTAGGCGGGTGGGTAAAGAATAAGCATTTCCCATATATCGATTGTGGCATATTGTCGGCATATATAACACTTGCCGCCGCCGCCGAAGGACTAGGCAGTTGCGTGTTGGGTTGGTTTGATGAGAAGCAAATGAGAAAGGTGCTTGATATTCCACGCAGCAAGCGCATTTTGCTAGATATAATTATAGGCTATAGTGTTGATAAGCCGCGAGATAAGGCACGTAAGCCAATAGAAGAAATAGTGTCGGCCGATAAATACTAAATTACAGCAAGAATAATAATAGAGCCTCGATAAATGTTTATCGAGGCTCTATATATTATTAATTTATCAGTATTGTATTTTGTAGATGTCTAGCACTTCGTTGGTAAGGAAGTCGGTCAATTCATATTCGGGAACTGTTACTTCGACCACTCCGATAGCCCACGGTCCAATTTCGTAAGGGTTGTAGAAGAATTTAATTCCGTCGCTAGAAATGGCAACATTGTGAGATAAGAAAATCTGTTCGGTGAAAATTCCAGATTTTTCTTCAAGCTCTTTCAAGTCTTTAGCAAAGAACTGATCAAAAAGGTTGCTTTTCACGATATTAAAAATAGCAGAGTCGTTTCCTGCTTTAAATATTGTGTTAAATGTAAGCACTTTGTTTTCTTTAGCATCGTAATTGATGTATTTAGCAGCATAAGAAGGGTGTGCCCCGCCCGAATAAGAGTCGTATTCTATTTTATATACAGCAAATCTTTCGTTGAGTTCAACGATTCGAGCATTAATATTGTCAGAGAGAATTCGAGCATTCTCGTCGGCAGCAGGAATAGAGTCGACTTCTTCGAGCTTGTAATCTTTAAATCCCTGAGGGTGAGCCACAAATTCGATTAAAGCGCTGTCGACGTTGCTAGTATTAAGCAAAAAAGCAGAGCTGATAATAGAATCTTGAAGAGCTTTCAAGTCGGTGTTATTCCCAAATTTGGTGAGCCATTGAATTGTAGCGTGAGCTTCAGAATAAACAGTAACGCCAGTTCCGAAAGTGGTATCGCCCACACATTTAAATCCTTTATAGGCTTTTTTGATAATTTGATTTACGTCAAAATTAGTTACTTCAACATTGATGGTGTCGTTGTCATTGCTCTTTTGTGATGAGCTTTTACAACTTACAATAGCCATAGAACAAGCTAGAGTAAAGACGAATGCTTTAGCTAAAATTTTCATATTTGTGTTTATTTGTTTTGACAAATATAATTAAAATAAGGCATATAACTAACATATATTATATTTTTTAATTTAAGAGAAACTTAGATTTTATTTCAGAAAAAGATTTACCATTTAGGCACTTTTTTGTGCTGCATAATCTCTATTTTACGACAAATAGGCATATTCGTGTTTTTAAGGCTTTTTTTCGTAATAAATATTAATTAATTTAGCAATGAAAATCAAAATAATACAGATGCCTTTAATTGGGAAAAATAGTATTTATTAGTTGATGGATAATTATATTGCAGAAATATACAGGTTATATCTATACCGATGAAAAAACAAAGTTCGGAAATTCGAGGTGAATTTCCGAACTTATTTAGTAATACTATCTATCGTTTGTATTTATCCAAAATTTGTTTAGCATTTTGAGACAGAAGAGCTAATGCCCCAGCAATGATAGCCGTGTCTTTAATCACAAGTCGGCCTGCGCCAGTGAGAAGAGGGAATCCCGATTCACCGCTTCCCATATCTGGTACCCATACTTCGGGAGTGGTAACGAGAAACGAAAGAGTACCAATAGTCATAATTATGACTAATATGTCGCCTGCAAGTCCGATTTCCGGGCTGAATATACCGAGAAAAGCAAGAATACCGATGGTCATAATCAATATCCCAAGTCCGTGAGAGAATCCGTAAGTATTGTTAGCTTGATGCCATTCGTGTTTAGCTTGATTGAATTCACCTTCTTTGAGTTTAAATTCTTTGTAGTCGGGTGCTTTTTCGTTGTAGAAGAAGTTCATAAACGGGCTGTTAGCCACAAACGGAACTATGCCTTCGGCTTCGTAGTTATAAAATTTTAATCCACCAATCCACACAAAGATAATAAGAATAGCTACTCTAATAAGATTGAGGGCTAATTTTTTAGACGATGCAGCAATCTCAAGGCAGTGGAAAAATAGAGTTTTGATAGTTTCCATAATTAATAATTTAATTAGTAGTTTATAATTTTGCTACAAAGGTATATCAGTTTGCATTAATGAAAAGCGACAATTTTGCTCTATTAGTTTGCAAAATGCGCCACGACAAAAAATATAATACAAGTATTATTCTAGTTTTCGGAAATTAGATACAGAATTACCAGTTTTTGCTTTGAAAAAGCGGCAAAAAATTGTTTGGTCTTCAAAACCCAGCTCCCACGCAATTTCTTTAGCCGAAAGGTCGCTAAATAGGATTAGTCGTTTAGCCTCTGTGATTATGCGGTCGTGTATAATATTAAGAGGCGAAGGCAGGTCGTAAGCATCTAATGCTCTTGCTAAAGTTTTGGTAGAGCAATTAAGCATGTCGGCATAATTTTTCACATATTTCTTCTTTTTAAAGTTTTCATCGACAAGCAGGTTGTATCGTCTTGCTATGTCGAACGTAGGAAGGCTCTCGTCGGTAATATTAAATATGTTTCGAGCAGTTCGCGTGCAAATAATAATAATACGTTTAAGCAAGATTCTCAGCATTTCTTCTTGAAGAGAGTCGATCGTTGTGTATTCTTTAATCATATTTTTCCACATATCATCTAGCACTTCATATTCGTTAGGCGAAAGGTCGAGAATTGGGCTAAATACACCGCCACTGAAAAGCATGCCTCCGCATGATACCTCGTTATCGTGTCCGTAAATGCAATAGAAATTGCTGTTGAAAGAAATCGCGTAATATTGCGCATCAGTATCTTTGACTTCGATGTGTTGATATGGCGATAATGCAATTATTTGATGAGAAGATAATGTTACTTTAGCGCGATCGACAATTATTGTAAGGTTTCCCGCTATAACATAAATGATTTTGTATAAAGCATTATCTTTAAGAGTATCAGTGTCTTGTTGAAGGTTATTGCTTAGAGTAATAATACCATCAAGAGAAGTATGGTAATGATATTTCATATAAAAATAGATATTAGAATTATGAGTCAAAGGATAATATGAATGCAAAAATAGCATTATTTTTAAGTTTGCAAAGTAAAATGTTTAAGAATAGAAAAAAATTATTGATCCTCGGTAAGTAATCTGTCGCAAAATTCTTTGTCTTCGTTTATTCTAATATAAGCAGCTTTAGCCGCAGTCTGGTGCGATTCTTTTTTTGTATATCCAGAGCCTTCGGCGATATATGTGCCTGCAATAATTACAGCCGAGTTGAATATCGGGCTGTTGTATTTGTCGAAACTTGTGTCGACTAGTTCAAATTCGATGGAAGTCTTGTATTTTTGAGTCCATTCGATTAACCTTGATTTGTAGTTTAATTCTTCTTCGGCAAATTCTTTAAGTTCTTTGTCGATAACTTTCGTTTCTACAAATTTCATAACACTGTTATAGCCCTTGTCGAGATATATAGCTCCAATAAGAGCTTCAAGAGCGTTTCCGTAAAGGTAAGAATTGTGTGATTGAGTGTGAGCTGCACTTATAACCATTTTGTCGAGACCTAAATCCAGCCCCACTTTGTTTAAGTGTTCGCGTTGAACGATTTTTGCGCGAGTATTAGTAAGGAATCCCTCACGTTTATTGTTGAAGTGTTTAAAAATAATGTCGGCAACAACAGCATCTAGAATAGCGTCGCCCAGAAACTCAAGTCTTTCGTTGTTCAAGTGCTTTCCGTCGTTTGTTTTCTGAGTGTTAGAACGGTGAGTTAGAGCTTCTTTGTATACGTTAATGTCGTTAGGAAATAGTCCAATTGTCTTATATAACAAAACGTAAAGCTCCCTTTCTTTAGAGAAAAGAAGCTTTATGTTAAATGCTATATTGTTAAACACGTTGTATTATTATTCGCCAATATATTTTTTTACAATTACGCATGCATTGTGTCCACCAAAACCGAAAGTGTTAGATAAAGCAGCGTTAACAGTGCGTTTTTGTGCTTTGTCGAATGTGAAATTCAAAGAGTAGTCGATGTTTTCATCAATATCCTCAGGATCGTGATTGATTGTAGGAGGAATGATGTCTTCTTCTACCGATTTCACACAGAAAAGGGCTTCAAGTGCGCCGGTAGCGCCAAGAAGGTGTCCTGTCATCGATTTAGTAGAACTAATGTTTAATTTGTAGGCATCTTCACCAAATACATCTTTGATTGCTAATACTTCAGAGGTATCTCCAACCGGAGTTGAAGTTCCGTGAACATTGATGTAATCGATTTCGTTAGGTTGCATATTAGCATCTTTAAGCGCATTGCGCATTACTAATTTAGCCCCAAGTCCATCGGGGTGAGAAGCTGTGATGTGATAAGCATCAGCCGAAAGTCCGCCACCTATTACTTCAGCATATATTTTAGCACCGCGCGCTTTAGCGTGTTCCAGCTCTTCAAGAACCAGACAAGCGGCACCTTCGCCCATCACAAAACCATCTCGAGATGCGCTGAAAGGACGAGAAGCCGTTTCGGGGCTGTCGTTACGAGTAGATAGTGCGTGCATAGCGTTGAATCCACCTACCCCTGCAGGATAAATAGCCGCTTCGGCACCGCCAGTAACAATAGCATCAGCCATACCAAGTCTGATGTAGTTGAATGCATCGACAACGGCATTAGTAGATGAAGCACAAGCAGAAACGGTACCAAAATTAGGACCGTTAAAATGATGCATAATAGAAATATGACCAGCCGCAATGTCCGATATCATTTTAGGAATGAAGAAAGGATTAAAGCGAGGACCAAATTCTTCACCGGTCTTAGCATAATTCCAAGCTTCTTCTTCAAAAGTGTGAATTCCACCAATTCCGGCGGCGAAAATCACTCCAATGCGTGTCTTATCTATTGTCTCATTATCAAGATTTGCTTCTTTTATTGCTTGTTCGGCAGCAACGATTGCAAATTGAGCATAAAGGTCGTATTTGCGTGCTTCTTTACGTTCGAAGAAGTCTAGAGGATTGAAGTTTTTTACTTCACAAGCAAATTGAGTCTTGAATTTAGAGGCATCAAAATGAGTAATAGGTCCTGCTCCGCTTACTCCGTTAAGTGCATTGTTCCAAGTAGAAGGAACATCGTTTCCTATTGGTGTAAGAGCTCCAAGACCTGTTACTACGACTCTTTTTAATTCCATAATTTCCTGTTTGGAAAATTATTTGTTAGATTCGATAAATTTGATAGCGTCGCCAACTGTTTGAATTGTTTCTGCGCTCTCATCTGGAATTGTAATGTTGAATTCTTTTTCAAATTCCATAATAAGTTCCACTGTATCAAGTGAGTCAGCTCCTAGATCTTGTGCAAAAGAAGATTCAGGTTTAACTTCAGTTTCGTTAACGCCTAGTTTGTCAACAATTATTGCTTTTACTCTTTCTGCAATTTCAGACATAATGATAAAATTTTAATTAGTTATAAATTTAATTTCAATTTTTTGCTCGGCAAAGTAAGCAATAATTATTTGAATATAAAACGGTTCGATAGTATAAAATCTGAAATTCTGCACAAATACCTCCGAAATGAGCATAAAATTGGCGTAATTAACGCTTTTTTTCCGTAATTACTTGTTACAAAAATGTTACAGAAAAAAGAAAATGCAAATATATTTATTCCTAAAATGAATAGTATTCTATTTCCAGTATCATAAAAATGGGCAAAATTGACAAATTTTGATAGCATTTTGGAATATTAAAATTTGCAATTATTAAAATGTTATGATTAATATTCTTGAGTAACTAGACGAATATTAGAAAATTAATATTATTTTTGCGTAATAATCTATGATGTAATTAACCTAGTTAATACTAACAACAAATGGCAATTTTAAAACCTATCAATTCACGACTTTTGTGCGCATTATTGTGCATTGCAACGTCGGCTACCCTTTCTTACATTTCGGCACAGCTCGGAGCAGTTAAACAAACTATCAATGACGGAAAAAATGTGATTGTTACTTGCGAGAGCGGTAGTATCACGATTACTCCATATAGTGATAATATAGTCAGAGTGTTGCCGCGCACAGTTGATATGAAAGGTGAAGCAAAGCCTTCGGCAAGTGTAGTGCTGTCGCCAAAAGCAGTATATAAGGTAATAGAACATAAATCGGATGTGTCAATATTAATAGGGAATCTTACCGTCGAGGTAGATAGAGCTACATCTAAAGTAACATTTAAAGAAAATAGCACAGTGCTGTTGCAAGAATATGCTAATGTGTCGGCTAAAAACGAGAGCCGAGTGTATTCGTTTTCTTCATCAGCCGAATCATATTATGGGGCAGGCGAGCGAGGACAAAGCGTAAAGCTCAATGGCGACACTCTCATTAATTATAATAAGCAAAACTATGGCTATGGCAGAGGCGATCGCACTAGCCAGATGAATATAACCATGCCTTACTACTTGTCGTCGAAAGGTTATGGTGTGTTTTTTGATGATTATTCGGCATCTAAACTCATTCTTCGAAATCCCGTTGAATATGTAACTCCGTTACAGACCCCGCTTGCTTATTACTTCATATTAGGTAATGCTAAAGGTCTTGGCGCTGTTGTAGATGGCTTCACGCAGCTTACCGGCCGTCAAGATTTGATTCCATTCTGGAGCTTAGGATATATAACATCGAAATATGGATATAAGACACAGGAAGAGACCGTTGGGGTGATTGACAGTCTAAAGCAATGTGGCTATCCTGTCGATGGTATTGTGCTCGACATTTATTGGTATGGCAAAGAGACCGACATGGGAAGATATGACTGGATGCCAAGCCAATGGAGCAACCCCACAAAAATGCTTGCCGACTTGAAAGCAAAAGGGGTGAAAATGGTGCTTATATCACAGCCCTATTTAAACAAAAATGGAGCTATTGATAATTATAATATGGCAAAGGCGGCAGGAATGCTCGGGCATAGACTTAACGGAGACGTTAACGATGTAACAACATGGGTAGGCGATGCCGGAATGCTCGATGTAAGTAATCCCACTACAAGAGAATGGATGTGGAGCCGATATAAAGCCCTTACAGAACAAGGCGTAACAGGCTGGTGGGGCGACCTAGGCGAGCCTGAAGTGCATCCTCTCACAATGTATCATCACAGTGGAGAGCGAGCCGACGAGTATCACAATAGATATGGAAACGATTGGAGTGCAATTATCTATGATGGCTTTAAAAAAGATTTTCCAGACACAAGATTAATGTGCTTGATGCGCGGTGGTACAGCCGGTCTTCAACGCTACTCGGTGTTCCCATGGTCGACCGACGTAAGTAGAAGCTGGAACGGACTCCAAGCCCAGATTCCAATTATGATAAATTCGGCATTGAGCGGACTCGGCTATATGTCGCACGATGTAGGTGGTTTTGCAGTAGATAAGGCTAACCCTGTCGATGCCGAGCTGTATGTTCGCTGGTTGCAATTAGGGCTTTTTACCCCCGTTCTACGCACCCACAGCACTATAGATGCCGAGCCATATCACTATAAAGAATATCAATCAATATTATTGGATATTATAAAAGAACGTTATCGCTGGTTGCCATATAACTATACATTAGCATATCATAATGCGACAAGCGGAGCGCCATTAGTTCGCCCGATGAATTATAACGATCCACAAAACGAAGTATATTCAAATATTGGGAGCCAATACTATTGGGGCGAAGGAGTGCTTGTAGCCCCCATCTTAGCCAAAGGAGCAACCTCTCGCTTGGTTAAATTACTCGACGGCGAATGGTATGATTATAATGCCCCTGTAAATATATATAAAGGCGACACAACCATATCTTATAATGCCCCGTTGCAAGTGATGCCTATATTTATAAAAGCAGGTTCATTTATCCCCACCGCCGATTATGCGATGGAAAGTACCGACGACTACGATGCTTCAAAATATACAGTAACCTATTATCCCAAAGCCGGAAAGAGCCAATATTCGCTATATGAAGATAACAGAAAGAGCAATAATACCATAGCGCAAGGACAATATAACTTTATACATTTTGCAGCCGACAACAAAAAGAACACGCTAGCAATCAGCCTTCAAGTTCAAGGGAAAGGATATAAAGAAGCCCCCTCAAGCCACGATATAGCAATGAAAATAGTATCTTTTTCAAAAGCTCCGTCAAAAGTATTGGTAGATTCTCGTCCACTGGATTCACAATTAGTGAATTATGATGAGGCAACAAAAGTATTGACAATTGCAGTGAAGTTGAAAAAGTCGGCAAAAATAACGATAGTGAAGTAAAAATTATATAGGTAAGAAAGATTGCATAATGGAATATTGATGTAACTTTGCATCTAGTGATGAAAGATCAATATAATAACAGCAGTGCGCCCATTGGCGTCTTTGATTCGGGGTACGGAGGTTTAACAATTCTTCGAGATATACGCCGACGCTTGCCTCAGTATGATTATTTATATCTAGGCGACAATGCTCGTGCGCCTTATGGAAGTCGCTCGTTTGATGTGGTGTATGATTTCACGCTTCAGGCAGTAAAATATCTTTTCGAGCGAGGTTGCAAGTTGGTAATCTTGGCATGCAACACAGCATCGGCAAAAGCGTTGCGAACAATTCAGCAATGCGACTTGCCTCAGCTCGATTCGACACGGCGAGTGCTAGGAGTGATTCGCCCCACAGTAGAAGAGCTAGGAGCCGAATCGCAGAATGGAAACATAGGCATACTCGGCACGCCCGGAACGGTAAACAGTGGCAGCTATGCAATGGAAATATCAAAGCTGTATCCCGATTATCACACCTATTCACAAGCTTGCCCGATGTGGGTGCCGCTAGTTGAAAATAAAGAATACGATATGCCCGGAGCCGACTACTTTGTCGAGAAATACATAAAAGAGCTATTTGCGAAGTGTGGCGACATCGACACAGTGATACTCGGTTGCACGCATTACCCACTATTATTAGAAAAGATCAAGCAATATGTTCCCTCCGGAGTGAAAATATTGCCACAAGGCGCAATAGTAGCCGATTCTTTGGCCGATTATCTAAAGCGGCACAGCGAAATATCTTCGCATTGCACGACAAATGGGACAGTAGAATTTTTAACCACCGAGTCGTCCGAAAAATTCCAAGAATTGGCGTCAATCTTTTTGAATTCAGATGTTACCGCTTCACACATAGTGCTTTAGCTCGAGAGCTAAATAATATCTATTGTAGAGTCAAAAGAAATTTAATAAAAAAGATTGTTCATAAACAAATTATTGTATCTTTGCAATGTAGAGATAAATCTCCGATTCATTAAAGATAATGGAAACGTGTGAAAATCACGTGCTGTCGCGCAACTGTGAGCGAGCCAATTAACAAAGGCTCAGCAAGTCAGGAACATTACATAATGAGTTAAGCTGTAACTTTCGCGTAAATTGTAAGGCTGATGTGCATAGTGTGTAATTACTAAAATATTACTATTATAATGTATTGAAGTCATATAACGAACAAGAATGTTTGCTTATGGTTTCAATACTTTTTTTTTAATTAAAAACAGACAATGAAAAAATTTAGACTCCTATCAATCTTATCAATTTTGTGTCTAATCTCCGGATTGACATCTTGTAAGTCGACCGACGATGTAGATGCACAGATCTTGCTGGCATTAAATACATGCCAAATATCTTATGGCGAAAACGATGTGTGGGTAGATACTTACACCGAGAATACTAGTTTAGAGTGCAACGGTATTTCTTTCAGCCACACGGCGAATCCTGCATGGAATGTGTGGAACGGGTTTGTGGCAACTCGCAATAGCGATAATACCGACTACTCGACAGGAAACTGGCTAGAACATCAATGGACCTCAATGTCGAAAGGTGGAATGTCGGGTGCAGGAACACCACATCTTGTAGCCTATTGGAACAATACCGAAACAGCAGATGTAGAAGCCGCAAAGGCATCGTGTCGCATATATATCGGAAACGAATTGCAATTGAGTGTATATCCACAATATGTATACCTCAACAATACCTCTTACACATATTATACCATGAAAAATGGTAGCGCATATAGCAAGAAATTTGCAAAAGGAGATTATCTAAAATTAAATATTTATGGATATAGCTCTGATAAAGGTGTCGTAGGTCCGGTAGAGTTTTATCTTGCCGATTATCGTTCGGATAATACAGCAGAATGGAAACTGATAAGTGAATGGACTTATGTGAACCTAGAGCAGCTAGGCAGTGTGGAATATATTTATTTCCAAATGGAATCGTCCGACGTAGGACAGTGGGGAATAAATACTCCTACTTACTTTGCATTAGATCGTTTGAATCTTAAATTGTAACTTAAGAATATTTTAGTAGTAGTAATCCCGAAGACTGTGAAGTTTTCGGGATTTTTTATAAAAAAATTGAAGGGTGGCAATCTTCACAGATAGCCACCCCGTTACTTTTTTGTAATAGATAGTTCATTGTAAGTAATTTTGTAAACCTAAAACTATCACTGTAAGTTAAATTTTACTTTTAATTATAGAAATACTCTTGTTTATGACTATTAGACGAACGAGCCGTGAAAAAAGTTGCAACCATTATAATAAAAACAAGAATATAAATTGGAATGAACAGTATCTAAGAGCAAAAAAATGGTAAAATATCAATTAATCAATTGGTAATGGTATTATTAAAAAAAAATTACATATATTTGTAAAATCCATTAATGAATAACAAAAACATATCAATATAACAGAAAATATGCGTGGATATAAGTGTACCGACTTAGAGAATACCTTTAAATTGTTTATCATCGCTTTTATAGCAATGATAATGCTAGGCATAAGTTCATGTAAAAATGTGTCAGATGCACAATTAAAGGAAAGAAAAAATATTTGCTTTGTTAGTTCTTTTACCGATAATCATATATGGTCAAGTCGTCTTTACGATGCATTTAAGTCTACGCTCGATACAAGTAAATATGATGTACAAATAACGAATGTATATCTTGATTCTAAGAGAATCGTAGATCCCGAAGCACGTCGATCTATATTAAATTATCATTTAAGGTCGGAAGGGAAAAATATAGAATTGGTAGTAGGTATGGATTTAGAAGCCACTGAATTGCTGATAGTCAATCCCGACTCCTTGATACAACAATATCCGGTAGTGTGCGTGGCAACATTAGGCGATAGTATGAAGATAAGGCACGAGCATTGTGTTTTTATTAACTCAGTGATGCAAATAGACGAGACATTTGTGGTAGCCCGCAAGTTTTTGCCAAATGCAGTCAATGCTTACATTGTGAGCGACAGCACCGATACGGGCGTGCTATATAAAGAAGAAGCGCGCAGACAATTAGAGATTTATGAAAATTATTATAATATCGATTATTCGATAAATGCAAAGAACGACAGCGACCTGCTGGCTAAGCTCAACAAGATAAATAGCGAAAATTCATTTATAATTCTATGCACGTGGCAACGAGGCACCGACGGCGTGTATTATTTGCCCGAAAAGTTATATCCACGTATTGCAACCGAAAGCGGAACACCCGTGTTTACCATAGTCGATAATATGGCGAGCGATGGATTTATTGGCGGATATATGGAGCGAGCATCGGTGAATGGAGAAGCCCTAGCAAAACAAGTGGTAGCCGTTTTTGACGGAGAGAAACCCTCAGGACAAGTAAAGCCGCTAGTAGCAAGCCCGGTATTTAATACCGATGCAATGCGTTCGCACAACATACACACCGATTTAATACCGGGGGACTCGTTAACGCAAAACTCGTTACAAGATTTTGTAGAAATAAATAGGAATTTAATTCTAACATTGCTAATTATTATAGTTGTTGCTATTATAGTGATAGTGTTGCTCTTTAAAATGAGCCGACGCTATAAAAATCTATATCGCAAATCCTATAAATTGGCAATAAAAAATAGAAATCTAGAAGTCGATTCCGAGCTGTTACTTTTCTCATTGAACCAGCTGAATGCCTATACGTGGGTAGTAAATCTTGATACACGTGGATTACATTATATAGATTCAAATTCCGAACTTAGAGGCATAAAAAACCTACAAGAATCGATTGATGATTTTATCAAAAGAGTGCATAGTGAAGATTTAGAAAGTTTTAATGATAAGTTTGAGATGTGTGTCAACGGACAATCAAAAAACTTTAAATGCGTATATCGCCTAAATAGAAGTATAAAAACAGACGATTACCAATGGTGGGAGACGCGAGGGATGGTGAGCGAACGCTATGACTCATCGGGAAATCGTTATCGCGCACTTTCCGGGATAAGCTACAATGTGCATGGCTACAAGAGCAAAGAGCAGCAATTAGCGCAAGCAGTGATTAATACCGAACGATCAGAGCAATGCAAATGCGACTTCTTTGCAAATATGAGCCACGAGATACGCACCCCGCTTAATGTAGTTGTAGGATTCTCCGAATTAATGACAGAGGCACGCACCGAGTTAGAGCGAGAAGAATATGGCGACTTGATAAAAACAAATAGTAAATTGTTGCTCGACCTTATAGATGATATTTTAGATTTAAGCAAAATAGAGTCGGGTATGATGAAATTTGACATAACCACATTCGACTTTGTAGCCCTTTATAATGAAGTTTACAATTCATTTGTGAAAATATCGAATAAGAATGTCAAAATAATAAGAAATGATAACGAAGAGCATTGTATGGTAGTGTTCGATCGCCGTCGACTGTTGCAAGTGCTTAATAATTTTATGTCGAATGCCATTAAATATACTGATCATGGCGAAATAACGATGAGCTGGTCGATAAGCGATGGCGGAATAAAAATAAGTGTAAAAGACACAGGAATTGGAATCTCCGACGAAAATAAGAGCAAAGTATTTAGCCAATACCAACGTTTTGACAGCATTGCAAAAGGCACAGGTCTGGGATTATCGATAAGTAAAGCCATTGTAGAAAAGCACAATGGCAAGATCGGATTTGAATCAGATTATGGAAAAGGCTCAACATTCTGGACGTGGTTGCCAATTCTCAGGCGAGAAGTGAGAGCCGAATTGCCGGTATCGTATAAGAAAGAGCAAGAGCTGGAGAAATTGTGTAGTCTAATTAGCGGGCTTAATATTCTGGTAGCCGATGATATAGACAGCAATTACCGCTTAATAGAAGCCGTATTCAGCAATTGCACAGTAGAGCAAGCTCCCGATGGCGTAGAAGCCGTGATAAAAGCCCGTATGAACAAGTACGATCTAATAATAATGGACATACGAATGCCTGTACTCGATGGGCTGGAGGCGACACGTCAGATACGAAGATTTGATGTAACCACTCCGATAGTAATTCTCACAGCGCATGCCTTTGAAGCATATCGAGAAGAAGCCCAGAAAGTTGGTGCAAACGATTATATCACAAAGCCCATTGATCGACGCGCTTTATTATCAATAATAAAACGTTTGGTACAAAAGGGTTAATAGTTAAATAATGCAAAACACAGTGCTTTTTATAGGATTTATGTTGTATAACATAATAATTAAGCATATATTTGCACTGTGTTTTTCATGGTATTAGATTTTAAGTTAAAGATTAGTTGTCGCGATGACAATTAATTTTTTTTTTGTGCCTATTGCAAAATAAGTATGAAAGTCATTTTGTATTGATTATAAATACACTATCTTTGTAGTTACCAATAATATAAACTATATGAACAGAAAATTTTTAATTAGTTTAGTTGCTATATTTATAACATCATCAAGCCTATTAGCGCAGCAAACCACAAAATTTACTGCCGCAAAGCACAACGAATATGGGTTGGTATATTCATTGCCTACCACTCATGTTGAGGTGGAGATAGAGGCACAGAAAACGACAAAAACAGCAGGGCCCTACTATAAATATGCCAAGAAATATCTTAACATAGAAAATCCCATAACCGAAGATTCTCAGGAATGGAAGCTCGTCAGCGTCAACGTGCGTTCGTATGGCTCGGCAGATAAGAAAGATCAATATTTAATGCAATTCAAATCGGGGTCATCACCATTCTTGCTAGTAAACGAAAAAGGATTGCCATTATCGATAAATATAGAGACAGAGGAGCCAAAAGAAGTAAAGAAAGCAATAAAAGCACCCACAAAATCGGTACTAGACAATAATTCATATGCCACAGCCTTGCCCGGCGAGTTGCTCGTTAGCGAGTCGGTAGCAAAGAAAGCCGAGATAGCGGCAACAATGATTTACAAGATACGAGAAAGCCGCACAAATCTCATAACCGGCGAGGCAGAGCAGATGCCCCCCGACGGCGATGCAATGAAGCTAACCATGCAACAGCTCGACAAGCAAGAATCTACATTGATGGCACTCTTTATCGGGACAGAAAAAACCGAGAATGCCATAAAGCAATTTGATTATGTCCCAATGGGCGATATTAGCGATGAGGTGATAGCACGATTATCCGACTATTATGGAATCGTAGATAGGAATAATCTAAGTGGCGATCCTATCTATCTATCAATAAAAATCACCAAGAAAGGCGAAATGCCCGTCAACGAAAAAGGCGAAGAAAAGAAATTGCCTAAAGGCGCAGTAATATATAATATTCCCGGAGAAGCACAATTGACATTGAAATATGATGGCAAGAAACTACTTGATCAAAAGTTTGACATTGCGCAATTCGGAATACATTTTGGTCTGGATCCATCAATGTTTACCGATAAGAAAGCACCGGCTTATGTAATATTTCATTCAGCGACAGGAGCGATAAAAGAACTAGGTACACTACAGCCCGAAAGCAAATAAAACACTTTATAAAAAACAAAAGCAGGTCGCTATCAACAACGACCTGCTTTCGCTTTTTAATAATATATTTTTAAAATAGCATTATTAAAGCAAAATGTTAGGAATATTTGCATTATATAAGAATAATGTATTATCTTTGCCGTTGAATACAATAAAAAATTAATAATAATGGCACTTATAATACCAAAACGATACAAGCAAAAGCTACTGCCCGAAACTACCGAAGTAGCAATAAAAACCATAAAAGAAGCATTCCAAGAACGCCTTGCGCGAGTGTTAAACTTACGCCGCGTAACAGCCCCACTGTTTGTGCTTTCGGGAACCGGACTTAACGACGATCTCAATGGCGTGGAACATGCAGTAACGTTTCAAATCAAAGATATGGGCGACCGTAGTGCAGAGGTAGTGCATTCTCTAGCCAAATGGAAGCGGGCAAAGCTGGGAGCATATTCAATAGCACCGGGTTATGGCCTCTACACCGATATGAATGCAATTCGCACATTTGAAGAGCTCGACAATCTACATTCGCTATATGTAGACCAATGGGACTGGGAGCAGAGCATACGCAAAGAAGATCGCACCCTCGACTATCTAAAGACAGCAGTAGAGAAAATCTATCAAGCAGTAAAAGAAACCGAATGGCTCATATATGAAAAATTTCCTCACATCACCCCAATATTGCCCGAGACAATAACATTCATACATAGCGAGGAACTGTTGCAGCAATATCCCGATCTACCATCAAAAGATCGAGAAGCCGAAGCCTGCAAAAAGTATGGCGCAATATTTATCATAGGGATAGGAAACCCCTTGAGCAACGGCGAGCCACACGACGGCCGCGCACCCGACTACGACGATTGGATTACACGCAACAGCGATGGCTACTACGGGCTAAATGGCGATTTGCTATTCTGGAACCCAATATTAGAGACACCATTTGAATTATCGTCGATGGGAATACGAGTAGATGAAGAATCGCTGGCGGCGCAGTTGAAATTACGCAATTGCGAAGACCGAGCCAAGTTTAAATTTCACAAATCGCTACTCAATGGCGAGCTACCCTATTCGATAGGCGGAGGCATCGGGCAGAGCCGTCTGTGTATGTTCCTGCTGCAGAAAGCCCACATAGGTGAAGTGCAAGCAAGCATCTGGCCAGAAGAACAGAAAGAGCTATGCCGCCAGAACCAAATCCTGCTAATGTAAAGGCACCGCAAGCCTAAGTGTTTAAGCGAGTTTAGGCGAGCTAATGAGTTAAGGTGGGTTAAGATGTCTTTAAGAAAGGCTGTGAACGATAGAAAACAAAAAATTGGTAAAAAATTTGGAGGATATGAGGTAATGTAGTATCTTTGCAGTCGCAAATGAGAAAAGCCTCAAAAGCGAGCCAAAATGGTGTGGTAGTTCAGCTGGTTAGAATACCTGCCTGTCACGCAGGGGGTCGCGGGTTCGAGTCCCGTCCGCACCGCAGTGGAGAGAGGAGATGAGCAACATAACTTGAAATAGAGTTGGTTGCTCATTCTTTTATATATTAAAAGTCAAATCTTTGGCTTTTTTATAAAGAATTATGGTTTGTATGAATGCAATTTTATATAATTTTGCCCCCGATTTAAATGTGGAACTATATTAATAAGGTATTATGCCAAAAAACTTAGTCATTGTAGAGAGCCCGGCAAAGGCCAAGACAATAGAGAAATTTTTAGGAACCGACTATGAGGTGCTATCCAGCTATGGACACATACGCGACCTTCATAAGAAGAATTTCAGTATCGATGTAGAGCATGGATTCACGCCGATATATGAAATACCAACGGAGAAGAAGGAGCTAGTGAGCAAGCTTAAGAAGAGTGCCAAGAAAGCCGAGATGGTATGGCTCGCATCCGATGAGGACCGCGAGGGAGAAGCCATTGCGTGGCATCTATATGAGGTGCTAGGACTAAATCCAGAAAATACGAAGCGAATAGTTTTCCACGAAATCACCAAAAATGCTATACTTAATGCCATAGACAACCCCCGAAACATAGACATAAACCTAGTAGATGCGCAGCAGGCACGTCGAGTGCTAGATCGCATAGTAGGATTTGAATTATCTCCGGTGCTATGGAAAAAGATAAAGATGGGTCTGTCGGCAGGACGTGTGCAGAGCGTAGCCGTTAGGTTGATTGTAGATCGCGAGAAAGAAATAAAAGCATTTAACAGCGAGAGTTTTTATCGTGTAGTTGCCGAATTTAAAGTGTCGGGTGATAACAAAATAGTTAAAGCCGAGCTATCACGTCGTCTAAAAGACGAAGCCGAAGCAAATGATTTTCTTGAGTCGTGCAAAGATGCAATATTTACAATAGGAGATGTTACAGTAAAGCAAATCAAGAAATCGCCGGCACCACCATTCACAACTTCGACCCTACAACAAGAGGCAAACCGCAAACTCGGATTTTCGGTAGCACAGACTATGTCGGTGGCACAGAAGCTCTATGAGGCAGGACACATCACCTATATGCGTACCGACTCGTTGAATTTATCATCGATGGCGATAGGTATGATAAGCTCGGAGATAGAGGCAACCATGGGCAGTGAATATTTGAAAATACGTAAATATCACACAAGCACAAAGGGCGCACAAGAGGCACACGAGGCAATTCGTCCCACATCGATAAGCGCACACGAAGTAAGTGGCACAGCGCAAGAAAAGAAGCTGTATGGCTTGATATGGAAGCGAACAATAGCTTCACAAATGAGTGATGCCTTACTTGAAAAGACAAATGTGTCGATAGATATTTCTACTCGCAGCGAGAAATTCAACGCATCGGGCGAGGTAGTGAAATTTGACGGGTTCTTAAAAGTGTATCTAGAATCGTCGGTTGAAGACGAAGATGTAGATGAAGACACTAACCGACTCCCCGAAATGAAGCTGGGCGAAAATATGAAGTCGAATGTTATATCGGCAATGTTACGCTACACACAGCAGCCGGCACGATATAACGAAGCCAGCCTAGTGCGTAAGATGGAAGAGCTGGGAATAGGACGACCATCTACTTATGCTCCCACAATATCAACCATTCTTAATCGCGAATATGTGGTGAAAGGCGAAAAAGAAGGCGAAGAGCGAGAATATAGCGTGCTAAACTTAAAAGGTGGTAAGATTTCACAGAAAGTACTCACCGAGAAAGTAGGTGCAGAAAAAGGCAAACTATTACCTACCGATATCGGAATGGTGGTAAATGATTTCTTAATGGAGTATTTCCCCAATATTATGGATTATAATTTCACGGCGAGCATCGAGGCAGAATTTGATGAGGTAGCTGATGGAAATATTAAATGGAATAAAGAAATAGCCAATTTCTACAAGGTGTTTCACCCCGATGTAGAGAAGACTTCAAATATGCGTCTTGAGAGGAAAGTGGGCGAGAGAAAACTCGGCACCGACCCAAAGACCGGGAAAGAAATATCGGTGAAAATAGGACGTTTCGGACCGTTGGTACAGATAGGATCGACCGACGACGAAGAAAAGCCACAATTTGCATCACTGCTAAAGGGACAGTCGGTGTCGACAATAACACTCGAAGAAGCGTTAGAGCTGTTTAAGATGCCACGCCACTTAGGCGACTTTGAAGGAGCCGAAGTAACTGTTGCAATCGGACGATTTGGACCATACGTTAAGCATAACAGCAAATATGTATCAATTCCGGCGAGCCTTTCTCCGCAAGAAATCACTTTAGAAGAAGCATCAGAATTGATATTAAAGAAGCGAGAAGACGATAATAATAAGATAATATCCGATTATGATGATGTGAAAGTGTTAAATGGACGATTTGGACCATACATCACATATAAGAAGAAAAATTATAAGATATTAAAAACAATCGATGCGGCCAAGCTCAGTTTAGAGGAGTGTAAAGCCATAATTGAGAAGCAAGATGCGTCGCCTGCCGCAAAGAAGCCCCGTCGCACAGTCGCAAAGAAAAAAGCATAAAAATAAAAAATGAGAGTCAAAATTATTTTGGTTCTCATTTTTTTATATGTAATATTCTGATGGCGAAATCAATCCAATCCGCAAAGCATATCGAGTGGCTTCGTACACATTGTTGACTTTAATTTTGCGGAAAATATTCTTTCGATGAGTAACAATTGTATTGACACTTGAATAACGAGTATCGGCAATTTCTTTAGAAGTACGTCCTTGAGCAATGAGAATAAGAATTTCGCGTTCGGTAGGAGTGAGAGGCGAGAATTCCTCGTTGTCTTTAGGTCGCTTAATGCTGATTATAGCTTCAAGAGAGTCTTGTGAAACATATCTTTTCCCATTAAGTGATGATTCGAGCGCAGTGATGATTTCAGATTTAGGCGCATTCTTATAAATAGCACCAAAATCGCGTTCGTTAACAATCAGACGATTTAGAATGTCGTTGCTAAATTCGTCGCCAATCAATAACCAACGCACATTTTCAAAACGGCTGTTTGCGATTAACAGCATCTCAATGTCGGGGAAATCGAAAAGAGAGTAGTCGATAATAACCAGCGCATTAGAATTGACAAGCAATTCAGCCATCAGCTCCCGGCGATTTGCAACTCTCATAGAGCGTTTCCACCCCATTTCGGAAAGGATATGTTTAAGCCCGGCGTATGTAATATCCTGATTGTCGGCAATTATTATTTCCACTCGTTATATATTAATTTTTCAGAGTGGAAAATTAATAATTATTATTTGTTTCCACAAACCATTAGAGCGGATATTCCTCAAAAGCGTAAAGTAAAGTAGAAAGATAACGTTCGCCGGTATCGGGAAACAGAGTAACAATAATTTTATTTCTGTTTTCTTTGCGCTTAGCTATTACTGTGGCTGCACTAGCGGCCGCACCCGATGAAATACCAACAAGAAGACCTTCGCGAGCGGCAATATCTCGCCCTGCTTTGATGGCATCGTCGTTGCTTACAGTAATCACTTCATCGACAACCGAGGCATCGTAGGTGCGAGGAACGAAACCGGCACCAATCCCCTGAATTTTGTGCGCTCCGGGAGCTTTCCCCGATAGCACAGCCGAATCTTCAGGTTCGACAGCAATGATTTGCACCGCAGGGTTCACCTCTTTTAGTTTCTTTCCGATTCCACTGACAGTACCACCCGTGCCAACGCCGGCGATGAAAATATCAACTTTTCCATTCGTATCACTAAGAATCTCTTCAGCCGTAACATTATAGTGTATTGCAGGATTTGCCGCATTCTCAAATTGTTGCAATATTACAGCCCCTTTAATAGTCTCTTTCAATTCGTTGGCTTTAGCGATAGCCCCCTTCATGCCCTCGCTACCCGGAGTAAGTTCAAGTCGGGCACCATAAGCCAACAATAAATTTCGCCGCTCGATACTCATAGTGTCCGGCATAGTGAGTATAAGATTATAGCCCCTTGCAGCGGCAACAAAAGCCAGTCCCACTCCCGTATTTCCGCTTGTCGGTTCAATGATAGTATCGCCTGCATTCAATATTCCACGTCTTTCGGCATCTTCAATCATAGCGAGAGCAATTCTATCTTTTACACTGCCTGCAGGATTGAAATATTCGAGTTTGGCAATAATAGGATTTGCCACATTACGAGATTTGCTAAAGTTGTTAAGTCTCAACAAAGGCGTATTGCCAATAAGTTGAGTAAGATGGTCGGCTATTTTAGTCATAATTATAAATTTTTTAAATGTTATTTAAAGCCAAAGCTAAATCGTTAATAATATCGTCGATGTGTTCGGTGCCAATACTAAGTCTTATTGTGCCTTGAGATATTCCCTGCTCTTCGAGTTCTAGTTCATTAAGTTGCGAGTGAGTAGTAGAAGCCGGGTGGATAACAAGGCTCTTGACATCGGCAACATTTGCAAGAAGCGAGAAGATTTTAAGCGAGTCGATAAAACGATAAGCCTCAGTCTTTCCACCATCGAGCTCGAATGTAAAAATCGAGCCGGCACCGTTAGGAAAATATTGCAGATAAAGAGAATGGTCGCTTCGGCTAGCGATAGAAGGGTGATTCACACGTCTTACCTTAGGGTGATTAGCCAGAAAATCGACAACTTTAAGAGCATTAGCCACGTGGCGTTCTACTCTTAGCGAAAGAGTTTCTATGCCTTGAAGTAGCAAGAACGCATTAAAAGGGCTGATTGCAGCACCCGTGTCGCGAAGTAAAATAGCACGAATACGAGTAACAAAAGCGGCACCGGCGGCAACATCGTTGAAAATTGCGCCATGGTAGCTGTTATCGGGTTCGGAGAGCTGAGGAAATTTTCCCGATTCAGCCCAATTAAAAGCACCCCCTTCAACAACGATACCACCAAGAGAAGTTCCATGTCCGCCAAGAAATTTAGTAGCCGAATGCACCACAATATCAGCACCATACTCCAAAGGACGAATAAGATAAGGCGTACCAAAAGTGTTATCCACAATCAGCGGAATGCCGTGGCGATGAGCAATGTCGGCGACAGCTGCAATGTCGATTATGTTAGAGTTAGGATTTCCCAGCGACTCGATAAAAATCAATTTAGTATTAGGCTTAACAGCCTTTTCAAAATTATCCACATTCTCCGGGTCGACAAAAGTAGTGTTTACACCAAATTCAGGCAGAGTGTGAGCCATAAGATTATAACTTCCCCCATATATAGTTTTAGCCGCCACAATATGGTCGCCACAGCGAGTAATATTCTGCAACGAATAAGCAATTGCGGCAGCCCCGCTAGCCAGAGCAATTGCCGCCGAGCCACCTTCGAGGGCAGCGACACGTCGTTCGAGAGCCTCTTGAGTAGAATTAGTCAACCTGCCATATATATTTCCCGCATCTTTGAGTGCAAATCGCGCGGCGGCGTGTTCCGAATTATGAAACACATATGAAGTAGTCATGTATATCGGCACAGCACGAGAGTCGGTAGCCGAGTCGGGATTTTCTTGTCCGACATGAATTTGTAAAGTTTCAAAGTGTAGTCTATTATTACCCATTTTGTATAAAAATTAAGAATTAAATATTTTATTGCAAAGATAACATATATCCAAATATGCAATAACCTCACAAACATGGCATAGTGCATACCACAAAAATGGTATTTTTAGGCGATTATACGCTAATTTCTAGAGATATAATAAATAAAAATGAAAGAAATAGTAAAAAAAATAGAATAAAATTGCTACAATCGTATAAATCTATTACTTTTGCAATTCTGAAACTTAGTAATAAATATTATATATATTTTAAATCAAATGGCTAAAAACGGAAAAGAGACCACTCGTACGTCAATCGACGAGATAAACGACTCACTTTCATCAATTGAACAACACGTTGAGAATAACAAGAAAATAATCACGTGGTCGATACTCGGCATCGTGGTAGTAGCAGCAGTTATTCTAGGTTATGTATATGGAATACATATACCAAACAAAGAGAAATCGATAAATGCAATTTCACAAGCCGATATACAGCTTGCGCAAGGCAACGACTCTATCGCATTGGCTCAGTATATGAATGTTGCTAATGAATATAGCAATGCATCAGGTAATCGTGCAGCACTAGAATCGGCTATTCTTCTTTACAAGAATGGTAAATATCAAGAAGCACTAAATTATCTTGACCAATACGATGCAACAGAATCATTAGTAGGAGCAGCGGCTAACTCTCTAAAAGGCGACTGCTATGTAAACTTGAAGAATTATGATGGAGCATTAAGCAGCTACGACAAAGCTCTCAAGATATCGGCAGACAATTCACTTTACACTCCTGTGTTTATGATGAAGAAGGCAACAGTGATGAGCGCACAGAAAGACTATAAGGGAGCCAAAGCAATCTATGAAAAGATAGAAGCAGAATATCCAGAATATGCACAAAATTATCGTGTAGATATAGATAAATATATCGAAAGAGCATCAGCACTAGCCGGTGAATAATAGAAAATGCAATTCAATATAAAAAAAAAGAGTTACTAGCATAATATATGTTAGTAATTCTCTTTTTTTATATGGTTAATATATTAAAATACAGGAATGTTATAAAAAAATTAATGTATATTTGCCAACATAAAAGCTACTCACTAGAAAAACAAATTGTATAAAAATATGAAAAAAATTTCACTTTCAATCTTTCTTTTAATTGCTATTGCGTGGCAAATACAGGCAGGGCAAATAAGCGAGAAAGAAGCTATGTTGAAAGCGCAATCGTTTACAACATCGGCCATAGGGTTAAAATCACAAACAGAAAGACCGGTATTAAATCTTGTCCATGAGTACAAAGAAGCCGACGAAACCTACTACTATGTGTTCAATAAAGGCGAACACAACGGTTATGTCATAGTATCGGGTTCAGACAACACCGAGTCGATTATCGGATATTCCGATAATGGCACATTCGATGCCAACAACCTACCAGAGAATATGCGTTGGTGGTTGTCGACCTATGTTGACCAGATAAAGTCGGTATCAAATGCATATAGTGTAGTGGAACCAAAGGAAACAACAAGCAATGATTTTGTTGAGCCACTGTTAGGCGAAATCAAATGGAACCAAGATTCACCATATAATGACGAATGCCCTCTACTAAACAGTGCCGGACAGAGAGCCGCTACCGGTTGTGTGGCAACAGCATTCTCGCAAGTAATGTATTATCACAAATATCCCGAAAAAGGAGTAGGAACAAAAACCTATACAAAAGGCAGCTTTACGCTAACAGCCAATTTCGGAGCAGAAACTTATAACTGGGCAGCAATGACCCCGACCTACGACAATAACAGCAGCGAAGAGTCGAGAGCCGCAGTAGCTCGCTTGATGTCGCACGTGGGAATAGCAAGCGAAATGAACTATGGAACATCGAGTGGCGCAGTAACAACAACCGCCTTGGGAGGACTAGTGAACTATTTTAGTTATGATAAAGGCGCACGCTATCTATTGCGCGATTATCATTCTCTAAGCGATTGGGTGAAAATATTAAAAGACGAATTAAAGGCAGCCAGACCAATTATATACGGTGGAAATTCTTCGGAAGGCGGACACCAATTTGTGTGCGATGGCTACGACCAAAACGGAATGTTCCATATCAATTGGGGCTGGGGAGGATCAAGCGATGGATATTTCAAAATAACCATTCTTACTCCTTATGAGCAAGGTATTGGAGGCTCGACAGGAGGCTTTAATTATTCACAAGATGCAGTAATCGGAATTCAGAAACCAGTAGAAGGCGGAACCACTAGTTGTGGAAATATGTATGCCAAATCATTCGTAACAAGCACAACCACCGCCACAAAAGGCAGTTCTGTTAGATTTTCATTTACAGATATTTATAACTATTCGTATGGCAATTTTGAAGGAGCAATAGCATTAGGTTTCTATAACGAAGCCGGCGAACTAGTAGCAGTGTCAGGAAATACCGCTATAAATCTAAAGCCACGTTATGGTTATTATACACTGAGTCTTTATTGTGATATACCGGCATCGTTGACCGATGGAACCTATAAGATGAAGCCCGTACAGAAAGGCACTACCGAACAGAATTGGCGAGAGCTAGGATTAATAATCTCAGCAACACGATACACCGCAAGCATTAGTGGTAATAACGTAACAATAAGCAGCATTAAATATGCCCCCGAATTGAAGGCAGAAAATATAGTTATCGGCAAAGCATTTAAAGATGTAAATTTTGATGTAACGGCTGATATAACAAATAGCGGAACAGAATATTATTCATCCTTTAATGTTGTAGTGTACGATTCTAACGGCACACAAATATATAAGGGCGAAGGCGTAAAAGACGATATAGAAACCGGCGCAACCGTAAAAGTATCGTTTACCGAGAAATTAAGCGTCGCACCGGGTACTTATTTGTTGGCTATCGTAAATGACGGCGGAACAGTGATTTCGGAAAAAGTGAGCTTTGAGCTAAACGCAGCCCCTGCAGCCCCAATATTCTCAGTTGTTAGTATGACATTTGCCGACAATGATAATGTACCAATGGGCAACATGGAATTAAGCGTAGAGATGGATAATACAGGAGGCTATTATAATAATACATTGTATTTCTATATCTTTAAAGCAACCGGAACAACCTCACTTGCAAGTATTAAAACGACAACGCCGATAGATGCCAATGTTACTACCAAATTCACAGTATCGGGCAGCACAACTCTAGGCGAAGGCGATTATAAAATTATATCATACTATAAGAACAGTACCTATCTATCACAAATCAAGAAAGGTAACTATCTACTTAAATTCCATGGAGTTGCCGGCTCAAGCGTAGAAAAGATAGAGAATGATGCATCAACAGTAACCATCTATCCAAATCCTACCAGCGACTATGCCACAATAAAGACAGAAGGCAATGTGGAAAGCGTAAAATTGTATAACATATCGGGAGTATTAGTAAAAGACAACGGCGCCGATACTAAAATCGACCTAAGCACATTACCAACCGGCAATTATATAACCCTAATTATGGTTGATGGAAAGGTAACATCAGATATATTAGTAAAAAAATAGAGCAGATAAATAGCTAAAAAGGATATTGAGGCAAGCAAAATCAAAAATAGATTTGCTTGCCTCTGTTTTTTATTAATCTATTTATTGACTTTTCAATGGAAATTTCATAAGTTTGTGAATCAAATAGATCGAAGTCATTATTAAAGAGCGCCACCAATGAAAGAGCCTGAAAATATAAAGCCTAAAAAACTTACAAAAAAAGAGGAAGATCAGCTTATAGAATCTAAGTTTCAAGATTTGCTTGAAGGCTACTTAGCAAGTAACCATCGTAAGAAAGTTGAAATAATAGAACGAGCTTTCCGCTTTGCAAAAGAAGCACATAGTGGCATTCGTCGCCGTTCGGGCGAGCCATATATACTTCACCCAATAGCCGTGGCAAAAATTGTAAGCCAAGAAATAGGGCTGGGCTCGACTTCAATCTGCGCCGCACTACTTCACGATGTTGTAGAAGATACCGAATATACAGAAGAAGACATAGAGGCACAATTCGGGAAGAAAATAGCGTCGATAGTAGCAGGCTTGACAAAAATATCAGGAGGAATCTTTGGCGATAAAGCTTCGGCACAAGCCGAGAATTTCCGTAAACTATTGCTCTCGATGGCAGATGATATTCGAGTGATATTGATAAAGATGGCCGATCGACTTCACAATATGCGCACACTCGGCTCGATGCTCCCCAGCAAACAATATAAAATAGCCGGCGAGACGCTCTATATCTATGCGCCGTTGGCACACCGTCTAGGTCTGTTTGCTATAAAGACCGAGCTTGAAGATTTAAGCTTTAAATATGAACACCCCGAAGCCTATACACAAATCAATAATAATATAGCAGCCTCGGAGTCGCAACGAGAGCATATATATCAACAATTTGCGCTCCCCGTAAAGAAACGCCTTGACGAGATGGGACTAGTGTATGAGATGAAAGCGCGCGTTAAATCAGTGTATTCGATATGGAATAAAATGGAAACAAAGCATATACCATTTGATGAGGTATATGATTTATATGCAGCAAGAATAGTCTTTGAGTGTCCCAATGAAGCCGACGAGAAACGACTTTGCTGGAACATCTATTCAGAGATAACCGACCTTTATCGCTTACACCCCGAGCGCACGCGCGATTGGGTAAGCACCCCTAAAGCCAATGGATATCGAGCATTGCACTTGACCGTAATGGGACCCGATGGCAATTGGATAGAAGTGCAGATACGAAGCCGTCGCATGGACGAGCTAGCCGAGCGAGGATTTGCCGCACACTGGAAATATAAGATAGGCGAGGGCGAAGAAGAATCGGAGCTTGCAGTGTGGCTAAAGACGATTGAAGACATTCTAAATAATCCTGAGCCAAATGCAGTCGATTTTCTTGATACCATAAAGCTAAATTTATTTTCAAGCGAGATAGTCGTGTTTACGCCAAAGGGAGAATTGGTAACACTGCCAAAGAATGCTACCGTACTCGACTTAGCCTTTAATTTACACTCCGAGCTTGGAATGCATTGCATAGCCGGAAAAGTGAATCATAAACTAGTGCCATTGTCGCATAAGCTTCACAGTGGCGATCAAGTGGAAGTGTTGACATCTCACTCGCAACAGCCACAAGAAAGCTGGCTTGGATTTCTCACCACAGCAAAAGGAATAAATCGTCTGCGAGCAGTATTAAGAAAAGACAGGCGAACAATAGTCGAAGAAGGCGTGAAAAAATTTCAATCTTTCTTGGACTCAAATAATATCACCATATCTAATGAGCTAATAAATAAGATATTATCAATAAAACAGCTCAAAAATAAAGATATATTATATTTTGCGATAGGCAATAATGAAGTTACTCTAAACGACGATTTACTGTCGAAGATTTCTCCGAAATCGAACGACGGAATATTATCTAAATTGTTGCGTAATCCATTCTCAACAGCAAAATCGAAAGAGGGAAGCGTAGTAAGCAATTCCGAAAAGATAAATACAAAAGAGGCTTATCTGCTCACCACGATAGATGGCAAAGATAATTATATCATAGCCGATTGTTGCCACCCAATACCCGGCGATGACGTGCTGGGATATATCGACGATAATAATCGAGTGATTGTTCACAAATTGAATTGCCCGACAGCTATGAGGCTAAAAAGCAGTTTTGGCGGACGACTTGTTGCGACAAAATGGGAGAACACAAAGCAAAAGTTCAAAGCAAAAATCAAAATAGAAGGCATCGACCGCATGGGCATTTTGCAAGAAATAATACAAATAATATCGACGACACTATCAATCTACATACGCAGCTTGAATATTGAAGCCGACAACGGAGTATTTAATAGCGAGCTTGTAGTGCTTGTAGAAGATACCGCCGTTGTAACACATTTGTGTAAGAAAATAAAGAAAATAAAAGGCGTTACTTCTGTCGTGCGAGTTAACAGTTGATTATAAATAAATTTATATAATGTTTAAGAAAATATTTTCAAGAAATAATATACTCAGAGGCATTCTATTCATTGCGTCGGTAGTAATAATATCTTATTTCTTGCCACGAACCGACAAGTTTGAATATGAATATGAGATGGGAAAGCCATGGAGTTACAGCTTGCTCACAGCACCATTTGATATTCCCATCAATCTAGACACAGCAAGTATAAAGCATCTAAAAGACAGCATCGACGCTAATTTTATATCTATATATAAGAGAGATAATGCTGCCACATCGTCAAGACTAACAAATCTATGGGCAAAATTGGCTGATGTCGTAGCACCCCACACAAACAAATTATTGCTTTATACAGATGTAAAGAATATTTATGACAATGGAATAGTAGATAATTCCACCTATCAAAGGGTATTAGAAGGCAAATTACCTCATATAAAATTTGTCGTAGAGAATGTAACTAAGTTATACCCAACCGATAATATAGTGTCGGTAAAAGCGGCTTATACCAAGCTCGATTCGATGCATATATCTAATTCGGTATTAATGCGCGATGCCGAAATAGCCGAATTTCTTGTTCCTAATATAGTAATCGACCAGACATTATCTAAAAAGATGCTCGATGCCGCATATCAAAAAGTTTTGGCACCGATAGGGCTATTGCAAAAAGGCGAGAGAATAGTAGATAGAGGCGAGAAAATATCGATACAGACCTTTACAATACTTCAGACGTATGAAAGAATGATGACCGACCGGCACAAGACAAGAGAAGAAAGTCATTATCCGCTGGTAGGGCAATTGCTTGTGGTAACGATATTAATAGCATCAATGTATGTGTTTTTGAGTATGTTCAGGTGGCGATTTTTTAACGATATGCGTAAAATGACATTCTTAATGCTTTTATTTACAGCATTTACAGTCTTTGCATTTCTAATATCGAAGCACACAACAAATGGCATCTATGTGATACCCTTTGCAATGATACCATTGATTTTCACGATATTCTTCGATTCGCGAACAGCAATGTTTATTCACATATCCGAAGTGTTTGTATGCACCCTAGTTGCCACATTCCCATTAGAATTTGTATTTCTACAATTTGTGGCAGGTGTAACCGCTATAAACTCGCTAAAAGAATTGTCGAAGCGTGCACAGCTTATTCAATGTGCATTCTTTATATTTCTTGCTTATAGTATCACATATATCGCACTAGATATAATTAAAGTAGGAAACATAGAAAGTCTAAACTATAGATATTTTGCTTATTTTGGAGTAAATGCAGTGCTGTTATCGTTTACCTACGTTTTTATTTTCATCATAGAGAAAATGTTTGGATTCATATCTACCGTAACACTCGTAGAGCTTTCGGATGTAAATAATAAATTGTTGCGAGAATTATCGGAAGAGTGTCCCGGAACATTTCAGCATTCACTTCAGGTAGCAAATTTAGCAGCCGAGGCAGCTAGAAAGGTCAATGCCAACGTGCAATTAGTGAGAGCAGGAGCGCTGTATCACGATATTGGCAAGTTAAGCAACCCGGCATTCTTCACCGAGAATCAACATGGCGTTAATCCCCATGAGCCAATAACACCCGAACAGAGTGCAAAGATTGTTATCAACCATGTGTATGATGGCTTAAAACTAGCAGAAAAAGAAAAGTTGCCGGGAGTAATCCGAGAATTTATAAGTCAACACCACGGTCGAGGCAAGGCAAAATTTTTCTATACCATTGCTTGTAACAATAGCGAAACCGGCGATGTCGATGTAGCACAGTTTACGTATCCCGGACCTAATCCACAGACAAAAGAGACAGCAATAATGATGATGGCAGATGCCACAGAAGCCGCATCAAGAAGTCTTACCGACCATACCGAGAAATCTATTACCGACTTGGTGAATAAAATTATCAATTCACAGATTTCAGATGGTCTGCTAGAAGATTCGCCATTGAGCTTTAGAGATGTAAACTTAATAAAGCAGACATTTGTGGATAGATTAAAGACAATCTATCACACGCGAATATCCTATCCCGAATTAAATAAATAAAATAGCTAACATAGCGTTAAAAAAAAAGAAGAATTATGGGCGAAATTTTTATGATTATCTTAGGTACTTTGTCGGTTTTTGCCGCTTTGTTCCTAATCTTGAAACCTTATTTACCTCCGGTAATATTTGCTTATCTGGCATTATGGTTTTTCTATTGGGGTAAAATGGCGTGGTTTTCGCATCAAGACTTCTTAATACTCGGAATAATCACAATTATCTCAACTATAATGGATTTATTCCAAGAAGATAAGCAAAATCACAAGTTTTTAGCGTCCTTATATATGCTGGTCGGAGCAATATGTGGAGCATTAATAGGGTCGGTTTTGAATTTCGTTCTGCTCATAGTTTTATGTTCTATTGGTGTTGCTTTAGGAATGTTTGTTTATGCTAAAACTCCTTTATCGGGCAAAACGCAATTTTCGTATTCCGCATTATTTCAGTATTTTTGCGCACAAGGACTTCGCATTATCATTGTAGTTTCAATGATAGGTTTGGTTTTTGGCTCTTATATAGCCACAAATGCAAGCGGTGAGCTCCTTTATATTTATTAGAAATATTGATAATGAACAAATTCACAAGCAGCATATTATTCATTCTTGTGTCGTTAGTGTCTTTTACCCTCACGGCACAGAAGATAACCGTAGCAAAGCCCGATTTTAGTAAAATCAAAGAGGATACCTTTAATCCCGAATCTAATTATTACTTTCCCAAGTTGTTGACACTCTATCAGAGTAACGACACAGTGATGAAAGTAGAAGATTATCGCCATTTATATTTCGGCTATATGTTTCAAGATGATTATAATCCTTATCGTAAGTCGAAGTATTCCGATATTATTGAGCCTTTATATTACAAGAATAAGCATACAGTAGCCGAGAGCGATACAATAATGAAATATGCCGAGTTGTCGTTAGCCGATAATCCATTCGACTTGCTACAAATGAATTACTATATAATTGCGCTAAAAGAAAAACGCAAAAATGCTCGAGCTTCCATTTGGCAGTATCGTCTTAATCATCTAGTTGAGGCTATAATATCGTCGGGTAACGGAACAGAGGAACAGCCATGGTATGTTATTTCGCCAGCTCACGAATATAATCTACTCAACTTTATGGATCTTGTAGCTACGGGGCATGAGTCGGTCGATGGCAACATTGATTATATCAAAGTAAATAAGAAAAACGCAAAGACTCCCGCCGGCTACTACTTCGATGTGTCGCGAGTGCTTGAAACGTACAATAGAAAATTTCTTGAAACGAAATAAGAATCTTGAGAAAATCGGGTAATACCGGCTTTTTCTATAATTAGGGCTATGAAGAAAGATAATAGTTATTAGTCTTTTGAAATGAGTCCAAGCTTAATCTTATACAGAGTACGCTCTTCTATCAATTCTTCAATTCTGTTATCTTTCTGGCGAATTATTTCAAGAAGATTTTCGACTTCTTGATTTTCGCTAATTGCAACGGGAGCGGGTGAATCTTTTTTCATTTCGCCTTGTCCGGTTAACAACCATTCAGAACTTAGCCAATCAAATGTTTGAATAATTTTTAATATCAAGTCATATCCCGGCTTGTTCCTTCGTTGTACCACTATACCCCGAATTGTCTGATCATTAACACCTATTTTGCGAGCAAAAGATGATACGGTTAATCCTTCGTTGCTGATAATTGTTTGGATACGATCTATTATGTTCATAAATAAATTATAATTTTGCCAACAAATACATTGAAATATAAATAAATGTGTGATATTTGCACAGAATTCTATCTCTATTATGCGCTAAGGTAGTAAAAACTGCGCAAATATGTGGAATTGTTGAACAGTTTTAAATATAAAATAACAAAATTATAATTTAACAGCGGATAAAAATAGAGTTTTTTACCAATATATTATTAATTAAATTCTTTAATGTTTATAAAAAAACGTTTATCAAGGTAACTATTTTGTGTGCATTAGCATTTTCAACGCCGTTCACTTTCGTTAGTTGTAAAGACTACGATAGTGATATTTCGAGGATAGATAATGTTGACACAGAATTAACCAAACAGGTTTCTGCGCTACAGACAGCTTTAGATGCCACAAAGGCAGAAGCAGCAAAGAAAGCAGCCGATGAGGCAATTACTGCAGCTAATTCAGCCCAAGCGCAGGCAGAACTAGCAAAGCAAGCTGCAGCTGATGCAAAAGCAGCCGCCATAAAAGAGGCACAAAAGCTAATGGAAGGAGTGGCAACACAAGAAGATCTCAAAGCTCTTGCTAGTACAGTAGAAGGTATTGAAAAAGATCTTAATAAATTGTCTGCCGAAGTAGATGCACTTATTAAGTACAATCAAGCTTTAGATATTCAGTTAAAAGCTCTTGAAGAGTTTAAGACTTTAGTTACAACTAAACTTGTTGGTATCTAGGGTCGGATTACAACCATTACTTCAAATATCACAAATCTTGAAAAAGAGATTCGTGAATTTAAAACGACAATGGCATCTAAGACCGATCTTGATGATGCTATTAAAGAATTATCTAAGAAAATTGAAGGCAATGTAAATACTATTAATGGTGTTTTATCGCATCGTTTGACAAGTGTTACTTTAGTTCCATCTGTATATGTAGATGGTATTCCATCTATTGTATTCTCTTCGGCTAATTATACTCCAATGGTATTAAACGCAAGTACACACGTGCTAGAGCCTGTAAAAGGTGCTACTGCTGTAATTGTCTCTAATGAATCGACAGAAGCAAAATTCCGTTTAAATCCAGCAACTGTAACTAAAAATGATATTAAATGGGATAAAATAGCTTTTGCTAACGATCGTGCTCAAGCTCGTTCAACATCAGATACACCAGTAAAAGCAACGGCTAGTGATATTTCCGAAGGTATATTGACGGTGAAAGCAACAAAAGCTGTTTCAACATCTTTAAAGGGGGACAAAGATTTCTGGATTGTAGCACTTCGTGTGCCTCTATCAATTAAAGATAAAGACGGAAATGAAGATCCTACTTATACTACAGATGATGCTGTTGTTTACTCATAATATGTAAGAATAGTTGAAGATGAGTTCCAACCTAAGATTGCCAAGGCTGGTGCGCTTGTATATGAGAATAATAATTTTAATGATTACAATACTGTATACAAATCAGCAACTGGATTACAAATCACCACATCTATTCCTTATAGCGAAGTAACAGACTTGTCTAAGTTAGTAGCGGGTTGGAGTATTCCGGAAGCATCAGATAAAGGTTGCGCAATGACTGTTGAACAACTTGCTGAATATGGTTTAAAATTAGAATTTGCAAAGGGGTCAAATTCTTATGTGTTAGGTGCATAGAGTACTAATCAACAAGAATTTATTGACGTTACTTCAGGAGGACTTGTAACTCCACAAGCTCCGGGTGGAAGTGTTAAGTTTGCTACTGCCGCTATTGATAAACAGCCAATAATCACAGTTAAATTAGTTGACGTAAAACATGGAAACAAACTTGTAGATCAACGTTTCTTTAAGGTTCTTATTACAAAGGCTGCGCTTACTCCAATAATTATTAATGACGCTGATGGCTCTGAAATTTATAAAGCTAATGTAACTTTGACTTCAGACACTTATTTAAGCGAAGTTGGAACAAATTCTTTAGCTTTATCTTGGGAAAAGATGTCTACTTATGTTTATTCAAATAGTAACGTTAAGTTAAGTAAAGATGAATTTAACAAGGTATATACTTTGTTCTCATATGAAGGAACAGGTAAGCTAATTAATAATACAGATGCTTCATCTGTTGCTGGAACAAATGCAATTAGATGGGAACTAACTCCTGAAGATGTAGGAACAATTAGTGCTACAACAAATACAAAAGATGTATACGTAAAAGCTATATTCACCGATCCAAACGGAATAAAAGCTCCTATCCATATCACATTTAAAGCAACTGTTAAGATTAATGTTCCTGTGTGTGTGCCTGCATTGAAGACAAACTGGTATGATAATGATATATTCCCAGTTCTTCCTGCACCATATAAAGCCGGTGAAACATGTACATATAACAATAACTTATGGTTAGGATTCAACTATGGCAATGGTATATTGGTATCGGGTAATATGTTGTCGGGAGGACTTGATAATGGTTCTGCTTGGGATCTTCAATTTGCTATGAATGCCATAAACGGTTACACATCTTATACTGGAACAGAACCGGCAGATAAAGCAGGTTATAACCTAAGCAAGAACGGAACGGCCGTAGCATCTCTCGCATGGAATGCAGGTCATAGTCAATGGGGCGCTTATGCACTCGATAAGAGTACAAATGTAGTTCTTGAGAACAATAGCGATGCAATTGCTTTACTTAATCCTATCGGCGCAACAAAAAATATTAAGAGCGTGAAGATGGGTATCTGGGTTAAGATTAACAAATGGAATACACGTAATGTTAAGTCGTATTACTTGCAGTTTATTGAACCACTTAAGATTACAAACACTTTGTCGGAAGGGAAATCATTTACAGATATGGGAACTAATCCAAGTAAAATTGATCTTGATGATGCATTTGATGTGAAAGATGCTTATGGTAATACAGTTTCTACTAATGACAAGTTAAAACCATGACAAGCTCCTCTTCCTTCAGCATTGTATAAATATTATGGAGTACGGTCAGCTGTTTGGGATACTATTGGGTGGCTTTTATTACTGTCGCTCTTAATTAATATGTTTTGATATTCCATTTTATTTCAAATCTATATAATTGTCAAGTTAATAAAGTTAGCTTTTCTTAGAATTATAATATATAATTCAATACAAAAAATAATTGTATTTGCTTTCGTATTTCTTTGTTAAAGATAGTAACTTATTTTTTTTCAAAACAAATTTATGTTTTAGGAAAATGACCAATTTGCAAGGAATAATCAAATATATGTTTTATTATGGCAACGAAATAAGAATGCTATTGCATTATTTCTTTGATTGCCAATCCGATATTATCAACAATATCGCTGGCTATCATACCGAAATTTCCATTTTTTCGTTGAGCCATGTCGCCGGCATATCCGTGAATATATGCACCTACCACAGCACTGACTTCGGGCTTGTAGCCTTGAGCCACAAGCGAGCCAATAATACCGGTAAGCGCATCGCCACTACCAGCAGTAGCCATACCCGAATTGCCACTATTATTAATGTATATTTTCCCGTCGGGGCGAATTGTCATTGTATGATGTCCTTTAAGCACAATTATAATGTTATAATAACGCGATACTTCGAGAGCTTTCTTTACTCGCATCTCATCGGTATAAAAGTCGCCAAAGAGACGGTCGAATTCTTTAGCGTGAGGCGTAATAATCGACATTATCGGTAAGTTGTTTAGCAGAGCCGGCTTCTGAGCGATGCAATTAAGAGCATCGGCATCGAGGATGCAAGGCGATTGAGAGCTAGTAAGGAATTTTTCGAGAGCCGCTACCGTGTAAGGGTTTGTTCCAAGTCCCGGTCCTATTGCAATTGCGCTATAATTATGTTTTAAGTCGATGTCGGTAACAATAATATCGTGTTTATCGGCATCATAAATAGCTTCGGGTATCGAGCTTTGGATCGGCATCATACCACAACGCGGGGCATGAACATTGACAATTCCACAACCTGAGCGAGCAGCGGCTCGAGCCGAAATAATAGCAGCACCCATCATACCATAGCTGCCGGCAACAAGCATAAGGCTGCCAAAGTCGTATTTGTTAGCAAAATCTTTTCGTTTGCGAAGCACTTTTTTTACATCGCTTTTCTCGACGAGATAGAAATTAGAAGGCGTATTCTTTATAGCGTCTTGGCTTAATTCGATATCTAGTACTTTCCATTCACCCACAAATTCGGCATTCTCGGCAAAGAAGAACGACAAGCGAGAGAATTGGAGCGAAAGAGTGAGGTTTGCGTTAACAATATTGTTGCGAATATTTTCGCTGTTCCATTCGCCGAAAAGCCCCGAAGGCATATCGATAGAAATAATGAAAGCTCCACTTTCGTTAATATATCTCACAAGAGAAGTGAATCCCCCTTTAAGTGGTTCACGAAGACCGGAGCCGAAAAGCCCGTCAATAACAAGGTCGTCTTTAGACAGATAAGGAGGGTTGAACTCGTTAATAATTTCGGTGAAGTCGATTTCGCCTAAAGCGAAAAGTCGTTCTTTATTTTGAGTACATTCTTTAGAAAGCTTTCCACCTCCGATATTGAAAAGAAAAATCTCGACAGTGTATCCCTGCTCGATAAGCATTCGAGCGACAGCAAGTGCATCGCCTCCGTTATTACCCGGACCGGCAAAAACGACAATTCGTTTATTCAGCAGCCAGCGACTAATAATCTCACAAGCGATAGCCGAGGAGGCGCGTTCCATCAGATTAATAGGGGTGATAGGTTCCTTCTCGATAGTAGTCTTTTCGATAGTTTTAATATCTGAAGTAGAAAATATTTTCATTTCCGATTGTTCTTACAAAAGTCTAACAACAAAATAATTTTTATTACGCAATGCAAAGGTAATCTTTTTTAAATAAAATCGAATTAAAAAGGATAATACATAGAGTAAATTCTTCCTTAAAGTGAATTAAAATGTTAATAAATTGTAACAGATTGGACGTTATAGAACATATATGTGAATTAGACAATGAAGTTTTCTTACCTTTGTGCAAGAATATATCGTAATGGAAAAGGTTACTTTTAAAGGGCTTTCTTTCGAGCCTTATATAAAAAATGAAGAAATTCAGAAAGAAGTAAAGCGAGTTGCCGCCGAAATCACAAAAGATTGTGAAGGTGAATCTCCAATATTTTTGTGCGTATTAAACGGTGCTTTTGTGTTTGCTGCCGATTTGTTTCGAGAAGTAGATAATCGAGAAGCAGAAATAACGTTTATACGTTATAAGTCTTATCAAGGCACCTCAACGACAGGAGAAGTAAAAGAAATCTTGGGGCTACACGAAGATATTGAAGGGCGTACAGTGATAATCGTAGAGGATATAGTGGATACCGGCACCACAGCGTCGCAACTAATAGCCTCGCTCGGAGTGAGAAAGCCAAAGGCTATAAAGCTAGCGACACTATTGTTTAAGCCCGATTCGCTATCAACCGATATAAAGCCCGACTATGTGTGTTTCAATATACCATCTAAGTTTATTCTTGGTTATGGACTCGATATTGACGGGTTGGCAAGGAATTTGAAAGATATTTATGTTTTGAGCAATGATTCGGAATAACATTGCTTAATTAAAATATAGAATAGCATATTTATTAATTTAGATATGCTATTATTACATTGCAAATGTGCATTTCTACAATTTATCTACAAACGAAATAAAATGTTTAATATTGTTATTTTTGGAGCTCCCGGTTCCGGGAAAGGTACGCAGAGCGATAACCTAATAAAAAATTACGGGTTGTTCCATATCTCTACGGGAGATGTCCTTCGCGATCACATAAAGCGAGGAACAGATTTGGGAAAAATTGCCGATAGTTTTATCTCACAAGGACAATTAATTCCAGATGATTTGATGGTAAGCATCTTAGCCAATGTTCTCGATGCAAATGAAGAGACAAAAAAAGGTGTGATATTTGATGGCTTTCCACGCACTATCAATCAAGCAAAAGCATTGAAAACAATGCTGGCTGAACGAGGTGCAAAGGTTAATGTAGTCGTCGGGCTTGAGGTTGATGAAGATGAATTAATCGATCGTCTAATTAAGCGCGGAAAAGAGTCGGGAAGAAGTGATGATAATCTTGAGACAATAAAAAAACGTCTTATAGTGTATCATAATCAGACTTCGCCACTACGCGACTATTATATAAGCGAGAAGAAATATCTTAGAGTGCAAGGCACCGGTAGCGTCGAAGCTATCTTTGCAAATATGAAAGCTGAGATTGACAAATTGTTATAATAATATCACAATTCAAAATATTAATGAGCTGTCTGATTCGATTCAGATGGCTCATTTTTTTTGTTGTAGTGGGCGAGGTGGCACCCACTTCGGGGTGCAAATCATGGTTTTAGATACTCCTAGGGCTTTTAAGCCCTAGGTTATGAATGGTGTTGCCACTCTGTGGCAATGTATGGGATAGTGTTACAGCTACGCTGTGGCACTGTGTGTGGCTCGGTGGCACTGTGGGTGGCAGTGTGTGGCTGGGTGGCTGTGCGTGGCAGTGTGGCAGTGGCTGGGTGGCAGTGTGGCTGTGTGGCAGTGTGTGGCTCTGTGGCAGTGTGTGGGGTGCGTGGATTGGTGGCAGGGGGTGGCTTGGTTGTGTTTTTTGCGCAATGTGTTGGTCTGGATCTAGTTACTTTCTCTAAATTATTTATTCGGTTATAGCTAAACTAGAATAATTCTAAATAAAATGGTCAAAATACTTTGCAATGTCAACTTATTGATTTATCTTTGTTGCGAAAATACATAATCTATAAAACATTATTGGCTATTTACGTGTCATTTTGATATAAAAATTATCCATAATGTTACTAAATGAAAGCGATGCATTTAGGCGAAATAGAGTGTAAAAATGTGAAAGTTTTTTTTGATGCTTGATATTTTTTTGAGAAAAAACAATAATAAACTAGCTAAGTTTTGATTATGAAATATAGAGTAGTGTTATGCCTAATTTTTATTACGCTTATTACTTTGCCTCGTGCAAGTGCTAAGTCGGGGCTGAATGAGGCAGATTTTGCGGGGCAAATAATTGATATAGAAAAGAATAAGCCAATAGAATTTGCAACGATAACGATACCTGACGTAAATATGTGGGGTGTAACCGATGCGCAAGGACGTTTTGTGATTAAAGCGATGCCTAAAGGGAAATATAAATACGAAATTTCTGTTTTAGGCTATCAGAAAAATGCAGGAGAGGTAAAAGTAGAGCCGGGAATGAAGACAATAGTATTTAATATGCAGCCATTAAATCTATCGTTGAAAGAAGTAACCGTAACAGCGCAAGCGCAGAAATTAGGTTCATCATCGATTATTGATCAGACTGCAGTAAAGCATATTCAGCCTAAAAGTCTGGAAGATCTATTCCAGTTATTACCCGGAAATATAACGAAAAATCCAAATTTAAACAGTGTAGGTCAGGCATATATACGCGAAATTAGCAGTAATGACAATAATGCACTCGGCACACTCGTGGTAGTAGATGGTGCGCCACTCTCAAACGATGCCAATCTTCAATTAATGACAACGGCAAAGAGTAATACCGGTGCCGACCAATCTACTGCAGGGAAGGGAGTCGACCTTCGCACCGTTTCGCCCGACAACATAGAGTCGGTAGAAGTGATACGAGGAATTCCGTCGGTAGAATATGGCAATCTCACCTCGGGCGCAGTGATAGTGAAGACGCGAGCCGGCGCAACACCGTGGGAGGCAAAACTCAAAGCCGATCCATATAGCAAAATGGTATATGTAGGCAAAGGATTTATACTAAGCGAGAAAGCCGGTACACTAAGTCTGTCGGGCGATTATTCGCAATCGTATGATGATATACGCCAGAAATACAAAGGTTTTGATAGAATTACAGCAAACGCAGCCTATCATAATGTCTTTATGAATAACAGCACTCCATTGTCATTTGATGTCAAGGCGGCATTTTTCAGCAATATAAACAATGAAAAGAGTGATCCCGAATTAAAGACCGATGAGAAGATAAATAATAAATTTATAGGCTTAAGATTGAGCCTTCATGGCAATTGGGCATTACGCAAATCGTGGATAACCAATCTCGATTATAGTGCAATGCTAAATTATAGCAAGCAAGAAGATTATCGAAAGCAACAAGTAATCTTGCAATCGGGAATAACCCCCGTAGGTAATGCCACGACAAGCAGCGAGTATCAGACCTTTTTTCTTAATCAGTCGTACTATACCGAATATACAATAAATGGAAAGCCATTAGATTTGTTTTTACAACTCAAAGCGAATAAGATGTTTCGATTTGGGACAGAAGATTTTATGAATATAAAATTGGGCGTAGAATGGCGATATAATAAAAACTATGGCGATGGAATGGTCTTTGATGCTAAATATCCGCCACAGATAACAAATAATCAAGCAATACGTCCTCGTGCTTATAACACGATACCAGCCCTGAGTGTAGGGTCGCTATTCATAGAAGATAAAGCTCGCTTCACAATGGGGAAAACGAATATGACTATTCAAGCCGGTGTGAGATTAAGCGACCTATTTGTAGATGCAATAGCTAATCGCGACAATATATTCACCGTCGAGCCGCGAATAAACATCGACTATAATATATTAAACAAGAAGAACAATAGCATATTCGATGATTTCAGTATTGTGGGAGGTTATGGCATCGCCACAAAAGCCCCTACACTAATGCAATTATATCCCGATAGAGCATATTTTGATGTAACCTCGATGGCATTAATGTTTAAAGACGACACCGACGGAAGTCAAGGCAAGTCGATGGCAGTGATGACAACAAAAGTAATCGACGACACCTCAAATCCACGATTGAAACCCACATATAGCTATAAAGCCGAAGGCGGTATTTCATTTAAAAAGAATAATATCTCGGCAACGTTAACATTTTTCAATGAAGAATATAAGAATGAATATACATTCAGCAGTCGTCCCGTAGCTATGCCCTACAACAAATATACTGTTCCTACAGGGGTAGATGCAGTGAAATATAATAATGGAATGGTGAGCTATCTTCAGAATGGAGCATGGAGCGATGCAACGGTAAAAAATGACACATTATTTTTCAGCTATCGCACCCCGCAGAATGGAGTAGAGACTACCAAACGAGGAGTAGAATATTCATTCAATCTAGGGCAGATACCTTATATCAAGACATCGCTGGTAGTAGATGGCGCATGGCTGTATATAAAGCGACGCAGCACCGTAGAATCATATACGACAATTTCGGATAGCTATCAGGGCGGGAATTATCCATTAATGGCAGTGAATCAAGCCGGCAGCGGAACAATCTCAAATCGTATAAATACGAATTTTCGGTTTATCACCCACATACCAATGCTGAAGATGGTATTTTCGACCACCTTGCAAGTAATATGGCACGAAACCTATCAGAATATTTATCAAGATGCACAAGGCAATGATTTATACTATCGAATGAAAGATCCATTTTCGCAAACCGGCGCCGAGTCGTGGTTTGTAAATCCGGCAGGATTTATAGATTATAAAGGCGATTATACCCGTTGGCAGCCGGGAATGGAAAACGACTCAAAATATAGATATATGCTTCAGTCGTATTCACACGATAATTATTTTGGAGTAGAGAAATTGCCTATAACAGCAATCTTAAACTTTCGCCTAACCAAAGAATTTGGAAACATAATGGAATTATCATTTATGGCGAATAACTTCCTAAAAATATCGAAAAGCCACAAGAATACCACCACTGTAGGGTGGAGAGATTTAACAATACCAATGTACTTTGGAGCAGAAGTGAAAATTAAACTATAACAAACAAACAAACAAATTATGAAAAAGATTCTTTATTTATTACCAATCTTGACATTGCTATTTGTTGCCTCTTGTTCGGATAAGGACGATGAGCCGGCGAAATATACAGCAACAATTAATTTAGTGTTACCAACCGAGGTTACCTCTGGTGATATAACTGAATTGTCAGTAACAGCAACAAATACGGCAACGGGAGCTGAAACCGTTGTGAGTGTAGCAAAAGGCAGCAGTACAGCATCATTTAGTCTGTTGCAAGGAATTTATAATTTCACTGCAACAGGAACTACCGCAAATTATAACCTAAACGGAGTGTCTACATCGGTAGAAGTGTATGCCGATAAGACCGTAAGTCTGAATTTAATAGCAGGAGTAGGAAGTACATTAATCTTTAAAGAGGTTTATTTTACCGGAGTAAAGAGCTATTATTTCTTAGATGCTTTCTATGAGATATATAACAACACCAGCGAGGTTCAATATCTTGACGGAATCATAATGGGAGTAATTGATGCCGGCTATGCAGTAGGAACATATGTAGCACAGCCATCGCAATGGATGAATGCCGATGGAACATTACTACGCAATGCTTATCCAATGACAAGCCATGTACAATATTTCCCCGGCAGTGGCAAGGACTATCCTGTTAAGCCATATTCTAGTGTAGTAATTGCAGCCAATCCAATAGATCACGCAATGCGCACACTAAACGAGGGCGATGAAGCATCACCAGTAAGTCTTCAATATGCAGATTGGCAGTTATATACCGATAATGCATTCCCAGCCGATACAAAGATAGAAGGCGTACCAGCAATGGAATTTGCATGGAAGACATGGGGACGTGAGATGATGCCTGCAACCGACGGTCAAGCCATAATCATAGCCCGACTTGCCAACAATGAGAAGGTAGCCGACTATGTAGCTAAAGCAACAAGTATCGAGAAACACCCATCAGCATCATCTACCCACTTGATGATTCCAGCCGATGCAATTCTTGATGCCATCGACATAGTACCTTATGTTTCGGCAGATAGATTTAAACACATAGCAGTAAAAGATGACGCAGGAATGGCATGGATCTCGGGAAAAGATGGAAATTCAAATGCTGCATATAGTGGCAAGAGCCTACGTCGTAAGGTAGTAAGTATTACAGCCGAAGGCAAAGCAATATTTAAAGATACAAATAACTCAACAAACGACTTTATACAAGGTGGTGGAACACCAACCCCATCGGTGATTCCAACAAAAGTTGATTAATTTATAATCTCAAAGTATCACACTTTGAAACGTTTCAAAGTGTGATACTTAATTATTAAAAAGGCATAATGGTTATAACAAAATATATCACAACATTAGCATTATTATTGGGCAGCAGCGCCATCATAGCGCAGACAATGACCGATAATGCACGCAACTATAAAGATAGAATGTATCTCAATAATATCTTTGCAGAGAGTGCAAATCCCGTTACGGCAAATTATTATGATATACCGTCGGTAGCCGATTTCAATATAGGCTATTCTAATAGTAATGGTGAGCTTAACCTAATTGATGGTGCCACAAATGAAAATTGGTGGAATGTTTCTATATTTGGTATAAAGAAGTTTGACCGTCTATCTTTTGTAGGAGGAATAGAATATAATAATGGGACACTCGACGAACGCCGTTGGAACAATACATTATTTGTATCACAAGAAAATCCATATATAATATGTGATTCGATAAAGAGCAGTAATTCCACCGAATTATTTAATCTTCACGGCACCGCCGCCTATCGACTGACAGATAAATTTAATGTAGCATTAAGGGCATTATATAATGTAGGAAGCTCGGCAACACAAAAAGATCCGCGTTCTGAGATAAAGGGAATGCGTTTTCGTTTAAATCCCGGAGTAGATTATCGAATAGGAAAAAAGATTACTTTAGGACTTTCGGGCGACGTAGAATGGATGTCCGAGTCGGTTTCTCATTCGGTAGTACGAACCGATGTAAATCAATATGTGTTTTTGTTTCAAGGCTTAGGCAACCACGAGTCGAAAGCAGCAATAGGATATAGCAGGAAATATACAGGGCTTAATTATGGAGCCGATATACAATTAGTATATAAAGATAATACAATCTCCGATTTTTTAGAGGTCGGCTATCAGGCAAATCAAGAGAAAGCCGAAGATGGTTCAGGCTCAACAAAATATAATGGAGGACAATTTGATTCCAAAAACATTTCGTTAAGGAATCGTTTTGAAGTAAGAAAAGGAGCATTAATACACAATGTCGATTTGAGCGCAAGTATGGTCGACGTAGAAGGGACATGGTCGACACAGCGACAAGTAACCGACGACAATGGTAATCTATACTGGAATGTTGTAAACAAGTCGGTAGAATACAAAGCTACCGAATATCATGCTAATATAGATTATAGAATAGATTATTTCACCCATAGCAATCCATCGATCACAGCTATTCTAAATATAGGGCTAAATAATTCGTCAAAGCGAAACACTCTATATGCAGCATCACAAAAATACACAGAAGCCATAGCCGGGCTGTCTGTATCAAAATATATAAACATAAAGCGAGGACAATTAAAAATATCAATCAATGGAGGTTATCAGAAAAATCTAGATAACTCACTATCAACCGATGAATTTCCAGCCTCGTTACAACTAATGATGACTCGTTACACAAAGCCCGCTTTTGAAGCTATCATAGCCGATAAATATAATGTAGGTGCAGGTGTAAATTATAATATACCGATTAAGATAAATCGTTTTTCTACTCTGTTGGCAGCCGGTGTGTCTTATCAACACTATGGCTATGCCGGGAATTCAGCCTCTATGAGCGGAAAGGCAAAAGATATAGTGAGTGCAAATATCTCAATGACATTCTAACCCAATTAAAATAATGAATACAAATATTATCAAAACAATTATATCCGGGATATTACTCCTTAGTGGCAGTTTAGCGTCAGCTACTTCTTCGGGTTTCGCTATTGTGGTAGATGAAGCCACCTATCAAGAAGCAAAGACAGAAATTACTGAATATGCCGCCAGCGTTGAGAAAGACGGACTTAAAACCTTTATCGTCCTTGATAAGTGGGGCGTTCCCGATTCTATTAAGGCGACATTGAAACAATTATACAAAGCAAAGAATAATCCAATCGAGGGCGCAGTATTTATTGGCGACATTCCAATTCCGATGCTTCGTGATGCACAGCATCTTACTTCGGCTTTTAAAATGAATCAGATTACATTTCCACGCACCGAGTCGTCAGTCCCCAGCGATAGATTTTATGATGATTTTGATTTGCAATTTAAATATTTAGACCGAGATAGTGTAAATACATTGTATCACTATTATTCATTGTTGCCACAGTCGCCACAATATCTTGCACCAGAAATATATTCGGGAAGAATAAAAGCTGTCGACAATGGAGTGGATAGTAAATATGAATTAATACGCCGATATTTGCGCAAGGCAGTAGCGGCAAAAGCCATTAATAATAAAGTAGATCAATATCTATTCTTTAGCGGGCATGGATATGTAAGCGAGTCGATGATGGCAAGAATTGATGAAAAAGGAGCAATACTTCAGAATTTTCCATGGATGCAACAGCAGGCACAAGGAATAGAATATATCGATCATAAGCGCGACAAAGCAGTAAAAGGTCGTCTTATGTCGGAACTTCAACGCCGCGATTTAGATATTGCCGTACTTCACCATCATGGCGATTCAGAGATACAATATCTAAATAATCTTCCCGACCCACAGAGTATACCGGAGTCGATAGAGCTGGTGAAAATGTATATGCGCGAGGTGCTAAGAAGCCACGTGGCAAAAGGGCAGAATCCCGACAGCGTAAAATTAAAAGTGAGCCGAAACTTAAGCCATGCGCCAACAGAGTGGTTTGCCGGGGCAATGGATAGTGCTGTGATAGCAAAAGATTCAATCTTTAATCGAGGACTCGACCTATTCTTTGATGATTTTGCTAAGTTTACACCCAATGTTAAGTTATTATTGCTCGATGCATGCTTTAATGGCTCGTTTCATAAAGACAGATATATAGCAGGCGGGTATATTTTCGATGAGGGTGCAACACTTGTAGTGCTAGCCAACAGTGTGAATGTACTTCAAGACAAATGGACTGACAGATATGTCGGATTGATGGGAATGGGAATGCGTGCAGGCTATCTAGAACAATATAATGCTTACTTAGAAGGTCATTTATTCGGCGATCCAACATTTCATTTTACCCCAACGGTGAATAAAATAGATGTCAACCAAGCTATGCAGGGAGCAAACTCCAAATTATGGAAGAAGCAATTGTCTGGCGAATATCCGGCATTGCGAGCAATGGCAGCAAGGAAGCTTGTCGATGCAGGAGTCTTAAAGTCGAGTGAATTGTTAGATTTGTTTAAGTCCGACCGTTCCGAGATTGTAAGGCTTGAAACAATGATATTGTTATCACAATTTGACAATAGCGATTTTGTGAAGAGTATCGACTTAGCCGTAAATGACAGCTATGAGATGATACAAAGATTTGCGGTTAATTTTATAGCAAAGCGAGGCGATAAAGAGCTTGCTGCAGCATTAGTGCGCCTTGCCGTAAGAAATAACACAGCCGAAAGAATAGAATTTGCAGTGAAACAAGCCGCCGCATTATATTCCGAAGCCGACCTGATTGAAGAATTTAATCGACAATTTGATAAAACAGCGTTTGTAGATGGCGAAAATGTAGGAGTAGCAATAAGCTCGGCACTAAAGAAATATGCCAATTCGTGGAGAATAGAAGAAATATCGTCGATTTATTCTAACGATACACTCACCACAAAGCAACTGCTTAATCGTATCCGCTCGCTACGCACATCTCCCATGCACAATATGGTACCGCAATTGCTCGATTATCTTCAGCGATGCGACAAAGCCGATGTTCAAGTAGCATTGCTAGAGGCTCTAGGGTGGTTCCGCCATTCTTATCGCCACAGCGAGATTAGTGCAGTAGCATTGAAGATGAGTAACAATGTTCAGCTACCACAAACGGTGAGAGATGAAGCATTAAAGACCTATAACAGAATAGAAAATAACAGATTATGATTAGAGGGTTATTGTTGTTATCAGTATTTTCGGTGGCAGTTTCAATAAATGCTCAGCCATACATCTATCATTATAAGTCGCCAAAGGTAACAAAAGAGAGCGAGGCAGTAAGAAAGACAATTAAGGAATGGAGCGTAAAAGAATCGGTAACCTTGCCCGAGGGCATTGACAATTCCACGCTCAAATTTTTCCCTGAAGTATTCAGTCAAGGTGCAAATAATGCTTGTTCGCAAGCCTCAGGAGTGAGATATGCCTATACTCATCAAGTCAATAAAATGCTTGATAGAGATGCAAAGGCCTCGGCAGAAAATACATTTGCTTATCATTTCACATGGAATTATCTTAACGAAGGTAATAATGAAGGTTCGCATGCTTATCTAGGCTATGACCTGATGAAACAATGCGGAGCAATGACCTTAGCCGATATGAATGATAATAGTGCGGCAGTGTCGGCAACAACTTGGATAACGGGCTATGATAAATATATCAAAGCGATGAAATATGGTGTCGAGAAATATGAAAAAATTAATCTCAAGACACGCGAAGGTATTGACAAAATGCGCCAATATCTTTATACCGGAGGAGTTGCTACATTCTCCTGCTATTCAAGCGGGTGGGGCGATAAAAATTATAATGGAGCATCGTCAAAAGGTATTAAATATATAGTAACACGAAGCTCGAGCGAAGGAGCGCACGCACTTACAATGGTAGGATATGACGACAAGGTAGAATACGACTTTAATGGCAACGGACAGCTTGAAGATAACGAGCGAGGCGCATTTATCTTTGTGAATAGCTGGGGGACATATTGGGGCGATGAAGGAAAGTCTTATTTTCCTTACAGCCTTTTTACGACGCCGGTAGAACAAGGAGGAGTAAGAGAAGTAGATGCCGAAGCCTACATAGTAACACCAAAGATAGAAGAGCCAAAGATATATGCAAAATTTAAAATAACATATAATCGTCGCAATGAATTATTCTTTAGAATTGGAGCAAATGAAAATTCAGAAGCAACAAGTGCAAACCCCGATTTACTTATGCAGTCTAGCATAATGAATCTTCAAGGCGGAGCATATAATATGCAAGGAGAACTAACTACACAAGCCTCTAAAACAATAGAAGTTGCTCTTAATTATTCATCGTTTTATGATAAGATTAAAGGCTTTTCCGCCCCACGTTTTTTCCTTATTGTGCGACGCATTGCCGCATCGGGAACCGGGAGTATTGATGAGTTTTCGATAGTAGATGCTGTGGCTGGCAAAGAATATAAAGCTACAAATCTTCCGATTGCACTGAGTGGAGGAGAAATAATCATATCGACGAATGCCACAAAAGTAGATGGTGTATCCAGAAATTCCACTGAATGGCTGATACAAGGGACTAAAACGCCATATACTTCACCATTTATACTTCGCAGAGCAAATGGTAAACAGGTAAAATTTAAAATTTCGGGCTACGACAGCCGTAATGGTAAAATGACAATTAAATATAAAAAGTACTGAGCATGAAGATATTTAATATAATTATTATAGCATTAGGACTTACTATGCTTTCGTCGTGTAGCGAGAAAGGCGACAATATTGCCGACGATAGTGATAAAGAAATCACAATCTCTTCATTAAGTGATGACGAGTGGACTTATTTCTCCTTTGAGAGTGAAAGCGTAGTTGGTCATTCTACACTAGGCGATGACATTGCCGATGCACAGTGGAAGCAACGAAATGATTGGGATATAGCATTCTGTGGCGAGCTGGTGCGTACAAACGGAGGAACATCGGGCAATGGAGCCGGAGCGTTACAGCGCATCGACACTAAGAGCTATGACGAGGCAACTCCTGCCGATGCCGATAATATGACAGTAGATGCTATTTCAAAATAGATTTGTTACTGATAGCCTTTAATCGACGATAAAAATATTTGCTATAAAGCAATGCGGCAAGAAATAGTCCGATCGAGAAGGATAGGTATATACCTACTATTCCACCATTCAATGTGAATCCAATTATATAGGTTGCAGGCAATCCTATTACAATATATGAAGTGAACGCAATGTAAGTCATCGGCACCACATAGCATATTCCTCGCATGGCATTTGAATAGGTTATCTGTGTGGCATCACCGAGCTGGTAAAGAATAAGCGGCACGATAAGTGTTATGCAAGTAGCAATAACCCTCTTGTCGGTGGTGAATATTCCTATAATCTGCTCTCCGAAAAATATGAAAGTAAGCGACGCAAGAATTGCAAACATAAGGATAATATGGTATCCACAGCGAGTGGCAGCTTTCACTCCTTCATAGTCTTTCATTCCAAGATTTTGTGAAATTATTATAGTCATACTTGCGGCAAAACTATAATAAATAATGAATCCGAGCATTCCTATTATTACCATTATCTGATGGCTAGCCATAGGAACAGCCCCAATCCAGCCGATCATAATTCCCGAAATAGTGAAGAATCCGGTTTCAAGTCCCATCTGTAATGCCACAGGCCACGACGTGCGAAAAATACTGCTTGTTACGCTTTTGTTGAATGTTGCTTTTAGTGTTGCAGTACGGAATTTATCATAACGCTTTATTGTCAAGAATATAAACACGAATGTTGCAGCCATAAAAATTCGAGATCCTAGAGTACTGATTCCGGCACCAAGCAGCCCCATCTCGGGGAAGCCACACTTGCCAAATATCAAGAAATAATTGAAAATAATATTTAAGCAGTTTCCAATCAGTAATATCCACATAGTTATTGAGACGTGCGAAATACCATCGGAGAATTGTCGCAACACATTGAATAGCGAAACAAATATTATTGAAATTATCATAGTTATAAAGTAGGGCTTAATTAAAGGCAACAGGCTCTCGGGCTGTCCAAGATACTCAAGATTCAAGTATAACACCACCGATACGACAGTGAGAAACACTGCAAAAAGTAGATTCAGAATGATCCCATTTTTAAGAGCTTCGCCCACTTTTGCAGCATTGCCTTGAGCAAAAAACGATGCAATAATTGGAGTCAAGCCATACGAGAAACCTAAGCACAGCATATTAATTAAGGCAAATACTGTATTAACAAACGATGCAGCCGCAAGTGAGTCGGTGGTGTATCGGCCTACCATCATGGTATCAACAAAACCAACGACAATAATACCCACTTGCCCCACCATAATAGGCACACCGAGTTTGAATATCGATTTATAAAACGACATATTTCTCTTATTATTCTTCATTGTGCAAAGGTAAGGTGATAATACTGTAAATCAAAGGATCGTTATAATCTATTATAAATAAGAAATATAATTATTACATCAAGATTATTTTTTATGGTTAAAAATGACGAAATCATTATTAAAAATGAGTGTATCAGCTTGTAATATTTGTTTTTAATCTTATATTTTACCTATTTTTGTAGACCAAAATATTAAAATAAATAATACCAACCTATGTATTCAAAAATCAAAAAAATTACTTTCGCAATTAGCTTAATATTTGGCTTAGTTGCAACTGTGCAGCTTAATGCACAGACATTAAAATCTCCCGATGGTAATGTTGCTATCAAATTCGATATTATCGAGAACGGCACCCCTTCTTATACGCTATCATATAAAGACAAAGAGGTTATGAAGCCATCTAGATTAGGACTCATATTAGATTCTAATGGCTCGCTTACCGAAGGTTTTAAATTAATAGGCGAAGAACGCAGCTCGAAAGATGAAACGTGGAAACCTGTGTGGGGCGAAGAAGAAAGCATCAGAAACAACTATAATGAGATGGCAGTAACACTGCGTCAAGACGCCAATGATCGTAATATAATTATACGTTTTCGTGCTTTTAACGATGGTATAGGCTTTCGCTATGAGTTTCCTTTGCAGAAAAATCTAAATTATTTTGTAATAAAAGACGAGCGCACCGAGTTTGCAATGACAGGCGACCACACAGCAATGTGGATTCCCGGCGACTACGACACACAAGAATATGATTACACAGTTTCTAAGATTTCAAAAATACGCGAATTATATCCATCGGTAATGTGTGATAATGCTTCTACGACAATTTTCTCGCCCACCGGAGTTCAAACGGCACTTATGTTAAAGACCGATGATGGAATATATATGAACATTCATGAGGCTGCACTAGTGGATTACTCTTGTATGCACCTCAATCTTGATGATACAAATCTAGTTTTCACATCGTGGCTTACCCCCGATGCAACCGGCAAGAAAGGTTATCTTCAAGCCCCATGCGTTTCGCCATGGCGTACTGTTATTGTAAGTGATGATGCACGTAATATTTTGGCGTCGCGCATTACGCTAAATCTTAACGAACCATGTGCTTATGAAGATACTTCGTGGATTAAACCATTCAAATATGTAGGAGTGTGGTGGGAAATGATTACCAATAAAAGCACTTGGGCTTATACCGACGATTATTATTCAGTTAAGATAGACGGCACCGACTTTGAACATTCAAAACCGAATGGTAAACATGGAGCTAACAATGCAAACGTAAAAAAATATATCGACTTTGCCGCCGAGCATGGCTTTCCGCAAGTGCTGGTTGAAGGTTGGAACATAGGCTGGGAAGACTGGATAGGAAATTGGAAAGATTATGTGTTCGATTTTATTACTCCTTATCCCGACTTTGATGTAAAAATGCTAAATAAATATGCGGCCGATAAAGGAGTTAAGTTAATGATGCACCACGAGACATCGGGCTCGACAGTAAATTATGAGCGACATCTCGATGCGGCTTATAAGTTTATGGTCGAAAATGGATATAATTCAGTTAAATCGGGTTATGTAGGTCCTATCTTACCACGCGGCGAGCATCACTACAGCCAGAGTATAAATAACCATTACTTATACTGCATAAAGAAAGCCGCCGACTATAAAATCTGTGTCAATGCACACGAGGCTACCCGCCCAACAGGCTTGTGCCGTACTTATCCTAATCTTGTAGGAAACGAATCGGCACGCGGAACAGAATATGAGGCATTTGTAGGCAATCGTCCACATCACACCACCCTGTTACCATTCACACGACTAATAGGAGGTCCTATGGATTATACGCCCGGCATATTCGATATTTTCATTAATCATGATTCTCGTCCCGCAAATGTGGCAAGAGTACAGACTACATTAGCCAAACAGCTGGCACTATATGTAACAATGTATTCACCAATTCAGATGGCAGCCGATTTCCCGGAAAACTATGAGAAATATAGCGACGCATTCCAGTTTATCAAAGATGTAGCCGTAGATTGGCAGACAACAAAATATCTAGAAGCCGAGCCGGGCGATTATATTACAATTGCTCGTAAGGAAAAGGGCGGCGACCGCTGGTTTATTGGTGGAATCACCGACGAAAACGCACGAACATCAGTAGTTTCGTTAGATTTCCTAGATACCGATAAAAAGTATATTGCAACTGTTTACAGCGATGCAAAAGATGCCGATTATGAAACAAATCCAATTGCGTATGCTATAAAGACCGGCTATGTAACTTCGAAGTCGCAATTAAATGTAAAATTGGCACGAAGTGGCGGATATGCCGTCTCGATACGTCCTGCAAGCGCAAGCGAGCTTAAAGGGATTAAGAAATTGAAATAATTGCCATTTAGTGATACTCTAAATATCTTCCTATCTTATTGTTAATTAAATAAAAACAATAGATAGGAAGTTTTTTTATCAAATTTTATTATCTTTGTGTATTAAGACCTGTTGTAAGCCATTTTTATGGAAATAGATATATGAAGACAATATTAGCATTATTCGTAAGCACTCTTTTTACTTTCGGTGCCATTGGACAATTAAAACTCACCGAAGGCGATTTAGTCAACCTAGACAGGGAGATCGCATTAGCATCTCAATATGACCGACAAAAATATGCTGTGATAGACAGCCTTAAGTCTATATTTTTGGATAAAATAATTCCATATAATAGGAGAATAAAGGCAGGAATAGAATTGGGCAAGCAATACGAGTCGTTTATTTCCGATTCTTCGCTAGTGTATTACGACAAAGCGATGCAGCTCGCCGAAGCCGGCAAGGATTCATTAAGTTTCCTAACAGCCCGAATAGGTAAAGTCAAAGTGCTTGGAGTAACCGGTTTTTATAGCGAGGCAGTCGCAGAGCTTGAAACGCTTGAGAAAATTGCAATACCAAAGTCGATGAATTTTCTTTTTTTCGACTGCGCACGGCAATTATATGACTATATGCTAGGCTATACGCAGAGTAGTGGAACGTATTCAAATATTTATCATTTAAAATCGCGCAGCTATCGCGATTCTTTATGCACCACTCTTCCACAAGGAAGTTCATTGTATAAGTTCTATTATGCAGAAGTCTTGCAAGATCGAGGAAAGCTCTCGCAATCGCGAAGTGAGCTTTTCGATATTCTCGATTCCATACCGAGCAATAATGCCCTCTATGCACGTGCTACAAGTGCGTTGGCAGGACTGGCAATAATGGATAAAGACAAAGAAACCGCCGCCCATTATTGGGCAGTCTCGGCAATATCGGATATTCGTGGCTCGATTAAAGAAAACACCTCTTTACAAAATCTTGCTGTATATTTATATTCAAAGGGCGACTTTGAACGAGCCTATAAATATATTTGTATATCACTAGATGATGCAAACTTCTGCAATGCCCGTCTGCGCAATATGCAGATAGCAAAAAATATGCCTTTAATCAATAGCGCTTATAAAAAAGAGATCGATACTAAACAAGATTCGTTAGTATTTGCGCTTTCTATAGTTAGCGTATTGTCGCTCGGCTTGATAATTGCCGTTGTGCTAATTCTCTATCAGATTAGAAAATTAAAGGTAACTCGTCGGTCGCTCAAGCGTGCAAACAGTATTAAAGAGGAATATATGGGGCATTTTTTGGATTTATGTTCTATATATATGGAGCGTCTTGATAATTTCAATAAGATAGTATCGCGAAAGGTGAGTACCGGACAGATTGAAGATTTGTTGAAAATGAGTAAATCGCCAAAATTTGCAGATGAGCAGAATAAATTGTTTTATGAAAATTTTGACAGTGCATTTCTTCATATTTACCCGAGTTTTGTCGGCGATTTTAATTCATTACTGTTACCTGAGGAGCAAATTGAAGTTAAGGAATATGGTAAGTTGACTATGGAGCTTCGTATTTTTGCTTTTCTAAGAATGGGGATTGAAGATAGCAATAAGATAGCTTCGTTTCTACACTATTCGGTAAATACTATTTATGCCTATAGAAATAAAATAAGAAATAAGGCAAAAAATCGCGAAACATTTGATGAAGATGTGATGAAAATAGGTAATCTTGACTAAATAACCTCTATTGTATATATATATTTATCTATATAGTAATAGTCTTAACTAATTGATAGTTAAGACTATTTTGTTTTAATATTCTATATCCAACTTTATATACAAATTTATTTTGTATACTTATCATATATCTTTGTAATACAACAAGGAAGATAATATAGATTATCAGCTTTGATGCTAATTTTAATTGAAATATTAGAGAGCCTTAATAAGAGTTGCCGGATTCCTAACCTATGTATATTTGTATGTTGTTGGACTCCTTTCATAATAACTTATCGCCGAATGGCGAGAAACTGAAAGCAGTCGTGCAGAAATTGACGGTAGAGGGCAGAAGATAGAAATATCTTGCGATTAAGGCTCGCCTTCTAAATATAGATTTAAGATAATTTCTTAAAAGTAAGTTATAGAAATTTATACATAATATGATTCACGTGCCTTGAAAAATTCGTGAGAATAATAAAGGCGATATTTGGTAATTAAGATTGTTTTAGAATTATGGTTTAGAGTTAATGGTTTTAGATATGTATTACAATTAAAAATGGAGATGTTAATATCATCTCCATTTTTTATTCTATATAATTAGAAAATTTATTCTTTTTCACCAAATGCTAAGTCTCCTGCATCGCCCAGCCCCGGTATTATATAAGAGTGTTCATTAATTTCATCATCAACGACACCCACCCACAGAGTAGTACGGTCGGCAGGAAAATGCTTTTCGATAAATTCAACAGCTTGTCGCGAGGCTATAACAGCCGCTAGGTGTATTCTGCCCGGGTGTCCTTTAGTTAGCAAAGCTTCGTAAGAAAGTTCCATAGATGCACCGGTTGCCAGCATAGGGTCGACAAGAATGAGAGTTTTATCGTCCAGACGCGGCGAAGCGATATATTCGATGTGAATATTGAAGTGGTCTTTTTCTTTAAATTTTCGATAAGCAGAAACGAAAGCATTTTCGGCATCATCAATATAGTTAAGGAAACCTTGGTGGAAAGGAAGACCGGCACGAAGGATAGTGCCAATCACTATTTTCTCGCCTATTTTGTTGCAATTTGCAGTACCTAAGCAAGTTTTTACTTCAACTTTCTCGTAGCTGATACGTTTAGAAATCTCGTAAGCCATAATTTCACCTATTCTTTCTAGGTTTTTGCGAAATTTTAAGCGGTCTTTTTGTATTTTCTCATCGCGAAGTTCGAGCATAAATTGGCTGATGAGAGAATTTTCTTTGTCAAAATTGATTATTTCCATAACAGGCTTTATTTTGTTGTGTTTTTTAATATCTTTTTTGCTTTTTCGCAGTCGGTCGCAATGTGTCGTTTTAATTCTTCCAGCGAGCTAAATTTTGTTTCAGAGCGAATGAATTTAATGAATTGCACAGTTGCGTCGAGGTCGTATATATCTTTGTCGAAATCGAAAATATGCACTTCTATCGACCTTTCGTTGCTATTAGTGATTGTTGGGCGAGTGCCTATATTGCAGATTGCATTTAGGAAGTTACCGTTTTCGATAGCTATTCGAGCAGCATATACTCCATTATGTGGGATAATCTGTAACTGGTTGGTTGGTTTAATGTTAGCAGTTGGGAATCCTATTTTTTTACCATTTTTGAATCCGTGAACCACGTTTCCTTGAATTTTGAATATATTGCCAAGACAGCCCGATGCGTCGTCTACTTTTCCGGCAGTAATCAATCTTCGAATAATAGAAGAGCTAAGAGGCGAAAAATCGCCTGTGTATTCTTCGGCTTGAATCACCTCGACGCCTATCTCCTTGCCAAAATTAATGTAGTCTTCAAATTTTTCATTTTTATTGTGTCCGAAGTGGTGGTTAAATCCGATGATAAGAGCTTCCACGTTGTATTGTTCGTGTAGAATAGCAAGAAAGTCTTTTGCCCCTAATTTAGCAATTTCTTTGTTGAATTTTAAAACGATAGCATTATCGATACCACAATTTTCGATAGCTTTAATTTTCTCGTCAAAGTTCATTATGGTTCTTAGGTCGCTATTTGGATTTAGGACAATTTGAGGGTGTTCTTTGAAAGTAACTACGGCGTATTCGAGACCTAATTGTGATGCTTTATGTTTTAGTGTATCGAATACTTGTTGATGTCCGAGGTGTACCCCGTCGAACATACCAATTGTAACAGCGAATTTTCTATCATTAGTGAGAGCTTCGTATGGAACTTGAAAATTCATTTCTGTAAAATTTATTATAAATAATCGGCAAATTCTTTGCCCGGCTCAATAATCTGTGTGCCAAAACCAAATTCACTTGCTGTATCTAGATTCTTCTGAGAGTCGTCGAAAAAAAGCGTTTCCTCAGGCTTAATGTTAAGATGTGAAATTGTGTATTCAAAAATTTCTTTACCCGGCTTAGCGCAACGAGCTTCGTAAGAGGTAATCATACCGTCGAAATAGCTTTCAATGTTAAGTCCTTCGATTGCGAAACAATCTTTAATTTTCGATTCAAACATTATTGAATTAGTGTTCGACAAAAGATATATTTTGTAGTTTTTTCTTAGATTTCTGAGAGATTCAAGCCTATGCTTGGGAATTCCGAGAAGGAATTGATTGAAAGCATCGTCGAGTTGTTTATCGGAAACTGTTGAAGAAATGTGCCGTCTTAATTCTGCTCTGAAATCGTCGGGTGTTATTTCTCCTTCTTCCAGTTTTAGAAAAGGCCCGTCTTGAACATATAATCCGAGTAATTCATCGGCAATAGTAAGCCCAAGAGCTTTGAACGCATCAACGCATTTAGAGCGGTCAAGGTCCATAACAACCCCACCAAGGTCGAATAGAAGATTTTTATATTGACAAATTCTCTTCATCTAATGTTGTCTTTTTTGTAAATTAGGCAAAGGTAGTAATAATATTTCAAACACAAAATATTCGCTAAAAAGAGCGACAATTTTGCACATATTTTGAAGTAAAAGAATCTAAAAAATAGGGTTAAAAAATACGAAACAAGACTAATATTGGAGTTTAATAAGTTAAATAAATGTAAATCAAAGCATTTAATCTTCAGAGTTGAGTCATATTTTGGGGGTAAATTTGCATAGTATATATATATATTGTATATTTGCACAAAGAAAAAGGGAAAAGGAGGGGGCAAGATGCTCTCTCATTTTTTTTAAATATAGTATTTTTTATATGATAGATAAAAAAGCACTTACCGACGTAATCAAAGATGCTTTATCAGGCACCGATATGTTTCTTGTAGATTTAGAAGTAAACAAATCAAACGAGATAACGGTAGAAATAGACAGCTTAACGAGCGTCGATATAGAATCGTGTGTCAATTTAAATCGAGCAATCGAGTCGAAATTCGACAGAGAAGTAGAAGATTATCAGCTTGAAGTAGGCTCCGCCGGATTGACCTCGCCTTTCAAGGTAAAGGCACAATACGATAAGAATATTGGTAATGAAGTAGAAGTACTTACCAACGATGGTCGAAAGCTAAAAGGCATACTTAAATTGGCAGAAGAAACAGAATTTGTGATAGCAGTTTCGACCAAAGAGAAGCCTGCAGGCTCGAAGCGACCAATACTCGTAGAGAAAGAAGAGACAATGAGATATGACGAAACAAAATATACAAAATATTTAATTCAGTTTAAATAGTCCAAATATGGCAAAGAAAGAGGAACCCATCGACATGGTCGATAGATTTTCAGAGTTTAAGGAGCTGAAAAGCATAGATAAAACTACAATGATAAGCGTCTTAGAAGAGTCGTTTAGAAGTGTATTGGCTAAGATGTTCGGCACTGATGAAAACTTTGATGTTATAATGAACCCCGACAAGGGCGATTGTGAAATATATCAAAATCTAGTGGTAGTGCCGGATGGAGAGGTTGAAGATCCAAATAAGCAAATCAGCTTATCAGATGCACATAACGACCCGGAAGATCCCGATCCCGATTGCGAAGTAGGCGAAGAGCATATCAAGCGCATAGAATTTGCAAAATTCGGTCGTCGAGCTATCCTTAATCTGCGTCAGACATTGGCTTCAAAGATATTAGACTTGCAGAAAGATGCCATTTATACCAAGTTTAAGGAAATGGAAGGCGAGCTAGTAACCGGCGAAGTGTATCAATTGTGGAAGAAAGAGATATTGCTACTCGACGATGACAAAAACGAGCTATTGTTACCAAGAGAGCAACAAATACCCACCGATTTCTATAGAAAAGGCGACACCGTACGTGCCGTAATCGAAACCGTAGATAACAAGAATAACAATCCAAAGATATTAGTATCGCGTACGAGCGAAAACTTTTTGCGTCGATTATTCGAGCTAGAAGTTCCGGAGATTCACGATGGCTTAATCTTAATACGTGCAGTAGCCCGAATACCGGGAGAGCGTGCGAAGATAGCGGTAGAATCGTATGATGATCGTATCGATCCGGTAGGAGCATGTGTAGGAGTAAAAGGCGCAAGAATTCATGGAATAGTGAGAGAGCTACGCAACGAGAATATCGATGTGATACCTTACACCACCAATCCACAGCTATTCATACAACGTGCATTGAGCCCAGCAAAAATATCCTCAATACGACTAAGCGAAGAAGACAAGCGTGCAGAAGTATTTTTGCGTCCCGAAGAAGTTTCTCTTGCCATAGGTAAGGGCGGACTTAATATAAAATTAGCGTCAATGTTGACAGGCTATGTCATCGATGTCTATCGAAATCTAGAAGAAACAGAAGACGATATTTATCTAGACGAGTTCAAAGATGAAATTGAACCATGGATAATCGAGGCATTGAAAAATATGGGTTGTGCCACCGCAAAGAGCGTACTAAGCACACCGCGCGAGCAACTCATAGAGAAAGCCGACTTAGAAGAAGATACAGTTGACGAAATACTTAATGTTTTACGATCAGAGTTTGAAGATTAAAAAAAATCTATAAACGTCCGAAAGTATAATAAAAAGCAATAACTCGCTTAATTCTTCAATTAAAAATAACTTATTACAATATATGTCTATAAAGATAAGTAAAGCTGCAAAAGATTTAAATGTGGGCACTCAAACATTAATTGAGTTCCTTAGCAAGAAGAACATTACTGTTGATTTGGGTCCTAACGCACGAATTAGCGAAGAGCATTATGATATGCTCGTTCGCGAGTTCAAAAGCGATATGGACACCAAACTCAAGTCCGAGATGTTCTCTTCCGAGCGACAAAAAGAGAAAAAAAGTGTTCACAAAGAAGAGAAAAAACAAGTTGTTGAAGAAATTAAGCCCGAAATTGAAACGATACAACAACCTAAGGTAGTTGGTAAAATTAATTTAGACGAGCTTAACAAGAAACCTGAACAACAGGTTCCGGTCTCGGCTAGTAAGCCTGTCGAAAAGGAACAGGCACAACCCATCACTCCTATTGTAGAAAAGAAAGTAGAAGAGAAGCCAGAACCAAAGGTAGAAAAAGTAAAAGCAGAGAAACCTCATAGCGAGAAGCCTCAGCCCAAGCCTCATACAGAAAAGTCTCAGCCAAAACCTCAAGTTCAACCACAGTCAACTCCAAAAGTGGAAATAAAGAAACAAGAAAGCGAGCCGCTCAAAGATGCTCAACCAAAAGCTGACGCACCAAAGGTGCCGGCAAAAGATGAAATATTTACACTCGGTCGCCGAGATACTAATGTTTCGATAAATGTAGTAGGAAAGATTGACTTATCTGCAATAAATCAATCGACACGCCCAAAGAAGAAAACAAAAGAGGAGCGTCGAACAGAAAGAATACAGAAAGAGAAATCTCGTAATCCCGGAGCTGGTAATGCTAACCCTCAAGGAGGAGCAGGCACAAATAGTAACAATAACACTAATGGCACCCAGCAAAGTGGAAACCGAACCAAACGTAAGAGAATAGGAACCGAAAAGGTTGATATTGAGAAGAGTGCAAATCAAATTCAACAGCCTCGTCCACAACGAGCCGGAGAAGGAGCACCAAGAAACCGGAACAACAATAACAACGGTAACGGCAACAGCGGGAATAATAACAATAATAGTAACAACAACAACAATAACCAAGGAGGAGGACGATTTAAAAATCGCCGTCCGGTAAAACCCGAAGTAAACGAAGTTGATGTTCAGAAGCAAGTAAAAGAAACGCTTGCACGTCTGACAAGCAAGACACAGAAAAAGGGAACAAAGTGGCGTAAAGAGAGACGAGTAGCAAATAATATCAAAGAGCGCGAAGCCGCCGAGATGGAAGCAGCCGAAAGCAAGATATTAAAGCTCACCGAATTTGTTACAGCCAACGACCTCGCTGTGATGATGGACGTCCACATCAATAAAGTTATTGCAACTTGTATGAGCATAGGCGTAATGGTTTCGATAAACCAACGTCTAGATGCCGAAACCATAAACATAGTAGCCGAAGAATTTGGCTTTAAGACCGAATATGTAAGTGCCGAAGTCGTAGAGTCGATAAATGCTGAAGAAGATAGCGAAGAAGATATGGAGCAACGTCCCCCAATCGTAACCGTAATGGGACACGTTGACCACGGTAAAACTTCGTTACTCGACTATATTCGAAGTGCAAACGTAATAGCCGGCGAAGCAGGAGGAATCACACAGCATATAGGAGCATATAATGTGAAGTTAGCCGACGGCCGACGCATAACATTCCTAGATACCCCGGGACACGAAGCCTTCACCGCAATGCGTGCCAGAGGAGCAAAAGTAACAGATATTGTAATTATCATAGTAGCAGCCGACGACAATGTGATGCCACAGACCGTAGAGGCAATAAATCACGCAAGTGCAGCCGGAGTTCCTATTATCTTTGCAATCAACAAAATAGATAAACCCGCAGCAAATCCGGATAAGATAAAAGAAGAATTAGCAAATATGAATTATCTTGTCGAGGAGTGGGGTGGTAAATATCAATCTCAAGAAATATCGGCAAAGAAGGGAATCGGTATCGACGAGCTAATGGAAAAAGTGTTGCTAGAAGCCGAGATGCTAGACCTTAAAGCAAATCCTAATCGTCGAGCAGTAGGTTCTATCATCGAATCATCGCTAGATAAAGGACGCGGATTTATTGCTACAATGCTAGTAGAGACAGGAACACTAAATGTAGGCGATATAGTTCTAGCCGGAACACATTATGGAAAGGTAAAAGCTATGTTTAACGAGCGTAATCAGCGCATTAAGCAAGCCGGGCCATCAGCACCAGCCTTAATATTAGGTCTAAACGGAGCGCCAACCGCCGGAGATAAATTCAATGTAATGGATACCGACCAAGAGGCACGAGAGATAGCCAGCAAGCGCGAACAACTACAACGAGAATTGGGAATAAGAACGCAAACCCACTTAACTCTCGAAGAGATAGGTCGTCGCCGAGCAATAGGAAACTTCAAAGAGCTTAATATCATTGTTAAGGGAGATGTTGACGGATCTATAGAGGCATTGAGCGATTCTCTAATCAAGCTATCTACTCCCGAGATTCAAGTAAACGTATTGCATAAGGCAGTAGGAGCAATTAGTGAATCGGATATTACACTAGCCGCAGCCTCCGATGCTATCATCATAGGTTTCCAAGTACGCCCATCAGTAGCAGCTAAGCGATTAGCAGAAAAAGAGGGCGTCGACATACGACTATATTCAATCATCTATGCAGCGATAGAAGAAGTAACGTCGGCAATGGAAGGTATGTTAGCCCCCGAGATAAAAGAAGAAATTGTAGGAAGTGCCGAAGTACTTCAGACTTATCATATATCTAAGGTAGGAACAATAGCCGGTGCCATAGTAAGAGAAGGTAAAGTACGCCGAAACTGCAAGATACGACTTATACGCGATGGTATAGTGAAATATACCGGCGACTTAGGCTCATTGAAACGATTCAAAGACGATGTGAAAGAAGTGGCATCAGGATATGATTGCGGACTTAATATAGCCGGATACAATGATATTAAAGAAGGCGATATAATTGAAGCATTTGAAGAAGTAGAAGTAAAGAAAAGTCTATAAACAGATAGCATTATAATATTATAGCGATGTGCTTTTCAAAGTACATCGCTATTTATAATTTTAGAATGAAAGTATATCTAAACATAGGAACCAATCTCGGAGATAAGGAACAAAATATCGAAAGTGCAATATCAATGATAGAGTCGGCATTTGGAATAGTCGCCCGGCGAAGTGATGTTATAGAGAGTGAAGCGTGGGGATTTGAATCTACAAACACTTTTCTAAATATAGGAATATCCTTTGACACTCAGATAGATGCAATGTCGATACTTAAAATTATAAAGCAGATAGAACGAGAAATGGGCTGTTTCACACATCGCACCACGAAAGGCGAATATGCCGATAGGATTATCGATATAGATATAATGGATGTTGAAGGTGTTGTGCTTGAAAGTGAGTTGCTTAATATTCCTCATATTCATCTTCACGATAGAGAATTTTTTATCAAGCCCTATCTGCAGCTCAAATCAATGAATTGATTATAAACCCACAATATTGCGAATCACAGTCCATGCAACCACTAATATTATCAGAGCGATTATAGCCGGCATTGAGTGAAGCGCAAAGAATAGACGAGAAAATCTCACACGATTGTATTCGGAGAACAGATATAAAAATATTACAGGGATAGAAACCAACAGCCCGAAATTCATCTTTACAGCCTCATAGAAATTGCCGTGCAGAGTATGATATAAAGCACGTTGAACTCCACAGCCCATACATTTATACCCCGTAAGCTCATGAAAAATACAACGAGGCATAAAATTGCTTTCGGCAGGATTGAAAAAATAATAGAACAAAATAATAAATATGCCCGCAATAAGCAGGCATATTAATATTAATATTTGTCGTCGGTCTAGATTAAACATTATATAAATGCCTCAAGGAAGTAGAATCCCCATATAAAAGGAAAGAATACAACAGCGGCTACAAGAGAAGCAATACTCCAATAGAGAGCATAATTTGAATATTTAAGCGACTTTTCGTATTCACCACGATTATAGAGTGATGTAACTTGAGACGAGTAGACAATTGCTATAATACTAAACAGCTGACAGCAACACACAAGAGTGATAATTGCAAACACAAGATTAGTCGATGGACACGGACGACCGTTGACCGAGCTGTTAGGATACCACGAATTATATTCCGAATTTTGTGGCTCTGCCTTAGTTCCATTTGAGGCTTGCTCGCAATTGTCGGCTTTAGGAGCGTCCTCAACCTCAATAGCAGGAATCTCGGGAGGCTCAGTGTGATTAACAAACAAGCCCTCAAGCTCGCTGAGATCTTTGGCTTTAATCCAATCGGTAAGCCCATCGCGCCAAACATAAGTGTTGGGCGTAAGGGCTAAATTTGTAAGCTCTTCAAGACTCATAGGTCCTTTTCGCTCTTTGTCAATAACTGCCCAATATTGCATAATTTTGTGTTATTTAGTTCACCCCAAAGATAATAATTAAATAGTAAAAAGGAACAGCATAAGTGATAAATTCTAATATTTCATACTGCTATGTTATTAAATTTTAGATATTTCGCCTGTTTCTTTTATATTATATTAGCAAATATGATATTAATAATCTCTTTTAAATTGATGCTATAACAAGCTACTTTGATTATCTTTGCTTTCTAAAACCAGCCATAGCACTTTATGCCGCTTTAGCAAATATTCTATGGCAACAACAATAATATAAATATAATATGATAGAAGACAAAATTTTGATAGACACTATTATTAAGGGAATACAAGAAAAGAAAGGAATTTCAATAACACATGTCGATTTACATAGTTTGGCAGTTTCTTCGGCCGAAGATTTTGTAATATGCACAGGTCGATCAACCTCACAAGTATCGGCAATAGCCGATGGCGTGAGAGAATATGTTCAAGATAATACAGGGGTAAAGCCCTATAATTACGATGGCTATCAAAATTCGCAATGGATTGTTATAGATTATGGCACGATTTATGTACATATATTTTTACCCGATGCACGGCAATATTATAATTTAGAGGAATTATGGAACGATGCATCGTTAAGAAGCATTCCAGATATTGACTAACCCACATTTTTAAAGATATGAGTGATAATAAAAATAATAATTTCAATAAGTTTAAGCCTAAATTTAAGTTTAATCTGCTATGGATGTATGCCATATTAGCTGTCTTCCTAGTTGGGCTTTATTATATGCAGAATGATACTATCTCTAAAGAAGTCAATTGGACTGAATTTGAGGGATATGTAAAAAAGGGTGGTGTAAATAAAATCGTAGTAATTAGTAATAAAGATATTGCAGAAGGCTATTTAACCGATTCTCTAGCATCAAAAATCTTTAATAAGAATGAGTATAGCAACGATAAAAAGGCATTCTTAACTACGGGAATACCATCGAAAGATGCTCTAAACACATCGGCTAAGGCATGGCGTGAAGAGGGAGTATTTAAAGGTGAAATTGAATATACTCAAGGTAGTGATTATTCAAGCCTTTTCTGGGGCTTTGCACCGGTGCTTTTGCTAATATTCTTCTGGTTCTTTATGATGAAGAAGATGAGTTCAAAAGATGGTGGTGGCAGTGGTGGTGTTTTCAGTGTCGGGAAATCGAAGGCACAACTCTTTGATAAAGAGAATGGCACAAATGTAACCTTCAAAGATGTTGCAGGATTGTCAGAAGCCAAGACCGAAGTAGAAGAAATCGTAGAATTTTTAAAAAATCCGGAGAAATATACCGAATTAGGAGGCAGAATACCTAAGGGCGCATTACTTGTAGGACCTCCGGGAACCGGTAAAACATTGCTGGCTAAAGCAGTGGCAGGCGAGGCAAATGTACCTTTCTTCTCACTTTCAGGATCTGACTTTGTAGAGATGTTTGTCGGAGTGGGAGCATCACGCGTGCGCGATTTATTCCGTCAGGCAAAAGAGAAATCGCCATGTATCGTGTTTATCGACGAGATAGACGCAGTGGGACGCGCCAGAGGGAAAAATCCTAATATGGGATCGAATGATGAGCGCGAAAACACGCTTAACCAATTATTAACCGAGATGGACGGATTCGGCGCTAATAGTGGCGTGATTATCTTAGCAGCCACCAACCGAGCCGATATTCTTGATAAAGCATTATTGCGAGCAGGTCGATTTGACCGACAAATATATGTCGAACTTCCGGAACTTAATGATAGAAAAGAAATCTTTAAAGTGCATTTGCGCAACATAAAGACCGATGAAAGTGTAGATATTGACTTGTTGGCACGTCAGACACCCGGATTTTCGGGCGCAGATATAGCTAATGTGTGCAACGAGTCGGCTCTTATCGCCGCACGTCGCCGAAAGAGCAAAGTCGAAAAGCAAGATTTTATGGATGCTGTCGATCGTATTATCGGTGGGCTGGAAAAACGCAGCAAAATCACAACCGAAGACGAACGCAAGTCGATTGCAACTCACGAGGCAGGACATGCCGCTTTAAGCTGGCATCTGCAATATGCCAACCCCTTGATAAAAGTTACAATTGTGCCACGTGGCAGAGCTCTGGGAGCAGCATGGTATCTACCCGAAGAACGACAGATAACGACAACACAAGCTATGCTCGATGAGATTTGTGCCACTCTAGGCGGACGTGCAGCCGAAGAAATATTCTTAGGAAGAATTTCGACCGGAGCCGCAAACGACCTAGAGAGAGTAACTAAGCAAGCCTACGCAATGGTTGTATATTATGGAATGAGCGAGAATATGCCTAATATATCATATTACGATTCAACCGGACAAGAGTATGGATTCACTAAACCATATAGCGATGAACGAGCAATGCTAATCGACAAAGAAGTGTCGCGGATAATTGCTAAACAATATGAACGAGCAAAATCGATATTGACACAATATGCCGAAGGTCATAAACAGCTCACAGAAGTGCTATTGTCGCGAGAGGTAATATATTCGGAAGATGTAGAAAAGATTTTTGGCAAGCGAGCATGGACATCTCGTACCGATGAAATTCTTGCAATTAACGAGAAGAATAAAGCCGACGAAGAAGCTACTGCCGCCGCTCTCGAAAAAGAAGAAAAAGAAGACAATACCGACATTACTGCCGACAAAGGAGCTAACGAAAAGAATAACTAATAATATAATACAAAAGGCGAGCATCGTATAATGATAGCTCGCCTTTTTTTAGTTAGATGCAGACGCAACATTGGTCGATTATCCTTTTTTTTAAGTCAAAAATTCGTCAAAAATTCCGATTCTAATTATTATCGAGTATTTTTGTCGGATAATCGGGATAATAAAACTGAAAATTACAAATTTTCGTTATATTTGCCGATAAGGATTTCTTTTAGTATTATTTATAAATAAAAATATTGTATGCGATTCTCTTTAATCATTTTATCTTTTTTATGTTGTTTCGCAGGCTCTGCCCAAGAAATATCTCTTGACTCCTGCCGAAATATGGCAATACACAATAATAAAACTATGCGTATTGCAAATGAAAAAATCATAAAAGCATCATACCAAAATCAAGAAGCACGAGCTGCATATTTGCCGGGTATTGATTTCGTAGGCTCGTATATGTATAACCAGAAAGAGCTATCTATCTTTGATAGCGACCAGCTCCTCCCGACAAAGAGTTTCAACTTGCAAACGGGGAAATATGAATACAATCTAGTTGTAGATCCCTCGACCGGCAAGCCTATTCAGACACCCGATGGTGGCTATGTGCCATCTACAGTAGCACTTATCCCAAAGGAGGCAATGACTTATGATATACATAATGTCTTTGCCGGAGCAATAACGCTTACTCAGCCGGTATTCATGGGTGGTAAAATAATTGCGATGAATAAAATCACAAAATACGCCGAGCAACTAGCTACCGACCTTCGTGATAACGAGGCTCTAAATATTATATATAATGTAGATGCAGCTTATTGGCAGGTAGTTTCGCTAAGCGAGAAGAAAAAGCTGGCACAGGCTTATGTGAATTTATTAGATTCGCTCAACCATAACGTTAATGCAATGAAAGAGCAGGGGATTGCTACTAAATCAGATTTGCTGAGCGTGTCGGTGAAACTCAATGAAGCTAATGTTACCCTTACCAAGGTCGACAATGGACTAGTATTATCTCGAATGCTACTTAACCAGCTTTGCGGACTTCCGGTTAACGAAGTCTTTGTGCTTGCCGATGAAAATAAATCGCAAGAAGTATCGACGATGGTAGCTACAGAATATAATATGAACGATGTGTATTCGCAACGCAAAGATGTTAAGGCTCTTCAGACAGCAGTACAGATCTTTGAACAGAAGCAGAAAGTAGCTATGTCGAGTATGTTGCCCAACGTTGCACTTGTTGGCACTTATTCTTTCTCCAACCCTAATCTGTTCAATGGATTTAAAAAAGAATTTGCCGGAGCTTTCAGCGTTGGAGCTATGGTAACAATACCAATTTGGCACTGGGGTGGAAATTATAATAAATATCGTGCGGCTAAAAGTGATACAAATATTAAGCGTCTAGAGCTAGCCGATGCAATGGAGAAAATTGAGCTACAAGTGAGCCAAGCATCGTTCAAAACTCAAGAAGCAGTGAAAACGTATAATCTGACTAAGTCGAACATGGAAAAAGCAGATGAGAATCTTCGTCAAGCACAATTGGGATTTAAAGAAGGTATGCTCACTACCGATAATGTGATGGAGGCGCAGACTGCATGGCTCAAAGCATCGTCAGAAGTGATCGATGCAGGAATTGATGTTCAGCTATGCAAGGTATATCTGTCGAAAGTGTTAGGTACTTTGAACTATTAATTTGTAAATAATAAAATGATATATGGAAACTCAAAACAAAACAGAAATTAAGGCTAAAGATAAATCTCTTATGGCTGCTCTTGGCATTATTGTTGCCGTGGTTTTAATTCTTGCAATTGTAGGACTACTATTAATTCGCCCGGCATCAACTATTTTGCAGGGACAAGCCGATGCGTCATCGGTTAGAGTTTCGGGTAAGCTACCGGGACGTGTGGCAGAGTTCTATGTCGAAGAAGGACAAGCAGTGAAACAAGGTGATACTCTTGTTAGAATACACTCTTCGCTAGTCGATGCTAAACTTATGCAAGCTCAAGCAATGGAAACAGTGGCTTCGTCGATGAATCAAAAAGTTGACGCCGGCACAAGAATACAAATTAAAAATGCAGCTTACGACCTATGGCAACAAGCTATTGCCGCCGAGACAATAACAAAGAAAACGTATGAACGACTAGAGTCTTTATATAAACAAGGTGTAGTGTCGGAACAGAAACGCGATGAGGCTCAAGCAGCATATACCGCCGCTCAGGCTGCCGCCAAAGCCGCTAAATCTCAATACGATTTAGCTGTCGAGGGCGCACAAAAAGAAGATAAAGCAAGTGCCGCCGCTATGGTAAATGCCGCAAAAGGTAGTGTCGATGAAGTGAAGGCTATCCTAGAAGACCAATATCTAACAGCACCGTGTGATGGTGAAATATCGGATATTTATCCTCATGTAGGCGAGCTAGTGGCTATGGGCGCACCCATAATGTCGGTTCTCAAAGTCCAAGATATGTGGATTACATTCAATGTGAGAGAAGAGATGCTTAATGATATGCCAATGGGCAAGGAGATAGAAGTGATGATTCCGGCTCTAAATAAACAGAAAGCTAAAATGAAAGTTTTCTATATTCACGATATGGGTAGCTATGCAGTGTGGAGCGCAACAAAAGCTACCGGTGATTATGACAGCAAAACATTCCAAGTAAAAATGCGTCCAGAGACAAGAATACCTAATCTACGTCCGGGAATGTCAATTATTATAGGAGAATAATTGAATATGAGAAATTTAGGATTTCGTAAATCGATAACAAGAGGCTTTGTGCAATTGGCTCGTCGTCCAATATATTTGATTGCGATGATTCTAATTCCTATAGCCACGGCGTTGTTCCTTCTCAGCCTTATGGAAGATGGACTACCAAGCCGTGTGCCTGCCGCTGTTGTCGATTTAGACCACACAGAGATGTCTCGCAGTGTTACTCGCACTCTCGATGCTATGCAGATGGTGAATGTTACCATGAAGCTCAATAGTTATAGCGAAGCTCACGATGCTATGCAACGTGGCGAAATCTTTGGCTATTTCATTATTCCTGAGGGCTTCGCACAGAAGGCTCTCTCGGCTCGTCAACCAGAAATATCATATTATTCTAATCTCACATATTATGTGCCCGGCTCGTTATTATTTAAGGGGTTTAAGATTACTTCTAATCTGGCATCGGGAGCATTAATTAAAAATGTACTCTCAGGCGTAGGCGCACCAGAATATATGATTATGCCGGCTATTCAGCCTTATTCAACTCACGTTCACCCTATTGGTAATCCGTGGATGAGCTATGCAATATATTTGGGTAATTCGTTTATCCCGTGTGCTTTAGCACTGATGATTCTATTGGTTACCAGCTACAGCATTGCTATCGAAATTAAGCACAAAACTTCGCGCCAATGGCTCGAAGATGCTAATGGATCTATGTTTATGGCAGTTATAGGTAAATTATTGCCTCAGACGGTTATCTTCTTTACTGTGGGGCTTTTAATTCAGGCTATGCTCTTTGGGTACAGCCATTTCCCTCTAAATTGCAGTATCTGGTATATGATTCTGGATATGTTCTTGTTGGTAATCGCTTGTCAGAGCTTTGCATTACTTGTGGTCAGTGCTTTGCCAAATTTAAGAATAGCGTTGAGTGTATGTTCGCTTGTCGGGATACTTTCGTTCTCGGTAGCCGGATTCTCTTTCCCAACCGAACAGATGTATAGCTGGATCGATATTTTTAGTTATATCTTGCCAATACGTTACTACTTCCTTATATATATAGACCAAGCATTAAATGGTATTCCTCTATTTTTCTCTAAAACTTATTATGCGGCTCTATTAGTGTTCCCGCTAATATCTACATCTCTTTTATGGAATCTGAAACGAGCTTGTAAAAATCCTGTATATATTCCTTAATGTTATGAGCAATATCAAAAATAAAATATTAACTCCTTTTATCGACATTTTCATGGTCTGGAAACGTGAGTTTAGAAATGTCTTTAAAGATGTGGGTGTTATGATTTTCTTCTTAGCACTCCCTACTCTGTATCCTATTGTTTATTCTTTGATCTACAATACCGAACTTGCTCGTGAGGTGCCTGTTATTGTTGTCGACGATTGTCGCACCGAAGGAAGTAGAGAATTTGTACGTAATATTGACGCCTCGCAATATGCACATGTTGTTGGATATGCTGCTAATATGGAAGAGGCCAAACGCGGAATGCACGAAAAAGAGGCTTATGGTATTCTGCAACTACCATCAGATTTTACTGAGAGTCTGGGACGTGGAGTGCAAGCTAATGCTAATCTCTATTGTGATATGAGTCTGCTTATTCGCTATAAGGGACTATTGATTTCGCTTACAAATGTCGCCATGGAAATGGGAGCAAAAATTCAAGCTCAGAAAATTGACGATTTTGCACCGTCTTACACGCCTGTGGCTTCTAATCCCATACCTTCATTCTCTATCTTTATGGGTAATCCCGAACAGGGGTTTGCATCGTTTGTACTACCGGGAATTTTAGTCCTTATTCTGCAACAAAGTCTTGTGCTTGGTATTGCATTCCTTGGCGTTGGTGAGCGTGATCGCAGAAAGAAAAACAATGGTTACGATCCATGTTCGGCGAATGCCGGTATTATACCCACAATGATAGGTAAAGCTATGTGCTACTACACAATATATGTGGCTATAACTGTATATATTCTTCACTTCGTACCTCATTTCTTTAGCTTCCCTCAATTTGGTAATATCGACCAGATATATACCTTCATTATGCCTTTCCTATTTGCTAGTATTTTTATGGGTATGGTGTTCCAAAATTTTATTCGTCAGCGGGAAGATGCCTTCTTAATAATAGTTTTCACATCAGTAATTTTCCTTTTCCTTTCGGGACTTACCTGGCCTAGATATGCCATGAATAGATTCTGGATTCTTCTTGGCGATATTATTCCGGGTACATGGGGAGTAGAAGGATTCATCAGAATGAATGGTGATGGGGCAACGCTAGAACAAACTGCATATCCCTACACAATGCTTTGGATATTGACAGGAGCATATTTTATAATTGCTTACGCCTGCTATCGATTCATTGATCGTCGTCGCAAAATCAAACAATAATTTGGGTGTAAAATAAAATGAACGATTTTGGACGATATAAATGCTTGTTAGAATATTTTGTTTCGCATCTCGACTGGGTGCAAAATAATGACCCCACCTTTGTGGGCTATAATAAATATATTAAGCCAATAACTAATTTTATATCTACCGGACTGGGGTATAGTGGGCAGTCGATACAGCAACAAGTCGCAGATTGGTCACAATATGATGATTATGAAATTTGCATAAATATTACTTGTAGTTTTGGCAAATATACTACAAAGCAATGCTATCTTAATTGGAAAAATACATGGCTTAATACTCGCCCTAAGTGGAAGAATAACAAAATTATTGGACTCTATCTTTCAGAGCAACAGTATGCCTCTGCTTCTCCATTGTTGGAATATAGTTTAGATGAGTTAGGACTTTTTGATAATGATGAACCGAACAATAATCTGAAATTATTCTATAATCAATTTAAGAAGCTGATTATAGAATATGAAAATACAAATAATATTATGAATTACGTTGACCTACTTAAATCGAATAAGAACTTAATACTTACAGGTGCACCGGGTACCGGGAAAACTTATTTAGCTAAACAAATTGCAAATCAATTAATAAAGGAGAATAGCAAATGCAATGCTAATGAGCAAATAGGATTTGTTCAGTTTCATCCTTCGTATGACTATACCGATTTTATTGAAGGTCTGAGAGCCGAAGAAACCGATAACGGCGATGTGATTTTCCGACTTCATAATGGCATTTTTAAAGAGTTTTGCAGTAAGGCGCTATCTAAAAAAATATCTAAGCGTACATTTGATGAGTGCTACGAAGAATTTATTGAGTTAGACTCCGATGAGCTTGATATTCATACTCTTGTATATAATAAGAAACTAAACTATCGTATTAATAGCCGCAAATCTATCGAAATATTTACCGACAAGACTAGTTGGGTGATAAAGAAAGAGCTTCTGCGCGCTTATGTAATGGATAATGAGGTGAGCGATTGGAAACCCTACGTTTTGGCTATTGGCGATAGATTTAAAAAAATGTATGACGAAGATTTAAAGATTAATGGAATCGCCGATGCCTCTAATAAATTCGTATTTATTATTGATGAAATTAATCGAGGTGAGATCTCAAAAATATTTGGCGAACTATTTTTCTCTATCGATCCCGGATATCGTGGAACTGCTGGAAAAGTTAAAACTCAATTTGCGAATATCCAGTCTCACGAAACAAATACAATCTTTGATGATAACATTGGAAAAGGTTGGTTTTATGTACCCGAAAATGTATATATCATTGGCACTATGAACGACATCGACCGAAGTGTTGAAAGTATGGATTTTGCTATGCGACGTCGCTTTGCATGGCACGAGGTAACTGCCGATGAGTCAACTTTGATGTGGAATGGACAGATTGATAATTGGAAAGATGAGGCGAAGAAAAGAATGAAATCGCTAAATTCGGCTATCGAGGAGATACAAGGTCTAAATTCATCTTACCATATCGGTGCTGCTTATTTCTTGAAATTAAAAAATTATAACGGCGATTTCGATAAACTTTGGAATATACATATTCGTGGAGTTGTCTATGAATACTTAAGGGGATTGCCCGATGCAGTTGAACTTGAAACTAAATTATTAAGTGCCTATAATCTAGTGCCTTAATTGTGATGGTTACTACTGATAATAATTGTGGACGTTTCACGGTTAGTGATGCTCATATCCATAACCTTAAACTAATTGCCGATGTAGATATTTGCAATCTCACTTCTATCGACGAAAATAATTTGCTAATATTCCCCGATAATTTTAATCGTAATGATGATAAAATCGCCGATGAGAGAATATTTTCTTTAACAGGAAATACTCTTACTACCGGTAATATTATGGGCTTTGTGGGCGTGAATGGTAGTGAAATAAGTATTCAATCACGATTTACAAATAACGAGAACGAAGATTTCTTTCTGCATTATATGCTTCAGAAAGTATTTTGCATTAATGTTTTCAATCTTAAGCATAGCTATAATCAAAATAATATTTTTGATTTTATGCTTTATCTTTTTCCTTATTATCTTAAAAGAGCATTGCGACAAGGTCTTTTTAAGGAATATCAGCGCAAAACTTACAATAATGCTAATATAAGGGGACAGATAAATATTAATCAGAATATCAAGAAAAATATACCATTTACCGGAAATGTCGCCTATAATGTCAGAGAATACAGCTACAATAATCATATCACTCAGCTTATAAGGCACACTATTGAGCATATTCGTAGCCTTAATGTGGGATATAATGTTTTGACAAATGATTATGAAACGGCTAATTGCGTGGCTCAGATTGTCGCTTCTACCTCTTCCTATGACAGAAATATGCGTCGATATATAATTAATAGCAATATTAAGCCAATATTACATCCTTATTTTTATCAGTATTCGCAATTACAAAAATTGTGTTTGCAAATTCTTCGTTATGAAGGCTTGAAATATGGTAACGAGAAAGACAAAGTATATGGGTTGCTATTTGATGGTGCGTGGCTGTGGGAGGAATATCTTAATACAATTTTGGATAAATTAGATTTTAAGCACCCTCAAAACAGGATTGGGAAAAATGCAATATATCTTTTTGTTAAAAATGCTACTGCTAAACGTTATCCAGATTTTTTTAAAGATAATATAATCCTTGACGCTAAGTATAAAAGATTATCCGAAAAGAAATTACAATCTATCGACAGGAACGATTTGCATCAGATTATTACTTATATGTATATCACACGGGCGAAAATAGGTGCTGTTATTGCGCCAAACGATAATTTATCTATCAACACATGCCCATCTCCCGAAATTCTTAATGGCTTTGGGGGTAAAATGATGCTTTTAAATCTTTATATCCCACAATCGACACCTTGTTATGATAAATTTTGTGCGCAGATTCAGCAAAGTGAGAGAATTTTGGTTGACTATATTAAAAATATTGAAATACAAATTTAAATTTTCAATAGCGAAAAGTCCTTTTTTGGTCGCCTGATGACGGTGCTCTAAATACATCGTGCTATGAAGCTATGTTATATAGCATATAAATAACACTATTTAACATAGGAGCTAAGCCACTATTTAATAGGGTATAACGAGCCAAATCGTGGCTGAATAACGGAAAAAAGCTAAAAACTCTTGAAAATAGTTGTAAAAATATTTGGAGCGTAAGAGTAAAAGCCATAACTTTGCACTCGCTTTTGAGAAACAACGCAACGAAACAAGAGCGAAATGAAATAGTTCATTG
>JAQVCR010000031.1 GCA_028689665.1 Muribaculaceae bacterium
GGGAGAGCTAAACGGATATTGTGTATCGAGTGCAATGTTGGTTAACGACACAGCATTGTAAGTACCACTCTGAGGGTCATCAATAACATCGGTAGTGGCTACCACGTTAGTCCAACCGGCATCGTAAACTGCAGTGCTGCCCTTAGGCATAATCTTGATACAGTTAGGATTAGTGGCATCGAATGAGGTCGATGTATTAGTTGGCGATGTAGCCGAAGGCAGATACACCGAGGTGAGTGATGTACAATTGAAAAACGATTGTGTCATATCTAAACCCGTCGGTGATACTATCCTGCTCAAGTCGATATTCTGTAATTTATTACATTCGCTAAAAGCAGAATTTATGTCGGTAACGGTAATTGTTGCACTTGGCATTTCTACAGAGGTGAGTGAGCTGCAACTAGAAAAGATATAAGACAAATCTATTCCACCTGCCGGAGAAACAATGTGGCTCAAGTCGACCTTTTCCAACTTGGTGCAAAGGTAAAAAGCAGACGATAAATTGCTAACTGTTATTGTTGCGCTCGGCATCTTTATCTTTTTAAGTGCGGCACATTGACCGAAGGCAACATTCATATTTATACCTGCCGTTACAGTAACGTTGCTCAAATCGAGCGACTGAATGTTGCAACCGGTGAATGTCTCTCTAAAATTACTGACTTCAATTCCTGCTGTTGGCATCAACACCTCAGCGAGTGCACTGCATAGACTAAACCATCCTTCCATATCAACACTTCCTGTAGCTGTTAAGCCCGACATGTCAACTTTAGTGAGAGTTTCATTGCGTACCGATAGAATTAATCTGTTAAGTTGATAAGTATCCCAATTTCCCGAAATGGCGATTTCGGTGGCATCATTGTAGCCGGATATAGTGGAGGAAGTAAAATCGGTGGCATTCAATGTTGTGGTGCCACTCGACTTTGTTATAACTACGGTGCCGTCGGTAACCGTCTTAATTGATTCACCGAGCGGGTTAGGCTCCGGAGAATCGGCTTTCATAGGATTTGCCACGCACAGCATTATTGCCAGCAGCAAAAGAGTAAGTAATCTTTTCATTAGATTAAGTTTATTGTTTTCATCAAAATCATTCAGCTAAATAGGCTTTTAGGAACGATTAAATTATAATGCAGAAATAAATTTGCAAAGTAATATCACCAAGGGCGACCGCCACCGCCACCACCGCTACTTCCTACGGTAGTAACAATAGCCGAGCTTGTGAATGTAGTTGCTTGAGTGCCACCGGAGTATGTGCCACCGGTTGTGTATCCGTGAAATTCGCTACCACCGCTAACTGTACCACCTGTCATAATAGTGTAGGAAGATCCACTAGAGAGAGCAGGTGAGCTAAAAAGCAATGTACATTGGCTATACGAACGAGGCAATTTATAAGTAAGCACATCGTTTCCCGAAGCATCTTTGATATGGATTAAGTTTCCGCTAGTAGCGGAAGCAGAATAAACGAGCGAGCGTTGAGTGCAAGCACTAGCCGTCGGCGTGCTAGTAGCTCCTCCAGTCCCAATAATTATACCGCCGGTAATTTTGAACGTATTCTGGTCGCAGTCGAAACCCTCCTCCGGCGAACTAGTGCCAGAAGAAATAACGACCCCTCCGTTAATGGTGATAGTGCCGTTAGAGTCCATCCCATCGTTTCCCGAAGAGTAGCAATAAATATTCCCCCCGTTAATAGTAATGTTGTTTTTTGCATTAATAGCGTCGTCGTAAGTAACAGCCTCGATATTACCACCATTAATAGTCATAATGTTTTTACTCTCGATTCCTTCGCCACCATCTTTAGTTGTAGATACCGAAATATTACCATTGTATATAGTAAGATTATTGTCAGCCTTAATAGCTTTAGGGTTAGCGTAATCGGCATTGTTTCCCGAACCCGAAACAATGAATTTTGCGCCTGTAGTTTTTACGGTAATATCGGGAGCCGAGTCGTCATTTCCAATAACAATGTCGACATCAGCCGAAATACCTTTTCCCGCCGTTCCCGCGCTTGAAAGATTAAGCGAGCCACCAATAATGTTAATATTAGCGTCGCCGGTGATGCAAGTAGCCGAATAAGAATCAACGACATTCTCGGCAGTCGTGTATTTTGCCCCATTTCCCGAAGTGGAAATTGTAATGTTTCCGCTAGAGATATTAATATCTCCATCAGCCGAAATACCTTTTCCCGATTCGCCGGTAGAAGTTATATTAATCGTTCCTCCATTAATGTTAACCAGAGCTTTACCTTTAATAGCAGTGCAATAGCTTGGATCGCCATCGGTAACCACCACGCCACCGGCAGCATTAATTTTAATTTCGCCCCCTGATATTGTAATATCGCCATCGCTCTTGATACCTTTAGTTGTGGCTTCATTAATCACCAATTCGATATTTCCGCCACTGATATTAATAACGCCCTCGTCGCCGTCGATACCATCTCCGGAAGGCGAAGCATAAATATAACCGCCGCTCATAGTGAAGGCATCATTGCTGTGAAAAGCATCGGAAGCCGCCGATTGAATGTAGATATTTCCGTCAAGCACCGCAATTTCGTCGTCGCAAACGATAGCGTGTTTTTTCAACGCTGTAACATATAGCGAACCTTCGCCCGAAAATTCTATTTTCCCCTCGCTGAAGAAAGTGCCTTTCATATCCTCGCCCTCGACAGTGGTATATTTACTGCCATCGCAGAGCGACGACGACGTGGCTGCTACAAGATTGACCGAAGTCTTTTTGCTCCCTTGGCAGTTAATGGCCGCCCCCGACGGGTTAGTAATATTTGCTCCGTTCAGAGTAAGTTTATACTTCTTGTCGGTGTAAATTTTGAAACTTCCGTCGGACGTAGTGCCACTAAGGCGATATTCAATTTCGTTTTCGGTAGTAGAGCGAACAGTGATATGTGCGCCGTTTTTCTCGATAGCCACCCCATTGCAAGCAAAAGGATTAATCACTGTTGCGTCGCTACCATTAAACACAATATCAACCACATCGTCGGCTTCGCCAAAAGTGATGTCGTTGATATTAGAAATAGCAAAAGAAGTAGACGAAGTCCCATTGTTGATATTCAGAATAGTTTGATCGTTGGAAAGAGAAACGTCGTCAACTTCTTCAATATTTACCGCCGAAGAAATATTATCGTTATTATTTATAAACATCTTTTCTTGAGCAAGCGCAATTATTGAAATTGTGGCAAGCATTAATGAGATAAACTTTTTCATTGTTTAAGAAATTTAAATGTTGAAGATTCTACATTAATAAGATATATTCCGCGAGGTAAATCGGAAATTGAAATGCTTTCGCCGTTGGCGATAGTATCTTTTTTGGCGACAGCCCCACTAATTGAATAAATAGTAACAGCTGTGGTATCGGAAATTCCGGAAACGATAATACGATCGATTTCAGTGATTATAGAAGGCTCAATTTTCGATAATTCAGTGGCTTCAACTCCGGCATTATTATCCGAGAATTTAATGTTCTGCAAAGTAGAGAGAGCAGTAGAAAACGATGAATTGTCTTTAAGATTAAGCACAATGGAGCCATCGGAGAATGTAATGCGAGCTACATCGCTTGTCGCAGCAATTTTCTGCTCGCCATTATTAAAGTTAATGACCACATAATTTTCTCCGCTTAAAGCTATTGGAAGCAACGGCATAAAAGCGAAAAGGAAACACAAAATTCTTGCTTTCATAAATTTTCAAATTAGAATTAAAAAAGCGCTAATTTAAAAACCATAAATTAAATTGGAAGTAGAATGGAAGAATGAGTAAATTATATGGAAATTTTAGTCCGTTTAAGGATAAAGTTAATTGTTGGTTAACAGTATTAACAGAGTGTTAAAATAGATGCTTTATCAGATGCTATAATTTGTGCGATGTCCATAATTTCTTGAGAAGTAACCGATGTAATACGTTCTGCCATCTCGTCGATAGAGCTTACCCGGTTAAAGAACAGCATACTTTTTCCTAGTGTAATCGCCGAATTTTCACGGTTTTCGGTGCTGAGTAGTAATTGTCCTGTGTATTGACGCTTTGCGAAGTCGAGAGCCTTAGCCGAGATAGAATTTAATGCAATATCATCGATACTTTTATTTATAAGTCGCAGGCACGACTTAACGTGGCAATCGTCGCAACCGAAATAGATGGTAAAAAGTCCGCTGTCGGAGAAAAGCGTCGAAGACGATTCCACTGTGTAGACATATCCACGACGTTCGCGCAAAGCAAGATTTAATAAAGAGTTCATACCCGGACCGGCAAGCATATTATTAAGCAGCGCCATAGCATATTTTCGAGAATCGTACATACCAAATGTAGGTACCCCGTAAATAGTGTGCGACTGATGTGAGTCGATAGAAATTCGCTTGTTGAAAGCCGGTAAAACAGCCGGAGTAATCCTCTCGTTGCGAATAAGCGAGTGGTTCATAGCCCCGAAATACTTCTCGGCATATCTACAAAGGCGGTCGAAGTCGATATTTCCAAAAGAGAACAGCACCATGTTTTCAGGGACATATAGCGATTTCAGGAAATTCATACAATCTACAGAGTCGGTCTTTTCGAGCGTACTCTCATTTCCCAGAATGTTATGTCCTAAACCATTGCCTTCAAATATATAATCTTCAAAATCGTCGTAAACGGCGTCGCTCGGCGAGTCGCGATAAGAGTCGATTTCGTCTAAAACCACTTCTCGTTCCTTTTCAAGCTCATTGCGAGGGAAAATGGAATTCTGCATCAAGTCGCCCATTAATTCAATGGCGCGATCGTAGTAGTTGCACGGAAAGATAGAGTATACAATAGTTTCCTCCTTCGAAGTGTAAGCATTCAGCTCTCCCCCTATGCGTTCCATACGGTTAATGATATGCCATGATTTGCGTCGACGAGTTCCCTTGAAGATAGTGTGTTCCACAAAGTGGGCAATTCCAAAATTAGAAGCATCTTCGTCGCGGCTGCCTGCATTAACGGCAACGCCGCAATAAGCCACTTTAGAGTCGGAATGTTGGTGAACGATTCTAAGTCCGCAAGAGAGAGTATGAGAAAAATATTGAAAAGCCATTATGATTATTTCTATTAACGAGCTACAAAGATAATACAAATTATCTTTCCCCCTCTACCTAATGGCAGATTCTAAGATTTTAAGATTCTCTATTTTGGTGGTTACAAAAGGAGTAGCTTTAATTCCGTTTGCTTGAATAAGATATTTAAGAGCTTGTTGCGCATTAGCGCGCAAGCTGGATTTAGTGGTGGGCGCAAGGTCTAATTTAGGAATTTTCTTACGATTCTTTGTAATATCGGTGATTACTATTTTATTGGATTTTAGCTCTTTTTCAACTTGCAGATTATAGTAGTTACCCAATATCAGTAGCGCATCGATATTCTGAGGGTGGTATTCAATGATTTTTCTATACCAGTTCATACTTTCGACAAACTCACCTTTAAGCGAATATCCTTCGCCTATTGTTTTAAGAAACAGGATATTATCGGGAGCCGACACCAGCAATCCTTTAGCCGAAGAAATCATCATATCGGCGTTGCTTCTGAATATGTAGAAATCGAGCAGTTCCACTTCTATTGCACGAGAAAGCCAAGTTTGTCGGGTCTTCATAAGAGTCAAGAAGTCGACATAAATATCCGGTTTCCCCAGCGAAATAGCTGTTGATCGAATTCCAGCAAAGATAGAGTCGAAAGGAATAGTCTGCTTTTCGCTACGTTCCATAAGCGAAGTCTGAAGCTGTTCGTTTTTACTAATTCCCGCAATAGTGATTGCTTTATAATAAGTGTCTATAACGTCGGGGCGTTGTTGGAGCATCAGCTCATACATAGCCAGAGCGCTTCCCCACTCGTCGTTGTCGTAGAATCGTTGTGCCTTTCCTTTGAGGGAGTTATAATCTACCACTGCGCCTGCAGAGATTGAGCAAATCAGAATTAGGATACAAAGGTATAATTGTTTCATATATTTTTCTATAATCTAGTGTAAAGTTAATCTATTCGTCGAGAATAAAAAATATGTACATAAAATTTTTATTTCAATTCTGTGAAAAATCAAAAGTCCTTGCTGAAAAAAAACGACGGCAAGGACTTTCTACACAGGTATGTTTCTAGGTATGGTAATTAGATATATTTATCTCCGTATTTAGTCTTTAGGTCGTTTACAAAATGCTTTATACGTTGTTCTTCAGCCTTAGGGCATATAAGAAGGACATCGTCGGCATCGGCAATAATGTAATCGTTAAGTCCTACTGCTACTATCATTTTTTCGCCTTTCACAGCTACAATGTTGTTTTGCGATTCATATAGCATTGTGTTGCAGTTTTGCACCACATTTCCGTCTTTGTTTTTAGGGGAATTTTCGTATAGAGAGCCCCAAGTGCCAAGGTCGCTCCATCCAAAATCGACGCATTCGACAAATACATTTTTAGCTTTTTCCATCACAGCAAAGTCGATTGAAATGTTAGGGCAGTTAGGGAATTCTTGATTAATAAAAGTCATCTCGTTGGCAGTAGCATATGCCTCCGAACCTTTGTCGAGGACGGCGCAAATTTCGGGAGCGTTTTCGTGAAGCGATTTGTAAATAGAGCTAGCCGACCAGAGGAAAATACCAGAGTTCCAGAAAAATTCGCCAGTCTCAAGGAATACTTTAGCCAACTCAAGATTAGGCTTTTCGGTGAAAGTTTTGACTTTCGATATTCCTTCGTCGCATTTTTCGCCCACTTGAATATATCCATATCCGGTTTCGGGGCGCGAAGGTTTAATTCCGAGAGTAAGCAGAGCATCGTGAGTTTCAACAAATTCAAAACCCTTCTCGATGCTTTTACGAAATTCATCTTCTTTAAGAATCAAGTGGTCAGACGGAGCTACCATAATCGAAGCGTTAGGATTTGTGGCTTTAATATGGTTAATTGCCCACGATATGCAAGGAGCAGTGTTTCGTCGAGCCGGCTCGAGCAGAATGTGAGCATCGCTGAGGAACGGTAATTGCTCTTTAATAAGAGGCGCATACATTTCGTTAGCCACCACCACGATGTTTTGTGGCAATACAAGGTCTTTAATTCTGTCGTATGACATTTGTAATAAAGTGCGTCCAATACCAAGGAAGTCGATGAATTGTTTTGGATAGTTAGTCCGGCTGTATGGCCAGAAGCGGCTCCCAATGCCGCCACACATAATTACACAATATCTATTGCTGTTTATCATTATAACTATTATTTAGTTTATATATATATATATACATTCTCAAATTTGGTGCCGTACACAAATAATGTAATATGCAATATTAGCAAAGAAAAGTGAGATTTGCAATTTAAATGGTAGGCAAATGATATTAAATATCAGCTCCAAGTGCGAGCAAAAGATCTCGAGTAGAAGCAATGAGGTGATTGTGGGCCACGTCGTACATATCGTAAGGAATAGGACGAACAAGTCGGCGCGTAATGATGTTTCCCGAGCTTTTAAGGGTAATTGCTTTCAGCGCCGGGATTGCCCCATTTCGCGGAGAGTTAATAAACGGGCGGAATATCACGTCGGCAACGGGGTCGTACCATCGTCGCATAGTAATCATATTGCTGTCGACGATACCCGGGTCGACGCAATTGATGCGATAATCTTTGTAGCAATTCGCCATACTCATTGCAAAGTGAGTGAGTGCCGATTTGCTTCTTCCATAAGTACCGAGCTGTGTGAAACGCTCACGATTTTCGTTAAGTTCGATGCTCGAAGGCATGTACAGCCTGCGAGTAACCGAAGTAGTGAAAACTATGTGTCCGTTTTTCACGATGAACGGCATCACCGCAAAAGTGAATAGCAGAGTTCCAATATAATTTACGGCAAAAGTCATTTCTTGCCCGTCTTTGTTAGTTTCGTATCGACGTTTCATTACCCCGGCGTTGTTAACAAGCGCATATACAGAAATTTCATCTTCGGCAAGACGTTTAGCGAAATTTGCTATCGAATCTTTGTCTTCAAGAAGAAGAGGGATAAAGAATATATTTTTATTAGAAGTCTCATCAATAATTCTAGCTTTTAATGCTTCGGCTTTTTGTTGGTTTCGGCAAGCAAGAATTATAGGTTTTTTGGTGCGAGCAAGAGCAAGGGCAATTTCTTGTCCGATACTACCGGTTGCGCCGGTGATTATAAAAGCGTCTTTAATTTGAGGTTTCATTTTTAGAACAAAGTAATTTGTGTTTGACAATTAATCGCATTCGTGTAGGCAATAGCGATACGACGAAAATAGCGATATGGTTAATGATCCCGTTTATATATTGTTTACGGTGCTTAAAAAGGCTTTTAAGCGCACCTTTAACAAATTTCTCAGGAGTAGCGAGTACTCCGAGTTTTACACCAATTCGTTGAAGCGTTGGCGACAATCCGAACAGGTTTGTGGCAATTCCCCCCGGGCAAGCAACTTCGACCGTAACGCCCGATTCTTTCATTTCGAGATATAGCGAGCGCGAGAATACTCTTATATAAGCCTTTGTTGCGGCATACATTCCGATTCCCGGCATCGGCATCCAGCACGACATCGACGACATATTAAGAATATATCCACGATTTCTTTTTTTCATCTCGATGGCAAAGATATAAGATAATTGTGTAATAACTCGTATATGCAGGTCGATATATAGATTAAGCTTCTCGGGCGAAAGTTTAATAATTTCTTTGAAGGTGAATATTCCGGCATTGTTAATAATCACCTCGACGATTAAATTCTCGTCTAAGCATTTACGTTGTACAGTATTGGCGGCGTCGAGTTGAGCCAGATCGCAAAATAGAGATAGGCAGATAATGTTATATTTTTCGGTCAGTTCTTTTTTAGCAATTTCCAGCTCGTTAGCTTGATTGCTCACCAGCAATAAATTATAACCCATCTTGGCTAGCTGTCGAGCAAATTCGGCACCTATTCCCGATGAGCCACCTGTTACTATTGCAACGTTAGATACCATTCTTTTTATTTATAGATTCAATCTCTTTAATTAGTTTTTTAGGTAAGTCGTTAAGATGTTTATGGCATTGCATATCGATAGAGTACATACGTCCGATGCAGTAGTTAGTGTGGTCGCAGCCACAACGTTCTTCTCCATTAAGCATACGGTTCACGAAGTCGGGTTCGTTGACAAGCGCGCGCCCCATCTGAACAAATTCAAAACCACTATCGAGCACTTTGTCGATACCTGAGCGAGAAACGCAGCCACCAACGTATATAAGAGGCAGTTCCAGCTCTTTGCGAAATTTCAAAGCATCTTCGAGGAAGTAAAGTTCTTTAAACGGCACCGAAGGAATCATAACTCCGCCGGCTAATTTCACTCCATATTTAAGCCACCAGCAATCCATATAGTGAGTAAGAGTCTTAATCGGCATCGAGCCGCGCATAACATACATTGGCGCTTTGCTCACAAATCCGCCACTGAGAACAAGACCGTCAAGTCCGAGCGATTCAAGTTCTTTAGCAATAGTAATGCAGTCGTCAATTTCCAGTCCGCCCTTAAATCCGTCTCTCATATTAGTCTTGGCAATGACAGCGATTTTACCATCGGCAGCCGACAACGCTTCATTAATGCACATACGCATAAATCTCATTCTGTTGTCGAGCGAGCCGCCAAATTTATCTTTTCTATGATTAGTGAAAGGTGATAGGAATTGGCTGATAAGATATCCGTGTCCGGCATGAATCTCGACGCAATCAAATCCTGCTTTTACAGCAATTCTCACAGCTTCGCCAAAGTCGAGTGCAATTTGTCGTATTTCTTCTATCGAGAGAGTGTGTACAAACGTTGGAGAGTATAGGTTGAAGCCACCAGATGCCCCCACCGGTAATGTTCCGGCAGTCTTTTTATGCGACATATTTCCACAATGCCCAAGCTGAATCGAAGCTTTAGCCCCTTCGGCGTGTATAGCGGTGGTTAATTCTTTCAATTGAGGTATAATATCGGGGCGCATCCACAGCTGGCGAGGGAATGATAATCCGCTATGCGACACAGCCGCATAGGCAATAGTGGTCATACCTATTCCTCCTCGAGCCACCGAAGTGTGGTAGTCCATAAGTTGCTGAGTAGGGCTGTTATTCTCACACATACCTTCAAACGCTGCCGAGCGAATAGTTCGGTTTCTCAAAGTTATAGGGCCTAATTTAGCCGGCGTAAAAAGATTAGATTCTTTCATCTTATGTTATAGGTTTAATAGATGTATGGTAAAATGCTTTTCAACTTTAATTTAGTAAATTCAGTGCCAAATTCTTTTTCATATCGGCAGTTTATTTTCTTAGCACGAGGTGCAAGATTGGCAAACGTCCATATAGCAAACACAGCTCCCGCCGCACTCCATGTGAGAATAGCAAAACCTATCCATTCAAGGAGTTCGCCTAAATAATTTGCAGATGAAACATATTTAAACATACCACCTTGAGGAATATAGTGGCGCGTGTCGCCGGGCTTTCGCAGATTTCGTATAATGCTGTCGCTGTGAATATTTATTATCATTCCACAGGCAAAGATAAGGAGTCCGCTTATGAATTGAGGCGATAACAGCCAAGCAGTGCTGTACATATCGTCGGGTGCAAAATAGAAAAGCCAGCCACCTTGCATGAGAGCATTAAGCAAATTGAAAAAAATGCCTGAGCATATAATAGAAAGTGGCATACGATTGTTGCCGCGCATCATCAAAGGGAAAATGAAAGAGCGTTGGAAGTAGTGTAACTCGAAAATAAGGAGGAAAATAATGGCAAGAGAGTCGTGTCGACGATCGGAAAACCACCAGAGAGCTATCATTGCAAAAAACACAGGCGATTCCATTAATATCCAGCCAATGCGATTGTTAATCGAAATACCCCAGCGACGGTTGTACATCATACCATAGCCTGCTTCTACATATTGTAAGGCGAAAAATACGATGACAGCCACGACTATCATACCAATTAAAAAGCCATTAAATATCTCAAGAGAAAACATTTCCATAATAATTAATTGTTAGTGTAATTGTGTCATAAATTGCACCTGCCAATATTTAGTATCAACTGAATTACAAAATTAACAAAAAAATGTTCTAAAAAAAGAAAAAAATCAAGTTATTGCCTTTTTGGCTACTACCTGCATTATATTGAACAATTATTTATGGTGATAGCGACCTTTTTTACGTGTTATGTTGCCATATTCTATTGCTCGCACAGGGCAGCGATGAATGCAACTGAGGCACATTTCGCACTTTTCACTCCACACAGGGCGGTTCTCTTGCATTTTAATGTTGCCAACCGGGCATTCACGTTCACAGAGCCCACAGGCGGTGCATTTTGTCGTGTCGCAAGAGAAACTCTTGTCGCTCATAGCCATTTTCTTGTATATTGGATATACTAATTTAGATTTAAGCCATTTATATTTCCCGGTAACCACTTCTTCGCAGCATCTGCATTTAGCGACACTCAAAGCAATATCTTCGATACGTTTATTTGCCGAATTCAGCTTTGCCCGTTCAGAGTCGCCGTCATCGACATCAAATCCCGGAAGGAGAATATAATTGTTAGGCATCTGAATAGAGAAAGCGGCATCGCCGCGAATACCCCCAAGAGCCTTACGCCACATCTCAACCGACAGCCCGATATCGTCGCCGCAACTACACACCATATAGCAATAATGCTGTGTAGAATATTCATATAAGTGCATTTTAGATATAAATTCAAGTACAATGGGAGCGGGACCCCACGAATGGATAGGAAACACCCAGCCAATACGTTCGCCCGGAGCGAGAGTAAACTTAAACTCACAATTTTTCATACACTCACCTATAGAGATAAGACGGTCGTTAAGAGTAGAAGCCAATTGGTTTGCCACCCATTTAGAATTACCCGTGCCGGAGAAATAGAATATCATAAGTCGTAATTTTTGATGGGACAAAGATAGTGCAAATGAGAGGAGAACACAAAACAAGTTCACTTGTTTTTGTTATCCCGAATGTCGCCTATCTTATCCAAAGATAGTGCAAATGAGAGGAGAACACAAAACAAGTTTACTTGTTTTTGTTATCCCGAATGCCGCCTATCTTATATTATATGCGGGGGGGAAATGACAAGAGCCACCTCGATTTGAGGTGGCTCTTGGTAGAATATTTTAAGGGCTGTTTATTAACCGTTAATTTTCTTCATGTGAGCGATAAGGTCAAGAACCTTGTTAGAATAACCGATTTCGTTATCGTACCAAGAAACAACCTTAACAAAAGTATCAGTCAAAGCGATACCGGCTTTCTTATCGAAGATAGAAGTACGAGTGTCGCCTAAGAAGTCAGCAGAAACGACAGCATCTTCAGTGTAACCAAGGATACCTTTAAGTTCGCCTTCAGAAGCTTCTTTCATAGCAGCGCAGATAGCATCGTAAGATGCAGGTTTAGCTAAGTTAACAGTCAAGTCAACAACAGAAACGTCAAGAGTAGGAACACGCATTGACATACCTGTAAGTTTGCCATTAAGAGCAGGGATTACTTTACCAACAGCTTTAGCAGCACCTGTAGAAGAAGGGATAATGTTGCCAGAAGCAGCGCGACCACCTCTCCAGTCTTTCATAGAAGGACCGTCAACAGTTTTTTGAGTAGCAGTGGTAGAGTGAACAGTAGTCATAAGACCGTCAAGGATACCGAATTTGTCGTTCAAAACTTTAGCGATAGGAGCAAGACAGTTAGTAGTACAAGAAGCGTTAGAAACGAATTTAGTACCTTTAACATAAGCGTCTAAGTTAACACCGCAAACGAACATAGGGGTATCATCTTTAGAAGGAGCAGACATAACAACGTATTTAGCACCAGCATCGATGTGTCCTTGAGCTTTATCTTTAGAAAGGAAAAGACCTGTAGATTCAACAACATATTCAGCTCCAATAGCGTCCCATTTAAGGTCAGCCGGATTGCGTTCAGCTGTAACGCGAATTGATTTGCCGTTTACGATAAGAAGGCTCTTCTCTAAATCATAATCAACAGTGCCGTCGAATTGACCGTGCATTGTGTCATATTTAAGCATATAAGCCATGTAATCAACTGGAAGAAGGTCATTGATACCAACTACTTCTAAATCGTTTCTTTTTGTAGAAGCACGGAAAACGAATCTACCGATACGTCCGAAACCATTAATACCTACTTTAATCATTTTCTTAAAAATTTATTTGGTTAAATTATTCCTATTTTACGGGATATAATATCTCACACTACATTAAATCAAAAGCAACATATCGGTTGCGATGTGTGCAAGAATCATTAATGTACAAAGCATTAAGGTTCTAACTATATAGTAACTTTTGCTTTGCGATGCAAAATTAGTAATTTTTTTTTAATCTGTGTCGATTCTGTGCTATTTTATGGAAAAAATTCTTTAATTTTGGCTATTAAGACAATTGAATAGTAATAAAATATCGTAAATAAATTGTAATCAGTTAAATATTAATGTATGAAAAGTAAGTTTTTATCAGATTTTAAAGCGTTTGCAATGCGTGGCAATGTTATAGATATGGCAGTAGGTGTGATAATCGGTGGCGCTTTTGGTAAGATTGTGAGTTCGCTGGTAGGTGATATAATTACTCCAGCCATAGGCTTGCTCGTGGGTGGAATTGACTTAAAGGGTCTGAAATTAGTGATTACCCCCGAGTGTGTTGATTCTGGCGGAGTTGTTGTTCCTGAGGTTTCGCTAGGGTATGGAAATTTCTTACAGAATACGATAGATTTTATCATAATTGCTTTTTCAATATTTGTGTTTATAAATATTGTAGGTAAAATTATGCGTAAAAAGGAGGAGGTTGCGCCAGTGCCTGCCGCTCCTACACCAACAAACGAAGAAAAGTTGCTTGCCGAGATTCGCGACTTGTTAAAGAAGAAGTAATATTTCAAGAGAGTCGAGAAGGATAATTATTAAATAGCGATAATCTTTGGAAAAACAAGACGGTATAAATAAGATTTATGATGGGTTCAGAGCCTATTTGACTCTCGAGCGAGGATTGTCGGAAAACACCTGTGAGGCATATTCCGATGATATAAGTAAGTTGTTGAATTATTACGACAACGATTTTTCTCGACTTTGTGCTACCAGTGAAGACGATTTGCATAATTTTATATGCACTCTGCGCGATATAGGCATTCAGCCGCGTTCGCAAGCAAGAATAATATCGGGTATCAAGCGTTTTTTCAAATATCTCAAGATGGAGGGCTGTGTAGAGAAAAATCCGACGACACAGCTAGAAGTTCCAAAGATAGGCAGATACCTGCCGTCGGTGCTTACAGTCGAGGAGATCGATGCAATGCTGGCAGCGATAGATATGTCGAGTGCCGAAGGCGAGCGTAATTGTGCAATTATCGAGACATTGTATGGCTGTGGACTTCGCGTGAGCGAATTGGTGAATTTGCAGATTTCTCAGATTTATCCCAAAGAAGGCTATGTTGTAGTGATAGGCAAAGGCAACAAGCAGCGCATTGTTCCAATATCCGAGATCGCACTAAGCCGTATTTCGGATTATCTTGAAGGCAGTCGCGGCGACTTGACGGTGAAGAAAGGCAATGAAGATATATTGTTTCTCAATCGGCGAGGGAGTAAATTGTCGCGAGTGATGATTTTCTATATTATAAAAAATCTTTGTGAGCTGGCAGGGATAAGGAAAGAAGTGAGTCCTCACACGCTACGGCATTCATTTGCAACGCATTTGCTTGAAGGAGGTGCAAATCTTCGAGCAATTCAGCAGATGCTCGGGCATGAGAGCATCACTACAACCGAGATATACGTACACATCGATCGCGAGCGGCTAAGAGAGGAAATACTACTTCATCACCCGCGCAGATAAAAAAAATTCATAAAAAGGTATTTTTTCGCAGAGCGAAGAGGTTGCAGTAAGGTTAATTTTGTGTCATAATCACAAAACTAATTATAACAGCAATGAATGAAATGAACAACGCACAGCCCGAAGAGGGCATTCTCGAGCAAGTGCAGCCCGTCGAAGAATTGCCGGTTGAGCAAGAATCGCCCAAGAATGTGCCGATGGAGCGATTAATCGACACACTGTTTAGAGAGCCAAAGATAGCCCACTTTATAGGGAGCGTGCTAGAGGGGAAAAGTGCCGATGAGGCAGCCGGCGAATGCTTTGAGAAGACGACAGCACAGCACACGCGCCAAGAGATAGATGAAGTGCTAAGGCAGCTTAATGTCCCCGGCGACGAGTTTGAGAATCTTGCCGGTGAGCTGAGCAAGGTGAAAAGTATCGACAGCACCACACTCCGGCTAATAGCAAAAGGTTTAGACTATGATCGTGCTCTCCGACAAGCCGAAGACAAAGCATATATCAAAGGGCGCAACGAGCGAATAGCCCTAAATGAAAAGGCATTAAATGATAGTGGCGATGCGCAGCGTCGTCCGGCATTTGTAGAGTTGCTAAAGAATCAGCGTCGCAGTGTATGGGACGAATAAACAAAACACAGACCACTTAATTTATTAAATTTTTTTTATTAGTATGAACACAGAAAAACAAAATGTACTCTTATCGTGGATAAAGAGTGAAAAGGCAATATTTGCCTTAGTATTAATTGCATCTTTCATTATGCTGTATTTTTTCACCGATTGCAGTGATATTTCGCTTGCGTCGGCTATTGTAGCAGGAGTAGACGGAGGAAAGCATCTGGTTGGCGGACCACTTACCACCGATGTCGTGCGCAAAGAGAGTGATTTCTTGCTGAACGAAATCGACCAGAAGATAGTGAAAATCCGACCTATGGCAACCCCCATCGACCAAATATCTCGTTGGGCAGGAGCAAAGCACACAGGAAGTATGATAGTCGATTATTATTCAGTCGACACCAAGCCAACAATAGCAAAAGTGAAAGGTGGCGGCTATGAAGAGCCAGATGCGACAAAAGTAACGTCGGCTGCAGTGAAAATTTCGCTCGACACGACTAAAAATGAAATTTTTGAAGAGACCGAGACAATTCTGGTAAAGGGAATTCCGGGCTACAAAGAAGATGGCGTGTCGATAAGCGACTCCGACCTAGTGCTGTATGTTGCAGGCAAGAATGAGAATGGCACGCTTGCAGTGATGGCAGTGAATGGAAAGAAGATAGGTAGTGTAGAGAATTGTGTACCAAGCATCGACGAAGCCATAGTGTTAGTGCGAATGGGTCGAGCCGCCACCGAGCTAGATGTTCAGACATCGCAATTTGAATCACTACCAATCAAAGCGCAGAATTTCTGTCAAATCTTCAAGATGCAAATAGAGCAAAGCACCTTGCAGAAAATAGCAAATAAAGAAGTAGATTGGAACTTTAGCGACCAAGAAGAAGCGGCGATATATGATATGAGAATGGGAATGGAGAAGAATTTCCTATTTGGAGCCAAGCGAGCCATCTTCGACAGCAAGAAGAAAGAGAATGTAATGTTTACCGGCGGAATATGGTTTCAAGCAGGCAAAGCATTTCCTTATAATTCCAACTCCTTCACCCAAGACACTCTGATAGATATGATGAAAAAAGCATTTACCGGAAATGCCGGGAATAAGCGCAAAATACTTATAGGAGGGTCAGAATTGATAGGCCGCATCAACAAGCTGGAGACAACGAAAGTTATTTCGGCAGGCGACAATGTAGTGAAATGGGGTATCGACTTCAGCGAAGTACGTTCAAAATTTGGTAAATTCTATGTGTTGCTGTCCGAAGTATTCGACGAGTGTGGAATGAGCGATAATGGTATTGTTGTCGACCCTGAATATCTGCAAAAGTATGTTCACATTCCATTCAATGTGTCGCAGATAGATATGAAAGCCAACGGCGTGCGCAACACCGAAGCCCTTGTAATCACCGAGGCAGCTTGTCTCACCTTGCGCTATCCTAACGCCCATATGCGCATCACAAAAATGTAGCATAAAAATTGAGATAACAGCTAAGCGAAGGCATCACACATACAGTGGTGTCTTCGCTCGCTTTTGTGCAACAAAAAACCGGATAAATAAAATGACAAAAAATTGCATATTTTGTAAAAAATTCCGAATATTGTATTGTATTAAGATGTATTTTATGGGAAATGAGAGCTAATTACCTTTATGATAGTGTGTTAGGTATGAGTGCTTTTTTATTAATAATATTTATGGTATCTAACAATTATTTATAATAAAATAGTATCTTTGTAACAAGACGCATTTATTAATAAAATTTATATGAATATGCTAGCTAGACGAATTATCCAATGCTTGATATTCCTATCGTTTTTTATTTTTTCAATAGGATCAATATCAGGGCAAAACACAACCTCTTCCATATCGGGAGAAGTAACAAATGAATCGGGCGATATTATAGGAGCAGTCGTCCAAGTAAAGCATAATCCATCGGGAAGCCAGTATGGAACAATATCCAACAGCAAAGGGCAATTCCGCCTTGAAGGTTTGCGTGTAGGAGGGCCATATACCATCGAGATATCTTATGTTGGTTGCACCCCGTTGAAGATAACCGATGTGTATCTATCACTCTCCGAAACATATAATTGCAAAGCACATCTTAAGCATTCTACTAATCTAGACGATGTGGAGGTAGTGGCATCAGGCTCAAAGTTTTCGAGCGTAAAGACGGGAGCTTCAACACATATCACCTCAAAAGACATTCAATATCTTCCAAATATAAGTCGCGGACTTAACGATATGTTACGCCTGTCGCCCTATGCCAATAGCAAAGTGTTTGCCGGACAAGACCAACGAATGAACAATTACACCGTCGATGGAGCCAATTTTAATTTCAACATGGGGCTTGACGGCAAAGTGCTGCCCGGAGGCGATTCACCTATTTCGATAGATGCCATAGAAGAGGCACAAGTGAGCATAGCACCTTATGATGTGCGCCAGACAAACTTCTTCGGCGCCGGGATAAATGTAGTAACCAAAGCCGGAACGAATCAATTTAAGGGATCAGCCTATTTCTATTATAAGAATCAAGATTTGCGCGGCAATAAGATAGACGGCACTTATCTGGCAGAGCGAGCCGAGGAAAGCCGAGCCATCTATGGTTTCTCGCTAGGAGGACCGATAATAAAAAACAAACTCTTCTTCTTTGTGAACGGCGAGTATGAAGACAGTCCTACACCAATTCATAAATGGAGCCTTTCGGAAAACGGGGTAGAAGATACAAATAATTTCATATCGCGAGTAACGGCAAGCGATATGAGCAAATTTTCCGGCGACCTGAAGCAGATGTACGGCTACGACACAGGTTCGTGGACCGACTTCAGCGGAGGCAACAGCGTGAAGCGAGTGCTGGGTCGCTTAGACTGGAACATCAATCAGAATCATAAATTTATGTTCCGAGCCAACTACACCTCCGAGTTGAGAACAAATAATGTTGTAGGGTCGGCACTGGGCATCAACGGAGGTCCCGTAAGCCGATATTCCATGACATTCCGTAACTCCACGTGGACCCAAGCCAACAATGTATATTCATTTGTGGGCGAATTAAACAGCCACTTTGATAATGGAATATCAAATAAACTGTTGGCTACCTACACATTCAACGATGGAAACAAAAGAGAGTGTAACGGCGATTTCCCGACAGTCGACATAATGAAAGTCGACGAATCGGGCGTAAACCGAGCCTTTATGAATGCCGGATATGACCAGCACGCATGGCGAAACGGCATAAAAGAAAAAGTGTGGGCAATTACCGATAACGTATCGATGACATTAGGCCGACATTCTCTAGTGGGAGGATTGAGCTTCGAGATGCAAAATTTATCGAACAGCTATATGAGATATGGCGCAGGATATTATCGCTATGCCACTTACGACGACTTTGTAAACAAGGCAGCACCGATAGCCTTTGCGCTATGCTATTCGCTCACGGGCGACGATGTGCCAAAAGCCGATGTAAAATATGGGCAAGCCTCGATATATGCCCAAGATGAATTTACAATAAACAGTCAAATAAAATTATTCTACGGCTTGCGCATGGATTTGCCAATGTATCTCAACGACCGATATGAGAATCCTTCAATTGCCGACCGCGATTTTAACGGAACTAAGCTTACTACAGCCCAATGGCCAAAAGCTACTCCGCTGCTATCACCGAGAATCGGAATCAACTACGACGTATTCGACGACCAATCACTTATTATTCGAGGCGGTACAGGAATCTTTACAGGTAGGTTACCAATGATTTTCTTCTCTAAAATACAGGAAAAGAGCGGAATGCTTCAAAACACAGTAACAGAGACTAAAGCCGGAAGTGCATTGCTTCAAGCTCTTGCCGGAGGAATACGAACTCCGGAGCAGATACTCAGCGAGATAGCTCCAAAATTCCCCGACCGTTTCCCTACAACGCCCGGTGCCGTAGCCGAAATAGCAACAATAGATCGTAACTTCAAGATGCCACAAGCGTGGAAAACCTCGCTTGCCGTCGACTGTGATATTCCTCTTCCATTCCCTATGAGTATGACGGTAGAGGGGACATTTATCAAAAACATTAACACCGTGATAATGAAAGATGTCAATATAATCGACCTTGAAGATGACAAGATGATGAGATTGACCGGAGCCGACAATCGCTACCGCTATCCCGGTAATGTAGAGAAAAGGATTAACCGCGACATTACAAATGCCATCTTGATGACAAACACTAATAAAGGATATAGCTGTATGTTTAATGCGTCATTAAAGACCGAGCCGATAAAGAACTTGAATTTTATGGTATCGTACACCTACACCTATGCCCAGGCCCTTACCTCGAACACGAGCAATCAGATAGACGGTGCGTGGAAACAAGAGCCAACAGTGAACGGTCCTAACAACCTCACACTGCATCACACATCTTACGATTCGGCTCCTCACCGATTAATTGCAAATCTAACCTACACAATAGATTACAAAAAGAATGGGTCATCGCGTTTCTCACTTTTCTATACCGGAATGAATACAGGGCGTGTGTCGTATAATGTAAACGGCGACATTAACAACGACGGATATTGGTACGACCTTATGTATATTCCTAAAGATGAGAGCGAAATGAGCTTCACCGAGTTCAAAGCCGGGTCGCAGACATTCACTGTCGATGATCAAAAGCAAGCATTTACGCAATTTATCAATAATAGTCCTTACCTTAGCAGCCACCGAGGCGAGTATGCACAAGCATACGGAGCTTTGATGCCGTTTATGCATCGCTTTGATTTTCGTTACACTCGTGCATTTAAATTAGTGTGCGGCAAGGCAATTCACACATTAGAGCTTTCGGTAGATTTAATGAATGTTGGTAATTTGATAAATAGCAGTTGGGGAACTAGAAAGGTGGCAATAACGAATACCCCAATAACTTTCAAAGGACTCGATAAGAATAATACTCCTTTATATAATATGGGTTACTCAAATGAAGATGGGGTGAATACTCTTCGCACCGAGCCTCTCACGACAAGCAGAAATTCTGTCGATTGCTGGGGACTTCAATTTGGAATTAGATATGTATTTAATTAGTTATCAGTGAGGTAAATTAATTTAACAAGAAATATGGTAAGGCTTAAAAGTTATACATTTTATATTGTTACTATCTTAGTTGCTCTTCTTCTTAGTGGGTGTGGAAATAGCGCATCGGATAAGACGAAGAAGCGAGTGCTTGTTATTCATTCTTATCAAGAAAGAGATAAGTCGTATCCCGATTTCAACCGCTTTATTGAAGAAGAATTTGAAAAGGCGGATATGGATGTCGAGATTAGTACATTCTATCTCGATTGCGAGATGTTTCTGGCTAAAGCGGAGGAAGAAAGAATGAACAGAATGATAGATAGCGTAAAGGTGAGCTTTAAGCCCGATGTTATTATTGTGAATGAAGACCAAGCCACTTATTCTCTCTTAGCAACCGAAAATCCATTTATCTATTCTTGCCCGATTGTATTTGCCGGAGTGAACTTTCCAAACTGGGAACTGCTGAAGAAACACAGCAACATTACAGGATTCTGGGATAAGCTGGAAATAATAAAGAACTACCATGTGATGAGAGAGCTGATTAAGCGCAACGACAATTCAATATTCGTTTTTTGCGACAACACGTTCATCGATAAGCAGACAAGAAATAGAGTGAGGGAGGAGATGCTGGCAGAGCTAAACAAATATGAACAGAACAACAATCTGCCACTGACATTGAGCGACGATCCCCTATGCGATGCTAAGATAAGCGCGGCAAAATGGCAGGGATTTATACCGGCGATAGAATTAACTGCTATGGTCGAGAAAGGCGATACGGGACTTTTGTGGCGATTCAGTGATTTTTCGTCTAAGCTCCATTATCTCCAGACAAAAAGAGACTTCAAGGTAAATGGGGTTTCACTTTTCCTTAAATACGAAAGTATCACAGCCATTAACGAAGCCTTTGGCTATAGTGAGATGCTGCTAGGTGGATATTTCACGCCATTAGATGAGCAAGTGAGAGAAGAAGTTGGCGCCGCCGTAAAGATATTAAAAGGAGAAAAGCCCTCAAATATTCCTATAGCCGAGAGCAAAAAAGAATATCTGCTCGATTGGACAGTAATGAAAAAATTTAATATACCACTGTCGCAAGTCGACCAAGATAAATATAAAATTATCAATATCAGCTTTATTGAGCGTTATCCTACACTGAGCTACTTGATTATTTCTTTTATCTCTATTGCACTGTTGATAGGATTGGTAACGGCTATTGTACTCTACATAAAAGAGAATAACAGGAGAAAAGGCACTTTGAAAGATCTGGAACACTCGATGGCAGAGACCGAAGATAAAACCAAGAAGCTGGAAAAGACAATGATAACACTCGAAGAAGAGAAAGAATCGCTCGCCATATCGATACGCGGAAGTAATACCTATGCGTGGAAATGGATCGACAATAAATTTGAGTTCGACGAATGTTTCTGGGATACTAAAATAGTAGCATCTAACGATTGCTCGCTAAGTTTTGATGAATTTGCCTCATTTATCGAGCCAAAAGACATAAACGAATTTAGAAACAAATTTAATAATTTCACCAAAGAGGACAAAGGCTCAGTGCAAATAGAAGGAACTTTCAAAGGCGAGGTAAACTGGTGGGAGATAAGATACACAACTTTCCAAGCAAATGATGGTGAACTCTCTACTGTTGGCTTGATGATTAACATACAAGCACACAAAGACTACGAGAAAGAATTGGAACAGTCGAGAGATGCCGCCGCCAAAGCCGAATTGAAACAATCGTTCCTCGCCAATATGAGTCACGAAATTCGCACACCGCTTAATGCCATTGTTGGATTCTCAAATCTGCTTAACGAGTCCGACGATATGGATAAAGAAGATAAAGAAGAATATATAAAGCTAATTAACTATAACAGCGACCTGCTGCTAAAACTAATAGGCGACATTCTTGAACTATCGCGAATAGAATCGGGACAAATGGATTTCGACTTCGAGAAGATAACATCATTTGATGCACTGAAGCATGTATATGATACCAATTGCGTTTTAGTGCCGAGTCATCTGGAGCTGATAAAAGATTTTGAGGAGAAGCCCGACTATTATATTTATGTCGACAAGTTAAGAATCATTCAAGTGCTGACAAACTTTGTGAGCAACGCTTTCAAATTTACCCCGTCGGGCAGAGTAACCATCGGACAGAAATTTAAAGAAGAAACGCAAGAGATAGAGCTGTATGTTGAAGATACCGGAATAGGAATTAGTGAACAAAGTAAAAAGATGATTTTCGACCGCTTCTATAAAGACGATGAATTTGCACAAGGAACAGGACTGGGCTTGTCGATATGCTCTGTGATAACCGATAAGATGCACGGGCGGATAGACTTACAATCTGAGCTGGGCAAAGGCAGCCGCTTCTCGGTATATCTACCTATCTTTAACTCCGAGCCGAAGTAAAAAAAAGCGGCAAACTTACATTCTTCTATTCAGTACCGTCGGCTCTTGCGGCCTTGCTCTTGAGCCACATGATAGCCCCTGCAGCTTGCAATTGTGTCATTAGTTAGTCGAAGCAATATTGACACAGCGCAGCAAAATTTTTTGCGTAATATTTTGGTTTAAAATTTGGTAGTTTAGTTGAAATTTGTAACTTTGCAGTTGAAATAAATAACAAATTATTATGATTATCATCTTTGCACATCTACATCATCATTATAGCTCGCGCT
>JAQVCR010000032.1 GCA_028689665.1 Muribaculaceae bacterium
TCAGGTGGTGATTCTCCAATAGCTTGACCGACTCGATTTGCAGCGATGACTGTACTGGCTGTATAGGCTCTGTCTTGTGAAATAAAAAGGAGTTGCCATTTTCGAGTTTCGCGATTGCCTCGCCGATGGTGCTGCCGTCGAGTTTCATCACCAGGTCGATAATAGAACCACCCTCGCCTGTGCCGAAGTCGTACCAGAGGTTGGCGTTATAATCGACTTTGAAACTGGGCATGGTTTCGGTTCTGAATGGCGACAGATACATTCCGTATCCGGTGCGTTCTTGCCTGGGTAAAGTTCCCTGCTTGGCAAGGAAGTCTTTGATGCTGATATTTTTTACGTTGTACATAGTAGAATTTTTGTGAGATTGACTTTGTCTTCCTCACTCCATCTCGGCATAGTTCGAACAAGTTCGACTCTGCTCTCGATTTTCCGTGAGGTTGTGAGAAAATTCCGACAATCTCCTGTGAAATAAAAAGTTAAGTATCTCACAAACTTCTAACACGTTTTCAATGTGTGAGAATACGCTGTCGGGAAGTGTGAGAATGTGAGATGAATGTGAGTTTTATGTGAGATTATTTATATAATACATAATCAGCGTATTATATACCAAAATCTAACAAACTAACAGAATTGCGTTCAACCGCTCTTTGGTGAGGGTATAATATCTCCCTGTTCCCGTTTTGCGCTCGGTACTGCCATCGTAGCGGAGGGTGTAGGTGGAATAATACTGCGATGTCTGCGTGGGTTGCAGCTCCCAGTTGTGCTGTAAGATCCGCCGCAGGTGCGGATGCTCGACCCGCAATCCGCTTACTTCCAACATATTTACCATATCCACCACACAGAACATCAATTCATTCAACTGTTCGGTCTCCATGATTTCGGCAAGAATTTGGAGCATTTCCCCTTCTGCTTTGTTGCGATTGTGGTTAATCATCTTCCGCAAAGCATTGGTGATAAGCAGGTCATGACGAAACCACATCCGGGACTCATTGACGGTAGAGAGCTGACGGTGCTGCAAATGCCACAGCAGTGCCTGAAGCTCCTTTTTCATTTCACTGAGTAAATCGGGATTGTCGTGCAAGAGGGTCGGAATTTTCCGCACCCAGTAACGTGTCTCGCCCTGTTCAATGTAAATAGGGTTCAATTCGTTATTGGAGTTCAGCACGAATTTGGCGAAAAACTCCACTTCGTTGCGGTCTTTCCCCTTTGCCTCGGCTTTGTAGCTCCGGGCTGTACTCAGGTTTTTGATGCGTTCGGAGTCCTCTTTGCGGTCGAGTAATACCTCATCAACGGCAACAATCAATTTAGTCGCCCAATCGCTATTAAATTGAGAACGAAAATCATCATTCGTATTGAAGGTCATATTGGCTCCGAATATCGCTTTAAGCAGATTGAGAAAGGTTGTTTTGCCCGTGTTCTTCTCTTTTGACACCAGCAGAATAATTGGCAACCGTTGCAAGGGCTTTGTGTAAAGCAGTTGCAGATAGTCAAGTCCCATTTTGTACTGCTCGCCAAAAATATGTTGCAAAAATGCTGTTATTTCCGGGAACTCGCCTTGTGCCGGCACAACCTCAATCGGCTCATAGTCGTTCAGGAATGTGCCGATGGTGCGTTTATAATTTATATGGCTCGGAACACAGCAAAAGCCATCGTATTTTTGGATCTGTGCGATAAAATCTTTCGGATGATCTTGCCGCAGGGTGTCATAATTCCACACCATACGCACCTCCATAAAATCGCCGCTAAGCAACGGTTTTCGTACAATTTTGTAGAGCGTGGTAGCCACTCGGATATATTTCTCTTCCATAGCTACCTCCCTCCGGTTTTACGTCCTGCTAACTCCAATGCTAACTCTGCATCGACAATGATTTTACGCCCTATTTGCGTAATCGCTTTGTCGATTTTGCCGCTCTTTTTGATGCGGTTTGCTGTCGGGAGGCTGCACCCGAACAGTTTGGCGATACCCACAATTCCATATACGTGTCTTTTGACGGTGGTATCGGTTATGGTTGTTGGAGCGTTTGAGACTACCGCTCCACTTTGCTGCAGGTAAAGAAACTCTTCGCCTGTCATTTGCCAAATTGGCTTCTCTTTCAAATCGTTGATATTCATCTTTACAGTATTTTTGAATGAAACATTAGCCTTGTACTTCGGCTGTTGCTCGGTTCGAACACTGCAAATGTATATGATTATTTTCAGTGAAAACAAAATCGTACTGGGTGTCAAAAAAAGCTTTTGACACTCAGTGAACTACGATAAATGTGTGTGATATGATTTCGTACTACGGTCGTAGTAACATAGATTAAAACGGATAGTCGTAGAATACCATTTTGTACTCACCGATGTATGGTTTTCGGCGGCTCTTCTCAAAATTTTGACCGATGGCGATACGATAGCGAGCCTCAAAGAAGGTTTTTATCTTTGGGTCTCTGTTTGGCAGAAAATATTCGTTCTCAACAAGTCCTGTCAAGAAGATAATCAGGCGTTTGATGTCTGCTTTGCCGTTTTCGTGAGTTGATACCCAGTGTAATTCGGGGCTTAGGTATTGGTTTGCGATAAGTTTCTGCTCCAATACCAAGAATTTTTCAAACTTCTTTGCATGGAAAATGGTATCGGGGTCTATTTTATTAACCTGTACCAATTCTTCTGTTGGTGCTGTTTGCTCTTTTATTTCCAAAGATGGCTCAGAAGTTGCTGTTGGCAGATATTTATTGATAATAGACTCAAATTCCAGACTAAGGTTGTATAGCATCTCAAATACATTTTCTGTGTATTGCGATGTTTCGGTGGTAATTTCCCTTTGTTGGTCGTAAAGAGATGAAAGCCTCTCTTTCTCTTCACTGTAACGAGCAGTCAGGTATTCGTGTTGTTGCCAAAGTCGTTCCTCTTCCTGCGGAGTGTGTTCCCTGTAGCCAATAGCGTCCAATGAACCGTTTATCTGATTCAACTCTTTGCTATAATTGTTTGCAATCTCCATCTGGCAACGAATGCCGCGGTCAAACCGTTGTGATTCTTTTCTGCAAACTGTTTCTGGATTTAGTGCATCCAAACATAAGCGAGTCATTCTGTACATACTTCCGTAAGCACTAATCTCAGATTTAATGCTGGATAGCAATAAATCACTGATCGCACGTTCTTTCTGAGTAACAATCTCCAAAACCATCCGCTCGAATATCTTCGCATCTGAAAACTGACGATAAAAGTCTGTGATTGTTTTTTGCCCTGCATAGCTCACCGCCTCACCCAGTGCAACCGCACTTGTAATGCGGTTTACATCACGGTACAATGGAAGAAATTCGACTATGTTAATCATTATAATATCTTAGGCGTTAAAGTGGATGATAAGAAGTCCCTTATATAGATATGCTCTACACCTTCATAGCTATTCTCAAAAGAGCGTTCCCCCGAAACGACAATTTTCGGGTAGTTGTCCTTTATTTTAAGCAGATTGCCAAATTCTCGTGCAATTGTTTCGGGTCTTGATAACTCAACGGCAACTTGAACATAGAGTGTTTCACCCCCTCGTGTACATACAAAATCTATCTCTTCGGTAGCGATAGCACCGACTTTGACCTCGTAACCACAAAATAATAAGTGATTGCATACAATATTTTCCAAACGCTTTGCTCTATCTTGAGGTTTATACCCGGCAACCACATTTCGAATACCCATATTCTCGAAGAAGTACTTCTCGCTATGCTCAAAAAACTTCTTACCCACAATGTCATAACGCCCAATACGATGCACAACAAAAGCCTGCGCCAAAGAGTCGGCGTATTCCGAAACTTGATTAGGTGAAATTTTAACCTGCTGGCTTTTAAGGAAATTACTAATGCTATTTGACGAGAACAAGCTACCAATGTTATTAGCGAGAAAGCGAATCAGTTGCTCCAGAAAAGCGGTGTTTCGTATCTTCTTTCGCTCGACAACATCACGCAAAACAATCGTTGAATAGACACTGCGGATATACTCCATAACTACAGTCTCATCTAATGGCAAGTGAATCAGATAGGGCAATCCTCCGAATCGAAAATACTTATCTAATGAATCATCATCGTTGGGCAGACTCTGAAAATCCAAAAATTCAAGATACGAGAGGCTGTAAATACGAAACTCTACATAACGTCCTCCAAGCTCATTAGCCAAGTCGCTCGAAAACATCTCGGAGTTACTTCCTGTGATATAAATGTCGTTGTTGTCGTCAAGTGCGAACGACCGAATAGCGACCTTAAAATCTGTAATCTCCTGAATTTCATCAATGAAGATGTAATTTCTTCGGTCATTGACTAATCTTGCTGAGATATAGCTATGCAACTCCTGGTAGGAGGTAATATCTACAAAATCAATATCCTCCTTATTGATGTAGATAATATTCGCATCCTGTTCTTCACTATTGATAAGCTCAATGAGTTGAAACAGAATAAAACTTTTGCCCACACGACGATGACCTATCATTACTTTGACAATAGGGGTGCGCATAAACGGTTTTATACGCTCAATGTATGTATTTCTGCTGTGCAGAACGCTGGGGAACTTTGCCATATCTCGTTTATTGAGTTTTAATTATATCTATATCTTTTCGCAAAGATAGCGATAATTATAATCGTATCTATAACTTTTAAGCAAAAAGTGAGATTTAGTAATCATACTTTTATTCCGAATGCTACAACTGATTAAACTTACTCATCGCATCGGCTTTGATGTTGTCGGCAATGTCAATGTAGGGCTTCATCGCTTTGTAGTCGCTGTGCCCCGTCCACTTCATCACCACATTGGCAGGAATGCCCAACGAAAGTGCATTACAGATAAACGTTCTTCGTGCAGCGTGCGTGCCAAGTAGTGCATACTTTGGCATAACTTCGTCGATACGCTCATTGCCTCGATAGTAGGTCTGGTGCACAGGTTCGTCAATTCCAGCCATCTCAGCCAACTCTTTCAAGTAGTCATTCATTTTCTGGTTCGTTATGACGGGAAGCACCTTATGATTCTCAAAAGCAACGTCTTTATACTTGTCAAGTATCGCTTTGCTATGATTGTTTAGTTCTATTTTGAGCGTGTCAGCCGTTTTAATTGTCGTGATTTCAATATAGCTATCCTTAACATTACTTCGTCTGAGATTGAATACGTCCGAGTACCGTAGCCCTGTAAAGCATTGAAATAAAAACACATCACGCATACGAGCCAGATATTGTTTCGATTCCGGTATCTCAAAATCCCGAAGCTGTGTCAGTTCGTCCCAAGTAAGATAGATAACTTTTTTCTGTGTGTTCTTAATCTTCGGCTTGAATGTTTGGAAAGCATTGTTTTTGGTGTAGCCCTTTTTTAGTCCCCATCGCAAGAACCATTTCAGAAAACCCATCTGTTTGCCGATGGTGCTATTTCTCATCTGCTTAACATCTCGTAAGAAGGTGATGTACTCAGTCAATCCTGATTCATCAAAAAAATCAAAGGTGAGACCTTTTTTTAAGGCGGTCAAGTGATTCTTGACTGCTGCAAATTTCTCGTATGTGGATTCCGTCCAGTTGTTCTGCACTCCACATTCTCGCACGAACTCATCAAATACGACAAAGAGGTCGGACTTCTTTGCCTTGCCTCTTGTTGCTTGGCTTTTTTGCTTCTTCTGAGGTGTTGGGTTTAACTTTTCAGTAAAAGCAATCTTGACCTGTTCGGTAGTCGGTTCTATTTCTCTGACTTCAAAATCTTGAAAAATCTCATTGATATAGGTCTCATACTTCGCAAGGTCAGCGTTTATTTGCGAGGCAGATTGATTTTGTTTGTTGGTTACATTGTTTTTCACTCGCTGCTTTGCTGAGTCCCACTTGGTAGCATCAATGCGATACCCGGTAGTAAAATCGATTCTCTTACTACTAAAAAACACCTGCAACCGTATAGGTACATTCTCAACCACAGGTACGCCATCTTTCTTGCGATTTTCAATAGCGATTCTTATGCTTCGTTTTATATTCATAGCTTCACTTGTTTGTTGGTGCAAAGATATAAAGAATTTCCGAAAACTACACCAAAAGTTACACCAAAGAATGGTGATTATCACTGATATTACACGATTTTATCTGAAGTAAATGGACTAATTAAAACATTATATATAAGCACTTTGATGCTATTTGATGTTTTATTAAGGTTCAGGAGAAAGAGCCTCTCTCTCCGCTGAACGATGAAGCCAAACGGTGCCATCAAGGAGCCAAACCCTACAAAATAAATGTTTTGTGGGGTTTTTCTTTGTTTATACGGTTCCCTCTCTGACCCACGAAAAAGGGGTCAGTAGAAATTTAATGGGGGGAATGCATACCAAAAATATATAAAGGTCGTTTCTAATAAATGGAAACAAATTAACTTATATTATTAGCAGAGGTCGTACTACCAACGGAAGTACTTAAATTTTTTGAAATAACAAGAGTAGAAAGCAACTCAAGTGAAATACATATATATCTTGATAAGAAGAAAGATCTAGAGTCATTTGATAACTTGCATATTGAATCAAAGGGTTTTACAGAAGTAACGAGTATAACAGATTTCCGCATAAGGGATTACAAAGTAATACTTAAAATTCGTAGAAGACGATGGATAGATACCCGGACCGGGAAGAGTTTTTCTTTACCCATAAACCTTGATATTACAGCAAAAGGCACACGTTACTCCAAAGAATTTGGAGCTTTTTTAAAAGAAACGTATGGACACGTCCCCGATGGCTTGCCGTACGTTTGAGGATTTCTATCATATTGATGGTCATACGTTTGAAAAACAATATAAAGAAACTCTCAGTGGGTTTTACGAGTGGGACCAATTTGAACATGCCCAAGATTGGATTTTGTTTGCAGAAAACATAGGTGAAAATCTTGCTATTGATGAATCCTCTTTATCAAATTTATTTGCGATTATTATTTTTGTCGCCATAAATTTTACGGCGGCAAAAAGTGTGATTAACGTGCTTAGTGCAAGGTGTAAGTCTGTATAGAGATATAGCTTGCACCTTGCACTAAGCGAAAATATTGATATAGAAAGATTTGGAAATACAGGGAATAATATGTAATTTTTATCCTGAAATATTTGTAGCCACTAAAGTGCCAAACGAAGCCACATGCTGTATACTTTGTCGTGAGCATTCGCACAACCGCGCGTGGAGACATAGCCCTCACAATGTAACGGGTAGACGCAACTCTCGAAGCATAGGTTGTACTCCTTATCGCTAACTACTCTTTCCGTACGCACTCCGTCTAACTCATCAAGTCGGCTGAAGGATTCTCCAACTTGTTTTTCTTATCATATTTATTTGCTCACGCAGGCGTTGCCCCTCGTTATGAAGCTAAAGAATTTAATTATAGAATTTTATATTAGCAGTGCTTGACTACAGCCACCATTTTAGAGTGTTGAAATACGTGCCTATAAGGCAGATCCCATTTTATTTTCTAAAGTTTTGACAAAATGCTTGCATATATCAAGAATTTTAACGAATATTGCATTCAAATTTTGCTTAAAGATATTGAATATTAAAGTCTTAGATATTTTAATAATATGCTAAATCGAATATAGGCATAACCCTTAAATCGTTAAATTATTAACTTTCTAATTCCGTAAATAGGTAATTAATAGTATTGCTTTTGCAAAATATTAAATAAATATATAATTCTGGTGATGCTTATGAACACTGTAGAAAACAGAGCTAATAATTCGTATACATTTCTTACAAAACAAGATTTAATATCTCGGGCTTTAATGGCTTTTCACGATAGTGAAAGTCATAAAACACTTATTCAAGATATATTAAATGATATTCTTATCTTTTTTAAAGCAAGCAGAACTTATATATTTAATATAAACCAAGAATTATCAATACAAAGATATTCTTATGAGGCATGTGCAAAAGGAGTCTCGCCACAGATAGACATTATTGGAGAATTACCTCTAAGTTCAACTCCTTATTTCTATAAAAAAATTATTACAAACGAACCATTTATAGTAAATAATTTAGAAGATATTAAATTTATAGCTCCTTCGGAATATGAAGTATTAAAATCCCAAGATATATTATCAATACTTATTTACCCAATATTCGTAAATACCACATTATTAAGTTACATAGGTATAGATATCACAAATGAATATAGAGATTGGTCAAGTGAAGATTGCAGTCTGTTAAATACCTTAGCTAATATTATTTCTACTAGTTATTCTATTGGCAAGAAGTTCGCTGCAAAGCTTAAGAAAGTAGATGATGTGGCTTTTGAGCGAATGGCAATGTTAGATGCAATGTATAAAAATTTGCCCATTGGAGTTGTGCTAACAAACCCATCGGGAATGGTTGTATCCGTAAACGCTAAAATCCCACAAATTTTCAATGCTAAAGAAGAGAAATTATTAAAACTTAATATCTTTGAAGATATTAATATTCCAAAGTGGGCAATAAGTGATTTAGAAAAAGGGAATGATGTTAATTATGAGCTCGAATATGATTTTTCTTATCTATCGAAGAAACTAAATAAAAAAGAATCGAATAAAAATATTTTTCTTTCTATAAGATCTTCTGTAATAAGAAACAAACAAAATAAAATCATATATTATTTATTGCTTTTTGAGGACATAACCGAACGTAAAAAATCGGAACAAGAGCTTAATAAAAAAACTCAATTACTAGAAACAATTTTCAATACAATACCTGCCGGAATTGAATTATACGATAAAAATGGGAAACTATACGAGATTAATCAATTTGAAATTAAGCAAATGGGCTTAAATTGCAAAGAAGATGTTATTGGCTATTCTTTATTTGATAATCCTAATATTCCTATCGAGATTAGAAACAAACTGAAAAATGGGCATGGATCTAATTTCTTATTAAGGTATGAATTTGATAAAGCTAATTTCAAAACAATAAATACTGCTATTTCTTACCTAGATGTAAGAACTGCCACAATTAATAATATAGATGGATCAGATGGATTCCTATTCGTTGTGCAAGATGTTACACAAGATTTTACTCAAAGAGTAAAATTAGAAAACTATAAAACAAAAACAAATCTAATTATTGAGGCTTGCAATATCGTCCAATGGGACTATAATATCGATAAAGAATTTATTAATACATATAGCAATGAGGCTATTATGCCAAATGTCAATATGTCAGTTAGTGAATATTTAGACTTTATCCACCCATTAGATAGGGGCATTGTCCTTGATATGTATAATAAAATACGCAACGGCGATTATTGTAATATCACAATGGAAATTAGAGTGCTATTGCCAAAAAGAAAAGATTATAGTAATGTCATTATTAATGGTGTTCCGATTAAGAACGAAAAAGGTAAAATTTATAAATACACCGGATTAAGAAGAGATATTACAGAGCAAGTGATACTTAATAATGAGCTCATTGATCAGAAAGCTAAATTAGAGTATTCTCTTTCTCTTCTGCATAATGTAATAGAGAAGTTCCCTATGGGCTTTTTTATAAAAGATATTGATGACGATTTTAGATACATTGTAGTTAATGAACAACTAAAATTATTAACCGGAGAAAAGAATTCTCCAATAGTAGGCAAAACAGATTACGATGTTTGCCCTTTTGAAATTGCAGAACTATTCAGAAAATGTAATCAAGAAGCAGTAGAAGCCAATGGTAAGCGAGTTGTATCAATGGTGAATATTATTATAAATGGTAAAGAATTTATTAGAGAAACAACTCAATCAATGTTTACTTCTTCCGATAATAGGAGATTGTTAATCGGAATAGTAAGTGATGTTACAGATAGAGAAAATTCTAGCAAGGAATTAGAATTAGCTAAACAAAAGGCAGAGCAGTCTGATAAGTTGAAATCTGCATTCTTGGCTAATATGAGCCATGAGATTCGTACTCCATTAAATTCTATTATTGGATTTTCTCAACTTATTAAAGATTCTGATAACAAGGCTGAAAAAGAAGAATATTTTAGAATAGTTTCTACAAATAATGATATTATGTTGAGGCTTATTAATGATATTTTAGACTTATCTAAAATAGAGGCTGGAATCATTGAAAATAATCCGGAGGAGTTTAATCTATCTGAATATTTTAATGATCTTACATCATCACTCAGTCGCAGAATCAAGGAACCAAACATAGAATATATTATAGAAAATCCATATTCTTCGTGCATTGTGAATAGTGATAAAAAATGTTTTACTCAAGTCCTAACAAATTTCGTTACTAACGCTATTAAGTATACAAAAATAGGATTTATTAAAGTTGGTTATTGCTACGAAAATGAAGGAATTAAAATATATGTACAAGATTCCGGTATAGGTATTCCTGATAGTAAAAAACCAAAGGTCTTCGGTCGATTTGAAAAATTAGATAGCTTTGCTCAAGGTACCGGATTAGGACTATCGATTTGCAAAGCTCTTATGGATTGTTGTGGTGGTAAAATCGGTTTTGAATCGGAGCATAATGTCGGTTCTACGTTTTGGGCGTGGAAACCATTTAAAAATATTCGAATAGATAAATAGACTGAAAATCGCATAATCAACGAATAATTACGTGCCTGAATTATTGCTGAATAGATATCCTGTCTAGTTTTTATTTATCAATGCTATGCCATTTTTCTTAATTTGTCTTTGTTTTTAAAACAAACATAGTAACTTTGCATAAAATAATTAAACCGTTGTAAGTTGGAAAAGACAAATACTACAATAAATAGTTTTAAAACAAAACATCCAGTTTTGTTCAATGCAATATTAATTGCTTTGCTATTTTTTATAATAATATATGGAATGCTTTTTTTAATAGATGTCTTTACTGAACATGGACATTTTAAAGTAGTCCCAAGTGTGAAAAATATGTCGCTTCGTCAGGCCATTAATAAAATTGAAGCTGAAGGTTTTAGGTGGGAGATTAGTGATTCTATTTACAATGATAAATTAGCACCGGGAATGGTCGTAGAGCAAAACCCAAAAGCAAATTCAAAAGTAAAATCTAACAGAGTGATTTTTATTGGAATCAATGCGTTGACTCCCAGAATGGTAACATATCCATCAATAAAAGATATTTCTATAAGACAAGCCCAAGCAAAATTGGAGGGTCTAGGATTGAAAAATATTAGAATCGAAACTGTATATTCTCCATTTAAAGGATTAGTAATCGACTCGAAGATTAACGGACTTTCTATAAGTGGAGGCACTAAAATCCCCGCATCATCGTATATTACATTACAAGTTGGTGATGGAGCCGAAACCGAAAATGTAATTGACTCTTTAACCGAAGAGTCGGCTTCAGGGACAGATGTAAGTGATTTTTCTGGTGAAAATTCGACCGGAGTCGATTTTATGCAATAAGCTAATGATAGATAATATTAATAATACTTCTATCGACGATATAGAAGACGACGGTCTAATTATATCTGATGAAGAACAAGAACTTTATGAGCATTTCCGTTTTGTCGCTGAAAAAGGGCAAACACTATTGAGAGTTGATAAATTTCTTGTTGTCCGTATGGAGAATGCCTCTCGCAATAGAATACAACAAGCCGCAGAAGCATCATGTATTTTAGCAAACGGAAAGCCTGTTAAATCAAATTATAGAGTTAAGCCCGGCGATGTCATTTCTATAGTAATGGACCGACCTCGCTATGAAAATGAAATAATTGCCCAAGATATTCCATTAGATATCGTTTATGAAGACAGCGAATTGCTAGTAGTAAATAAGCCTGCCGGCTTAGTTGTACATCCGGGACATGGTAATTATACAGGAACATTAGTAAATGCTTTAGCCTATCATTTTAAAGACAATCCTGATTATGATGTGAATGACCCCAGAATGGGATTAGTTCATCGAATAGATAAAAATACATCGGGACTATTAGTTGTGGCTAAGACACCAAATGCCAAAACCTCTTTAGGAAAACAATTCTTTAATAAGACAACAAAGCGACAATATATTGCATTAGTCTGGGGCGAGATGGAAAATGAATCAGGTACAATTGAAGGTAACATTGGTAGAAACATAAAAGACCGATTACAAATGGCTGTATTTCCCGAAGGAGATCAAGGAAAGCATGCAGTAACTCATTATACAACATTAGAGAATTTATGTCATGTTTCATTAGTCCGATGCCAGTTAGAAACAGGTAGGACACATCAAATTAGAGTGCATATGAAATATATAGGACACCCATTATTTAATGATGAAAGATATGGTGGAGATAAAATATTAAGAGGTAGTGTATTTTCAAAATATACTCAGTTTGTCCAGAATTGTTTTTCAATTTGCCCACGCCAAGCTTTACATGCAAAAACTTTAGGTTTTATCCATCCTGTAACAGGGGAAGAAATGAATTTTACAAGCAAAATTCCTTCTGATATGGAACAATTATTGGAAAAATGGAGAGATTATAGTACAAATAGGAAAAATATTAACTAACAAAACTAAAAATACTACTTTACAATTAATTTTTATATTAACTTTGAAGAGTAGTATTTATCATGATATTTTTATGAACAACCAAAAAATTGCTGCCATACCAGAGGAATTCTTGGACATTTGCCCAATTAGTGATGAAGATTTTCATAACAAAATGGCATTGTTAGTAAAAGAGCCAGGTTTTGAACACGCTGTAAAATATGCATTACCTGATGTCGATTTTGAGTCGTTTGCTCAAGACCTATTGAAAATTTATTCAAAAAATGATTTTCAAGAAAAGGTGATGGTGCCATTCTTGAAGATGCTAGAGGCGAAGACGTCAAAAGGGATTAGCTATGAGGGAATCTCTAATATAGACCCAATGAAGTCGGCTACTTTTATTACAAACCATCGAGATATAGTCTTAGATGCTTCGTTCCTCAACTTAGTTTTACTCCGTAATAATATTGAATCGACAGAAGTCGCAATTGGGAGTAACCTGTTAATATTTGATTGGATAGAAACTCTTGTGAAAATTAATAAGAGTTTTATTGTTAAGCGTAATGTAGGAATGCGTCAAGCATTAGATGCAGCTATACAATTATCAAAATATATCCATTTCACAATTAATAGTAAAAAACAATCTGTCTGGATAGCTCAACGTGAAGGTAGAGCAAAAGATAGCAATGATGTAACTCAGGAAAGCTTAGTTAAAATGCTAAGTATAGGAGGGAAGGGAAATCTAGTAGATAATCTATTAGAAATTAATCTTTCTCCTGTTTCTATTAGTTACGAGTTAGATCCAAATGACTATTTGAAAGCCAAAGAATTTTTAATGAAGAAAAAGAATCCATTGCATAAAAAATCACAGAGAGATGATTTATTTAGCATGGAGACTGGAATCCTTCAGAACAAAGGAAGAATCAATTTTAGCTTCGCTCCTCCAATTAATGATAAATTATTAAAAATTGAGCACCCTGAAGATAAACAAGAGGCTTTAAAGCAAGTGTGTTTAATTATTGATAATGCTATACATTCGCATTATATGATTTATCCTTGTAATTATATTTCTTACGACAAGCTTAATAAAGTAAACAAATTTGCCGACAAATACACCCATGAAGAAAAGTTGGAGTTTGAAAATTATTTAAATTCACAATTGGCAAAAGTAGACATCCAAAATTTATCAAAAGCAGATAGAGAATATATGATGCGAATGATGCTTATAATGTATTCTAATCCGTTAGTAAATAAGTTAAAAGCTACTAACTGTTAGTATTATTATTCATTATGAGACTACCATTATTATTTATAATAATATTTATGATTATAAATATAATTGTAGATATCAATATTTATATTTGGATAAAAAACAAATTAAGATCAAAGAAACATGCACTAATATATGCTGTTTCTTTGATCTTATTATATGTATATATATTGGTCGCAATCTTGATACCACGTCGTAGTACTTCAAACGATGGTTTACTATTGATTATGTGGATGCTTTTCAGCTATTTAACTATATATATACCTAAGTATCTATACGCAATTATAATAACTATATCCAAATTATTTAAAAGCCATCGATATTATGCTACAAATTGCATTGGCTTGATAATTAGTGCATTAGTATTTGTGATGCTGTGGTGGGGCGCGTTGATTACTCGGAATAGTATAGAGACTAGAGAAGTAGAATTGAATTATAGCAATCTCCCTAAAGCATTTGATAATTATAAGATAGTCCAATTTTCAGATTTGCATCTGGGCACATTTGGAAATGACACAACATTCGTTTCAGACGTGGTCAATACAATCAATTCGCTGGAACCCGACTTGGTCGTTTTCACCGGCGATATTGTAAATCGGCAGTCTATAGAACTCAACCCATTTACATCTGTCCTTAGTAGAATCAAAGCTAGAGATGGTGTCTTCTCTATATTAGGAAATCACGACTATGGCGATTATATGGATTGGCCTTCACAATCTGCTAAAACCGATAATGATAGATTACTTTTTAATTTACAAGAAAAGATGGGGTGGAAGATGCTAAATAATAAGCATCATCTAATTTGCCATAATTCAGATACAATTGTCCTGATTGGTGTAGAGAATTGGGGCGATCCTCCTTTTAAAACTTATGGCGATTTATTGAAAGCCTATTTAGACTTAAAGGATAATCATTTCAAGATACTATTATCACATAATTCTGCTCACTGGCGTGCCGAAATAACTGATAAAACGAATATTGATCTTATGCTTGCCGGACATACACATGCAATGCAAACCGAAATTGATTTCTTTGGATATCGCATTTCTCCTGCCAAATTTAGATATAATGAGTGGGGAGGGCTATATAATAATAATAATCAAAAATTATATGTGAATATTGGACTTGGTGAAGTAGCAATACCAATGAGGATAGGTGCAACACCCGAAATTACACTTATAACCCTAAAATATGGACAGACAAACAATAGATAGACAGATTGCTGAGAGCTTAAATATTAGTTATAAGCAAGTCGAAAATACAATAAAACTGCTCGATGATGGTTGCACCATTCCATTTATTAGTCGATATCGCAAGGAGGCGACTGGTAATCTTGATGAAGTAGTTATACAAAACATCTATGAGAAGAACGAAGAAATAAAGATATTACTTAAAAGAAAAGAATTTATTATATCTACATTAGCTGAACAAGGAAATCTAAGCGAAGAATTAAAGTCCAGAATAGATAATTGTTTGAGCCAATCTCTTCTCGAAGATATATATCTTCCATTCAAGCCTAAGCGAAGAACTAGAGCAGAAATAGCTAGATTAAATGGACTTGAGCCTCTTGCAAAGATAATTATGTCGCAACATAATGATGATATAACGTATCGTGCTAGAAAATTTATTAATGAAACTATCTCCGATTGCGATTTAGCAATTTCGGGGGCTTTAGATATTATAGCTGAATGGATCTCGGAAAATGAAATAGTACGAAACAACATAAGAAATTTATATAAACGATATGCTGTAATATCGAGTAATGTTATTAAAGGAAAAGAAGACGAGGCCGAAAAATATAATAATTATTTTAATTATAACGAACCACTTCAACGTATATCGTCATATAGATTATTGGCTATGCGCCGTGGAGAGAAAGATGGACTGCTAAAAGTAAATATCTCGATAGATAATGATATAGCAATAGATAATATTAAACGTATTGTCGTTAAAGGGGATTCGGAGTCTGCACATTTTGTCTCAATAGCTGCATCTGATAGCTTTAAAAGACTGATAAAACCTTCAATAGAGACTGAATTTGCTAATTTATCGAAAGAAAAAGCCGATTTAGAGGCAATTGATACCTTTAAGCAAAATTTAAGACAATTGCTTTTTGTTGCGCCGCTGGGAAACAAACGTATATTAGGTATCGATCCCGGATTTCGTACCGGCTGTAAAATCGTATGTATCGATGAAAATGGTACCTTCCTCCATAATGATACAATTTATCCCAACGCTCCACAAAACGATACTAAAATTGCCGCTAAGAAAATCTCTCAGTTAATAGAATCTTATAGAATTGATGCCATAGCCATAGGAAATGGAACGGCAAGTAGAGAAACCGAAAAGTTTATTTCTACAATTAGATTTGGAAAGCAAGTTCAAGTTTTTATCGTAAGTGAGAATGGAGCGTCTATTTATTCTGCATCAAAAGTAGCAAGAGAGGAATTCCCTGACAAAGATGTAACTGTAAGGGGTGCTGTTTCTATCGCTAGACGTCTGCTCGATCCGCTATCCGAGCTTGTAAAGATCGACCCTAAGTCGATTGGCGTTGGACAATATCAACATGATGTAGATCAAACAAAATTAAAATCTGCATTAAATTTTACAGTCGAGAGTTGTGTAAATCAAGTTGGCGTTAATTTAAACACGGCATCAAAGTATCTGCTAACTTATGTATCTGGATTAGGAGAACAATTAGCACAGAATATTGTTGAATATCGAGTGAAAAATGGAGGATATTCATCACGAAAAGACTTGCTTAATGTCCCAAGAATGGGGGAGAAGGCTTTTCAGCAAAGTGCTGGTTTCTTGCGCATCCCTGATAGCTTAAACCCATTGGATAATTCGGCTGTGCACCCCGAAAGTTATAAAATCGTTGAACAAATGGCTAAAGACAGCAAATGTTCTGTATCCGATTTAATATCTGATAGTAGCATAAGAAATACTATTAATCTGTCAAAGTATGTTTGTAATGATATTGGACTTCCTACATTAGAAGATATTATTAAAGAGCTTGAAAAGCCGGGTAGAGACCCTCGCTCTAAAGCCGAAATTTTAGAGTTTGATGAGAATGTGAAGTCTATTTCTGACGTAAAAGTTGGAATGATATTAAATGGAATAGTTACTAATATTACTCAATTTGGTGCTTTTGTCGATTTCGGTATTAAAGAGAATGGATTACTTCATATTTCAGAGATAACCGATAAATTTATTAAATCTCCTTCCGAAATATTGAAATTACATCAACATATAAAAGTAAAAGTAATATTAGTCGACACCGATCGACGACGCATATCATTATCATTAAAAGGAATATAAATAAATGGCTGTGAATAATTTTATAGTATTAAGCATTGGTAGTAATAGCTGTGATAAAGAAACTCAGATGGCTAATTGTATAACGTGGTTAAATACAATTCTTAATAGCGTGAAGACTTCGTCTATTTATTCAACTAAAGCCATTAATGGAAAAGATAATGATTACAAAAATGCGGTAATTATTGCACATTGCGATTTAGATATATCTGCATTGACGCAGAGGCTAAAGCAATATGAAAAAAATTCCGGACGCACTGTTTCAAGTAATGCTGAAGGCGTAATTCCTATCGATATCGACATCGTTATGTGTAATGGCTCTATACTAAGAGAGAAAGACTTTAATCGCAATTATTTTCAACTGGGCTGGCAAGAATTAAATTCTAATTTATGATACTAACTTATATTGGTCATAGTGGCTTTGCTATTCAAATGGAATCTTGTACTCTAATTTTTGATTACTATATTGATAAAGCAAATGCTATAAAAGAAATATTAAATAAGAGTAAGAGGGCTATTGTTTTTTCTTCTCACTCTCATAGCGATCATTTTAATTCTAATATTTTGGAGTGGATTAAAATGTATGACGAATGCAGTATCGATTATATCTTTTCTTATGATATCAAAAAGAAGAACCGTTCGATCAATTTCCCGATATCTACAATATTTATGCGCCCTAATGAAATAGTTAAGATTGAAGATATCATTACTATTCATTCTTTTGGCTCTACCGATTGTGGTTGCTCTTTCTTTATTGAGATCGAAGGAAAGAAGATATTTCATGCCGGAGATTTAAACTTTTGGCATTGGAAAGATGAGTCCACGCAAAAAGAAATTAATAAAGCTCAAGGAGATTTCACCAAAATTCTAAATGATATTTACGAATACTCTACTAATATGACTTTGGCTATGTTCCCTGTCGACCCTCGTATAGGTACTGATTATTATTTAGGAGCTAAACAATTCGTACATAAATTTAATATCAATAATTTTATCCCTATGCACTTCTGGAGCTTTTCAAATATGGCTTGCGATTTCAATAATTACAAAAATATTGAGCGCGGTGATTACTATTGTCTATCTCTACCGGGGGAGCAAATAATTTTAAAATAAACTACAATATGACTATGAATATTAAAAGCCGATTTGACCATTTTAATTTTAATGTGTCAAATTTAGAACAAAGTTTAAAATTCTATTCCGAAGCACTGGGACTTAAAGAAAAAAATAGAATAAATCACAAAAATGGCGATTTCATAATCGTATATCTCACCGACGAACGCTCTGATTTCTTATTAGAATTAACGTGGTTAAGAGATCATACACAAGCTTATGATCTAGGCGAATGTGAATTCCATCTTTGTCTTAGAGTCGATGGCGATTATGACGAAATAAGATCTAAACACAAAGAAATGGGTATCGTGTGCTTTGAAAATACTGAGATGGGCTTATATTTTGTCGAAGACCCCGACGGATATTGGATTGAAATACTCCAGGCTAAATAAATCTATTTAATACATCTTGTAAAGCGCACGACACTATCTTGTATCGGGAAATGTAACTCTAACAACGAGCTATTAATAAGAATGGCATATACATTTTTTTTAAATGGCTCCATCATCGAATCGTACCATTCTAGGTTATAATTCCCTTCAAAGTTCGTTGAGCTTAATGCTCCTTTTTTCATACCTAGTTTCCATCTCTTTCCGTTTGTTTTCGCTCCGCTAAAGTAAATAATATCATATTTCCCTTTGCCCGACTTTACTATTGCCAGCTTATATTCGCCTCCTAACATTAATTTTTCTTGGTCTAATTTCCTGTCAAAATAGCACCAATATCCCTCTAACGGATCATCAGTTATCGACGACATATAATCTGATAATCTAGATAAGTCCCAACTTGTCTGAAGCATTATTTCAGGGCTTTTTTTAGTTTTAAGAACAATTCGTTCAATTGATAATTTAGATGCAACTCCAGCTGCTAGACCAAGACCATTCTTGCCTTTTATATTTACATCATCTATTTCTGCTAAGTGTAAAAAATATCTATTACCTAAATAAATATTCTGTTTCCCATCTTTTACTCTTATTGAGAAAACATTAAAATCACTATAAAGATTTACACCACTTGTCATTCTTTTTGTGAAAAGGCTATTCTTTTTCCCATCGATGCAATCCGAAATCTCAACATCTAGTGTTCGCTCGTCATAGAAATCGTTAGGATAAATATTATTACATCTAACCGTTATACACCTATAATTTATCGAATCTTGATAATTCCATACAACACTATATTCAGGATTGCATAGCCTGTGCCTTTTACCATCCCTATCATAGTATTTATAACTCTTTGCTTCATTGTTATTTAGACTTGCTATTTTTACTTCAAATGTATATTCCGAATCAGTTGTATCGAAATATGCAACATTAAATATTTTATTAAAAGTCTGATTGCTAAAAATTAAATTATTATCATTAATAGTTGTATATCCTGAAATAGAGTAGGGCGCAAATCTATTATAGCTATCATAAAAATATGTTTTAGCCGAAACTTTTGAAATTATAAAACACAAATAAAATAGTATGATAAAATATCTATACATCATCAAATAATTTAATAATCTTTTATCTAAAGTATGGATAAAATAAATAATTGCTTTGTAATTATAAAAACAAAGATAAATAAAACTTTTTTTATTACCTTTGTTTCTCAATTGTTTTTTGAGCTTAATGGAATTACTATTAATAACAATATTGAGAGGGTTAGCTATTGGAGTGCTTATTTCTGCTCCAATGGGACCTATTGGCGTGTTATGTATTCAGCGATCTTTGAATAAAGGTCGTTGGTCTGGTTTTTTTACAGGTATTGGAGCAGCACTCTCCGATATTATTTACTGTTTATTGACAGGGCTGGGTATGTCTTTTATCATAGATTTTATCGAGACTAATCAAGATATTATACAAATTTTAGGAAGCATAGTATTGTTCGTATTTGGCATATATCTTATTAAAAAGAACCCTACGAGTAGCTTAAAGCCTGCTAGTGAAAAGAAAAATACATATACTCAAGATTTCGCTACCGGATTCTTATTGACGTTCTCAAACCCATTAATCCTGTTCCTTATTATTGGACTTTTTGCTCGTTTCAACTTCCTTCAACAAGATATGAGCATTTATATCTCAATGGCTGGATTCTTGTTTATTATTATTGGCGCAATTTTATGGTGGCTTCTTATAACATTCTTTGTTAGTGCTGTGAGATCGCACTTTAATGTGAGAAGTATGTGGTTGGTTAATAGAATTATAGGCATTATTATAGCGATTATGTCTTTATTCGGACTTTTTTGGGGTATTAAAAATTATTTCTTCAATTAAATAATTATGAAAAATAAAAATACAAAATCTCTTATTGTTACGAGAATCGACCAACTTGACAATCTTGAGCTTGAAAATATCAGCGACTTTATGGAACAAAATGTCGCTAAAAATAGTCTCGAATGCCGTAATTGGGGCGAAGAATTTCCTTACCACCCTTTGACTGTATTCTCTATAGCCTATTCCTCAAAATATATTTACATCGATTTCTTCGTTCGGTGCAACTATTTAAGAGCCATGAATTACACTAATAACTCTCCCGTAAGCGAAGATAGTTGTGTTGAATTTTTCCTTTCAACACCCGGCAGTAAAGAATATTGGAACTTTGAATTTAATTGCATTGGTACTATTAATGCTTCACATCGCGAAACTAGAGAAAACCCAACAAGACTTAACGACTCGCAACTTGCATCGATTAAAAGATATGCCTCTTGTGGTACTAGACCATTTGAAGAGATGGAAGGATTATTTGCTTGGAATCTAGCATTCGCAATACCACTTGAACTAATAGGACTAAAGGCCGAAAGTGCACCGATTCAAATTAAAGGAAATTTTTATAAGTGCGGCTCAAAAACAAGCTCACCACATTTCTTAAGCTGGTCGCCAATACAGACTGAGCATCCTAGTTTTCACTGCCCCGAGTTTTTTGGCGATATAACCCTCACTTAATCATAAGGGCTATATCAATTACAACAACTATCGGCTAGACCTTAATTGTTTGGTGCTTTCTCAAATAATTATGAAATTCCTTGTTGCATAATTCAGAAATTTTTTAAACTTATAATAACATGAAGAAAATAATCTTATTAATAGCTTTATTGTCAATAAGCAATACAATTATTACTAGCCAAATTCAACAAAAATTTATTGCCGAAAGAACTGTAATCGCAGGGTCTGTCGTTAATAACTCCAACAATGCACCAAACATACTCACAGTCTTATTCTGCGACCCAACAATTGATAGTAAAAACCTTAGAAATGTTTTCAGAGTATCCGAAAACAAAGACTTCCATGCTGCTGCTAATGTATTCTTTACCCAAAACACCACAATAAAATATGGAAACGAGTTTTACAATTTCCTAATTTCTCCCGGCGATTCAATATACATAAAAATTGACCCGGCACATAAAGAGATTGATAAAAGAATCGTTTTCAGTGGAGATAATGCCAAACTAAATAATCAATTTACACCATTTGTAAATTATCTATACACATTAACCATTCCACATAAAATTGATTTGTCCAAAGGAAAAGAAGAAACATTATCATCATATAAGAATTATCTCAACACAATTCGCGACTCCATCAAATCCTATGCTAATCGACATACACTGATGCCAGCTATTATAGAATGGGCAGAAAGAGACGCAATTTACATCCTCGCAAATCAAATATTTAAATATTCAGCACAGCAATCAGAACTAGTATCCGATTCAATATTCCAAATATTTAATCCCGATAATTTCAAATCAATGTATTTCTCTTACCACCTAGATGGATACCTATATTCATTATTGCGGAAAAATGAAAATTACAACAATATTAACCCCAACGATTTTAAAGCAAAAATTGAAATCCTGCTTCAAGCAGTAAATAAAATGCCACAAGGTATATCTCGCGATTACATCATTTATTCTTATATCACAAACCTGATTGCAACATCAAATGCAAATATAGATAGCGAAATTTTCAATTTGTTCAGCAATGATTACTTCGTAACACGTATAAAAGAACAAATAGACAAAAATTTAAATACCCAAATCAAATCCTTAAATATCCCAATTAAAGGTATTTCATACCTTAATGCCAAAAACAAAATTCAACCAATTCCATATGCAAATATTTTCGACATCCTTAAAACAAAAGCAAAAGGCAAAGTAATTTATATAGATATATATGCCACATGGTGCGGACCATGTAGGGCTGAAATACCCGCAGCAAAAACTCTTCGCGACCAATATAAAAATAATAATGTCGAATTCGTATACCTATGCTTAGGATCTAATTCAAACGATTGGCAACGACTAATTTCAAAAGAGTTTATTGCATGCGAAAATTATTTTTTTGACACATCAGCCACCGATGCATTCCTTGGGCAATATAGCCACTTCGTTAAAGGATACCCAACATTTGTTATAATAGACAAAAAAGGAAACCTAATTACTAAAGGAGTACCACGCCCATCAAACGTAAATCAAATCATCAAACTAATAGATAACCTACTACAAGACTAGCAACCCCCACCATTTATCACAGCTTAACCATAAACTGCTTAAACTTGTCTTTTACTTAAACTGTTTAACCCCGGAAACTGCATAAACCGTTAAAGCCCGGGAGCTATACTATACATTGCCGGTAGCTACGGTTTCCCCTGAGAGGGGGGAATAGTGTGTTGCCACGCTGTGGCAACACACTGCATAACCGTGCGCTTTTAAGCGCACGGTAGGAAACCCCTCGCAATCCACACCCCGAAGCGGGTGCCAGCTCGCCCGCAGCCACCCATTCCACATTCCTCACTTTCACCTTTTCCCTTTCTA
>JAQVCR010000001.1:0-113744 GCA_028689665.1 Muribaculaceae bacterium
GACCCCAACATTAAAAGTGTTGTGCTCTACCAGCTGAGCTAGCGAATCGTTTTGTCCTTAAAAGCGATGCAAAGGTAAGGGCTTTCGTTGAAACTTGCAAATTTTTAGACAATAAAATTTCAACTATTTATATGTTTTTTGGCTGTTCAATATATAAATACGCTGATTTTCAGCTATTAAGAGTATATAAAAAAGTTTTACAAAAAGCATCATTTTCATTTAGTACTCGAATGTAATGCCTATCGATGGTAGAAGTGTTCCACTTTTTTGCTCTATATATTTCATTTTATATCGTTGCTGGGCTGCCGGTGCTGTCGGATTTTCAATAATTCCCGTACTCATTAATACGTCTTGACGCTTAAATTGACTCTTTGTTATGTTTTGCAAGTCGAGATAAAAGCCTAGCATACATTTTCGGATATAGAATGTCTTGTCGATGCGCAAATCTAATTGAGCGAAAGCGGGCTGTCGCTCGGTGTTATATTTTGAGTAGTCGAAATATGGCTGTCCTTTAGCATTCCAAGCCGATACGAGTGAAGACTTATCTACATCGTAAGGGGTGAATGGTGCGCCGCCTATACATTTAAATTTCATTCCAACGCTCCAATTTTTAGGTAGATCGTAGGTACCTGTTATATTAATAATAAATCTATTGTCCCATGCCGAAGCGATATAGTTGCTATGTTCATCGTTTCGATACTCGCTTTTAAACACAGTTACCGATGACGAGAGATTAAGACGCTGTGCGATAAACCAGCGAGCAAGGAATTCTATTCCATAGCTGCGACCTTGTGCCGACGATACTAATAATTCGTTCCCTACAATTCCATAATCGTCGCCTTTGCAGGCTAATGGTATATTATCGGTTATTGATAGCGGAATGTTGCCATAACCTTTATAGAAGCCTTCGAGTGAAAATTCAAGAGTGTTTCCTTTGTGCCAATTAAATCCTACACTTCCTTGTGATACCCGCATATAATCTAGTTCCTTGTTTAGCAGCTCGCCATCATCGTTGCGATAGCCCAGCGAGGTGTAAGGTGGTAATTGATAGAAAACGCCGGCGTTGGCATTGACAAATAGATTATCTGCGATGCGATAAGACAATGATAGTCGGGGCGAAATATGCTTGAGCATATTTGTTAATCTCGATGAATAATCGGCACCATCACTTCTTAATCCTGCCGATGCCGTGAATCTGTCGCCGGGGAACGAATAAGATGCAGTAGCAAATATCCCCCATTTTATCATGTTCAGAGTAGAATTATAGGTGTTATCGACAAGCGAACTCTGATTAAATGTTTTGATAAAGCTATCACCCGAATAATTGGCATATTCTATATTAGCACCTGCATTTATCTTCCAACGTTCGAGCAATGTGGTATTCTCAAATCTGAATTTAGTTTCATTCTCAATCGAGCGGATTTTTAATCTCAAGTTGTCTTCGCTCGAATCATCGTTAGCGATATATTTAATATTACGATTATTAAGATAGCTGTGGCTAAGGGTAAATAATTGCGAGTGTATTCCTGCATAATGTCGATAAGCGGCACCCACTGTTACCGTTTCTTGTTTAATAGTTGGTAGATAGCTTAGAATATACTCTGCGCTCTCATCATTGAGCGAGGTATTGAGTTTCATATCATCAAATCCCATAATACCAAGAATAGTAAGTTCATTATTCTTGTCAAATTTTGTTTTTACTTTAAATTGACCATCAGTGAAAGTGGGCAAAAAAGGCAGTCCAAGCATCTTAAATAGCAGTTGTAGATAAGATTGTCGAGCCGAAACTATGTATGTAGTCTTTTCTCCAATATGTCCTGTTGTTGCTAGTGAGAATTCTGATGCCCCAAGAGTAGCTTTAAAGGTATAGTTGTCATAGTTGCCATCAATCAAGCGAAAATCTAATACCGAACTTAGAGCATTGCCACGGTTAGACGGAATTGCCCCTGTATAGAATTTCACTTCACGAATAAAGTCGGCATTGATAATCCCCACAGGGCCTCCCGACGCTCCCTCTGTGCTAAAGTGATTGATGTTTGGTATTTCTATACCATCGAGATAAAAGCGATTCTCAGAAGGCGAGCCACCGCGCACAATTAAGTCGTTGCGATACCCCGCAGGCGAAAATGCGACACCGGGATAAGACTGCACTATCTTTGATATATCACGATTTGCACCGGGCGACTTTTCTATTTCTCTAATACCAATCACCCGCATTCCTATCGGCGCATCAATCTCGCGTCGAAAAGGCGAAGCCGTAACAGTGATAGTTGAAAGCTCGTTTACCGAAGGTTCCATCTCAATGTTAAGAGTAATATCGCGAGTAGAAATATAGAACTCGGGTGGAAAGGCATCTTTCATTCCCGACAACGACACTTTAAGTGAATAAGCACCGGGTACAAGATTCTCGATAGTAAACCGCCCTAAGCTATCCGTAACAGCCGATTTAGATAATCCTAAGGCAACAATAGCGGCATATTCCACCGGGTTTCGAGTAGTCTTGTCAATCACCACGCCACTGACACTATGTGCGGGATTGGCGGCATTTGCAACCATAGAAAAAATAAATGCAAATGATATTATGAGCTTTTTCATACATTTTCATTCGAGTCGCTATTGTCATCAATCTTGACCTCAACCGACTCTTTAGCATGAATAATATAGCGATCGTAATAAGATATAACGAGAGAAGTAAGGGGTAATGCTATGATAAGCCCTATAAAGCCAAGCAATGTTCCCCAAATAGACAACGAGAGAAATATAATTGCGGGATTAAGACCCATATATTTACCCATAATTTTAGGAGTGAGATACATATCTTGAATTGCTTGCACCACACAATACACCGCAAATGTCTCGCCAAAAAGCAACCAAAAATTCTCGCCGGTACTTACCGAATTGACTAAGCAGAGAAGGGCTGCCATAGGGATCGAAATTAATTGCAAATACGGCACCATATTAAGCAAGCCTATAAACAATCCGAAAATCACAGCAAGAGGCAATCCGACAATAAGAAATCCTATACTGAACAGCACTCCCACAATAAATGAAATTAGTGCTTGTCCACGAAAGTAGTGATTCATACTACTCTCAACCTCTTTAAATATCTGAGTTGCGCTCACGCTATATTTTGCCGGTATCATTGCCTTGAAGCCTCCCATTATCTTATCATAGTCGATAAGGATAAATACTAGATAAAGCAGAACAATAGCCCAGCTGCACACGGCAAGGACAACCCTCACACTGCTCCCCATAATTGTCCACATCTCGGCAATTGCCTCCTCGACAAAGGTCATTATTTCCTCATGCGAGAACATATTATAGAGCGAGTCGAAGTTTAAATATTTGATTATATAATTATGAATTTCAGCAGGTAAGAATGGAATATCCACATTTGCCTTTGCATATTGTTGAAACATTGTTGCCATTGCCCCAATCTCACTAGTAATGTAAGGTATGAAGAAAATGAGCAACACCGTCAACAGACAGATTATCTCAAAGAGCGATACCACAGTAGGCATCACATTCCCTTTTAATTTGAGTGCTTTCTTGTTATAAAGTATAAAAGGGTGAATAATATAAGCTATAAGACAAGCAACTAAGAAGGGCAGTAAAACACTTTTAAGATAGTCGATAAGCCATACCGCACCGATAATAACTATTGTAGTAATTATAAGGCGAACAACCTTGTCGAAAGTATAAAGCCGAGATGTGCTGTTATTCATAACTCTTTGAAAATTTTAATTTATAAACAAATGTACACATAATTATTAGAAACAACATAAATCTAAAAAGATTAGACAAAAAAATAACGGATAAATCATTGTTATTGTTCTATCCGTTATCGTTTTATTTGTGTTATTATTTATTTTTCAAATGTTCTTTTATCGCTTTGGCTACAATCGGAATACCTCTCGCTATTGTGTCGACATCGGTATTGCAATAGCTCACACGAATTGCATTATCTGCATTGTCTTCGGGGTCGAATGTCTTTCCCGACACAAAAACAACCCCTTGTTCAATTGCATCTTTAAGAATTTCTGTCGAGTTAACTCCTTCGGGCAATCTAAGCCAGATATAGAAGCCTCCTCGCGGTTTCACCCATTTCACTTCTTTTGGTAGATATTCCTCTAGCTGTTTTATCATTTCCTTTGCTCGTTTTTTATACTCTACACGAATCTCGGCAAGATAATCATATATCACACCACTACGAAGGAACTTGTCGGCAAGCACTTGCGTGTAGCTAGGTGAACAAGCATCGAATGCTTGCTTAATAAGCTCACACTTGCGGTAGATGGTAGGAGGAACTAGCATCCAGCCTAATCGTAATCCGGGACCAATAATCTTTGAGAACGAACCTGTGTAGCACACTTCCAGCGAATTGCCTGCCATAGAAACTATTGGTGTAAGGTCGGCAGAGTCGGTGCTTTCAAACGTTAAATCGCCATAAGCATCATCTTCTATCAATGGTATATCATGCCCTGCCAGTAGCTCTACAAGTTGTTTGCGACGACGATAAGTATAAAGCACTCCGGCAGGATTGTGGAATGTAGGAGTAATATATACAAATTTAGGTTTCCGATTCTGCGCCTCAAGGCTCTCAATCATATTTTTGAGATCATCAATAATAATGCCCTCATCGTCTAATCCACACGAATTTATATTAGCTTCATAACTTTTAAAAGCCGAAAGCGCACCGATAAAACTAGGATTCTCAACTATAATGTCATCATTAATATCAACAAAAGCCTTTGCCAGAATATTTATAGCTTGGAGCGAACCGGTGGTAATTATCAGCTTATGCGACTCTACCGGCAGACCCTTCTTTTTAAGAAACTCAGACAACGATTCAAGGAGCTGTGGCAACCCCGTAGTAGGACCATATTGCATAGCTACCTGCTTCTCTCGCTCGGTTAATTCGGCTGTAATTTTGTCGATATATTTCAATGGAAACAAATCATTTCCCGGCATACCACCGGCAAATGAAATAATTCCGGGACGAGTAGCCAAGCTCATCAAATCTCTAATTTGTGAAGCACGAAGCGCCTCTACACTTTTTGCAAAACGTGTCATTATATTTATATTATTATTTCTTTTTCTGTTATGTAATAAGTTCCTTTAAAGCGAGCCACAAGAGTGTCAAGCTCATCTTTTATATCAATCTCTATATACGAAAAGCGATGCGAACGCGATAGCTCGGTAGCTTTAGCAATAAGCATATTGCCCTTAGTCTTGTTGAGATAACTGATAGATGAGTCGATAGACAGCGACACAAAGCCATAGGCATTAGTTGCCACTGCACCTGCAAAATCGCCTAGAGAATACAAGAATCCCCCATGAGGAATTCCCACCCCATTGAGATGGTTAGGCTGAATATCAACAGTAATCACACTGCCTCCGGCACAACCTTCGACAATATTGAATCCTAACGACATAGCATAAGTGTCGTTAAGGAAATATTCTTTTAACGCCTCTAAATTATTAATACAAGCCATATTATAGCATTTCGCTTGCAGGCATCAGCTCCATCTTATTGTTTTGGAGTACCTCAATCATTCTATTATTGTCATTCGAGTGCATCACCGAGATAGCAACGCCATCGGTAGAGGCATAAGCATACATATAATCTATGCAAATATCGTTATCCGACAGCACCTTTAAGGCCTTGTTTAATGAGCCGGAAACATCTTTTAGTTTCAGACACACCACATCGTTGATATGCACCGAATAGTTATGATTACGAAGAATATCTGAGGCAAGTTCGGGACGTGCAACCACCATTCTCAATATACCATAGTCAGTAGCATCGGCAACACAAAAAGCCGACATATTAATTCCATGCTGAGCCAAAATACCGGTAACTCTGGCTAGACTTCCTGTTTTATCTTCTAGAAAGATGGAAAGTTGTTTAATTATCATGGATCTGTGAATTTTAGTTTATTTATTTTTTACGATTATCAATCACTCTTACTGCTTTGCCTTCCGAGCGACTTAGCGTATGAGGCTCGGCAAGTTTAATGACAGCACTAATACCAAGAGTGCTTTGCACACTTTGCGCAATTCTTTTCTTAAGATTTTCAATTTCACGAATTTCTGTAGTCCAGAATTTATCGGCAATCTCCACCTTAATTTCTAATGTGTCAAGATTATTCTTTCGGTCGACTGTAAGCACATAATTTGGAGTAGTCTCGTATATATCCATTAGCACCGACTCAACCTGTGAAGGGAATACATTTACGCCGCGAATAATAAGCATATCATCGCTACGTCCTAATATAGTCCCCATTCTGACAAGTGTACGCCCACACTCGCACTTTTCTATATTTAGAGTACATAGATCTCGTGTGCGGTAGCGAAGAAGTGGCATAGCTTCTTTAGTCAATGTGGTGAATACCAATTCGCCCACCTCTCCATAAGGAAGCACATCTCCGGTTTCCGGATTAATAATTTCGGGGACAAAATGATCTTCATGTATATGACTACCATTCTGACATTCACATTCCATTGCCACACCCGGACCTATAACTTCGCTTAGCCCATATATATTAAAAGCTTTTATTCCAAGAATCTCTTGAATATGCCGGCGTAGCTCCTCACTCCATGGTTCTGCACCACACACAGCACGTTTTAGCTTAATTTTATCTTTCACCCCATTTTCCTCAATACTCTCGGCAAGATATGCAAGATAAGATGGTGTACAAGCAATTGCCGTAGAGCCGAAATCCATCATTAGTTGTAGCTGTTTTTTAGTGTTACCGGTAGAAATAGGGATAACCGATGCGCCGACTTTCTCTACCCCGTAATGTATTCCCAATCCACCGGTAAATAAGCCATAACCATAAGCCACTTGCATAATATCACGATTAGTGATACCTGCCATGGTAAGCGAGCGAGCCACTACCTCACTCCACATTTCAAGGTCGTTTTTAGTACAGCCTACGACAGTCGGTTTACCCGTCGTTCCACTCGAAGCATGCAACCTCACGACTTCACTTTGCGGCACTGCAAATAGCCCGAACGGATAATTATCTCGAAGATCTTTCTTCGTTGTGAAAGGTAGCTCGTTAAGTTGGCTTATATCCTTAATATCGTTAGGATTAATACCTTTCTGGTCAAATAGATTCTTATAAAAAGGAACATTATGATAGATTCTTTTCACCATCTCCGAAAGGCGACGCGATTGTAGCTTCACTAGTTCCTCTCTATCAATACATTCAATATCTTGTCTCCAGTATTTCATTGTATAATATTATTTAGTGGCATCTACACCAATGGCAAATGCTTTAAGATTCATTTCAATTATATTCTCGCCTTTCGATTTAAACATCTCACGGATAGCCTCAATAAATCGTTGCTCAGGAATATCAGTAAATCTAGACATAGCACCGAGTATCACCACATTGCTTGCTCTAGAGCTGCCCGCTTCTTTTGCCAGATAGGCGGCATTGACTACTTTTGCATTAAGACTATTAAGTTTTTTAATGATTAATTCTTCTTCGGGATAATTAGGAATATTCTTAAAAAAATCTCCGGCTGTTACTATTGTTCCTTCGGGCGACAAATATTCTATATATCGCAAGCTCTCTAACGGCTCTACTGCAACTATCAAATCGCACTTGCCTTTAGGTATTAAATCACTAAAAATCTCATTACTACTAATCCTCAGGTGCGACTGCACATCGCCTCCCCGCTGGCTCATTCCATGCACTTCGGCTTGCTTTACATTCAATCCTTCAAGCATTGCCGCTGTATCAATAATCGATGCGATAGTAAGGATTCCTTGTCCTCCCACACCGGCAATTATTATATCTTTTTTCATAATCGTCTTATTCTTTATTAGATTTAAGTCGTGCGGCTTCTTTTGCTTTTCGAGCAGCAGTCTGCACACACTCACGCTGAGCAATAATTACCGATACTCCGTTATATTCGATTTCTTCACGCAATATCTTTACATTATCTTCGTGATGCTTAGGTAGTGGTATGATAATCCTTATATGCTCCTTCTCCACCCCTAAAGCATTACATATCTGCACTAATTTATTTGTTCCTGCCGAGTCTTGCCCTCCGGTCATTGCGGTAGTGGAATTATCAGATATTATCAATGTCATTCTCACTTTATCATTAGCAGCATCGAGTAATCCGGTCATACCCGAGTGTGTAAAGGTAGAGTCGCCTATTATTCCTATCGCCGGGTGAAGACCTGCTTCTGCAGCCCCTTTTGCCATAGTCAGCGATGCTCCCATGTCTACACAGGTTTTAATGGCACCGAATGGAGGCAATGCGCCCAATGTGTAGCAACCAATATCGCCAAACACATGTCGATCTTCATAGATAGATAATGCCTCATTTAGAGCGGCATAAGTATCACGATGCCCACAACCTACACATAGTGCAGGCGGTCTGCCTACTACCCAATCGTCGGTATGCAACTTTACTGAATACTCAACACCAAGCGCAACAGCTAGGGCATCGGGCGAAAGTTCGCCCATACGTGGCAATGTGCCGTCTAATCGACCTTTAATCTTATTATTTCCAAAGAATCCTCGTATCGACTCCTCATATATTGGATAGCCCTCTTCGGCAATTAGCACCTCATCACAACCTTCAATAAATTCAGCTACAATATCGTGAGGCAACGGATATTGCGATATTTTCATCACAGCAATATCAAGATTATTTGCCACTATCACTTCCATTGCATAATTATATGAAATTCCCATAGCCAATATTCCCTTCTTTGATTGAGATATTGGCTTTCTGAAGAATGGAGAATTAGCCGAATGCGCCTCCATCACTGCTTGCTTCTCTATTAGCAATGCATAGCGACGGCGTGCAATTGCCGGTAACAGAATCCATTTGCCGGCTTGGGTATCAAGACTTAAATCATTCGGCTCTCTTGACGGCCGACGACTAATAACCGCACGAGAATGCGATAATCGAGTAACGATGCGTATCATCACCGGCACTTGAATTTCCTCTGAATAATCAAGAGCATATATCACAGCATCATAAGCCTCTTGTTGAGTTGCCGGCTCGATAAGTGGGAGCATTGCAAAGCGAGCATAGTAACGAGTATCTTGCTCGTTCTGCGAAGAGTGCATCGAAGGATCGTCTGCAACAACCACAACAAGCCCTCCTTTTACGCCTGTCATGGCCGAGTTCATAAAAGCATCGGCGGCGACATTCAGTCCCACATGCTTCATACACACAATGCTGCGTTTCCCCGCATACGACATACCAAGAGCCGCCTCATAGGCTGTCTTTTCATTTGCAGCCCACGAACATCTTATTTTACGTTCTTTGGTTTCCGGCGAATTTTGTATAAATTCTGTAATCTCGGTGGATGGAGTGCCGGGATAAGCATAGACGCCCGAAATACCGGCGTCGATTGCTCCGCATGCAATAGCTTCAGCACCTAGTAACAAATCATTTTTCATGTTTATTTTTTTGTATCACACTATTATTTAAGGAACAATAGTATGTGCATATTTATAATTTTAGAATGCAATAATTATAAACTATAATAATATAGTCCTCAAAAATAGCAATTTTTAAGTAAATAATCGATATTATTATCAGTTTTTCTATTTTTCGACGCTAATTTCACATGGAATCCATGCCCAAAACAGCGAACCTACGCCCGGCTCGGATTTAAATCCCACATTGCCTCCCTGCCCCTCTGCAATGGCTTTGCAAATGCTGAGTCCCAGCCCTGTGCCTTGCGCAAAACTATCAAGTTTCTCAAAGCGTTGAAATACCCTACTTTGCTTTTCATAGTCTATCCCTATCCCCGTATCTTTGACATAAATATACAGACCCTCGTTTTTATATTTATATCCAATCGTTACCGACCCTTCGGGGGTGTATTTAATTGAATTTGTGGCATAATTAGTAATAATCTGCCCCACTCTATTCCTATCAAATATTACACTACATGATTTATAAGGGCTGTCGATAATAAATTCTAGCCCTTTATTTCTAGCTCTAAGCTCTAGCCCTCTTACAAAATCATTGAAAAATTTAGTAAAATCAAAGGTCTCTATTTTAAGGTCAATCGTTCCTGCCTCTATTTTCGACAAATCTAGAATATCGTTTATAAGGCGCAACAACAAATCTGAATTAGTATTGATTATATCAATATATTCTGCCTTCGTTACCTTGTCTTCTTCTTCTTGCAACAACTCGGAAAATCCTACAATTGCATTTAACGGAGTACGTATCTCGTGGCTCATATTTGCCAAGAATGCCGATTTTAATTGATCAGCCTCCTCTGCATTCTTTTTCTCACTTTCCAGATGCTTCTGCGCCAACTTAAAGTCGGTATTATCTTTCCTAAAGCCTGTGTATCTTAATACTTTTCCCGTTGTCATATCTTTTTCAAGTGGGATACAACTAATTCTCACAAAATGAAGACTCTCATTTTTGCCCAACTTGATATATGTGTCGAATGAGAATGTACGGTCTTCACCTAAATCCAGCTCATCAAAAAATTTGATTAACGATTGTGTATCCGAATAAAATTCTTTAGGTATTATCGAACCATCTTCGACACCTAATTCATTGGTTACCGTAACTTGATGCGTCGCTACATCATAGTCCCACTGCATTATATCACTACTCTTTATCGACAACTCTGTCTTTAAACGATATTCTTTTAGCTCAGCACTCTCTCTTACCGATTTGGTTATATTTTTTATGACTATTGTAATCTGGGTAATATCTGTAGCATCTTGATATTTTGGTGCCATTATACATTCATAATATCTTAATTCACTATCCATCTGAAGTCTAAAAATCTGAGAGATTTTATCACTTTTACGAGTTACAATCTTATCTATACTCTCATTGAATCGTTCTATATCCTCTTCAAATGTCATTTCGCCTAGCGTTGACTTCGTTATCGAAATATCATCAAGCCGATCGGTTAAAATCTGCGTGAAACTTTTAGATTGAATATCATATATCCATCCTGTTATGCCTCCGGCTTCCATTGTAAGACTTAAATTACGCGAAATTTCTTTAATCTTATTCTGTTCTTCTACCTCTGTATTAATATCCCTTATTGCTATTATTATAGTATTATTGGCTTTCTCTTTTTTGACTTTGGCACACTCAATTTGATGATAAAGCCATTGATTATTAGCCATCTTTAAACGCACTTTTATCGTATTTTCTTCAGTCCAATCACCTTTAAGAATATTACTGAAAAATCGAATAAACTGCTCTCTATCATTGCTATGTATCAATTCATATCCTTCTTTAAGAGTTATTCCTCCTAGCTTGAAATATGTTCCTTGAATATTATACAGCTTATTCTTATTTACATCATACCCCAAAACAATAATACGACCTGCACTCATTGCAAGAGAAAGATGCATATTCTTTAGCTGTATTAATTCAGATTTCTTCTTTACCTGACGCCTTAATATTGTTATAAAGCTATACAGAATGATAACGATTATTACAATTATTATAAGCAATATATAATAATACATAGGTGTCGATCTCTCGACACGCTGCATAAACCACTTATCAAATATTCTGTCATATTCTCCATTGCGATGCAATCTATATAAAGCTTCATTGACTTTATTTATCAATAACCTATCATTTGCAACCATGGTATATGCAATCGATGGCACCTCTACATCTTTGATTATCAGATTATCAATATTATTAGCCTCTATTACATAATCAGCCAGAAACCTATTAGTTACGACTACGTCATATTTCCCCCTCGACAATTCTTTTATCTCTTCAGAAAAACTCTCCGACTCGATTAACTTGCAAGAATCCACTGCTTTTAGAAAAAATTCGTAAACATTTGAATTAGGTAAAACAACAATAGAACGATTATTGAGATCCGACAGCTGATTGATTTCGGCCCCAATCCGATAGACAATCGAACGACTAATTACTGTAGTGTAATCGCTTAAATAGAATATATCATTACTCTCTTTCTTATATAATTTCCCGGGTATTAAATCTATTTTACCCTCTTTAAACTCTTTCAAAACTGTTTCCCAATCACCCATTGATAAGTTATAAGGCAATTGCAATTCATTCATTATCGCCTTTATTAAATCTATATCAAAGCCATCGGGTTCACCGTTACTATTAATAAATGAAAATGGGGGAAAATCATTATCACCTTTTATCGTTATTACTTTTGTAGCTGGATGTTGAGCATAAACTAAGAATGATGCTTCGCCAAAAGAAATTAGCAATAATGACAGAACAAATAATATTAATCTCTTATTTATTTTAAATGTACTCACAATGAGAATAAAAAATTTACTGCAAATATATAAATTTTCAATTGTTTCAATAAGACATATCTATTATTTAACACTCTAATAGATAAATATATTGCGAGAGTTCAGTTTTTATTATGTAACTTTGAGGCGATTTTGGTGTCGCTCTTGAATGTTCTGCTTCTTGAGCGGTGAAAAGGGAATCAGGTGAAAATCCTGAACAGATCCGCTGCTGTAAATTCCTCGATGTCTCTAAAATTAATTTATCCACTGCAACAACTTTGCGGGAAGGAAATCTTAGAGGGAATAAGTCAGAAGACCTGCCAGAATTTTATTGTTACAAAGCTTTCGCGAAATAAGGCTTGAGACTTCAATATATTCACGCTAGCAATTATGAGTGATATATCTTAATATTTCTCCCCTTCTTTCCTTTTGCTTTCGATGTTTTTAATTTTTTAATTTAATGGCAAGAGGTCGCTTCTTATTTTTTTTAATCATTTTGTGTTCGTTTTCATTAACGGCACAATCTAAGCTCGACTCTATTCAACACCTTGATGAGGTAAAAATAGTAGCGAGCAAAAGACCTTATGCTACTGTTATCCCGGCGCAGACTCTTCAAGGAAAGGCTTTAGAAAGTCTAAACTCTCACTCGGTTGCCGATGCAATTCGCTATTTTTCAGGGGTGCAACTTAAAGATTATGGTGGTGTTGGTGGTGTGAAGACTATCGACATTCGCAGTATGGGTTCTAATCACATGGGCGTATTCTATGATGGTATTCAGCTTGGAAATGCTCAAAATGGGCAAATAGATTTAGGAAAATTCTCTCTCGATAATATTGAAGGAATTTCGCTATATAATGGACAGAAAAGCGATATATTCCAATCGGCTAAAGATTTTGGCTCGGCTGGAACGATATATCTTAATACTCGTCGGCCTAGATTTGAGGGTAATAAAAAGCATAATTTACGTGCAATATTTCGCACCGGCTCATTTGGACTTATAAACCCATCGTTGCTATGGGAATATAAATTATCCGATAACGTAAATCTATCCACAAGTATTGAATATACGTCGGCCACAGGGAAATATAAATTCAGATATAAGAAAAATTTCTCCGATGGCACTCTGGCATGGGACACTACGGCGACAAGGCTCAATGGCGACATTTATGCTTTACGAGCCGAAATTGGTGTGTTTGGACAGATCAATAATGGACAATGGAATATTAAAGCCTATTATTATGATTCTGAAAAAGGGATACCCGGCGCAATAGTAAATAATGTGTGGAAAAGCGCACAACGACAATGGGACCGAAATTTCTTTGCACAGGGCTCGTTCAGAAAAAAATTCTCAAAAGTCTACGATTTTAAGATAAATGCCAAGTATGCTCGCGATTATATGCGCTACAACAATCCCGACACAACGCTAATGTATATCGACAATAAGTTTTGGCAACAAGAATTGTATATCTCGGCTGTGAATAAATTTAATATCCTGCCTTCGTGGGAAGCGAATATTGCAATCGACTACCAATGGAATTATCTCGATGCGACATTAAGCCAATTTGCCTACCCTACTCGCAACACTATTCTAATGGCGGCCGCCACTGCCTATCAATGGAATGGGCTGAAGGTACAGGCAAGCGTGCTAGGGAGCTTTATCAACGACCATAGCAGCACCGAAAATTCGTCCGGTCAACGGGTTGAGAAGAATCAAACCAATAATTATTTCACTCCGGCTCTATTTTTATCCTATCAGCCATTCAGACTCTACGATTTCTCTTTGCGCACATTCTATAAACGCATATTCCGTATGCCTACTTTCAACGACCTCTTTTACACCGATATGGGTAACGCCTCGTTACGTCCGGAATATGCAACACAATATAATATTGGCGCATATTATAGTATATCGCTATCAGAGTCGATAATAGAAAATTTCAAAATCACTGCCGATGCTTATTATAATCTTGTCGATGATAAGATTATTGCAGTACCTAAAGGGACAGGGCAATATCGCTGGATGATGATGAATATTGGCAAAGTAAAAATTAAAGGTATCGACGTTACTGCGTCGGCTCGTTTCAAACTTCCCTGCTCTGTTCTTCTTAATGCCAACTTAAATTACACCTATCAGCAGGCACTCGACTACACCGACCAAGATGATAATGGCGATGGTGGCAGCTATAAAGGTGTGATTGCATATATCCCCCGACATAGTGGTTCGCTTATTATTGGAGGGCAATATAAAAATTGGGAATTAAATTACAGCTTTATATATGTTGGCGAAAGGTATCTATCGTCGGCAAACATAATTGAGAATCGAGAGCAACCATGGTACACTCACGACATTTCGGGAGCTTACAGCTTCAGAATTAAAGATTTACAATTAAGGCTATCACTTGAGGTTAACAATCTGTTTAATCAGCAATATGATGTAATTCGCAACTATCCAATGCCGGGGCGTAACTATAAAGCAATACTCAAAATTGATATTTAAAGACTCTATGAGAATTATTATTAAAATATTTATTCTGTCATTATTAATCAGTCTTTATTCGTGTAGAGAAGATGATATTATTTATATTCCGGAGAAGGTGAATGTAGCCACTCCCGAATACACTTCTATCAATGGATTCTATCTATTAAACGAAGGAAATATGGGTATGAATAAATGCACTCTCGACTATTATGATTATGCAAAAGGTGAATACACTCGAAACATTTATGGAAATGCCAATCCTTCTATACCTAAAGAACTCGGTGATGTAGGTAATGATATTGCAATTTATGGCAGCAAAATGTATGCTGTGATAAACACTTCTAATAAAGTGGAAGTGATGAATGCCGTCGATGCCACAAGAATAGGACAAATCGACATTCCAAATTGTCGATACATTAAATTTCATAAAGGGTTTGCCTATATCACATCTTATGCCGGACCTGTCGATATTAATAATGAACATAAACAGATAGGATATGTGGCAAAGGTAGATACTGCTACACTTGAAATTGTGGATAAATGCCTTGTAGGCTATCAACCCGACGGAATAGAAATTGTCGACAATAGAATTTATGTCGCCAATTCGGGCGGCTATCTTGTCCCTAATTATGAAAATACTATCTCGGTTATAGATATTAATAGTTTCACTGAAATAAAGAAAGTAGAAATTGCGCTAAATCTCAGCATATTAGCAGCCGACACAAATGGATATCTTTGGATAGCGTCGCGAGGCGACTATAAAGATGTTAACTCCCGTCTATACTGCTATGATGTAAGAAAAGAACGAATCGAGAAAAATTTTGATATTGCTGTCTCTAATATGGCTCTCGACGGCGACTCGCTTTATATTATAGGCAACCAATGGAACGAAACGACACAAAGCACGACGACAAACTATGCTATCGTTGATATTACAAAAAAAGAAATTGTCTCCACAAATTTCATTTCCGATGGCACCGAGGCTTCAATCATTCGCCCTTATGGAATTATTATAAACCCAATTACAAAAGATATACTCCTTTCAGATGCAAAATCTTACGTTACTCCCGGCATTCTCTATTGCTTCGACAAAAAAGGGGTAAGAAAATGGAACGTACGCACAGGCGACATTCCGGCTCACTTTGTGTTTCTTGGAAATAATAAAAACAATTGATTATGAATAAATTAATACTAGCAACTATAATTGCATTTTCTGCTTTTAGCATCAAGGCTGATTCTCAATACATTTCAACTGTGTTTGAATACACGCCGGCTCCCGGACAATTTGTCAACCAAATACCGGAATATGCACAAGGCGATACTAAAGAAACAATGGCTCAAAAAGCCGCCGAATTGATTTGTGGCGACGAAGGGGGATTAGTTACTCTCGGTGGTTTTGGTGGCTATATCGTGTTTGGATTCGACCACACAATAACAAACATCGCCGGTGAATACGATTTCAGCGTTCGCGGCAATTGCTTCGGGAATAGCAGCGAACCGGGAATAATAATGGTAGCTAAAGACACTAATAAAGATGGACTGCCAAACGACGAGTGGTACGAAATAGCCGGTAGTGAATACTCAAACACTCAAACTATTCATAATTACGAAATCACTTACTCGCGACCGGCAAGCGACAAAGATAATATTATATGGACTTCTAACCAGAACACAAACGGCTATATTCCTCGTAATATTTTTAACACTCAACCATATTATCCACAATGGATTAATCAAGACAAGATTACTCTAAATGGCACAAAACTTAGAGACAACGCTGTCCTTGTAGCCGAAATATATCAATTAAAGCCTTTCGAGTGGGGATATGCCGACAATTACCCAAACACTGACACTCAAAGTGGAATAAAAATAGATTGGGCTGTTAAAGCCGACGGAACACCTGCCAACCTCGATGGAATAGATTTTGTGAAAGTATATACAGCTCTTAATCAAGTGTGTGGAAATATCGGTGAGACATCGACCGAAATATCGGGGGCTGTCGACCTTCACTACTCAGGCGGCGCAGCTCTTAACCAAACAGCCGACAAAGAAATAACTATTATGAGTGCATCTGCTTCTTCCCTAATTATCAAGAATAGCGGAAACGATGCAACGGCTGGTATATACGCAATAAATGGAAGCATAATTATGCAATTAGAAATATTATCGGGCATTTCAAATATAGACATTTCCAATCTCCAAAGCGGAATTTACATTTTAGCTACAACCAATAATAATCTAAAATTTATTAAACAATAAAATCAAAATACACACTTTCATCGTGAATATTACAAGAATTTGGGTATTTTTGTAGCATAATTCAAAATTTCAGCCTTTAATGATCGATAATTCTACATTCAACGGAGGCACTGTCGAGTATCATACACTTGGGTGTAAACTTAACTTTGCCGAAACATCAACCATCGGTAAAATACTTGCAGACAAAGGTTTTAGACGAGCTACATATAACGAAACTCCTGATATTGTAGTGGTAAATACTTGTAGCGTTACCGAGCTTGCCGATAAAAAATGCCGTCAGACAATTCGTCGCCTTATACATAAATATCCCGATGCTCTGATGATAGTAACCGGCTGTTACGCACAGCTTAAAGGTAACGAGATTGCACAAATTCCGGGAGTCGGAATTGTGCTGGGAAGTGAACAAAAACTTGAAATAGCTAAATACCTCGACCAATGGTTGCTTAATCGCACGCCATCGGTAGTAGTTACTCCTTCTAAAGATATTCGCCTTTTCAGCCCGTCTTGCTCTCGTGGCGACAGAACCAGATATTTCCTTAAAGTTCAAGATGGTTGCGACTACTATTGCAGCTATTGCACCATCCCTATTGCTAGAGGAAGAAGCCGCAGTGGCAAAATTGCAGATATGGTGAAACAAGCCGAGCAAGTTGCTGCAGATGGTGGAAAAGAAATAATAATTACCGGAGTAAACATTGGCGATTTCGGTAAGGGAACCGACGAAACTTTCTTCGATTTAATAAAAGCTCTTGATGAGGTAGAAGGAATAGAACGTTATCGTATATCTTCAATCGAGCCAAACCTACTTACCGACGAGATTATCGACTGGGTAGCCGGCTCTAAGCGTTTTATGCCACACTTCCACATTCCTTTGCAATGTGGTAGCGACACAATATTGAAAATTATGCGTCGACATTACGATACAGCACTGTTTGCATCAAAAATTGCCAGAATACGACATATAATTCCCGATGCTTTCATTGGGGTAGACTTAATCGTGGGGATGCGAGGAGAAACCGATGAGCTTTTTCAAGAATCTTACGACTTTTGTGCTTCGCTCGACATCTCTAAACTGCACGTATTCCCATATTCTGAACGTCCCGGAACAATGGCTCTAAATATCGACTATGTTGTCGAGCCTCAACAGAAGAGTATTCGCACGCACAGAATGTTACAATTATCCGACAGCAAACTTAAAGCCTTCACCGAGCGTTTTATTAATACTCAACGTCCTGTGCTTTTTGAACAGCCACACAAGAATATGCCTATGCACGGTTTCACCGACAATTATATAAAAGTAGAAGCTGAATATCAAGCAGAAATGATTAATGAAATTGGCAATGTGATACTAGGAAATCCTAATGAAGAAATGACATTACTTTCAACTCTGGCAAAATGAAAAAAGAGACAAAGAACGATATTATCTATCTTCCGATGAAGTTATTTCTTCACGGAATTGCTCTCCTACCTTTTTGGTTATTATATCGTCTTGCCGACTTTCTATATATATTACTGTATTATGTCGTGCGCTATCGTCGGAATATTGTAAGACAAAATATAAATGAGTCTTTTCCCGAAAAATCCCAAAAAGAAAGAAATAGAATAATCCGTAAATTCTATCTACACTTTGCCGACTATTTTGTAGAGACGATAAAGCTACTGCATATCAGTGATGAGCAGATGCGCCGTCGTATGGTATTTAGAAATATCGAATTAGTAGATAAATCGCTCGACAAAAAACGCTCGGTGATAGTATATGCCGGGCATTACGGCAATTGGGAATACCTCACATCTATCACTTTATGGTCGAGATACAACTACATAAACGATGTAGAATTTGCCCAGATATATAGAAAGCTCAAAAACAATTGGTTCGACAAATTTTTCTATAATCTTCGCAGCCGATTTCACTCCGAATCGTTTGAAAAAAAAACTGCATTTCGCTCTCTGCTGAAAATAAAATTAGACGGGCGAAATACTGTTACCGGATTTATCTCCGACCAGCACCCCAGTGGTAGCGACACTAATCATATCGTGAAATTCCTTAATCACGACACGGCAATTATTACAGGTAGTGAAATACTCGCAAAGAAACTCGACCAAGACGTTTTCTATTTCGATATTGAAAAAGTGAAACGCGGACACTACATCACAACAATAAAAAAGATAACTTGCTGTCCTAGCAAGCAACCCGATATGGCAATTACCGACGCTTACGTCGAGAATCTTGAAACAACAATTAAGCGACAACCGGAATTATGGCTTTGGACTCATAATCGCTGGAAACACGAATGCAAGCACTCGGCAGAGCCAAAAACTAAATTAATTAACGACAATGAATAAACCTATTGGTGTAATCATTCTTAATTGGAATGGCGCAGATCTAATAAAAGACTTCTTACCTTCTGTATTGATTAAAACAAACCACAATATAGCCGATATTATTGTTGCCGATAATGGGAGCACCGATAATTCTATTGAGGTACTAACCGATGAATTTCCTGAAATAAAGCTAATCCAATTTCAAGATAACTACGGCTTTGCCGAAGGATACAACAAAGCAATAGAAATGTGCGATTATAAATATATAGTCCTACTAAATTCCGATGTCGCTGTCCCGAATGGCTGGCTCGAACCACTATATGAACATTGCGAAGTTAATGACAATGTAGCCGCATGCCAACCTAAGATATTATCGCATACATTTAGAAGCTACTTTGAATATGCAGGCGCATCGGGGGGATTTATTGATAAGCACGGATACCCATTCTGTCGAGGTAGAATATTTTCAGAGGTAGAAGAAGATAAAGGACAATACGAAAATATTATTGATATTTTTTGGGCTTCGGGAGCTGCACTATTTGTACGCCGAGAAGTATATATTAAAGCCGGAGGACTAGACAAAGAATTTTTTGCTCACATGGAAGAGATAGATTTATGCTGGCGCATTCATCTATTAGGCTACGACATTCGAGTAGTCCCTAAATCGCAAGTGTATCACTTAGGTGGAGGAAGCCTGCCTGCTTCTAATCCAAGAAAGACTTATCTTAATTTCAGAAACAACCTCATATTACTATATAAAAACATTCCCGCCAAAGACAGAGGCAAATTACTTATCATTCGCCGACTTTATGACACTCTTGCTATGTTGGTTTTTATCGCAAAGCTCGATTTCAGCAATGCTTTTGCAGTGATTAAAGCCCATAATGACTATCGCAAAATGAAAACTAAATATACATCTTGCGCATCAGCCAAAATGAATCTACTAAAAACTTTTGACCAAACTAATAGGAATATCATTCTCGATTTCTACATAAAAAGAAATAAGCATTTTTAAGAAGTGGCTAATAACAATTATTAACCATTACTTAGTTGTTCATTCCTATTTATAGTGTAATTTTGTCGCACTAATATTTAATTCATAAATGAAAGGAATATTCAAATATTGTATACTTGTAACTATCGCATTTGCATTAATGCTAAGCATATCTACATCGACTAGCGGTGAGGAGAAAAAGGCTTGCAATAGCAATAATGCGCAAGTAGAACAAGTATCGGATACTCAAAAAATAGAATTAAGTATTGAAATCGCTCGCGATAATAGCAACTTGCTATTGACTCCCACATTTAATATTACTGTGCCGGCAAATGTGATAGGAGCGAAGATTCGCACAATGCCATTTTCAGCACCGACCAAGCCGATAATAAGCTCGGATATTCCTAATAAAATTGACACCAACAGGTGCTATATTTCCTATATTTTTAATTGCGTCGATGATTATTATATCATATCTCTGCGACGTATTATAATTTGATTCTTATTAATTTGCTACAAACAATTTGATGCAGAGCTTACATTAAGCCTTGTATCACAATCACTTACATCAAATTAATATTAATAAAATTATAAATTACATAAAAATGAAAAATATATCAGATATCGAAGATTTACTTACCGTAACTCAGTCAATTCATCGTGCCAAACGAAACATAATATTACCAATAATCTATATAATCGCAGGTATCGTTGCTATTATTATTGCACCGAACTTTGATAAAATAGACAGCCTTATGATGACGTTATATGTTGGTGGAGCCTCTATTATTACTATTGGAGCAATCAAATGCTTACTACCAAGCAAGAAACTAGTGTACGCAAAGACTAAAGAAGCTATCGAACCTAAAAACTTATATTTTGATGCTACTAACGAATATACAATAAAAGAGCTACTCGTAAATGGCAAATTTGAACAGCTTAAAAGCATGGCTAGCAAGAAAGAAAATGGTCCTCAAATGGTAACTTATTATTCAACCCCGAGTGGGAGCTTCTATATAGCACAAATTTATAAGTTCGTTCCCTATCACTATATCCCATTCATTGAACCTATTGTAACAGAAAAATAATAATTTTCTAATAGATAATATAATGGTATGTACGCTAAGACGTACATACCATTGTTTTTTTATACCTCTACATTTTCAATATCTCCATCAAATGGATACCATATATATCCTCGAAGATTAGTGAAACCACATTCACGCAATATCGCAACATAATTAGCAACCTGCTTATGATAGCTCTTTAAATGCTTCTCTCCAAATTTATAATCCACTACTATCGTTTCGCCTTGTGGTGTGAGTATTATTCTGTCTGCGCGATATGACTGTCCTTTCACCATCATCGGACGTTCATTTATTATCTTATTCCGCTTATCAAACCATACAGCCACACGCTCATCGCTAACCATCGATGTTAGATTCCTAATTACAGCGTCGCGTTCAGCCTGTGGTAACATCCCTCGTGCAACACTTCGACGCACTATAAAATCTATGTCTTTTGCCGTTCTTATCATACTCATAAGTCGGTGATACACTATCCCTTGTGTGCGCGGAGTAGCAATTATATCGGGTAAATCAAATTCAAACCTCGACAACGATGACAACGAACTATAAGGTTGCAACAATACATTATTCTTATCGATTTCTTCTTTTTCTTCTTTTTTTATAACCGGCTGCCCTATCGAAAACATTTTCCCCTCTTTATCATATTCCTCAAGCGGAGTAAAAAGCTCGGGAGCTACATCTTTTGAAATTTCACTCATATTATCGGGCAACATCGTGCTAGTCAATTGATTTAAATAAAAGCTCAGCTTGCCTTTTTCTTCTTTTATTGGATAAAAGATATGCAATTCATCAACAGCACGAGTAAAAGCAACATAAGTCTTATTAAGACAATCTATCAGCGAATCGGCAACCGACTTATTATAATACTCCTCAAAATAGGCACTCTTTCCTGCACCACTTCCCGAGATAGGAATTATAGGAGGCACAACACCTTCAGAGAAACGTTCTTTCAACACCGGTTCTACCCATATATAATCATCGCATTTAAACATATTCCAATCGGCAAAAGGAATTATTACACACGGATATTCAAGCCCTTTCGATTTATGTATGGTCAACACATTAACTGCATCAATATCACTGGGCGAAGTGATTGATAGATTCGCGGAATGCAAATCCCACCACCCCAGAAACGCATGAACACTTGCTATGTTCCTTTCACAATACTCAATTATAGTATCTTGAAAAGCATGAATATAGGGATTCTCACGCTCTATTATTTTTTGAGGCACGAATACATTAAGCACCTTCTCTACTATAGCAAAAAGTGAAGAAGTCTCTAAATCGACAAAATCGCGAAATGCTTCTACATTTTCCTCCAGACTGCGGCTATTTATTGCAATGTCGAGAGCGTCGGATGGCGACTGCCCATTATTAATATTCTGATAGAACAAACTCAATAACAATGGCATAGAATCGCCCTCTCCTTTTTGCCCGTCGCTTTCTAAAAATTCGGCAACATTGTTATCTATATATCTCAAAACACTAATTATAAGCCCTATTGCCGACGATGTATTTAATAATAACGATTCATCAGAAACCACACGAATATCATCACCATTAGTTACACAATAATCGAGTATATAATTTATTATCGCCGCCCCTTCATTATTTGTATTTACAAGGATAGCAATATCTCGCTGTTTATAACCCCTTGCTAGCAGCTCCTTTATCCTTTTGGGTACTAGCTCGGTTGCTCGTTGTGTCCATTTTATTGCCTCTCCTTCATTGTCAACAAGGTCGGTCGAAAAATAATTGAACGACACATAGCCTTTTTTATCTACATTCTGGGGCGCAATATATTGTATTACATTATTATACGAATTGCCTAATAATGATGAATCTAGTCCTTCGTCCTTTAGCAGTGTCGGAATCAAAGAAAAAAATGTATTGTTAAACTTGATTATAGTAGACCTGCTCCTATAATTAGTGCTATAACTTTCAAGATAACTCTCTTTACTTATCTGTCGTCCAAAATCTTTAAACACTTGCTCGCGAAGCAAACTCGGATCGGCATTTCTGAAACGATAAATCGACTGTTTCACATCGCCGATTATAAGATTCTCATAATTATGACTTAAACTCTCAGAAAGCAACGGACGCATATTATTCCACTGCATTCTCGAAGTATCTTGAAACTCATCGATCAAGAAATGCTTTATATTCATTCCTATGCGCTCATATATAAATGGAGCATCTTCTTCACTAATAATCCTGCTCAACAATTCATTTGTGTCGGATAATAATATCACATCATTATCATCTCTAAAGGTCTTGACATTCTTACTAATATCGCCTATCAACCCGAGTGCAAAGACATTGTCGCCCATAATTTTATAGGCATCGTTCATCTTTCCCCTTTCAAGTATTTCTGTTAATATATTTAGTAACGATGATTCTATGTCTTCACCTATTACAACATTCTTTTTTAGCCAACACTCTCTACTAACAAGATTAAGCTCAAATTTATTGGTGAAAACATAACGAGCTTGAGGATTATAGCCATCGTCGAGAAACCGGCTTAAGTGAGTATACACTGCACTATTCTTTCTAAGACCTTCTAGAGAAAGTCCATTAGCTTCTATTAGTAGAATAAAGTTTTGCGCTAAAGTAGTAATTTCTTTACAGCCACTCCTAATATTAGATTTCAGCTCTTGTTGAAATTGAAGAAGTCTGGAGGTTTCGCCCAAATATTCTAGCAGATCTTCATTATGTTGCTTAAAATTCTCATTATTAATCTGTTTGGCAAGTTTCTGCAAAGAATCGCCATTATACATATCGCCATTATCCTTAAATACGTCCCACGTTTTGCCGGCTTCAACATTGCTCCGCATATATTGCAAAAGCCATTTGCGAAGTCTTAAAGTCTCGGTATCCGAATTATGGCGCAATGATGATAATAAATTTTGAATACCTATATTTAAAACAGCCTTATCATTTAATTCAATGCCAAAGTCGGCTCCCACCTCTGCCTCTCGGGCAAAAGTGCGAAGAATAACTTGAAAGAAAGAATCGATTGTGCTAATATTAAACTCAGTGAAATTATTAAGCAATTCTTTCAACGACTTGCTCGACAACTCCTTAATTTTATCCTCACCCACACGATAATATTCACACAGATCGTCTAAATACGGACTTCGCTTATCAGGAATAATACCCGACAATATAGCCAACTCCTTAACAATACGTTGCTTCATCTCTTCTGTTGCCTTATTGGTAAAAGTAACAGCTAGAATTTTTTTATGTGTCTCTCGATCGCTTATCGAATAAAGATGCCTTCCGGTCTCATTCTCATATCCAAGAACAAGCTTTATATATTCATACGCAAGGCGATACGTTTTACCCGAACCAGCCGAAGCCTTTGTAATGTTAAGCATAAGTATTAATAATGTATATTAGTTTAGATAATTTTCGACTTATAACCTTTAGCGGTGAGTATCGTTTGAATTTTGTTTCTGAAATCACCCTGAATCAATATTTCGCCACAGCGTGCCGAGCCCCCCGATCCACACTGCGCCTTTAGCTCTTTAGCTAATTCTTTTAAAGCCTCATCAGAGCCTACAAAATCGACTATCAGCGTTACTGCCTTGCCGTTTCTATTTCGTTTATCAAGCATAATCTTGACATTCTGCTTCGTCGGCATACCTGTATTCTCTTCGTTTTCTTCGACTTTAGTATCCTCAATACTCGAAATATCGACATTAAAAGTCTGCGCTAATTTATCTTTCCAATCAAGACTATTCATAAATTTATAATTATATAGTTTCCAAATTTAATGATTTTTACGTATTTCTGCAATATCAAGTACAATATTACGTTAACAATATTGATGAGAATAAAAATGTTTAGACATATTTCAATGATAATATTCGTTTTCTCGACTGTATTAAATGCATCAGCTCAAGATAACGACAAAATCCTCAATCGTCAATTTGCCGATATGAAGCTACTTCATCTCGGCTTCTCGGTAGGAACACATACACAAGACCTCCAATTCACTCACAACGGCTACACTACCGACAATGGAGAGACGTGGCATATGGAAATCCCCGATTTCTCACCGGGCTTCAATGTTACTGTGCTTGCCGATTTAAGACTAGGAAAGCATTTTAATCTGCGTTTTAGTCCCGGAATGTATTTCGGCAACAAGGTAGTGAAAATGCACGATACAACAAACAATGAAAGTACATCACAAAATGTCAAGACCAACTATGTAGTCCTCCCCATCGAGCTGAAAATTTCGGCAGAGAGGCATCGTAATATGCGTCCATATCTTGTAGGAGGTGTAATGGCATCTTTTGATGTATCAAAAAAGAGGACAGAGATGTTACGTTTCAACACCACCGATTTCCTACTCACAGTAGGACTTGGTTGCGACATTTATCTTCCGTTCTTCAAACTTTGTCCCGAGCTAAAATTTTGTTTTGGGTTAACCGACGTACTTCAGCACAATCGCCCCGACCTCTCCGACGACCCAACAACAATGAAATATACAAATTCAATTAAAAAAATAACACAGCAGATGGTTGTGCTATCATTTTATTTTGAGTAATTATTATTTAGATGCCAGTTAAAATTAAATATTTAGTATTTCTAATCCTCTCGTTCATTGCAAGCATTTCTGCAGTGGCACAGACCGATGCCCAATTTACTCAATATTGGGCAGTTCAGAATTACTACAATCCTGCGGCTACCGGTAATATTGATTATATTCAGATAAAAGGAGGCTCTAGAATGCAATGGGTAGGAATAACTAATGCACCATCTACATTCCTACTTACTGCCGACTCTCCTTTTAAAATAATGGGAAAGAAAGTAGGAGCCGGTATTGTCGTGAATCAAGAAAGCATAGGGCTATATAAAACAATGAACCTCTCGGCACAGCTATCATATAAAATTAAACTCTTTGGCGGAACTCTCGGACTTGGAGTGCAACTCGGATTTATGGACGAAACATTCAAAGGCTCGGAAGTTAACATCCCCGACAGCCCTAGCAATAGCGATGGCGATGGCGAAGATACCGCAAGCAGAGATGGCTCTACTACTAGCAGCACCGACGACGGATTACCATCGACCGATATACATGGCACCGCATTCGATGTCGGGCTGGGAGCATATTACACACACAAATATTTCTGGGCTGGAATATCGGCAACACACCTAAACCAACCGACTGTATCGCTAAACACCGAAGGAAATACCGAACAAATCTACGAAGCACAAGTAGGTCGAACGTTTTATTTTATGGCTGGTAGCAATATTCCAATAAAAAATTCGTTATTTGAAATACAGCCGTCTGTTTTAGTTCGCAGTAACCTAAAAATTACTCAAGCCGAAATAACAGCACGACTGAGATATAAGAAATTTATTTCATTTGGTGTAGCTTATCGCACCAATGACGCAATTTCAGCTATGATTAGCGCAGAGTATAAAAATTTCTTTTTAGGTTACAGTTATGATTACGCCACTTCAGCAATTTCAAAAGTCAGCAACGGAAGTCATGAAGTATTTGTAGGCTATAACTTAAAATTGAATTTAGGTGATAAAAACAAAAACAAACATAAGAGTATTCGTATAATGTAGAGTATGAAGAAACTAATTATTTATATTTTTCTCGCAATGGCGGTGTCTTCTTGCATGTCGTCGAAAGGCGGTGGAGCATCTAGCAACGGTGGCGAAGTAACCGGTGTTGGCGGTGTAGCTTGGAGTGAACCCACTCCATACGGCATGGTGCTAATAGATCGTGGCTCGATGAAAGTGGGGCCAAACAAAGATGATAGTGTTAGAAATATTAAAGCCGACCCACGTGGTATGTCGGTGGAATCTTTCTGGATGGATCAAACGGAGATAACAAACTCAAAATACAAGCAATTTGTATTATGGGTGCGCGACTCTATTATTCGTGAACGCCTTGCCGACCCTGCTTTTGGCGGAAACGAAGCTTATAAAATAGAAGAAGACAAAGAAGGAAATCCAATCAAGCCTCATCTCAATTGGAACAAAGCTATTCCTTGGCGTAATCCTAGCGAAGACGAAGCTAGAGCTATCGAAAGCGTGTATCGCACAAATCCAATAACGGGAGCTAGAGAAATCGACCCTACTCAGCTAAATTTCAGATACGAAATTTTCAATCACACAGAAGCAGCCAAGCGAAAATATCGCCTTGACGCTACTCTTCGCGAATATAATACCGACATAACGGTAAACAACACTTTACCTATTGTTTCTAAAGACACTGCATTCATCAACGATGACGGCGAAATAATTAGAGAGACTGTTACTCGCGGACTTACAGGTGATTATGATTTCCTTAATACATATATAGTTAACGTATATCCCGACACAACCGTTTGGGTAAACGACTTCGAGAATGCTTACAACGAACCTTACGTTCGTCTATATTTCTCGCATGCCGGCTACAATGATTACCCGGTTGTTGGTGTGAGCTGGAATCAAGCTAACGCATTTGCTGCTTGGCGTACCGATTTCCTTCGCCGCTCGCTAGGAAAACAAGGAATATACATCGAGCCTTATCGCCTGCCTACCGAAGCCGAATGGGAATATGCCGCTCGCTCAGGAGCCGACAATAATATGTATCCATGGGAAGGCGACCTGCCACTAGCCGAGAAAGGGTGCTTCTATGCAAACTTTAAGCCAATGGAAGGGAACTACGTAAAAGACGGAAATCTTATAACATCAAAAGTAGGGACATACTCGCCCAACGACTTTGGATTATATGATATGGCTGGTAATGTGAGTGAATGGACTTCGACAGCATATACCGAAAGCATAAACAAGCTCACAAGCGACTTAAACCCTGAATATCGCTATAACGCTGCCAAAGAAGACCCCTACAAAATGACTAGAAAAATAGTTAGAGGAGGCTCGTGGAAAGATGTTGCCAAAGATATAAGAAGCGACTTGAGAATGTGGGAATACCAAAACGAGCAACGCAGCTACATAGGATTTAGATGCGTACGCACTCAGATTGGGTTTGCTAAAGGTAAAAAATAAAAAATAACCGATTAATCGTTTTTAATAAAATGGGTAAATACAAAAGATATAAGAATATCATCGAGAAATTTCTCTCGGGCGAAAAAGGTCAACGTTTTTTCAACTTTGCCTATAGTATTGGTGCTGCTATCGTAATTTGGGGAGCGCTATTTAAAATTCTTCACTTGCCGGGTGGTAACACATTGCTTGCTGTAGGTATGGGCACTGAGGTGCTTATGTTCCTACTCACAGCTTTCGACAAACCTAGCAAAGATTATAAATGGGAAGAAGTTTTTCCTGTTCTCAGCACAAAAGATCCCGAAGATCGTCCCGACTTTGCCGGCGGTAATGGCTCGGTAATAATCGGTGGCGGCGGCAATGGAAATGGAGGCACCGTAATAATCGGAGGAAATAACGGAGGCTCACAAGGCTCACAAGGCTCACAAGGCTCACAAGGCGAAGTAAACATACAAGGCAATATCACAGGCGCACAAGCTCGCTCGGCAGTGGGAATACCTGCAGGAATCGAGCTGTCAGAAGCCGACACAACCAGCTTGACCGAAAGCATAGCTAAGATGGCAGCAGCCAGCGACCAGCTATCTCGTATGGCTGAATTGACCGATGCCACACAGCAATATCTATCACAGATTTCGGGTATAGCCGAACAGATGGATAAGCTGCGCAACACCACAGAATCGCTAAATCAAGTTTCCGACGTATTGCTTGGCAGCTATCGCGCCATCACCGAAAATAGTGAAAACATCACAAGCAGCTCCACCGGATATGTAGAACAAATGAGCGACCTGAACCGAAACATCGGAGGATTGAACACAATATACGAAATACAATTAAAGAGCATCTCATCACAGCTCGACAGCATCGACCGTGTAAACCGAGGATTGAAAGATATTCGCGATATGTACGAAAAGTCGGCTAACGAGAGTGCTAGATATTGCGAAGAAACCGAAAAGATGGCTCGCTATATGCAACAGCTAAACAGCGTGTACGACAAGATGCTACGCGCAATGACAGTAAATATGTATCGTCCCGGAATGCCCGATATGGGAAACGTTGACGACATCTTAAAAGATGCCGAAAAAAGGAAAAACGATATTAACACTCAAGAATAATTCAATAAACGATAAATGGCAAGTTCTCAAACTATAGCAAGAATGTCTCCACGCCAGAAGATGATAAACCTTATGTATATCGTCTTAACGGCAATGCTTGCCCTTAATGTGTCGAGCGACGTACTTAACGGCTTTAACCAAGTGGAAGGCGGACTTGCTCGCACAAACAAAAACATGTCGGAGCGTAACGACGCTATATATAATCAACTCGCTGCTTTTAATACTAAGAACCCCGAAAAAGGTGGTACTTGGTTCGATAAAGCAACTGAATTACGCATCAAAACAGCCAAAATATATCAATTTATAGACACGCTTAAAACAGCTATCATAATAAATGCCGACGGCAACGATGCTGATATCAAAAACATCAAAAATCAAGACAACCTAGAAGCCGCTTCTGTAATCATGCTTGCTCCTAACACAGGACTGGGACACGAATTAAAGACACGTATCGACAACTATCGCTCGTATGTGTCTACAATAATGACAAATCCTATTAAGAAGGCAAACATTCAGAGCGCACTATCGACAAACCCTCACACCGTTAAAAACAGTATCGGAAACAAATCGTGGGAAGAAGGACTGTTTGAAAATATGCCGGTTGTGGCTGCAGTAACTCTTCTAACTAAGATTCAAAACGACCTGAGATATGCCGAAGGCGAAGCTCTTAATACCCTGCTCAATAATATTGACGCCGGCGACGTGAGAGTGAATGAAGTGAACGCTTTTGTAATTCCGGCATCGAGAAATGTGATGAGAGGTAGCAAATATAGCGCAAATATCGTGCTTGCTGCTGTCGACACCACGGCTCGACCTACCGTATACATTAACGGAACAAAACTAAATAATGATCGTGGAATCTACGAGGTAGTAGCAGGCAAAACAGGAGTATTCGATTACTCAGGCTACCTTGAAGTGCCGCGTGGCGATGGAACAATGAGCCGACACGACTTCAAATCATCATACACTGTGATTGAGCCTATGGCGACAGTATCGGCAACTATGATGAATGTGCTATATGCGGGCATTAACAACCCCATTTCTATTGCAGTGCCGGGAATACCACCCACATCAATCTCAGCATCGATGACCAACGGAACATTGACTCGTAATGGGGATATATGGATAGCTAAGCCATCTAAAGTAGGTGCCGAAGCAGTAGTATCGGTTACTGCAACTATCGACGGACATTCACAGACTGTTGCAACGACAAACTTCAGAGTAAGGAAATTGCCAGATCCAACTCCATATATACCATTTGCCGACGGCAAAGGTAATCAAGACCGATATAAAGGTTCTAAGCCATTTGCTAAGACATTACTTCTGCAAGCTGCCGGAATAGAAGCCGCTATCGACGACGATTTACTCAACGTTAGCTATCGAGTATTAAGTTTTGAAACTGTATTCTTCGACTCAATGGGTAATGCAATTCCCGAAGTATCACAAGGTTCACAATTCTCGCAACGCCAAAAAGACAGTTTCCGTCGCCTTTCGAGAGGCAAACGATTCATTATTTCTCGCGTAAGAGCAATAGGTCCCGATGGAATAGAACGAACAATATCTCCAATGGAGGTAATTGTAAATTAATATTATAGAATTATATATATCAGATATATACTTATGAAGATTTTAAAAATAATATCGCTCGCCACCTTGATTTTCACCATTGGGTGTGCTAATGCGTTTTCACAAGAGAGTGGAAGCGTAGTGAGAAAACGCAATGCCGACGACAACAAGAAAGAGACTTCTGCTCCCGGTGTAAGCCAAAGAATGCAGACATTCTATGAACATACTCCAATCTCAGATGCCGACTTAACATGGATGAGAGTAATATATCGTTCTCTTGACTTAACGAAAGAGAAAAATATGGCACTCTACTACCCCGAAGAGCCTACGGAGAATCAGGAAAATATGTTTCGCATTATTATGCGACTATTAGCAAATAACCAAATTGGAGCCTACGAATATCTTGACGGTCGTGAAATTTTCACCGACCAATATAAAATTAAGGTAAAAGATATGCTCGATCGCTTCCATATTCTATACTCGGAGGCTAAAGGCAGCTCGGAGAAAAATCCTAAATTTACAATTGAAGAAAGTGATGTTCCGGCTAATGAGGTATTAAGCTACTATGTACTCGAACGCTGGGAATTTGACCGCATCAATAATCGTATGAAACAACGTATCGAAGCCCTATGCCCTGTGCTGCATCGCTCAGGCGACTTTGGTGGGGAAGCAATAAAATACCCAATGTTTTGGATTAAATTCGACGCATTGCGCCCTTCTCTTTCTCAGCAATATATTTTCACCGACAACGATAACAACCTAGCACGTTACAGCTACGACGACTTCTTCAACCTAGCCATGTATGAAGGCGAAATATACAAGACTCGCAATCTTAAAAATATGTCGATGATGCAAATGTATCCCGACCCCGACGATATGAAACATGCTCAAGACAGCATCGAAAAACGTCTTCGCAATTACGATAAAAACCTCTGGGTACCTACTCGTGAAGAGCTTGCAGCCATTGCCGAAGCTCAAGCAGCAGCAGCCGACAGCACTGAAATAAGCACTCGTGATAACGAACCGGCAAAAGAAGTAAAATCATCTCGCGGTAAATCGTCTCGCGGTAAAAAAGAAACTTCAACCGAAAAGACAAAAAAGAAGAAACAACCAAAAGTAAAAGAATCGAAACCAAAAAATTCAAGCAGCTCAGCAAATCGCTCAGTAAGACGACGCAAATAGAAAATCACTAAAAACAGATAAAAAAATACCACTTCAGTGCAAAGCTAAAGTGGTATTTATTTTTTATTTCTACTCTTCTTTATATCGAGGCTGTTACCTCAATCTCAACAAGAGCCTGCTTAGGTAATTCCTTTACGGCAAAAGCACAACGAGCAGGATAAGGAGCGGCAAAAAACTTAGCATACACCTCATTCATCCCTCCAAACAACGACATATCGGCAAGAAAAACTGTACTCTTAACCACATTGTCGAGCGTGCAACCAGCCTCGGCAAGAATTGTAACTATATTTTTCAACGACTGTTCTGTCTGCGCCGCAATCCCCTCAGGCATTTCTCCATTTGCAGGATTAATTGGAAGCTGCCCCGATACAAAAATCAAATTTCCTGCCTTTATTGCATGGCTGTAAGGTCCAATTGCTGCAGGTGCATCTTGTGCATTTATTAATTCTTTCATAAAATCGTAATATTAAAATTTGTAGCGTAAAGATACAAATTAAATATAAAACAACCGTTTCGGATAAATAATACCAAATAAATAAACTAAGTATAAGAACTGTATATATTAGAAATTATCAATAGAACGCTCTATAAATCTGAAATATATATGTATATTTGCAGAATAAATGACAAATCATAAAGATTCTAAAAAAAATCGTAATAAACTATCATAATATAAAGAGCTATGGATCTTCTAAAAGTAGAGCACGTAACTAAGGTGTTCGCCAATCACACTGCCCTCGATGATGTATCACTTACAATTCCCGAAGGCTGTGTATATGGACTACTAGGACCAAATGGTGCCGGCAAGACCACATTAATACGAATCATCAACCACATCACAGCTCCCGACACAGGCAAAGTGTATCTCAACGGACACGAGCTAAGCGACAACGACGTCTATAATATTGGATATCTACCCGAAGAACGCGGACTATACAAAAAAATGAAAGTAGGCGAACAAGCAATATTCTTTGCACGCCTCAAAGGTTTATCACGAGCCGAAGCCTCACTAAGACTAAAAGAATGGTTTATAAAATTTGAAATCAGCGACTGGTGGGACAAAAAAGTAGAAGAATTATCTAAAGGTATGGCACAAAAAGTACAATTTATAATCACCGTGCTGCATCGCCCAAAGCTATTAATATTCGACGAACCATTTTCGGGATTTGACCCAATAAACGCAAACATCCTAAAAAAAGAAATACTTCAACTAAAAGCCGAAGGCTCAACAGTAATATTCTCGACACACAATATGTCGAGCGTAGAAGAAATATGCGACAACATCACCCTAATCAATAAATCGCACAATATATTATCGGGTAATGTAAACCAGATAAAGAGCAAATACGGCAGTAACAGATTTACGCTAGCCTATAATGGCGACAAAGAAAAACTCACAGCCGCAATCGCCGACAAATCGTCGATCATTGGAGACAGCACCCTCGACAACGGTATCAACAATCTCACAATACAATTAACCGAAAGCTCACAGCTCAAAGATATAATAAGCATAGCTAACGATGCCGTTGAATTAAAATCGATAAACGAAGATATACCTTCGATGAACGACATCTTCATTCAGACAGTAAACAATTACAATAAAGAGAATAATTTATGAAAAGCAAAATAGGAATAATCGTTGCCCGAGAATTTTCGGAACGAGTAAAGAAAAAAAGTTTTATAATAACAACGATATTAATGCCGGTGCTAATGATCGCTCTTATGTTGGCACCTACATTAGTTATACTATTCTCCACCGTAGAAAAGAAGGAAATTGCTGTTATCGACAATAGCTCAATTATTTTCAAAGAGCTGAAAAGCGATGATGAATTGAGTTTTATTACGTGCAACATGCCTCTCGACTCGGCACGAAAAAATCTCACCGATAAATTTGGTATCCTATATATAGGTAACGATGTGATAGCAAACAGCAACAATGTAAAGCTTTACACCAACGAGTCTTCATCAATGACTATTGAGAGCAATATAACTTCACAAATCGAGAAAATCATTGAAACTGAAAAGCTAAAACATTACAACATAAAAGACCTCGACACTATACTCAACGATGTAAAGACCAGCGTCGCAATGCAGACATTTCGTAACGATGGCGAAGACAAAGACAATGCCACATCTTCGATTACATCTTATGGTATAAGTTTCATTCTCGGATTCTTCCTTTATATGTTCTTATTGCTTTATGGACAGATGGTTATGACTAGCGTAATCGAAGAAAAGAACAATCGTGTGCTAGAATTAATGGTATCGTCGGTAAAACCATTCGACCTTATGATAGGTAAAATCTGCGGCGTCGCTTTAGTTGCAGTTACCCAAGTAATCATCTGGGGCATCTTAATCAGTGCCGTAGCCGGAATAGTTATACCAATGCTCATGCCAGCCGATATAATGACTAGTGTAGCAGCCATGAATGCCGGCACCATGCCAGCAGAAGGAATGCCCGACAATATCGAAATGTTACAAGCACTTTCGGTTGTAAGCAATATAGGCTACATTATTCAATTATTTATCTATCTGATTCTATTCTTAGTAGGTGGATTCCTATTATATGCAGCAATGTTTGCGGCAGTAGGCTCGGCAGTCGACAACATTCAAGATGCATCACAGCTCACCACCCCAATTACAATTCCCATTGTCATAGCATTAGTATTAATGATGACAATAGTAAACGATCCCAATTCACAACTAGCATTCTGGTCGTCAATGATACCATTCGTGTCGCCAATCATAATGTTGGCACGCATACCATTCGGTATCCCCGCATGGGAAATTATATTATCGCTGGTTATCCTTTACATTTCATTTATCGGAATGGTGTGGCTGACAGCAAAAATATATCGAGTAGGAATATTTATGTATGGCAAGAAACCGACATTAAAAGAGCTGTATAAATGGACACGATATAAATCATAAATCCATATACACACTAAATAAAAGACAAGGGCTTCCTCTGAATTATTGAGGAAGCCCTTTGTGTAGCGAGTAAGTCAATTTTTTAGAATCTAAATATTTAGATGTGATTATTTTGTCATTATTAGTATACGTTTCTGATATTATTTACTAATTTTGCAATTTGAAATTAACAACAAATTTTATTAAGGTGGATACTAAGTATATTTTTGTAACCGGCGGTGTAGTTTCTTCATTAGGTAAAGGAATCATCTCATCGTCTCTCGCTCGCTTGTTGCTTTCACGCGGCTTCAGAGTTACCATTCAGAAGTTTGACCCATATATCAATATCGATCCGGGCACTCTTAACCCTTATGAGCATGGCGAATGCTATGTTACAGTCGACGGGCATGAAGCCGATTTAGACCTCGGACACTACGAACGATTTACTAATATACACACCACACGCGCCAATAATATTACTACAGGTCGTATCTACCAGAGCGTAATCGACAAAGAGCGTCGTGGCGACTATTTAGGGAAAACCGTTCAAATCATCCCTCACATCACCGATGAGATTAAGAGAAACGTAAAAATTCTAGGCAACACAGGTAAATACGACTTCGTGATAACCGAAATCGGTGGCACAGTGGGCGATATTGAATCACTGCCTTTCATTGAAAGTGTACGCCAACTACGTTGGGAGCTTGGACAAAATTGCGTATGTATTCACTTGACATACGTTCCTTATATCCGCGCCGCTAAAGAGCTAAAGACAAAGCCAACTCAACACTCAGTAAAGCAACTGCAAGAAGTTGGTATTCAACCCGATATCCTTGTGCTACGCACCGAGAAAGACATTCCTGCCGATATGCGTCGCAAGGTAGCGCAATTCTGTAATGTAGCACCCGAAGCTGTAATACAATCTATCGACGTGCCTACAATATACGAAGTGCCTATCAAAATGCACGAACAGAAGCTAGACGAATTAGTCCTTCGCAAGACTAACACTCCATTCTCAGGCGAGCCAGATATGACAAAATGGAATCAATTCCTATCACTGCTCAACAGCACAAAAGACACCGTAAAAATAGGTCTTGTAGGCAAATATGTAGAACTTCAAGACGCATACAAATCTATCAACGAATCACTATTTCAAGCTGCTACATATCAAAGTCATAAACTCGATCTTAGATATATAAGTTCCGAGAAACTCAACGATGGAAATGTAGAAGAACTGCTCAAAGATCTTAACGGAGTTATTATTGCACCGGGATTTGGACAGCGTGGTATTGAAGGAAAATTTGTTGCACTAAAATGGTGTCGCGAAAACGATATGCCTACTTTTGGTATCTGCCTTGGAATGCAATGTATGGTAATTGAATATGCGCGCAACGTGCTTGGACTTAAAGAAGCCAACAGCACAGAAATGGACACAAAGACACCATACAACGTAATCGACCTCATGGAAGAGCAAAAGAGCATCTCAAATCTAGGAGGCACAATGCGACTAGGCGCATACCAATGCCACTTAGCCGACGACTCAAAAGTAGCAAAAGCCTATGGCAAACTCGACATTGAGGAACGCCACCGCCACCGCTTTGAATTTAACAACGAATACCGCACCCAATTTGAAAATGCCGGTATGAAATGCGTAGGCGAAAACCCCGAAACTCACCTTGTCGAAGTGGTAGAGATTCCTGAAAAGAAATGGTTTATCGGAACTCAATATCACCCGGAATATAGCAGCACTGTATTGAATCCGAACCCACTGTTTATCGACTTCATCAAAGCCGCTATTACAAATAAATAATAACTAAACGAATACAAATCTTATAAATGGATAGAAATACAATCATTGGAATGTTACTAATGGGAGCTGTAATCTTCGGATTTATGTGGCTTAATCAGCCATCGCCCGAAGAATTGGAAGCTCGCAAAAAGCAACAAGAGACAGAACTAGCTCAAGCAGCTAAGACTCAAGCCAATAGCGAAGCAACTAATGATGCTATAACAACCGACTCACTATCGCTCAACGATATTGCACAACTAAAAAGCGTAGTTCAATCATACGGAAAAGCAAGCGGAACTCCCGAAAATACAACTTTCACTCTAGCTAACGGCGTACTTGATGTTACATTAAACAGCAATGAAATAAATGGAACTGTTGCACTTGCCGACACTACAATCGACATAAAAAGCGTAATATACAGCAAAGTAGCAGCACCATTATATGGAAAAGCAGTAACAACCATTAAAAATGCAGTGGCAAACATAGGTAAATACCGCGATTTTGCTTCTTATCTTAATGGCTCCGACTCTACCGTAACTCTTCAGAACGATTTATTGAAAGTCAACATTTCATCTAAAGGAGGTGTTATCTTTCAAGCTACATTGAAAGAATATAAAGCCTACAATGCCGACCAAGTAGTAATATTCGACAAAGAAAATAACAGCTACAGCTTCGTTTTGAACTCTACCGACACAAGATTTGACACAAAAGATTTATATTTCACACCAATAGCAATAAACGACAGCACTGTGCTAATGTCGCTTAACCTTAACAACGGTGCTAAATTCGGAATTCGATACACATTGCCAAAAGACAGCTACCTAGTGAAAATGGAAATTGTGCAAGAGAATATGAACAAAATCATACCGGCAAACATCGCCGATATGGGTTTCTCATGGCATCAAAAGATGAGCCGACACGAAGAAGGCGAAATGTTTGAAGAGCGTAACAGCACAATATACTACAAATTTGCCGGTGGCGACGTAGAATACCTAACCGAGACAAGCGAAGACTCAGAAAAACTTAACGAAAAAGTAAGATGGATTGCATTTAAAAATCAATTCTTCTCAAGCATACTTATTGCCGACAAATATTTCTCAACTGCCGACCTATCAAGCGTACCGTTTGAGAAAGGGACTACCAACGCTAAAGGCTTCTTGAAAGACCTTAATGCATCATCATCAATCGAATATTCTTCGGCTAACCCCAACCCTGCATCATTCCATTTCTTCTTCGGTCCAAACTATTATCCACTACTATCGTCTTACGACGAAAAGATTTCGCCCGATGAAGACCTAAAACTAACAAATGTAATTCCTTTAGGATGGAGCCTTTTCCGCTGGATTAATACAGGATTCATTATCCCGGTATTCGACTTCCTTGGTGGATGGATTACCAATTATGGAATCATAATATTAGTGCTTACATTATTCATTAAGATTATACTCTTCCCATTGACATATAAGAGTATGATTTCGCAAGCAAAGATGCGACTCCTTGCTCCCGATATTAAAGAAATAAACGAAAAATATCCCGGACAAGAAAATGCAATGGTACGCCAACAGAAAACTATGGCACTTTATAGCAGCGCCGGAGCCAGCCCATTCAGCGGTTGCCTTCCAATGCTGTTGCAAATGCCTATATTATTTGCCATGTTCACATTCTTCCCATCATGTATCGAGCTAAGAGGCGAGTCATTCCTTTGGGTAAAAGACCTTTCGGCTCCCGATGCCATAATATCGTGGAATGCGCAGATACCATTTATTACAAATTATTTTGGCAATCACATAAGCCTATTCTGTATGCTTATGACTGTTACAAACATTCTGTACACACGCATCAATATGCAGAATCAAGCCAGCAGCAACCAGATGCCAGGAATGAAACTAATGATGTATGCAATGCCATTAATGTTCCTTGTATTCTTCAACAACTATGCAGCAGGATTAAGCTACTACTATTTCATTTCTCTACTCATCACCATCATTCAGACTTACGTATTCCGCTACTTTGTCGATGAAGAAAAAGTGAGAGCTAAGATGGCAGAAAATGCAAAAAAACCTAAAAAGAAAGGTGGATTTATGGCACGTATTGAAGAAGCTCAACGCCAACAACAAGCAGCTCTGCGCAACCAACAGAAAAAAGGCGGAAAACGCTAACAGCAACAAACCGCATAACACACAATAAAGAATGTGAGTAGTAAATAAAAAATTTACTACTCACATTCTTTTTATTATATTTACACATTAACTTTCTAATATAGAAATTATTTTATACCTTTGCACACGAAGATTGAAAAAAATCTTCCGAGGATTTTTATCCTTGATTGTTTAACTAATCTACAGAATTTTGGACCCTGACCCGCTTTCGTGTATCTTAAATTTAATTAGCGCATTCGATTACAACATTGCGCAATCTTTAACTGTCAACACACCCACCTACGGAAGTATTATAGCAGCACTATTCGCAATAATAGCATTAATGATTTCGGCATTCGTGTCGGGATCTGAAATCGCTTTTTTTTCTATCTCGCAACAACAAAGAGAAGAACTTAAAGACAACAAAAAAGGCGAACTAGTTACTAACCTGCTTAGTACCCCCGAAAAGCTACTTGCTACAATTCTTATTACAAACAATCTGGTAAATGTTACGATAGTCGTACTTTGTAACTATATAATGAATCAAATACTAGTATTCTCAAGCGATCTAGTAAGCTTCATATTCCAGACTGTAATTTTGACTTTCCTAATTCTATTGTTTGGAGAGATATTGCCAAAGCTATATGCAACAAATCACAACCTACGATTTGCACTATTCGCTTCACACTCCATCAATCTACTTTGCACAATTTTCAAACCTCTTTCAAAGCTATTAATCCGCAGTACATTCATTGTAAATAAAATAGTATCAACTCACGAAGACGAAATATCAAAAGAAGACCTTTCGCAAGCCCTTGAAATGACCCATGTGAAAGCCGGCGACGACAAACAACTACTCGAAGGCATTTTAAAATTTGGCGGCACTACCGTAACAGAAGTGATGAAACCACGTGTCGATATTATCGACATCGACATTGCATCGGGATTCGATAAAGTAGTCGAGATAGTAATCAACACAGGCTACTCCCGCCTACCGGTATATGAAGACAACCCCGACAACATTAAAGGAATATTATATGCTAAAGACCTATTACCATATATCGGCAAAGCAGAAAAAAACTTTAATTGGCAACGTTTGTTGCGCGAAGCATATTTCGTACCCGAAACTCGAATGATTGACGACCTGCTCGAAGACTTCAGAAAGAAAAAAATTCACATGGCTATCGTAGTCGACGAATTCGGAGGAACACAAGGAATTGCAACACTCGAAGATGTGCTAGAAGAAATTGTGGGCGACATCGACGACGAATATGATACCGAAGAAAAATCGTACAAAAAACTAAAAGATAATACATACATTTTTGATGGTAAGACTCTTCTTAACGACTTCTTCAAGGTAACAAAACTAAGCGAAAGCGACTTTGAACCGGTGTGCGAAGATGTTGAGACTCTTGCCGGACTGCTTCTTGAAATCAAAGGCGACTTCCCTAAAGAGAAAGAACCTATTACATTTGGAAAATGCAACTTCCTCGTTCTAGATATTGACAAACATAGAATAGCTTCAATAAAAGTAAAAATAGACTCTCCTGAAAATGAAAAAATGGCATAAAATTATTCTTATGGCTCTCCCTGTCGTTTTTGCCATAGGAGCTGCCATAATATCATTATTGATTTATAGCGACAACGAGGCTGTACCTCGCAAGCGCGGATATTTTCGCATCGAGCCTTACGACTCAGTGTATGTAGAAAGCAATTTACTTCCTATCTCTATCGAAGTAAATAAAAATGCAAAGACTTATCTATCAAATGATTCGTCGACAAATAAAAATGCAATGTGGCTAAACATCGACTACCCTCGATATGGCGCAACAGTGTATTGCAGCTATATATCTATAAATAGTAGTAATGTAGCTACTCACATTGCCAACAGGATAGATCGAATCATCAAAAATTCTCGTATGGAGATGCCTCGTAATGTTGTCTTTCAAGACACAATTAACAACACCAGCTCACAAGTGTTTTTCACAACAGCTGAAAGCATCACCCCACTACAATTCATCACAACCGACAGCATCAGTTTCCTTTTTACGGGAGCAATATATTTTAAAGATAAAGTAACCGAAGACTCTATCGCACCCGTCGTAGATAATATTACCGACGACGTGATGCACATGCTTCAAAATATAAAAAAGAGATAACCATATATGCCTGTCATTAATCACAACATCGAATTAAAGGATATTAAACTCGCTTTCTGGCTAATAACCGAAACCGAGCAAAGCCTTATTGATGCGTGCATAAGCAATAATATAGACATCACCTTTCTCTCCAAATTTAAATGTGAAGAGCATCGAAAAGAAAAACTTGCGGTAAGACTGCTAATTGCATCTATCACAAATGGAAATTTTAATCTTTCATATACGCAACAAGGCGCACCAATTCTCGAAAATTTAAATTCAGCCATAAGCATTACTCACGCAACCGGAATCGCCGCAATTGCTATATCGAGCAACAAAAATATAGGCATTGATATAGAGAAAAACGGACGAAATACAATAAAATTAAGATATAAATTCTTAAACAGCAACGAATTAGAAAGCATCGCAGAAACCGACATCGGCACAAACTTATCGGCATGGACAGCTAAGGAAGCTCTTTTTAAAGCAATTCCGGAGAATGAAATCGACTTTGCAAAGCATCTTCATCTAATCGATCCTTCCGACAAGCAATATGATGCTTACGAAACTCGCTCGGAACAACAAAGACAATACAATATAGTACCTTTCAACATTTCCAATTACACTGGAAGCATTGCAATAGAAAAATAAATACAAACATTATATGACTAATAAACAGAACAAAATTACATTGAAAATCAAACTGATTTTTTTAGTGTTGCTTGCGTCAGTAGCATCGATTCCGGCATGGGGTTGCTCAAGCCTACTAGTAGGCAAGAATGCCTCAACCGACGGCTCGACAATGATTACCTACGCCGCCGATGCACATGTGCTTTATGGCGAGCTATATCAATACCCTGCCGCCGACCATAAAAAAGGCGATATGCGTGAAGTGAGAGAATGGGACTCGAATAAACATCTTGGATATATTCCCGAGATTGCACACACCTATTCCATCGTTGGAAATATGAACGAACATCAACTCTCTATATCCGAATCGACATGGGGAGGGCGCAAAGAGCTTTGCGACACTACCGGAATTATCGACTACGGCTCATTAATCTACATTGCTCTTCAACGTGCTAAGACTGCACGCGAAGCAATAGAGGTAATGACCTCGCTTGTAGAAAAATATGGATATTACAGCAGTGGCGAATCATTCTCAATTGCCGACCCAAATGAAATATGGATAATGGAACTTATTGGAAAAGGGAATACTGAAAAAGGCGCAGTGTGGGTAGCAATGAGAATCCCCGACGACTGCATTGCAGGACACGCCAACCACTCAAGAATACATAAATTTCCACTCAAAGACAAAAACAACTGCATATACAGCAAAGACGTAATCACATTTGCACGCCGACAAGGATACTACAAAGGCAAAGATGAAGATTTCAGCTTTTCTAAGACCTATGCCGAAACCGACTTTGGCGCACTTCGCGGCTGCGATGCAAGAGTTTGGGCTTATTACAACAAATTCGCCGACGGCATGGAAAAATTTTTACCGTGGATTAATGGCAAAGAAGGCAGTGAAGTGCTGCCATTATATGTAAAGCCACGAAAGAAACTAACAGTAAAAGATGTGAAATGGATGATGCGCGACCACTTCGAGAATACGCCTTTCGATATGACAAAAGACATTGGAGCCGGCGCATGGAAAGTGCCTTATCGCTATCGCCCAATGACATTCGTTGTCGACAGCGTAGAATATACAAACGAGCGTGCTATTGCTACACAACAGACCGGATTTAGCTTTGTGGCTCAGATGCGTTCATGGTTACCCGATGCCATCGGCGGAACTCTCTGGTTTGGTGTTGACGATGCTAATACATCTATCTATATTCCAATGTATTGCGCAATGACAAAAATCCCCGAAAGCTACGCACATGGCAATGGCGACCTATACACCCTATCGTGGACTTCGGCATTCTGGGTAAACAATTTTGTTGCCAACCAAGCCTATAATCGCTATTCACTAATGATTCCCGATATCAGAAAAGTACAGTCGGCAATCGAAGACGATTTAGAAACAAATCAAAAATCGATAGAAGACAAAGCAATAGAGCTATATAAACAATCGCCCGGCGAAGCAATTGCATATCTTAATGATTACTCAGCAACCAAAGCCAACGATGCAACATCAAAATATCGCAAACTCGGAGAGTATCTTCTAGTAAAATTCCTCGATGGAAATATGAAAAAAGAAAAAGACGGAGAGTTCCAACGCTCGGCAGAAGGCTACCCTGTAACCCCATTTTTCCCCGGATACGACGAAAGATATTATCGCTCGATAGTCGACGAAACCGGCGACCACTTGAAAGTAACAAAATAAATGCTGCCGCATTAACTATAACTAACGACCGGGCGCACAAATAAGATGCAGCCCGGTCGTCATAATTTATAAATAATGAATAAATGCAATTTTATTTATGAGTTTTATGTAAATTTGCATTCTGAAAAAAAATTTCAATTATGGATCTACAAAATAAAGCCGGCTTCTCTTATGCGGCAAGTGAATTTTCTAAACATCTTTTTATCGAGACTTATGGTTGCCAAATGAATGTCGCTGACAGCGAAGTCGTTGCATCGGTGATGAAGATGGCTGGCTATGACACAATCGAAGAGATAGACAATTGTGATGCTATTTTTCTAAACACTTGCTCTATTAGAGATAATGCCGAACAAAAAATATTCTCTCGACTTCAACAACTTAACACACTGAAAAAACGAAAAGCAGGCAAACTAATTATCGGAGTGATCGGCTGTATGGCTGAAAGAATAAAAGAGCAACTTATCAATGAATATAATGTTGATTTAGTGGCAGGTCCTGATGCTTATCTCGACCTTCCAAACCTTATTGCAACTGCCGAAAATGGAGAGAAAGCAATCGAAGTAGAACTATCTGAGACCGAAACCTATCGCGAAGTTATCCCTTCACGACTAGGTCGTAATAAAATAGGCGGATTCATAAGCATAATGCGCGGTTGCAACAATTTCTGTTCATATTGCATCGTTCCTTACACGCGCGGCCGTGAACGCAGCCGTGAGCCAAAGAGTATATTAAACGAGCTGAATGACCTCATTGCCAGCGGATTCAAAGAAGTTACACTACTAGGACAAAACGTAAATTCATATCGCTATGAAGGCAAAGATGGTGAAGTCGTAACTTTTGCCAATCTTCTAGAACTTGTAGCCGATGCCGCTCCACAAATGCGCATTCGCTTCACCACATCGCACCCTAAAGATATGAACGACGATATACTTGAGACAATAGCCTCTCGCAAAAATATATGCAAACATATCCACCTGCCGGTACAATCGGGCAGCAACTCGGTGCTGAAAGCTATGAACCGAAAATACACTCGCGAATGGTATCTTGATAGAATTGCGGCAATTAAACGCATAATCCCCGACTGTGGAATCACAAGCGACTTCTTCACCGGGTTCCATGATGAGAGCGAAGAAGACTTCCAGTTAACACTTGAGCTTATGCGAGAAGTGGAATTTGATGCCTCATTTATGTTTAAATATTCCGAACGCCCCGGGACATTTGCCTCAAAGCATCTACCCGACAATATTTCGGAAGAGGTGAAAATTGAACGCCTTAACAGAATGATAGCATTGCAGAACGAGCTTTCATTAAAAAGCAATAAGAACGATATAGGAAAAACTTTTGAAGTGCTTGTTGAAGGCTTCTCTAAAAGATCGGATAAAGACCTATTTGGGCGCACACAGCAGAATAAAGTTGTAGTATTCCCTGCCGGAAATCATAAAGTAGGCGATTATGTAACGACAAAAGTAATAAGTGCATCATCGGCAACGCTAATTGGCGAAGAGATACAAAGCTAATAATGAAGTCGATAGAAGAAAAAGAAATATTATGGGATAGAAATCTAATCGTTGTATTTACAGGCAACTTTTTGCTATTCTTCTCATTCTATCTCTTGCTTCCAATGCTTCCTCTTTATCTCTACGATAATTTTAACGCAAGCAACAAAATTATAGGGCTTATATTATCGGGCTACACTATAAGCGCACTCATAATGCGCCCAATAAGTGGATATATAGCCGACGGATTTCAACGAAAAAGGGTATTACTTATTTTTTATTCCTTTTTCGTTGTCTTTTTTGCCGGATACTTGGTCGCAGGAACTTTGCTTATATTTGCTATCATTCGTGCATTGCATGGATTTGCATTCGGCGGAGTTACTGTTGCTAACAGTACAATGGCTATCGATGTGATGAACCCGGCACGCCGTGCCGAAGGTATAGGATTCTACGGAATCAGCAATAACCTCGCTATGGCAATAGGGCCTACCATATCACTATATATGTACGATTCATTGCCAAACTTCAATTATGTATTCTTGCTATCACTTGCGACAGCTTCATTGGGACTTATGTTTGTTTCGCTGGTAAAAGCAAAGCCACGAGTCATCAAGCCCGACGCTCACAAAATTGCTTTAAATCATTTTGTATTAACAAATGGGTGGATTGAAGGCATCACGCTGATGTTTTTCTCATTCACATTCGGAATTTTATCTACCTATTTAGCTATATACGGACGTAACGAATTGGCTTTCAGCCCAAACTCAGGTATATTCTTTACCATCCTTGCCTCCGGACTTATCCTTTCTCGCATAGTGATGGGCAAATCGCTAAACAAAGGGTATATTATTGAAAATATAACTCTCGGTATGGCTGTTACAATTGTAGGTTATTTGATTTTCTTATTCCTTCAATTTAATGCTGCCTATTATCTTGCAGCTCTTATTATTGGTTTTGGAAATGGAGCTATTGCACCAGCCTATCAAACTATGTTTATCAATCTGGCAGCAAACAGCCAACGTGCCACTGCAAACTCTACCTATCTCACTTCGTGGGATATAGGTATCGGCATAGGCGTATTAATGGGAGGATATATAGCACAAATCACAAACTTCTTTGGAGCTTTCTGTATGGCTCTTGCATCGTGCATATTAGGATTCATAATTTTTGTCTCGTTCACGGCATCGCACTTCAAGCATAACAAAGTCAGATAAGCGCATCATTTCATTTTGATTCTTTGCCATGTAAAATTTGACTTACGATAATACCGTCCAATCAAGTGGAATTGCATATTTACAAACGGACGTAACATAAGAAAGATTGGCAATGAGAACATTAGCTTGCGCGAATTTAATACCAACGCCGCCCTTCTATAAAATATTATATTTATTACAACTACCAATAAAAATAGAATAATACATATAATTGCAGGCAAGATGCTAGGTAATGCAACAATTGAACAACAGATAAGCGAACACACAAATAAATAATTTACAATTGTTATTACCGACGTTGTGTGCTTTGCCATTGTGTGAAGATAGCTTTGTGTGAAATCGTAGCGCAACTTTAATTCTTTAAAAGCATCTTTCACATCATCATAGAACACTTCTACCTGACTGTCAGAGTTAAGCTGAACTTTCGTGTTTTCTCCTGTTGCTATCTCATTGATAAAAAGATCATCTTCGCCGTAATGTAAATTTAAAGTTTTAGAGAAGCCCTTATTCTCAAAGAATAATTTCTTACGATAGGCTAAATTATTTCCATCGCCGCGATAAGGCTTTCCACGCAAAGCATAGGAAAGATATTGAACAGAATTAAACACTTCGTCAAAACTTCGATAGCATTTACCTATTCCATTGTCATCTTTATAATTGCTATAAGAATAGCCCAACACGATGTCAACGTCATCGTTAAATGAGCTCATCATCGAAGTTATCCAATTATTGCTATTTATTGAGCAATTGCCTGAAGTAGTGAGAATTATATCATATTTAGCAGCCTTGATACCTAGCGTGAGTGCCAGCTTTTTGCGTGATAGGTTGAGAGTTCCCTTAGGTATAAAAGTATGATAAAGATTAGAATATTCAAACGACAACTCGGTGAGTAAATCTTGTGTAGAATCGGAAGATCCATCATCGACCACAACCACCTCATATTCCGAATCATAATTCTGATTCATAATACTATAAATCAATTGTCTTAGATTAGCAGCATCGTTGCATGTATATATAATTACCGAAACAGCAGGTAACTCCGCACCCGGCTCTTTATCAGCACTAGCATTCGTAGCCTTAAAAATAATATTAAAACGACGAGGATACCATATCAGCAAAACAATAGCCGATATTATAGATATGATGAGACACGAAATTGTGTAGATGTTCATCGAAAAAGATAAATACATATTCATTGTTAATTATTCAGCAAATTTAATCATCTATCTCCTAATACAGATAATAGAAACCAATTATTATTCATTAAATATATAATTTTATCGATATTTCGACGTTAAAATATAAGAATTATAATTCAATATGAGCGAGTCAAATTCGGGAAGGACAATTAAATTGCTGAAGGATATAGGAATATATGCTATCGGGAATTTAGGGTCGAAGCTAGTTACATTTATGCTAGTTCCGCTCTACACCCACTATATCAAGCCCGATGCTTATGGATATTACGATATTTGCCTCACTGCCGTGTTTATTCTTATGCCATTTCTTTCACTTCAGCTCCGCGATGGTGGATTTAGATTCCTAATAGAAGCAAAAGACGGCGAACGCAAACGTGCAATAATAACATTCGTATACAAGACTCTATTCCTCAATTCGCTTATAACAATAACTCTAGGTATAATATCAGCTTTCTTCCTCAGCCTCGAATATCTAGGACTACTCATAGCTCTGCTCATAGCTATGAGCATATATGAAGTTGTAATTCAGGTAATTAGAGGCCTTGGATACACAAAACATTTTGTAGCATCAGGAATAATTTCGGCATTTCTAATCGGTATTTTCAGCCTGATATTTGTGGTGTGGCTGGATATGCAAATCGAAGGAATATTCCTTGCTAACATCCTTGCTCGATTGCTCACCATCTTAATTCTAGAAATAAGATTAAAAATTCTTCTTCGATATTTCAGATACCGCTTTAACGACAAAGCAGTAAATAAAGAAATAATAAAATACTGTCTTCCTCTTCTACCCGGCACAATATGCTGGTGGCTGGTAGGCAGCAGCAACAAATTTTTTATCGAGCACTATCTGGGGCTTGATCAAAACGGGCTTTATGCCGTAGCTCTTAAATTTACAGCCATTCTCGAGACAATTGCATTTATATTCTACCAAGCATGGCAAGAAACAGCAATAAGGCAATACGACTCGAAAGACCGCGACCGATATTTCTCAAAAATATTCAACAACTACCTTTATATCCTCGGCACGCTAGTGATTCTGTTTCCTTTCGTATTAAAGCTCAATTATTTCTGGCTTGTCGACTCGGCTTACAACTCTAGCGCACAATATCTATTCCCTCTCTCTATTTCTGCCATGATATATTCGCTGGCAGCATTCTTCGATATGGGATACCAATGCTCGAAGCGCACAATATACACACTTCCGGGAATTGCATTAGCAGCAATTGTAAACATAATTGCCAACTACTTCTTAATTCAAGAATTTCAAACTTTCGGCATTATTGCAAGTTCAATAATCACATTTTTAACACTTCTAATATACCGATTAATCGACACACGTCGCTTTTTCAAAATTGGCATCACCCATCGTTCTTTTGTGATTATTACACTTATAATAATCAGTGGCACAATATTCTATCTCATCAGCTCAACTACAATTATTATTCTATATATTGTCTTTCTGCTGGCAATAATAGGTTATCTTGCCCCACAAGAGATAAAGAACGCCATATTAAATAAGGCTAATTTGAAGAAAACATAGCACTTTACATAATATAATGTCTATTATCTCGTTCATATTAATGATTACTTTCACAAATGTAATTATAAACTTATATATTTAAATATTATAGAATGAAACTGTATTTACTACCTTTTCTGTGCATAATTATTGCTCTTTCGTCATGTTCTTCTCAAAAGAACAGCCTTACCTACTTTGAAAATATCAAAGGTTCACAATCTGGGGCTTTCAACAGCTCCGACTACGAAATCAAAATCGCTCCCGACGATGAGCTACTTATTACCGTAACCTCTTTAGTACCCGAAGCCACATTAGCATTTAATTTGCCTCTTGTCAACCCGGCAATGATGGAGACACTCACATCACAATCACAACCTCAACAACAGACTTACAGAGTAGACCGAGAAGGCAACTTAGAATTCCCGGTACTAGGAAAGATACACGTAGAAGGTCTGTCGACCGACAAAATAAAAGAAATTCTAAAAACAAAAATAACAGAAACCGTAGAATCACCTATCGTAAGAGTAGAATTGGTAAACTTCCGAGTTAATGTACTCGGCGAAGTAAAAGTGCCGGGAGCTGTAAACGTATCACGTCAACGCTTCTCAATATTCGATGCACTAGCCCAAGCAGGCGACCTCACCGAATTCGGACTTAGAGAAAACATACTCCTAATACGCGAACAAAACGGACAAAAAACATACAATCGCATCAACCTCAACGATGCAAATGTAGTATCATCGCCCTACTACTATCTTCAACAGAACGACGTAATATATGTCGAGCCAAACAGAATCAAAAAAGATAACTCAAAATACAATCAAAACAACGCCTTCAAGCTATCAGTGGTAGCAACAGTAGTAAGTGCAATATCAGTTATCGCATCATTAGTAATCGCATTAGCAATAAAGAATTAAAAAAAAGACATGGAACAAAATATAAGTAATTCAAAAATAGATTTATCCGATTTTTTCTCTAAATTCAAAAGACACTGGTGGTGGTTTTTGATATCTATATTTGTATGTTTAGCTCTTGCCTTTACTTATATAAAAGTGAAGCGACCGGTATATGATATTACCGCTAAAATTCTTGTAACATCCGATGATGGGGGCGGTATGGGTGGATCGATTATGAAAAATCTTTCTCTTCTAGGTCAAGGATCGGCAGAAACAGACGATGAAGTAGAGATTCTAAGTTCACACACAATACTTGTAAAAGCATTAAAGAGCCTTAAACAGAATCGTGTCTACTCTAATAAGACAGGGCTATTAACTAAAAAAGTTTACTATAACAATTCACCTATCGAGATTCAAGCACCAGATGCATTAATGGATACTCTAAGCGAATCTATCTCATTTAAAGTAAATATTAAAGAAAATGGGAAAGCCGATATCGTCGTAAAGAAAGGGTTCTTTACAACTTATTTAGAGCTAGAAGATACCGAGCTACCTACAACAATAAATATCCCCTATGGTAAATATTCTATTACTAAGACTAATTTTTTCGTTCCCGGCGAAGAGTATAAAATAAGAGCAAGCATAGGTTCATACTCAGGAATTTCAGAAAAGCTAACCGAAACAATTTCTATTTATCCGGCATCAAAGAAATCAAACAGTATAACGATAACTACACAAAGTGCTGATGTAAAGAAAGATAAAGATTTAATTAATAAAATAATTTTCCTTTATAACGAGCGTGGAGTAGATGTAAAGAATGAAATTGCCCAAAAAACAAAACAATTTATAGATGAACGTCTAAACATTCTTTATGGCGACCTCTCAAAATCAGAAAGCAATATTGAGCAATTCAAGAAAACTAATAATTTTGTTGACCTAGGGGCTGAGACACAATATCAACTAACAAAAAAAGGGTCGTTAGAAGGACAGTTGCTTAGTATTGAATCAGAAATTATGGTTTCTGAAATGGTTAAATCATTTTTACAAAAAAGAGATAACAAATACTCCCTTATTCCTTTTACTACAGGAAAAGGAGCCGCAACAGAGGCTATCAACAATTACAACGGACTTATCTTGGAATATATCAAGCTAATGAACAATGCTAAACAAGATAATATAGTTCTTAAGTCGTTACAAAAACAGATTGATGCACTTCGTGGAAATGTACTTGAAAGTGTAGATAAAGAGCTCGATGCAAGCAAGATTATAAGAAATGAGCTTGCTAGCAAATCGGCTTCATCAATATCCAAGCTAGGGAATATCCCGACGCAAGAAAAAGCATTTATCGACTTGAAACGTTCGCAGACAGTACAAAACTATCTATATAGCTTCCTCCTTCAGAAGAAAGAAGAAAATGAATTAGTTCTTGCTGCAGCAATACCAAAGGGACAAATTATTGATAACGCCTACTCATCGGCTAAGCCGGTGAAGCCAATAAAGCCACTAATAGTTATAGGTGCATTATTATTCGGACTACTTATACCTATAATAATTATTTATACTATCGAATTGTTTAAGACAAAATTCAACACTACTGATGAGCTATCTAAAATAACATCATTGCCAATTCTTGGTGAGATATGCCACAATCATAAAGAAACTTGTCTTGTCGTTAAAAATGGTCGTACTTCATCTATCGTTGAACTTTTCCGACTCATTAGAAACAACATTCAATTTATGTTACCTAATAATGATGATAAGGTTATTTTAATTACATCGTCAATAAGTGGAGAAGGAAAATCGTTTGCCAGCTCAAACATTGCCTCATCGCTAGCTTTATTAAATAAAAAGGTAGTGATTGTAGGTATGGATATACGTTCGCCTCAGCTCTCTAAAAATTTTGAGATACAATCAGCTCCGGGACTAACAAATTATTTATCCGATAATAATATTGACTTAACTTCAATCACACAACAATCTCATTTAGACAACTTAGATGTCATTGTAGCTGGTCCAATCCCTCCTAACCCATCTGAGCTTTTACTTTCCAGCAGAGTAAATGAATTAATTACAGTATTAAAAGAAAAATACGATTACATTGTACTCGATTCTGCACCAATAGCCTTAGTAAGTGATACATTCTCACTCAATAAGTATGCCGATATGACTATATATGTAACACGTGCCAACTATACTAAGAAACAATTCATTAAATATATTAACGACGTTGCCACTAGAAGACAATTAACCAACGTAGCATTAATAGTAAACGATACCGATAGCAAATTATCTCATGGATATGGATATGGCTATGGAAAATCAAACGAAGAAGAAGAATAAGCTATCATATTTTTATGGATAGAATATTAATATTTACAGTCCTTATATTGTCTCTAATTTTTTTATTTATAAAAAATAGAGACAATATTACTTATCAGAAACTCACTGAGATTATGATCGCATTATACATTTTCTCGTGCGCTTTTCCACGACTGTTTATGCCATTATATTATGTTACGGCTGAGACTATGGGCTGGGGGACATTTGGTAATGCCTTTAGAATGGGGTCATACTTCTATTTTATCCCCTATTTTATGTTTATCCAGATTAAGCAATCGGCATTTAAAATACCTAAAATAAATATTCTAATATTATCATCATTTGCAATATTTATAGCCTACATAGCATTAAATACAAATAATACAGTCATTTCATCATCATACATTCCGATATTTTACTTCGTCACTTATGCATTTTTCTTATATCTAATTATTATTAGTTGTTCACTTAAAACAATTATTAATGGTATATATCTTGGCTTCTCCATAACAGTATGCCTGCATCTTCTATTAGCCATACTATTCCCGGTATTAGATATTAAAGCTGTTACTACATTATTTTTTAAAGAAGCTACTGTAAGATCTGCTGAAAGAGCCGGAGCAGTTGGAACTTTTGGACACCCTAATAATTTTGCAGTGTACGCATCCTATTATTTTATGTTCTTTATTGGTTGTGTGTTTACTAAATTCAGATATAAAAACAGCATTATTTTTGCCATACTGTCTTTCGTTATAATAATTCTTACAATGTCTAGAAGTGCATTAATGGGCTCGGCTTTAGGATTAATAATGATTATCGCCCTTTATATATATCGAGAACATAAAATATTTAGCCCAAAGATTATTTTTAAAGGCATATTGCCGGCAATAATTGCAATAGTACTTCTTCTCGTTTTCACCCCATTATCCAATCTATTCTTTGAATCGGATATGGACGAAATGATGCTTGCCCGGTCAATGCACTACCTATGTGGCATAGAAATATTCAAACAATTCCCTATTACCGGGTTTGGACTAAATTCACATTTAAAGTATATGAGCGAAAATTTATATATCGATTTTAATACAATATTTGGTAAAACAGAATGGCTCGGTAATGATTTTATTTACTCTTATCCAATACACAATACGTGGCTGGTTATTTTGTGTGAGACCGGAATAATTGGAATAACGACAGCGATTCTATTTATTGGAAATTTCTTCTTTCGCTTTAAACAATATGTTAAAGAGTCGAATTCAACTTATTTTTCAATTACAATAATCACAGCTCTTGGTATAATATGTTGTCTTCTCGTTCAAGGAAATAGTGATTGGGCTCCACTAACCCCCACATCATTAAATATAAGTCTTCTATTCTTTACCTTAAGTCTATGCAAAAAATACAGATTTGAGACAGAAAATAATACTTTAAAGATATAATTTAAATAGCATGAAAACAAATAATATTCTTTATATTATAACAGAATATAACGGAGGAATGCGACCTTATGCATTATCTCTACTCAAAGTATTATATAAAAAAGGGGACAAAATAGCAGTAGTTATCAGAAATAACAATCTTCGTAATGAATTTAATTGGATTGATAAACCGGACATCAAATTCATAGAATATCCGGATAATAAGATCTCCAGAATTGGATTTCGCATATACCCAAAATCATTAATCGACACAATTAATTCGATAATCTCACACTCAGATATTGATATTGCATATACTCTAACCGGCGAATTAATACTTTGTAATTTTTTAAAAAAATTGCAGACAAAAATTCCTGTACTACACACTATTCATGATGCTATTCCTCATGATACTAAGATTCTATCAATAAAACAATGGCTGAATAATCATTTTTTCCTCACTCTGCCTAATCTGAAAATTAACAAAATTGCAAAAAATACAATTACTAATAGTAAATCACAATTAGATTACTTACGCCATAAATATCCTAATAACAATCATTATTATTGCCCGTTCCCTTCTCTTATTACCGATGCAATAGTTAATGGAAACACTAACGTAAAAGAATTAATTAATACAGATCCCTACCTCCTTTTCTTTGGTCGAATAGAACAATACAAAGGAATACACCTCCTATATGATCTATATATTAATTATCCCGACCTACATAAATATCCTCTAGTAATTGCCGGCTCCGGAAAGATATATTTTGATAAAGACGACAACAACAAGAATATCAAATTTTTAAATAGATATTTTGAAGATGAAGAGCTGAAATCGCTATTCATGAAAGCCGAAGTTGTTGTATTCCCTTATATATCAGGCACTCAATCGGGAGTTCTATCATTAGCGTCATTCTTTGGAAAAAAAATTGTTGTCTCTAATATCCCATTTTTTAAAGAAACTGCTTACAATAACACTGGAATTACTATTACAGATGTAAACTCATTAGAAGTTTTCCATAAAGACATATTAGAAACATTAAATGATTGTAGCAGCACCTATGATTATTATAAAACTAATTATAGCAAAGACAATCAATCAATATTAATCAACGACATTATTAAGAAGATTTTATAAAGCTCTCGAATAGCCTACATAACTCTATCTGTCAAATATTTAGCCACTTTCCCAATCGGCATACAAAAAAGTAACGCTAATAAGATGGCAAAGATTGGATTCATTTCAAACCTTACAACTATTGTGGAGTAAAACAACATATGTAAAATATATAACTCCAGAGAATATTTTCCCAACCAACTAAAAACAGCCCAAAATCTATTCTTTAATCCTTTTCTCTCGGTTTTAAAAGCTAAAATGCACAAGATAAGCAGGCCATAAAATCTAAAAATCACTTCATGAAAGTTATCTGCCAATACATAGTCTGATTTATAAAAATGAAGAATACACAATAATGTCGTAAGTATGCCAAATGATTTAATGAAACTTATACTTCTATCTGAATAAGCTATATAACCTAAATATATTCCAAGAATAAAAATTACTATTTTATCTAAGCCAATATTAATTCTTTGGTAATAATCAGGGAAAAAGACATATATACTTACCGAGAGTATCGTAAATAATAGGCATATAATCAACATTCTAACTAATACATTGTCTTGCTTTTTAAAAATAAATTTACAAAACAATGGAAACAATGCATATAAAAGCAGAGAGACAGAAATATACCACATACCATTATTCCCATATATCCAAAAATAGACAGTAGATATATCAAGAAGAAATCTTGTTGGCGCAATCGTTTCTACAAAATCTAAATAAATATAGAAAGGAAATGAAATAATTAAAAATGGAATCAGTAGCCTTTTTATTCGCTTATGATAAAATGATTTTAAATCTTCATTCTTTACAAATGAATAATAAAGCCCAAATCCGGATAATAACAAAAAGCCTTCTGTAAACAAAAGTCTGCACGAAGACGATAATACTTTAATAAACAAATTACAATTAGGATCAATATTGCTCCAAGATAAGAAATGAGCAATCATAACATTAATAATTGCAATTCCCATTAGTTCAGACCTATAACGACTTATTAATTGAACTTTCATCAGCTTTCTTTATTAATAATCTACCTGCAAAGATAATAATAATTATGTTCGTTATAAATAATACATTTACAGTCTCCTTGTTTTTAAATATTTTAACTATTGCTTATGCAAATAGCTTACAAATATTATTATTCGATCTTTACATTCTTTCATCTAATCGCATAACAACGATTTTACTAAATTAATACAATAACTATAATAATGTTACGTTATACATTATATCCTTAGAGATAAATATATGGAGAAACGTATACTCGTTGTAAATAAATTTTATTATCCACGTGGTGGCGATTGTGTTTGCACCATTAATCTTGAATCATTACTTAAAAGTAATGGTTACAGGGTTGCTGTGTATTCGATGAACTACCACGATAATATAAAATCGGATTATCAAAACTATTTTGCACCCGAGGTTAGCTTTAATGGTGGTATTTCAAATAAAATAGATGCCGTTAAACGCGTTTTGGGTTTGGGCGATATTAAAGACTCCTTTGAAGAAATTCTAGAAGATTTTCACCCCGACATTGTACATTTTAATAATATCCATTCTTATCTCTCTCCTGTTATTGTCAAGATGGCTCACGATAGCGGAGCTAAAGTGGTGTGGACTCTTCACGATTACAAATTGTTATGCCCTTCTTACGACTGTTTGCGCAATGGTAAGCCGTGCGAGCTGTGTTTCAACGATAAAAGCAACGTGCTTAGTAATCGCTGTATGAAAGGCAGCCTTGTTGCAAGCCTTATTGCTTATCTTGAAGCTAAGAAATGGAATCGTAAATCGCTTGAGCAATGGACTGATGCTTTTGTATGTCCCAGCCAATTTATGGCTGACAAGATGGCAAGCGGTGGGTTCAATAAAATTAACGTGATATGCAACTTTGTCGACCCCGTAAAACTTTCAATCTTGCAACAATTACCCACTACTAATCGCAAAGACTACTTTGTGTATGTAGGCAGGCTCTCAAAGGAAAAAGGGGTAGACACTCTGCTCGAAGCTGCAACAAAAGCCGACAAGCACATAAAAATAGCTGGTGCAGGTCCTCTTAAAGACATATTAGTAGAGAAATATAAAAACAATAAGAATATCGAATTTCTTGGGCATCTCAATGCACAAGAAGTGAGCGACACACTGGCTAATGCAAAATTTTCAATCATTCCATCAGAATGGTATGAGAACAATCCACTTAGCGTAATCGAATCGCTATGCGCCGGCACGCCGGTAGTAGGTACAAATATTGGAGGAATACCCGAATTGCTCGACAGCGATAACGGCATCATTGCAGAGCCTTGCAACAGCGACAACCTAGCCGTTGCTATAAATCAAGCATTTGAAAGAAATTGGGATTATGCCAAAATCAAAGAAAATGCCATTTCTCGATTCTCTCCCGATACTCACCTCCACAAATTAGAAGGAATTTACAACTCTATTTAAAATAGATTTCGTAAATTGCACAAGATTTCAGTAGATAACAAATACCAGACCATATTATAATATAAATATTAGAATGAAAAATATAGTACAAGGAAGTTTAATCACCACATTCAGATGCAATGCCAAATGCAATATGTGCAATATTTGGAAGCACCAGACTCACCCTGAAGAGGAAATTGATGCTTCCTTTTATGAGAAATTACCGGCAGGACTTAGAATAAATATTACCGGTGGTGAAGCTACAATACGTAAAGACATCGACAAAATTTTTGAAATTCTCTATTCTAAAGCATCTTTACTCGAACTCAGCACAAACGGATATAACACCGATACTATTGTTGCTCTTGCTAATAAATATCCTAATATACTTATTCGTGTGAGCGTCGAGGGACTACCTCAAATCAACGACAACAAGCGCGGCACTGTAAATGGTTTCGACCACGCCCTTCGCACAATGCTTGAATTGAAAAAGACAAAATGTAAAAATATAGGTTTCTCAGTCGTTATCTCGCCCGACAATTATAAAGATTTAGTACATCTATACGAGCTTTGCGTGGCTCTTGATGTAGAATTAGGAAACTCTACGGTTCACAATTCATGGTATTTCCACAAAGATGATAACGTCATTGAAAGTGAAGGCGCACTTGAACAACACGAATTGTTTGTAAAAGCTATGCTTACATCTAAACGTCGTGGATTTAAAAACCGTCTTAAAGACTACGGACGCGCTTATTTCAACCGCTCAATACACCGCCGTCTTCGCGGCGATGAAGCCGGATACCGCCCTGCTTGTGGAGCATTGACCGACTTCTTCTTTATCGACCCATGGGGAAATGTATCGCCTTGTAATGGCTCTAGCGAAGAGTGGGTGATTGGAAATATCAAAGAAGACTCTTTCGAGAACATTATGGCTTCGGATAAAGCAAAAGAAGTACTTGAAAAAGTGAAACATTGCGACCACAACTGCGCATTCATAGTAACCGAACGACACGATATGCTACGCCGTCCGTGGATACCTATTATGTGGGTATTAAAGAATAAATGGCGTATCAGCAACGGTAAAAATATCTGTTGGAAATAAAATATAAAATGACTACAATTGCTGTAATCGGGATTCGAGGGCTGCCGGGCATTCAGGGTGGCGTAGAAAAGCATTGCGAAAATATATATCCTTGCATGGGCAACGATATTAAATTTAATATTTATCGTCGCAAGAGCTACATCACTCCTTTCTCGAATGTGCAATTTCCAAATATCAGCTTCATCGACTTGCCTTCAACCAGAATAAAAGGATTTGAAGCTGTATTTCATACGTTCATCTCTTGTCTTCACATATTATTCCATCGTCCCGATATTGTGCATATACACAATATCGGGCCCGGAATGTTCACTCCACTATTACGCCTATTCGGAATTAGGGTTATTCTCACCTATCACAGCCCAAACTATGAGCATAAGAAGTGGGGAACTATCGCCAAAGCAATTCTACGAATGAGCGAATTCTTATCGCTTAATTTTGCCACAAGAATCATCTTTGTAAACAAATTCCAGATGGAGAAATATCCTCAAAAGATAAAACTCAAATCGGAATATATTCCTAATGGCATAAATGATATAGAAATAAGCACCAATACTAATTATATCGACCGACTTGGCGCAGAAAAAGGTAAATATGTTCTTGGAGTAGGCAGAATTACACCTGAAAAAGGCTTTGAGTATCTTATCGAAGCCATAAATAGAATCGATGCTGTCCCTCAACTCGTAATTGCCGGTGCCAGCGACCACGATACTGCATACCTTGACTATCTTAAAAGTCTTGACACTAACCACAAAGTAATATTCTCAGGTTTCACTACCGGCGACGATTTGGCACAGCTTTACAGCAACGCACGAATGTTTGTGCTTTCGTCGGTAAACGAAGGGTTTCCACTAGTCATGCTGGAAGCAATGAGCTACTCCCTGCCTATGGTCGTGTCGGATATTCCTGCAACACACCTCATCGAGCTGCCAAAAGAATATTATGCAAATAAAGCCGACAGCAACGACCTGGCAGCAAAAATTAATGCCACCTACAACAATGCTGAAAGTAAAGTTAAATACAACCTAGAGCAATATCGTTGGAAAGATATTGCTTTGCATACCAGCGATATATATCGAGAAATATCTAAATAAAAAAATCGGCACCCTTAACAGAATGCCGATTCTTATTTATAATATATTTTTTATTCCACTACACGTTAAAACGGAAGTGCATTATATCTCCATCTTCTACTACATATTCCTTACCCTCAACATTCATCTTTCCGGCTTCTTTCACAGCAGCCTCACTGCCTAGTGTGATATAATCGTTATATTTAATCACCTCGGCACGAATAAAGCCCTTTTCAAAATCTGTGTGTATCACTCCTGCGCATTGTGGAGCTTTGCTACCCTTAAGATATGTCCACGCTCTCACTTCCATCTCACCGGCAGTAAAATAAGTCTGAAGATTAAGTAAATGATAAGCCGCACGAATCAATCTCGATACCCCCGACTCCTCAAGTCCTATCTCGTTCAAGAACATTTGACGCTCTTCGTAAGTATCAAATTCTGCAATTTCCGATTCAGTCTTAGCCGCAACTATTAGTATCTCGGCATCCTCTTCCTTGACAGCCTCGCGCACCATATCGACATATTTATTTCCATTAACAGCCGAAGCGTCGTCGACATTGCAAACATACATAACAGGCTTATTTGTCAATAAGAATAATTCGCGAGCAAATTTTTGCTCATCTTTACTCTCAAAGCTCACAGCTCTTGCTGCCTTGCCTTGCTCAAGTGCCTCTTTATATTGGCGAAGTACCTCATATTGCAACTTAGCAATCTTATCGCCACCCGTCTGTGCTTGTTTCTGAACTCGATTAATACGTCCTTCAATAGTTTCTAAATCTTTTAACTGAAGTTCATAATCAATGATTTCCTTATCTCTCAACGGATTCACACTACCATCGACGTGGGTGATATTATCATCGTCAAAGCAACGTAACACATGAAGAATAGCATCTGTCTCACGAATATTTGCCAAGAATTTATTTCCAAGACCTTCGCCTTTCGATGCCCCCTTAACAAGTCCTGCAATATCTACTATCTCGACATTTGTAGGAACAATTCGCTGTGGATTAACCAATTCAGCCAGCTTATTAAGACGCTCATCTGGAACAGTTATAACACCTACATTAGGTTCTATTGTACAAAACGGAAAATTTGCCGATTGTGCCTTTGCATTAGAAAGACAATTGAAAAGAGTGGACTTTCCCACATTTGGAAGTCCGACAATACCACATTGAAGTGCCATATTTTTTATTGTAAACTTTTATTATTCAACATAAAACGTACGCAAAGATTTGCTACGCAAAATTTGAGTGCAAAGATAGTGAAAATCATAGCGAAATTAAAATTAAGCTACTCCTTTTTACTAAAAACAAATTGTAAACACACTTTAATAGCCTAAAAAAATACAGAGTGTGAAAACTTTCAATTGTTCACACTCTGTAGATTGTTTATATCTTGAGCTATTTAATAGCCTGCGCCATTAATGGTGATTGTCTCACCTCCGATTTTTCCTTGTGCCTCGGTACAGCCTATTTTAAAATATTTCACATCAGGACAGCGCATATCGGTAAATCGACCTGTGTGCATTGGCACTTTCACGTCTTTTCCATCGACATAGCGATATAGATAGGTCGATTTCCATTCGCCTTCTTTCACTACAGTCTTAGTTGGCTGAACCGGCTTACCCTCGTTGGCTACTTGGTCGATAGCATTTACACGCTTAAACACTCCCTTTGTGCCTTTTTGATAGCCTGCACAGTCATATAGTGCCTCATATCTCTTGCCATTGCCTTCGACAACAAATTTCAATTTACCTTTAGAATCTATTCTCACCGACATAGTTATTTCTTCGCCGGGATACCAATAATAAGCAGCTTGGGCTGGTGCATTGCTGTAATTAGACTCTTGAGACCCCGATTTCGTGCGTCGCATAAAGGGACGGAATGCACGACTGTCGGCAGTAACATTGCCATTGGCATCTCTAATCACTTCCCACGTCATACCTATATCAGTTTCTTGTCCGCCCATTGTGCCACCCATATACACCGATGGATTATCTAGATATTGCATTGGCCTATTTGGATTTAATCTTGATTGGTCAAAATCCATTTTCGGGAGTACAACGGTACCTTCTATTCCGGTCCACACATCTACACTCGACACTGCTTTGCGATAATATGCACCTGCAAAACACTGTGCGCTAGTCGAAGGCTTCACCTCGTTAGGGTAAAACGTATTGATGTAGTCTACCTCCGGTTTCGGAGTAGGATCAACAGGATCGGTCGATGGTGGAAAATCATCTCCGGGAGCATCGTGTTCCTTTGTACAACTTCCTAAGACGAGCAAGACTAAAGAAAAAATCAATATTATGTTTTTCTTCATAATTTTCTCAAGTTATTTAATTATAAGTTTTTGTGAGTAGTTTCCATTCTCAGTAATAATTCTTGCAATATATACCCCCTTTGCAACGCTGCTAACATCGAGCGTAGCGCTACCTCCATTTACCTCTACATTACGACGATACACAATTGCGCCATCGAGTGAATATATTTCGAGCTGGGCATTATCCGAATTTGAGCTTATCGACAATTGTCCATCAACAACAGGGTTTGGATATAAATTAGCCTGATTTACCTTGCCTAAATCTATACATTCCACCGAACTATGATTGTTGTAATATGCCTCTAGTTTATGAATAGTAATTGTCTTTTCGCCCTTGTCGACTCCCGATGTCTGCAAATAGAATGAAAGTCCTGCCATTGTGATAGGATAAATTGATAAATCATTCAAATCGCCAAGTAGGCTCATATCGAAATCTATGGTATAGCGCACACCGGCTTCAAATGCTTTTTCACCATTCTTATACTGAACCGGACTTATCTTTGTCATCAACGCCGAGCGCAAATCACTCTGAACATAGTTTATAGGCAATGTTGGTGTAAATTCAAGTGTTATCTTATCAGGAAGTCCAAAGAACGGCAGGGTATTTGTCATCTTTATGTTTGAACCTCTTGCTGCGGTAAAATTAAAGCTAATCACTCCGTCTTTATCTATTGCAAGATTAGATGCCCCTGTGCCTTTAAGCGACCAGTTGCTCCACTCTTGTCCCATTGTTGCATCTTCTGGAATTTGTACTCTCACTGTTACCTCTTCAGCAAAACTTCCAAGCGAGCATTTCAATGTAGTCTCGCCATTTTTAAGACCTCTTAGCACTCCTTTTTCAATACTTGCAATAGTAGGATCGACAAGCTCCCAATTCATATCGGCTGAATCGTAAAGATATGTATTACGACCTACTGTGGAAACGACCTCGACAGGATAAGCTCTTGCTCCATCAATTACTATTAAAGGCTTAATACGTAATGCCATCTCCGACGACACTGTTGTGAATGGTTTAGTTACTTTTATGCCTTTATAATCGGCTGTAATTGTTCCATACGATGGAGTAAAGTGAGCCTTCACCATACTTCCTTCGCCTTTACCTACATTGTCGGTGCATGTAATGTTTACGCCTTCTACATTGTCGCTGACTAATTCGCCATACTTATTATAGCCTAAAATACGAGGTGTGTATACTGCCCCTGCAGGGATAGTTATATTAAAATTGTCAAATTCTATTCTTGATATTTCTTGGCTGTCGGGTGCTGTAGAATAAAGAAACCAACTAGTAGATACCGATCTGGGAGTACCTTCTGTCGTCTTATTTACTACTGCGCCATCGACCATCATTTGCGCCGAACCGCCTGCATCGAAATTAGCCACAGCCCAGCAACCCATACTCTTCAATATCTCGCACATAGGACCTGTGGTACAGCCCTTTGAATATCCATAATCGCCCGTCGACATATCAATCACTATGATATAAAGTTTCTTGCGATCCTTGCTCATTCCGTATGCACAACGCGAATATACAGTAGCACAATAGCCATCTGTTACATTTGCTTCGGTCAATTCGCCATCTTCCATTACTAGGTTATTACCCTCGACCATATTCTCGATTAATGGCTTGACTCCGGTTTTATTATCAGTCCACGCATGATTTATGGTTATCTTATCACCCGGCTGAAGTTTCTGCAAATAAGGCTTGTAACTTCCCGAACCGGTAAGACAGAAATCATAATCTCCAACAGTTTCACTAGCTTTATCAAACGATACAGCCATTACAGTTGCAGTCATATCTTTATTTACTGCCCACTCTTGCCCCTCATCAACATTTAGATATATATTGTCGTTGGTAGCATTTGTAAGCATTGCACGATCTTTTCCGTATTCTGATGTAAATACAGCTAGCTCTCCCTCATGGCATATTTTATTAAACTGTATGATTTCGAGATTTTTATCCCACTTTTCGCATTTTGCTTCGCCATACCAGCTCATTGCACCCACCCATAAGTTCTTATCCTTATCGACAGCAAGACATCCACGTCCACCATAAGCAATATCGTTATGTGCATTGGTCTCTGTAAGAATTTTGCCATTAAGCACATTAGCACCAAAGTTAGTGCCAAGCATATAAGCCCAACCTGCGCCATGCCCGGTAACAACCCAGAAACTCGCATTTGCACCTGCAATAGGCTTCTTTCCCTCTTCTTTGTGGCGAATGTAAGCATCAGCAAGAAGTTCCTGCTTTCCTATCGTATTAAATGGCTGTGTTGTTTCAATCTTATTGTAAGGATTAGTAAGATCCATCACGATAGTATAAACATTTAACGGATAGTCGGGAATACGATAACGTGTGTGTAAAATACCGGGACCGACTTCACGCTGAAAAATAGTATCGGTAGCATACTCTTGACCATTAAGCACTAAAGTAGCATTCACAGTTCCGTAAGAAATTAAAAACGAAACAATTAGTAGTAAAAATCTATTCATTCTTGTTGTATTATAAATAATTTCAGGTTAATAAAATAATTGTTTTGTAAAGATAATTATTATTTTTATTATTCCAGACAATTTGTTAGAATCATTTATACTTTAAGACTTTCATATTAAATATTTAATCTTAACTTTGTGCGCTGTGAAAACGAAGAAAAAAATAAGCATTACTCTAATATTCTTATTTACGACAATATTATTGGCGATAAGCGTTTATGTGATTTATCGTTCTATTCATCGTCCAATAATCAACATTGATCGTGAAGAATACCCCGTATTGGGAATCGACATTTCGGCACATAATGGCAGCATAGATTTCACAAAAGCGAAAAGCGATGGAGTGTCGTTTGTTTACATCAAGGCCTCAGAAGGGGCTTCATTTAAAGACCAAGCTTTTGACGAAAACTATAACAAAGCCTACGAAGCCGGTTTAGCTATTGGAGCATATCATTTTTTCAGATTCGACATTAACGGTACTCTGCAAGCTATGAACATTATTAAATGTATTCATGGCAAAGAATTTCAATTACCAATAGCCATCGACCTAGAAGAGCATGGAAACCCGGCGACTATTACACCAAGCGTAGTTAAGCGACTACAAGATATGCTCGACTATCTTGAGAGTCATAACTACCCCGTAATCATATACACTAATATAGATGGCTATCGACGATTTGTTGAACAATATTTTGCCGACTATTCTTTGTGGATATGCCGATTCACTACCCCCACCGATGATATTAATTGGGAAATCTGGCAATACAGCCACAATGGCGACATTAAAGGAATTAACGGAGATGTAGATTTAGACGTATTCTGTGGCTCGAAAGAAGAATTTCAAAAATGGATTGATAAGTCGATATTTTAAACTATTTCTTTTATCATTCAGTAATATTTTTAAGAGATTCACGTTCACTATATAGGTAAATTCAAATAATTTCACCCTAAACATATATGGATCTAAAAATTATTCATCTCTTTAAATATATTTGCTCTATTATCTTGCTAGTTTTTTCGGCTGGCGAAATAGTGGCTTTCAATACTTCTGTTTATAGTGCAACCTCTAATCTCAAATCCGGGAAATGGGTGAAAGTTAAAGTTGAGAAAGACGGAATATATCGCATTACACAATCGGATATTGCTAAATGGGGATTCTCTAACATCGAAAATATTAGAGTATATGGCTATGGTGGTGCGCCTATTTCTGACGTATTGCGAGAAAGCTCGTATATCGACGACCTGCCTCTCACTCCTGTCATTCGCACCTCTGCCGGGATTTTATTCTATGGGAAAAGCCACGAATCGTGGAATCAAATTGCTCAAAGTGGATTAATGTATCGTCAAGAGCAACACCCATATTCTCAATATGGTTGCTATTTTATTACCGAGAACGATGCTAGTGAAATAACCTACGAGAAGCCTAATGCCGAATTATATGGTACCGACCCAATATCGACATTTACCGAACGAACATTTCACGAAAATGAGCTTTCTTCTCCGGGTATGACCGGACGCTATCTTCTTGGCGAAGATTTTAGATATTCCACCACACAGAGTTTTAAATTTACTCTTACCGATATTGTTCCCGAATCGAAAGTATACGTTCTCACTGCTTTTGCCGCAAAAGTGATGCAAGGCACCTCATCGCTTACTTTTCAATATAATGGCACAAATCTCAGCAAAACATCTACCGACGATATTCGTGCCGTTACGTCGGCTGCCTATGAGCATGTTAAATACACCGAGACCATCAAATCGTTCCCTCTAAGCGATGCGAATCTCGCTTATTCTATAAATTTCACTTATTCAGGTACACTCTTTGTTGCTAAGTTAGACCACATAACAATAAATTACACTCGCAACCTATCACTCAATAGTAATGAATTATTATTTAGAGGCGCGGGAAGCAATGATTATAAAATTGCCGGGGCTACCGAAAACACCAGAGTACTCGATATTACATCGCCAAATAAGCCGATAGAGATGGCTGTCTCCATTAATGGTAATGTCGCATCTTTTGCCGCTAGAAATAGTGGAAACCGAGAGTTTATTGCATTTAACTCTAACGCAACTTACCCCGCTCCCACTCTTGTCGAGGCTGTTGCTAATCAAGATTTGCACTCAACCGAAGTTCCTAACATGGTAATTATTACGCCTCCTGAATTTCAAGCTCAAGCTCAACGAATTGCCGAAATGCACACTAAAAATGATGGTATGAGTGTAGCTGTGGTTACGCCTCAATTAATATATAATGAATTCTCCTCAGGCACTCCCGATATAAATGCATATCGTCGCCTGCTCAAAATGTATTGGGATAGAGGAAACTCGTCTACCGAATCAAATAAGCTCGGTTATGTCCTTCTATTTGGTCGCAGCTCTTATGACAACCGACAAATCACCGACAAAGTAAAAAAAGCCACTTATCCAATGCTCCTCAATTGGCAATCACTAAGTGGAGATAATGAAAACTCTTCTTACAACACCGATGATATTTTAGCTTTTCTAAACGACAATTCAGGCCAGAATATGGCATCAGATAAACTTTGTATCGCCGTGGGACGTATGCCGGTAAAGAGTGTTACCGAAGCTCGCCAAGCTACCGATAAACTTATCAGCTACACATCGAATACAAATAAAGGCACATGGAAAAATAATCTTCTTATCATTGGCGACGACGACGACAATGCTATTCACATGAAGCAATCGGAAGCCGTAATTAAATTACTAAAAGAGTATGGAGGAAGCAAATATATATATAACCACGTCTACACCGACGCTTTTACAGCAGTCAGCAGCGGTGGCGGTCGCTCTTATCCCGATGCGCGTAATAAAATGTTCCAAAAATTCAGCGAAGGTATGCTGTGGGTGAATTATGTGGGACACGCTAACCCAGTGAGTTGGACTCACGACGGACTGCTCAACATATCAGACATTAACAACCAATTCTACTATAAAAATTACCCTCTACTCTACACCGCAACTTGCGAATTTACTCGTTGGGACTCAGATGATGTGTCGGGTGGTGAAATTGTATATCTAAATCCTCAAGGTGGTGTCATCGCACTTATCACAGCATCGAGAGTGGTCTACATTGCCGATAACGGCGTGCTAAATTCTTTCGTTTCGCGTTTCGTCTTTTCTAAAGATGAAAATGGTAACCATCTAAGGACAGGAGACATCTTGAAAAATGGTAAGAATTTATACTCTGTCTCTAACGATAACAAACTCAAATATATGCTTATCGGCGACCCGGCTATGCGACTTAACTACCCATCTTACACTGTAAAGCTAGAAACGATCAACGGCGAAGCGGTAAACGATGAGAACCAACCAACAATAAAAGCTCGATCGACTACCGAAATCGCCGGGACAATACTTAACAGCAAAGGTGAAAAAGCCGAAGAATATAACGGAGTTCTCACTACTTCGCTTTACGATGCCGAAGTGTCGGTTGAAACTAATGGCTATGGCGAAAACGGCGAAAAATATATCTACTACGACCGCGCCAACAAATTATATATCGCCGCCGACTCGATAAAAAATGGAGCGTTCAAGATTACAATAAATATGCCTGCCGAGATTTCTAACAATTACAGCCCGGCTCTATTTAATTTCTATGCCGACGGTAAAGATGGCGACATCGCTGTCGAAGCAAATGGCGCAAGCGAAAACCTATATGTATATGGATATGACGAAAGCGCAACCGAAGACAATGAAGGTCCCGAAATAGAATCTATATACCTAAACTCGGAGTCGTTCAAAAATGGAGATACAGTAAACGAATCACCTATGCTATTTGCCACATTCAACGACAAATCGGGAATTAATATTTCTACCAGCGGAATAGGACACCAAATGTCGATACTGGTAGATAATGCTACAACATACGACGATGTTGCCCAATATTACTCTCCTGCTATTGATAACGCTCTAAAGGGATCTATTGCATACCCAGTGAGCGAATTATCGGAAGGAAAACACACTCTTCGCTTTAGAGTATGGGACACAGCAAACAACTCTAGTGAGAATACAATTGAATTTAACGTTCAAAAGGGGCTCGCTCCTCAAATTTTCGATATATATACACCTTCTAATCCGGCTAGTGTTGAGGCAAACTTCTATATCAAGCACAATCGCCCCGATGCACTTATCACGGTAAAAGTATCGGTATTCAACTTGCTTGGAAACGAGATATGGAGCAGCACTCAGACCGGCAAAAGCGACAACTTTACATCATTCCCAATCACATGGAATCTATGCAACAATGCCGGGTGCAGAGTATCGAGAGGCATATATCTATATCGTGCCACAATATCGACCGACGGAGTTCAAGAATCCACAAAATCTAAAAAAATTGCTGTCTGTGCCGAATAATATTCGACAACGCACAATTATAAAATTCACTAAATCGCCTTTTAATAATGGCGATTTAGTTTTTTATGATTAATTTAGTGCCTCTATATAAAGAAAAAACAATGGCTAACGACATTATACCAATCACCCTTAGAGAATTTAATTCTCGCATTTCGACAATTCTCCGCAACCCCGCTTTAATAAATTGCTGGATTATTGCCGACCTTAGCGATGTAACTATCAGAGGCGGACACTGCTACCTCGAACTTATCGACAAAGATGCTAATTCAGGACTTACCGTCGCTAAATCTAGGGGAATAATCTGGGCAAATAGGTTCCAAGCTATTAAAGCTAATTTTGAAGCTACTACCGGACAACCTTTCACATCGGGGATTAAGGTAATGCTATTAGTCAGCATTAACTATCACGAAAGCTTTGGATTATCGCTGTTAATTTCAGACATAAACCCCGAATTTACTCTCGGAGATATGGAACGCCAACGCCGCGAAATTTTAAATCGCCTTACTCGCGAAGGCATTATTAACCTGAACAAAGAGTTACCATTGACCGGCGTGCCACAAAGAATTGCTGTAATATCGGCTGAAGGAGCTGCCGGATATGGCGACTTTATGAACCAATTAAACAACAATCAATATGGAGTAAAATTCTATACTGCCCTGTTTTCAGCCAAAATGCAGGGAAAAGAAACCGCACCTTCGATTATACACGCTCTCGACAGAATAGCTAATTATCAAAACTACTTTGATTGCGTAGTAATTATTCGCGGCGGTGGGGCTACTTCTGATTTAAATTCTTTCGACGATTACAACCTTGCAGCAAATATCGCTCAATTTCCACTACCTATTATCACAGGTATAGGACACGAAAGAGACAATACAGTTATCGACTTTGTGGCACACCTAAGAGTAAAAACCCCGACTGCCGCCGCCGAATGGATTATCGCACAAGCTACTACCGCAATAGAAACAATGAATAATCTATCTCAAGAGATAATTAACATAGCAAACACATACCTATCGGGGGCAAAAGAGCAACTTGCTTATATATCGTCGGCAATTCCTCATATTGCTATCAATCGTATTGAACGTGGAAAAGCTCAATTACGCCAAATTGCGACGACTCTGCCTGCGGTGGCTCAAAGTAAAATTAATACAAACTTAAATTCGCTATCTCACTATTACGAAACGATTAAGCAAGCATCGACTCAACGACTTAGAATAGAATCGATGAATATAGCTCGACTATCGGACAACGTGAAAATGCTATCACCTCAAAACACACTAAAACGCGGCTATTCAATAACCACTGTAAACGGAAAATCAATAAATTCAACAGAGAAAATCAAAACCGGCGACGAAATATGCAGCATATTCGCCGATGGTAAAATAATATCAACCGTAAAAAATAAATTATAATGGAACAAGAAAATAATACACCCACAATGACATACACACAAGCTATTGCCGAGCTTGAGAAGATAGTTCGCGAAATGCAAAGCGAAAATTGCAGCATCGACAACCTTAGTCAATACACTGCTCGTGCTCTGCAACTACTTAAAATTTGCAAAGCAAAACTACTAACCACCGACGAAGAATTAAAAAAGATTCTCACCGAGATAGAACCTTCATAGCAGGCTCTTCTTTTACTGCACATAAAAGTTTTAATTTTATATAATGAAGCTCGATATTTAATTATTTCATTTTTTTGTATTAACTTTGCGCATAATCTAATTTTTTGTGCAATATGATGCAAGAAAATATTATAAAAATATACGAAAAAAGTTTCCGCGAAAATTGGGAACTACCTGTGCTTACCGACTACACAGAGCGTAAAACTATAACCTATGCTCAGCTAAGCCGCGATGTAGCACGTATCCACGTATTTTTTAAACATTGTAACATCAAAAAAGGCGACAAAATCGCCATTATCGGAAAGAATAACACCAATTGGGTTACTCTATTTGTAGCAACAATTACTTATGGGGCTATAATTGTACCTATACTGCAAGAATTCAATCCTCACGATGTGCAACACATAGTGAATCACTCCGAAGCGACCCTCTTATTCACAAGCAACCGCATCTGGGATTCGCTTGAGATTGAGAAAATGAAAAATATCAGAGCAGCAATATCGCTCGACGATATGAAACTTATTGCCGAAAGAGACGGAGAAAATATAAGAAGCTCTTTGAGAGGACTTACTCGACGATTTAAAGCTGTATATCCTAAAGGATTCGATCAAAGTTGTATCAAATACGCCGACCTGTCTAACGACAAAGTGCTAGTGATTAACTACACTTCAGGAACAACCGGTTTCAGCAAAGGAGTTATGCTCACAGGCAACAACTTAACCGGTAACACTGTCTTTGGAATAAAGTCGAAACTCCACTTTAAAGGTAGTAAATGCCTTTCATTCCTGCCACTGGCACACGCCTATGGTTGCGCATTCGACCTTCTTGTCCCTCTCGCAGTAGGAACTCACATCACACTACTCGGAAAGATACCTTCTCCTAAAATTATAATCAGTGCCATGGCCGAGGTGAAACCCGACCTTGTGATTTGCGTGCCTCTTGTGCTTGAAAAGATATATCGCAAACAGATACTTCCGATGATAACCAAGAACGTGATGCGCTGGGCTCTAGCCATTCCATTCCTTGATGCTAAAATCTACACTCAGATACGCAAAAAGCTAATCGACGCTTTCGGAGGCAAATTCTCTCAAGTGATTGTTGGCGGCGCACCTCTTAATGCCGAAGTTGAAGACTTCCTTGTAAAAATCAAATTCCCGTTCACAGTAGGCTACGGTATGACCGAGTGCGGTCCTCTTATCAGCTACACCTACTGGTCTGACTTTGTGCCTCACTCGTCAGGCAGAATATTAAAAGGCTACATGGAAGCCAAAATTCTATCAGATGATCCTCAGACAATCCCCGGCGAGATATGTATTAAAGGCGAAAATGTGATGAAAGGCTACTATAAAAATGAAGAAGCCACAGCATCAGTACTCGATGAAGATGGCTGGTTGCACACAGGAGATATGGGAACAATTACCGACGACGGTACAATATCGATACGCGGACGATACAAGACCATGATTCTCTCGGCTAACGGACAAAATATTTACCCCGAAGAAATTGAATCGAAACTCAATAATATGCCATTTGTCATGGAGAGTCTTGTGGTAGAACGCAATTCAAAACTTGTAGCACTCGTATATCCCGACCTTGAAATGATGGATAATGTAGGAATAAGCTCCGATCAATTACCTCAGACAATGGAAGAGATTAGGCTTGAATTAAATAAAATTGTTGCCCCGTTTGAACAAATTTCTAAAATTCAGATTATTGCCAACGAATTTGAGAAAACCCCAAAACGCAGCATCAAAAGATATCTTTATAATAATTGATATTAAAGCTGTTTTCTAATCAGGCTCTTTTCAAGATTTTTTATTGATTTTAATTCCAAAGAATGGCATTTATAGCGACTTTTGAACATATTAATGGAAAAAATCAACTTTTATTGAAAAAATAACTCAAAATAATTTGCATATTATAATTTTGTTGTAACTTTGCATCGTTTTTGAAGTATAAAAAATATTGTTTTATTATTAAATTAAAAGAAAATGAAAAAGTTAGTTTTATTACTTGCTGTTGTATTTAGCGTATCTTTATTCTCTTGTGGAAATAGCGCAAAGAACGCTGAAGCTACTGATTCTATCGCAACTGACACAACTGTTGTTGAAGAAGTTACTCCTGTTGATACTGTTGCTGCTGATACAGCTGCTGTTGATACTGCAGTTGTTGCTAAATAATTTTAAGCAAGAAAAAGAAATTAGAAAGCTTTCACCGATAGGTGGAGGCTTTCTCTTATTTTAGCCACAGCCTCAATACAACCATATTATAAAAGCCACCTCTCAATCAAGAAAGGTGGCTTTATTTTTCTTTTAAGATGGTTAAGATTAACCTTCGCTAATTGCTTCGCTTGGACAAACACTTGCACATGATCCACAGCTGATACATGTATCAGGATCGATTGAATATTTATCGCCTTCAGAGATAGCTTCTACCGGGCAAACTGGTGCGCAAGTACCACATGCTACACAATTATCATCTATTACGTAAGCCATTGTTTAAAAATTTAGATATTATACGATTAAAAACTTTTACAAAAATAATAATTTTATGCCAAAGAACGAAAGATTAGCACTTATTTTAATAGATTTAGCAAGAAAATATTATATCTTTGAATATTGAGAATAAAATTTTTCACACTATGGCACCATTATTTAGTATAATAACAGTTACATATAATGCCGAAGCTGTCATAATACCTACTCTTAACAGCGTTAAGGCTCAATCGTTTTCCGATTTTGAATATATTGTTGTCGATGGACTTTCATCTGACAACACTATAAAACTTGTTAATGAAGCTAATATAAATAATATTAAAATAATTTCGGAGAAAGATAATGGCATTTATGATGCCATGAATAAAGCAATTGCAATTGCAAAAGGAGAATATTTGATCTTTCTTAACGCAGGCGACTCGTTTAGTGAGATAGACACTCTGCACACTATCGCCGATACTGCCAAACGGACACATGCCGACATCGTCTACGGGCAGACTCAATTAGTAAACGACAACCGCGAAGTGATAGGTATGAGGCACCTCACAGCACCCGCCAGACTCCATTTTAAGAGCTTTCGACACGGAATGGTAGTGTGTCATCAAGCATTCATCGCAAGACGTAAGATAGCCAAAGAATACGACATGAGCTATCGCTTCTCTGCCGATTATGAATGGTGCTTGCGCTGCTTGCGACAATCTAAAAAAAACAGTTATTGTGGCAACACAATAATCAACTTCCTCGCCGGAGGCACAACTGCGAAAAATCATCGTGAATCGCTAAAAGAGCGTTTCAGAATAATGCGTAAATATTATGGCACAATACCAACAATCTTATATCACATATCATTCATTCCTCGATTCATTTTTCGCAAAAACAAAGGATTATAGAATGCACTAATAGCAAATAATACTTTTTGTTTATTTGAATTAATTGTAGTAATTTTGGAAACCCAAATAAAAGAAATACATTAAAAAAATGGCTGAGGATAAAAACATACCACAGGTGATGCTACCGGAACCAACTCTAAGGAGGCTCCCTTGGTACCTCGCATATGTAAACTTGTTAAGTGCTAAAGATATAGAATATGTATCATCGACACAAATTTCTAAAGAAATCAACGTCGATGCTTCACAAATAGCAAAAGACTTATCTTTTCTAAATATAAAAGGAAAAACTAGAATTGGATATGAGGTGAAAAGCCTTGCAAAAGGGCTTGTAGATTTCCTAGGTTTTAAAAAAATACATAACACTTTTATGATGGGGGTAGGAAGTCTTGGTGCCGCTTTAATTCAAGACTCCGGGCTGTCGCAATATGGATTGAGAATCGTTGCCGGATTTGACATCAACCCTAAGATTATTGGCACATCTATATGCGACGTCCCAATTTTTCACATCTCTGAATTTGCTAAGCACCAACAAGAATTCAAAGCCGAAATTGGAATTCTTGCTGTTCCGGTTGAGAATGCGCAAGAAGCTACCGACATAATGATCAAAGGAGGCATTAAAGCTGTTTGGAATTACACCCCATTCCGCATCAGAGTGCCTGAAAATATAGTAATTCAAAACACTTCGATATATGCTCACCTTGCAGTGATGTATAATCGTATGGAAGCTAAAAAGTAATGATGTATCGTGAAAGTTATAGGACTTACTAATAACGGAAAAATAGAATCGGTGCCACAAGTCTTCCTTATGGCAGACTCAACTCTCTTAAAAGACGGGAAGCCTTTCTTTTATCCCGATTTCACTAGCTCTATTTCTTACCGAAGTGCTTTCGTTATTCGCATTTGCCGACTAGGGAAAAATATTTCTCGTAAATTTGCACCTCGATACTATGACGCTGTTACTGTCGGGCTCACATTAAAAGCCGACGATATAGAGCAAGACTTAAAAGCTAAGAACCAGCCTACCGATTTAGCAACCAGCTTTGACGGAGCTGCAATTCTTGGGAATTTTATTAATATTGAAGAGTTACATTCCGGAATAGAGAATATGAAATATTCAATATCTCAAAATTCTGAAATAGTTAACAGCTTTAGCTACGACTCTTTAGCTCTCAGATTTGATGAAATAATAGAACGAATAAGTAAATATTACACACTCAAAATTGGGGATATAATATATACAGGTTACAATGACTTTTCTGGAATAATTAGTATTGACGATAAACTAGAAGGTTCGTTAGATGGAACCGAAATATTGAATTTAAAAATACGATAACAAATCTATTAAATATCTAATCTTATGGATAATAGTATTAGAAAATATATCATTTTTATTATTACTGCATTATATTGCGTTGCCGAATCGTTTGCTTTCAACACATCTTATTATGCTCAAAATTCATATCTAGCCTCAGGTAAATGGGTTAAAATTAAAGTAAGCAAAACAGGAATTACTCAAATAAGTTTTGATGAACTTACATCTTTCGGATTTTCTAACCCCGAAAATGTAAAAATTTATGGTTACGGCGGTACAATTCTTAATGAGACTCTCTCTACTTCTATGCCCGACGACCTAACTCAAGTAGCTACTCTGAAATACAACAATAAAATTTTTTTCTATGCTGTTGCCGCCAAGAATATGACGATAACAGCTCTTGCATCATCAACCCCTCGATTCACTCCGCTACTGAACACTTACAGCATAGACGGCTATTATTTCCTTACCGACATCAACGTTACCGACCTTGACGTGGCGCAAGTAAACAACACCAACAGCGGTACGAATATACGAAAGAGCGGCATCGGATACGACTACCACGAACTTGAACTCACAAATATCGCAACATCCGGCAGAACATTCCTCGGCGAAGACCTCGTATCAACAGGATTCGCTGAATTCGATATGAATTTACCATATATCGTCGAAAATTCTAAAATTAACCTATCTCTTGCCACCGCAACTTCTGCCACTAGCGACGTTACTATTTCAGCCTATTACAATAACGATAATATACCTTTTGACATTAACACAAACATCGTTAAGCACACTAATGATGTCTACGAAAACTTTGTACTAAAATCGCCTTCTGCAATTTTTACACCTAACAGCTATTCAGAAAATGGGAAATTAAAAATTAAAGTTGAATCAAGCGGGCAAATCAAAGTCGCAAAACTTGATTTTGCCACATTAACCTACGATAAGCAAAATTCTATCTTAAACAGCAACCAAACAGATATATATATACATAAAGCCACAAACAAGGATAAAGTTTCAATCCTCTGTAACGACGAAAACATATTGGTATGGGGTGTCGATAATATAAATGTCCCGGCACAATATTTATTAGAATTTGCACCTTCGGGGGCTTACAAAGAAGCCACTTTCTCGCCCAATATCATAAGTAACTGTACTAAATTCATAGCATTCAACCCTCTCAGCGAGCAGAATCATATCGAATTTGTCAAGAATGTAGAGAATCAAAACTTACATGCAATGCCAGTACCCGATATGATAATAATAGCAAATGCGGCTCTCACCAGCGAAGCTCAAAGAATTGCCGATATGCACAAGACTAAAGATAATCTTGAAGTCGCAGTGATTGACGAAGAGAAAATATTCAACGAATTTTCTTCAGGCACTCCCGACGCCACTGCTTACCGCCGTTTTATGAAAATGCTTTGGGATAAAAACCCACAGAAAATAAAACATCTGCTATTATTTGGAACCGGCTCGTACGACAATCGTAACCTTGCCGGATCTAGATCTCCATATCGACTTCTTACGTATCAAAGCAACCAAAGCGAGAACGAAACTAGCTCTTACACTACCGATGACTATTTTACCTTCCTCGACGACAATTTATCTTCGGGAATCTCAACCCTCAAAATGAATATCGGTGTGGGACGTATGACCGTTTCTTCGCCCGAAGAAGCCAAAAGTATTGTCGACAAGCTCTTAGAATATGTAAATTCTTCCTCCTTCGGTGCGTGGAGAAACAATGGCATACTTTTAGCCGACGAATACGACAATTTCCTTTACCCCTACCATGCCGAAGGAGTACAAAGCCTTATAAATGAAACTTTAGGCGTTAAGCTCCATTTTAATAAAATATATGTCGATAATTTCCCTCTCGAAAAGGGATATATCTCTAAAGTAGCAAATAGTAAGACTAGCGAACTATTTAAACAAGGACAATTATTTGCATCTTATATGGGACATGGCAGCCCTGCCGCTTTATCTAAAACGTCGTTCCTTTGGACTAAAGCCGACGTTAACAATACCGAGATGGAAAATCTGCCTCTTTTTACGCTCGCAACCTGCGACGTAGCTCGTTTCGATTCCGAAACTCACGGCGTTGCCGAGATGCTTTTCCTTAAACGAAACGGAGGAGCTATCGCTTGTATGGCTTCATCGAGAGCTGTGTATGCAACAGAAAACGATTTCCTCAATCGCAAATTTATCGAAGCTCTTTTCACTCAACACGACGATGGCTCTTTCTGCACCATCGGAGAAGCTATGATGAAAGCTAAAAATTCTTTTACTAATAATAGCATTAACAAATTAAACTTTATTATTCTCGGCGACCCTGCAATGAAACTTGTTTACCCGCTTAATCGAGTAAAAATATCTTCGGTAGGCACACAATCGCCCGATAATGCCATCATATATCCTCAATCTAAAACTATTATTAAAGGATATATTACTAACGAAAAAGGTGAAAACGACATAAATTTCTCAGGAAAAGCCACAATTTCAATCTATGATGCCAGCCACAAATTTGGCGACCTTCAAGAAAACGCTTACTCCACCGTTCGTACTTCCTATATCTGCAACGACAAGCTTTGCGAATTTTCAGGCGATGTGGTAAACGGAAATTTTGAAATTGAGTGCATAATTCCACGCCAATGCCAATCGATAAACGAACTTGCAACAATAGATATATATGCTTATAATCCCACTTCGGGTTATGCTGTAAATGAAACGCTTAAAAACGTAACTCTTGCTCTTTACGACCAATCAAAAGCTATTGAAGATAACACAGCACCACAAATAACCGAAATGTATATAAATACACCAGAATTTAGCAATGGCGATAAAATTAATGGTAGTGCCACTCTCTATGCTACAATGAGCGATAATGAAGCTATTAATTCACAAAGCATTGCTATCGGAAATTCTTGCCAACTAATTATTGACGGAAACAATTCATACTCCGATATTTCTCCATACATAACGTATAGCGATGACAACAAAAGCGCAACAATTGCTTTTGAAATAGCAAACCTTAGCGAGGGTCGACACTCTCTTGAGCTGCGAGCTTGCGATATTGCCAACAACAAAACCAGCAGCAATATTACATTCTATTACACTAAATCGACTATTAATTACGATATTAATGTAAATGAAACTCCGGCTCGGACAAAGGCTACATTTGACTTAACGACCGATAACATCGAGAATACTGAATATAAAATATCTGTTACCGACGACAACGGCAAAATAATATGGGCTAAGACAACATCGACATTCCCTATCGAATGGGACCTTAATGATTCTTTGAGCCAACGAGTGAAGCCGGGTATTTATAATTTTAGCACAACAGCAACAAGCAAAAACGCTCAAGGCTACACAACAAATAAAAAAATAATAGTCGTAAAGCAATAAAAGCAACGTTTTATAGTTTATTCTAGTAAAGGAAACTACAAAATAATGACAAATTTACAGAAACGACTTTTTATATTAATTTCAATCTTTGCATTCTCGTCAACTATATTTGCCGAAGATCTTAAGAATGAATTTAACCCTGTGTCGACAGGTGTTACTTCTCTAGGTATTGCACCCGATGCTCGTGGCGCATCTATGGGTGATATTGGTGCCGCAACCGATGCCGACGTAAACTCGCAATTCTGGAACCCCTCTAAATATGCTTTTGCTTACAGCTCGGCAGGAGTATCGCTTTCTTACACTCCGTGGCTGCGAAAATTAGTTAACGATATAGCATTACTCAACCTTGCAGGTTATTGGAAACCGGGAGAAGGTGATAACCAAGCCATTAGTGCTTCTCTTCGATATTTCTCATTAGGCGAAATCAATACTACCGACGGAGAATCAAATATAATCTCGTCAATCAACCCATACGAGATGTCGTTCGACCTTGGATATTCCCGTAAACTATCCGAGAAATTTTCGATGGGTGTCGCTCTTCGTTATATATACTCAAATCTTGGATACAGCGACATTTCTAACGAGCTAAGCAAAGGCGCATCGGCTTTCTCTGCCGATATTTCCGGATTCTATAACACATACCCTATGATTGGGCGCAACGAGTGCCAATGGGCTTGGGGTTGGAACATATCGAATATCGGTACCAAAATCTCTTACAATGGTGGTAACGATGTAGCTTTCCTGCCAACAAACTTAAAGATTGGTACTACATTTACATTCCCTCTTGCCGACTACCATAATCTTGCTATTTCTGTCGACTTAAATAAACTTTTAGTACCTACTCGCCCTCGTGCATCTGATTTTACTAACGATGCCGAAGGACAAGCAGCATACGAAGAATCGTTGCAAAACTGGAAAGATATGTCGCCAATTACAGGTATTTTCAAATCATTTTCCGATGCTCCCGGTGGTGCAAAAGAAGAGCTTCAAGAAATTAATTACTCTCTTGGTGCTGAATATAACTATAACCAACAATTCTTCATTCGTGCAGGTTATTTCCACGAAAATCGAAACAAAGGTAATCGCCAATATTTTGGCTTCGGCGCAGGGTTCTCTCTTAATGTAGTAAGACTTGATGCAGCATATATGATTGCAACAGCACAAAGCAGCCCTCTCGACCAGACGCTTCGTTTCTCCCTCACATTTGATATGGATGGTCTTAAAGATCTTTTAGGTCGTAAATAAGCTATAATATGAAGATACGCATAGGAATGGGATTCGATGTTCATCGTCTTGTCGAAAATCGAGAATTGTGGATTGGTGGAGTAAAGATTCCTTACGAAAAAGGTCTACTTGGACACTCCGATGCCGATGTCGTGATACACGCCCTTTGCGATGCCATGCTTGGAGCGGCGAACCTAAGGGATATAGGTTATCATTTTCCCGACAAAGATCCAAAATACAAAGGGATAGACAGCCGTAAGCTGCTTGTCGAAGTTACGAGCCTGCTCAACGACAAAGGATTCGCACTAGGCAACGCCGACATCACAATATGTGCCGAGATGCCCAAAATGAACCCACACATTCCTGCTATGCAAGCCGAAATTGCAAAATGTATCGGCACCGATATCGACAATATCTCAATAAAAGCTACGACAACCGAAAAACTCGGTTTTACAGGGCGCGGCGAAGGCATAGCAGCCTATGCAACCGTATTAATCGAAAAGAATCTCTAGGGCTTTACTTTAATAATTCTACAACTTGTATTTCTATTCCTTGATCGATAGTGTCAAAATCGCTTGTCGCCCCTCATTCATTAAGAGATCAATTACACTTAGATTTGGTACAAAGCCATATCTTTCGTGCCATAATTGATAGTACTTACGGTAGTTTTGCGCCACTACGTCTTTAGGAGGTCGTTCTACAAGCGTTTTATCCATTACATCCGGCTTCTCAACAGTATCTCGTAATTCTTGTCGAATATTCAAATCTATAAAATCTATAATTATATTGTGCAAGGCAATATCAAAATCGACTATCCATTGCGAATGATTTTCATACAGGTGGCATAAATCATCTTGAATATATTCAAAAAAAGGAGATTTTCCGTACGATGAGAAAATTGCGCCCCAATGCAAATGTTCCCAATTTCCATGTGATGAAATTTTAATATCTTTAAGGAGTGTTTTCTCTCTCAGCTCCGATTTTACTAGTGGTATTGTGAGTGTCTGCACACCATTTGCGCCTAAAACCTGACAATGATTTAAGCTCCAATTATTAGCAATTTCCGACTCTACATCAAAAGCCACTGTACCGTGTTTCAATAGCTCGGTATAATAATTAATCCCCCCTGCATAGGCAGGAGGGGCTATAATTGTTTTATCTATACTCATCGACGAATGATTAATCTTTGTCGCTTATAGCCGATTTAAATATTCTGTTCCATCTAATTCCGCCATTAAATAAGTTTTTATCCTTGTCAAGCGAAACAATGACAAACATTGGACTTCCGACAACGTGATCTTCGGGTACAAACCCCCAATAACGAGAGTCGGCAGAATTGTCGCGGTTATCGCCCATCATCCAATAGTAATCCATCTTAAAGCGATAGCTATCGGTGGGTGTTCCATTAATTAATATTTTGCCCTCTTTAATTTCTAGCGAGTTACCTTCATAGTTGCGAATTGCTCGTTCATAAATTGGCAGATTATCTAATGTAAGGTGTAATTTTACGCCCTTTCGCGGTATCCATATCTCCCCATAGTCGGCACGTGTCCAGTTATAATTTCTATTTATTGGATACACATTCATCATTTCTTGAACGGGGACTTTGATTATGCTTTTTATCTGAGCCATAGCCGACAGTGTTTTCACCATTTCGGCTGTTAGTGGTAATTGATATATAGGATTAATCGTATTATTTTCATTCACTTGAAGTCCTAACGCGGCAATAGTGTAAGCAGCATCTTCGTGATTAATCTGCAACAAATGGCGATCGTCAAGACTTATTTCCAATTCGTCAAACTGCCTGTCGCTAATAAGTGAGCCATCAGTCTGTACAAGATAGTTATATTGTACGTTTAATGGTTCTTTAATTGCATTACCATTAATATACACAACATTATTCTTAATCTTTAATCTCTCGCCGGGTAGACCGATTGCGCGCTTTACATAGTTCTCTCTACGATCGACCGGACGATAAATCACTTCACCAAAAGTTTCCTTGTTATTCCAAATTGCTTCACGACCATATTGTTCGACAAGTGTGTAATAATCAGGATTTTGGACTTTTAGTGCTACTGTGTCGCCGGCAGGAAAGTTAAAAACCACAATGTCGTTTCGTTCAATGTTACGGTACCCTTTAAGGCGATGATAATCCCATTGAGGGGTATCGATATACGACTTAACATTCCCAAACGGCAATGTGTTCTGTGTGAGTGGGAAATGTAACGGAGTCATAGGCACGCGTGGACCGTAAATCATTTTATTCACCCACAAGTAATCACCTACAAGCAACGATTTCTCGAGCGATGACGATGGAATTTGATAATTCTGCCCAAAGTAGGCAAATATAAAATACACTAATATCAATGCATATAATATTGCATCTACCCAGCTCATAACCATTCGTACGGCAGAGTTCTTACAACCTTTCCAACTTGTCCATGGAATGAATTGTGTGAGATAAATATCGGCAAGAAGAGGCAAAAATAAAATTACCCACCAGCTACCCAACCAGATAGTCCAAAGGATATATATCAATGCCACCACGCTGAATCTCACCCAACGTAAAGGTTTAACTTTAGCTAAGCGTTCTATTAATGTTCCCGTATTGGGCGTATATTTTATTTCTTCCGACATTTGTATTATTTTTTATCAAGATTCATCATTTCGTCCATTGTGTGGTAGCCTTTCTTTCCTTGCATCCACTCAGCCGCTATAATTGCCCCAAGCGCAAGTCCTTCTCGACTATATGCTTCATGCTCTATAACGATGCGATCTACGCTGCTTTTATATTCTACAATATGTGTTCCGGCTACCTCGCCTTCTCGTTCGTGCTTAATAAGAATCTCTTCTGATTGAGCTTTGTCATCTTCGGTCCACGAAGTTTTGCGTCTCAGATTATTTATAATTCCTTCGGCTAGCGTTATTGCTGTTCCACTAGGGTGATCAAGTTTGTGAATATGATGAATTTCCTTAATATTTACATTATATTGAGAAAAGCGGTTCATCATCTTAGCCAAATATTTATTCAGCTCAAAGAAAATATTCATTCCAATGCTGTAATTTGATGAATAGAAGAATGAAGCATCGCCATTTGCGCAGATTTCTTTAATTTCTTCTAGCCGTGATAACCAGCCTGTGCTGCCCGATACGACAGTAACACCTTGTTTGAAGGCTTTAAGATAATTATCAAACGCAGTAGATGGCGTAGTGAATTCAATTGCAACATCGGCACGCCTGAAAGCATCTGAGTTAAAATCTTCTTGGTTATCGGCATCTATAATACACACTATCTCGTGTCCTATCTCTTTTGCTATGCGTTCGATGGTATGTCCCATCTTTCCATATCCAATTATTGCTATTTTCATATATTCTTGTTTATAATTTTAGATTCATAAATTTTTCAAAAGTAAAGCAATCTATACTTATGCTAATGCTCATAACTTTCGGCATACAAAACTACTAATTTTATTGCAAATTTTACCTATAATTACGACTGAAACAACAAATTTGACTAAATAAAATACGAAATCCAGCTACTCTCTCGAGCCGCCGGATTCCTAACCTATGATTCACTTATTTGTTGTTGTTGCTTTATTATATTTTCTGTACGAATAGAATTATTTAATTCTCGGCCGTCAGTATATATCAATATATTATTATTTTATTGGCACATATTCTACAAATGCTTCTATTGCTTCATAAGAGGCTAAGCCTAAATTAGCATATAACTCGGCGGTAGCTTTATTACGCTCTTCGGCACGTTGCCAGAACAGACGGTCATCATCGCCTAAGAATGGAGCATTTTCCATTTGAGATTGATGCTTTAAAATAGAGTTTCTCTTAAATCTTAATTCTTCGGGACTTATTGGAACTGCCATTTCAATATGGTCGATTTCCCACTCTGCCCATGCGCCTCGATACATCCATATACGGCAGTCTTTCATCCAGTCTTCGTCAAGGCATTCATCTACGGCTGCCAATACCGCATCTGTACACACTCTGTGTGTCCCATGTGGGTCGGCAAGATCGCCTGCCACGAATATTTGATGTGGCTTAACTTTTTGTATCAAGTCTTTTATTATATCGACATCGGCTCGCGATAAATCGCCTTTCTTTATCTTTCCTGTTTCATAGAAAGGAAGTGCGCAGAAATGTACATTTTCTTTCTTCACTCCGATATAGTTGCACGCTGTCGATGCTTCACATTGTCGGATAATGCCTTTTAGCTTTCTTATATCATCAGAATCAACATCTCCAGCATTTTTCTTATCAATAAAAGCGTGAATCATATCACTCTTTTCTTTATAAGATGGAGTATCGATACCGAATAAAGATCCTAATTTATCCATTACCATGATATAGCGCATCATATCCTCATCGCCTACTGCGATGTTTCCCGAAGTCTGATAGGCTACATGTACATCATGATTTTGAACTACTAGACGCTTCAACGTTCCACCCATAGATATTACATCATCGTCGGGGTGTGGACTAAATACAATAACTCGCTTAGGATATGGATTTGCGCGCTCGGGGCGGAATGTATCGTCTGCGTTAGGTTTACCTCCGGGCCAACCTGTAATTGTGTGTTGAAGATCGTTGAATATCTTTATATTTACATTATAAGCTGAGCCAAATAGAGCCAACAGCTCTCCCAGCCCGTTATCGTTGTAATCTTTGTTTGTAAGTTTTAAAATTGGCTTTCCTGTCAATTCACAAAGCCATACAATTGCACGACGTATTAATTTGTCGTCCCAGTCGCAGGAGGTTACCTCCCATGGGTGGCTTATGCGTGTGAGCTTCTCGGCTGCAGGCAAGTCGACCACTAGCTTTGCATGACGATGCATCTGCAAAAATGATGCTGGAACTGTATCCGACATCTTATTTTCTATTGCCTTCTTTACTACATCTGAATAGTTTTCGCCCCATGCGATGCAAATCACTCTGCCTGCCGAGTTTATATTTCTTAATCCTAGAGTAAATGCTGTTTTAGGTGCTACTTCGCAAGAATAATCTGAAACTGCATTATGCCGCGATTGATTTCCTAGATAGATAAGACGACAATGTGAACTGACTTGTGACCCGGGTTCGTTAAAGGCTATACTTCCGGTTTCGCCTAAAGAGCAAACTACTAGATCAAGCCCTCCGAGAGAGTCGATTGTGGCCTCATAATATTGACACATTTCATGAACATCGGCTATTCCGGTGCTTGTATCAAAAGTGTAAATATTATCTTTTGGTATATTTACTTTGTCTAATAGTATTTCTTTGAGCTTGCAGATCGTGCTTCCGGTCTTCAAAACCCCATCGGCATATAATTCGGTAAGGTTGAATGCATATACATTCGAGAAATCTACTTCGCCCTTTTGATTGAGCTTTATAAGATTTGAATATATTCCGGCTTCAATGCTGCCTGTACCAAATGCTATTATGCATCGACCCGACTTTGCTACATATTTATTTATTACATCTACAATTTCAAGTGCCACATATTCAGCTCCTTCGACCGACGATTCTAAGATTTTGGTGTAAATCTTCTCATTTCGTGTCAATGCAGCTAACTCAACCTCGCCCTTTGGAGAATAATATCTCTTGGGGATGCGGTCTAATTTTATTTGCGAACTTAAATTTGTTTTCATAATGTATAATTTTATACAAGTACAAACTTACAACTTTAATTAATACAAATTATATTTTTAAATATAATTATTAATTAATATCATATCTTTAGAGTTGACTTGAATTATCACGTCAAATATACATAAATAATTTCATTTCAAAAGAAATTGCCTGTTAATATGGAATAAAATTATTAACTTTGCGACGTTTACTATTGAAATTTAGCAATTATATTATGAGACTAATTATTGAACCAAATTACGAGCAAGTATCTGAGTGGGCTGCTAACTATGTAGCTTCTCGTATAAATAGCTCAAACGCAACAGAGAAGAAGCCTTTTGTACTAGGCTGCCCCACCGGTAGTTCTCCTCTTGGAATGTATCGCAAGCTTATTCAGCTTTATCAAGCTGGTAAAGTTTCGTTTAAGAATGTTGTAACTTTCAACATGGACGAATATTGCAATCTTCCTAAGGATCACTCTGAAAGCTACTATACTTTTATGTGGACTAATTTTTTCAGCCACATAGACATTAAGAAAGAGAATGTAAATATTCTTAATGGTAATGCTGCCGATCCTATTAAAGAATGCACAGCATACGAAGAAAAAATACTTTCATACGGTGGTATAGATTTATTCCTTGGTGGCGTAGGTCCTGACGGACACATCGCTTTTAACGAGCCGGGATCTTCTTTATCTTCTCGCACTCGCGTAAAGACTCTTACACAAGACACGATTATTGCAAATTCTCGTTTCTTCAACCACGACGTTAATTTAGTTCCTAAGACTGCTTTAACTGTGGGAGTAGCTACTATTACCAGTGCTAAGAGCGTACTACTTATCGTTAACGGACACAACAAAGCTCGCGCACTTCGACACGGAGTAGAAGGTGGTGTAAGCCAAATGTGGACAATTAGTGCATTACAACTTCACCAACACGCTATTATTGTTGCCGATGAAGATGCTACTGCCGAACTAAAGGTTGGAACTTACAAATATTTTAAAGATATTGAAAAAGATAATCTAAATCCCGATACTCTTTTAAAATAAAAATTTACACTGTTAAATATCGAAAATGGGAGCGGTAAAAATTTATCTGCTCCCATTGTAATTAACTTTTAAAGCAAACTATGAAACGTTTTATCTTATTTTCTATATCATTTATTTTCTTAGCTGCAATCTTTACTCAGCTTACATTTGGAGAGAAAAAAATTAAAGACTGGGCTGACTTTGGACGTTATAAAGCAGCAAACAGCAAAATATTAAAGCCTGTTGATGTCGTATTTATGGGTAATTCCATTACCGACCACTGGGATAATAACGACTCTCTATTTTTCGACAATAATAATTTTGCTGACCGTGGTATCAGTGGACAGACTTCTTGTGAGATGGTTGTACGATTCCGTCAAGACGTTATCGACCTCAAACCTAAAGCAGTCGTTATACTAGCGGGGATCAACGATATTGCCGAAAATATTGGCAGAATATCCAACAAAGATATTATGGGGAACATTATGTCGATGTGCGAATTAGCAACTGCAAATGGTATAAAGCCAATTCTTTGCTCCATACTTCCTTGCGATAGATTCGGATGGAACGCAAAGATTAAACCTGCCGAAAGAGTAAAAGAAATGAATGTTTTGATTCGCAAATATGCCAAAGAAAATAATTTCTATTATGTCGATTATCATTCTGCTCTTGGATTGCCTAATGGCGCACTTCCGGCTGAGATAGCTCCCGATGGCTGCCACCCAAACCTAGATGGATATAAAGTGATGGAAAAGCTTGTATTAAAAGGCATTGCCGCTACTCTTAACACCAACTTCACAAAATACTATCGCACTAAATAAAGTGGAAATATATAGTTAAAATTCTATACCAAACCGTTGCTCGACCATCTGCACTTCGCTTTGAAGTGTCTGGTCGGGACGACATGGTACTATTGTTGCATATCCTCGGTCGAGAAGATACAAATCTGTTTCAGAATTATCCGGCTCTTCATTTTGATACTGTCCGGTAAGCCAATAGCAAGGATTCCCAAAGGGGTCTTTATGTTCAACAAATTCTTCTGTCCAATGCCCTTTTGCACTCACAGCGGCTTTGACTCCCTTAATTTTGCAATCGGCAGGAATATTTACATTAAGACACACTCCTTGAGGCAATTTGTCATTTAACAGACTGCCTACAATCTTCTTAATTAGCTCTTCGCATGAAGAAAAATCAGCATCTAGGCGATGAGAAAGATATGAAAAGCCAACGCTTGTAAGTCCCTGCATACACCCTTCAAATACTACCCCCATTGTCCCTGAATATATAGTACAAGTTCCACTATTTGCACCGTGATTAATTCCGGCAATCACCAAATCGGGACGGCGAGGCAACAATCTATTTAAAGCTAATTTAGCGCAATCGACCGGAGTACCATTAACACTATACATCTTAGCTCCTTTGTAATCGGCATATTGCTTAACTCGCAATGGCACTTCGACAGTAATTGATGACGATTTTCCCGACTGCTGTTGCAATGGTGCTACAACATAAATATCCCCAAAATCTTTCACAAAATCTATTAATGCGTGTATCCCGCCGGCATCTATTCCATCATCGTTACTTATAAAAATCAACGGTCGTCTGTTATCTAACATATAATTTATATTTTATCTTTAGCGCTGATTACTGAAAGGGTTTTTACTATCTTGGAATTGATTAGTTCCAAAAGAGTTCTCTTCGACTTCGTCTTCATCTTCGCCATTATCTTTTTTCTTCTTTTTAGTCTTATCCTCCCACTTCTTAGCAGTTGGTTTATTTTTCTTTATCACTTCGAGCTTCTGTTTATCCACAGGCATTGCATTAATATCCCAATTCTCGGTTACCTCCCAATTCTTCTTTAAAGAGAGCTTTTTAGGATAATAATACACATCTTCCGGTTGTATTTTTTTCTCGTAATTTCCTGTATCATATTTCCCATTTCCATTCCTGTCGATGACTAACCGAGCATAATAAGTCCCCGGATTTAAATACTGAAATTCGGCTGTCCCATTTAATATCGGTGCCGTACGTTGCACTTTATCATCCGAGCCTAGAAGCTCCACAAATGCGCTGTCGCGCACATTGATTGTAAAGAACAAGTCGGAATATTCTTCAAGCTGTTTCACTGTAATTTCGCTTTCTATCGGCTTATTAAACAGTCCGTAAATATCTGTAATAGCTAAAGAATCTATTAAAAGTTTATACGACGCTCCCGGCTCCCACGCATATTCTATATTATAATTGTGTAAATTATAGTCGTTATCTCTATTTAACAGAATCGCATCTGCTGTTTTTTCCCACAGCGAATCTTTCTTTATATATAGGTGAAGACCTTCTTGATTTATCGAGTCGAGTGGTATTTCAAATTTAAAACGAATAGGCGCATTCACCTCTTGCGTATTGCCGGTAGTTATGGCATATTTTATAAACTCAATTTTAGGCAAAGAATCTTCTTTCTCTTTATTTTTCTTCTTCTTTATTGCTTTCGATTTTTTCAATTTAAAAAGTAGAGTATCCGTGCCTTGCACAAGATTTTGAAGAGTATCACTTCGCATAAACTTTGCTTCCACCTTTACAGTATCCATTTTGAGCATCGCTCTATCGGTAATCCAATAAGTTATTGTATCATTTGTCATCGAGCGATTAATCTTATACCAATCCTTCTTCTCCGGCTCATAATCTAATAGCTTTATTTGTGGTAATGTATCTGCAGGAGCGGCAAATTCAAGATAGAATTTATTAGAATCGGGACGCTCATCTTTAACAAGATATTGCGATTTACGATTCTCATTAAACATACTTAGCAATATATCATTGGGCAAATAATGAGTATGTGGTGCAATAATCACAGTGTCGAGGCGATGCTCAGCCGTGAAAATCGAATCGGGCTTCATTTCCGACGTTGCCGAAGGCTCAATAGGCACACCATAAAATGCTATATCCTCAGTAGGATTAGCAAATTTATTATCCCTGTCAACATCATTTATCGCAAAAAGATTATACTTCCCCGCTTTCAAATTACGAATAGTGAATTGCCCATAACCATTTGTTCTCGATATCCTTAATAATGGCACCTTATAAAAAGCAGTATCATCTAAATTCATATGCACCCCTACAAGCATTTTTTGTTGAGGCTCAAGCGTACGAGAATCTAACAGAATCCCCGAAATCTGTAGAGAATCAATCATGTCGCCCGTTGAGAACGCATAAGAGAATCCTTCGATGGGATTACCCTCATTAACATCTTGAATTGCATCGGCAAAATCTATCGAATAGGTTGTATTATCAAGCAATGTATCCTTAAATTCAATCACAATCTTACGTCCTTGCGCCTTTACAGTTGCCGGTTCCTTCTGTACCGGCGAAATTACCACCTTATCTTGCTGGTCTTTAAGTTGAACAAGCTCATCAAATTCTATCTCAACTTTATTACCGGTTACATTCTTTGCCTCAGGGGCAGGATTACTCTTCACAAATACCGGCGCAAGCATATCTTGCACCCCACCGGTAGGTCGTCCGATGCTGGCACATGAATAAAGTAACAATCCAAGCAATGCAAAAACAAAATATTTAAATGACTTTTCCAAAATATCACGAATTTTATGGATTAAAGGATATACAAAATACCCCTATTTTATATTTTTATGAATGCAAAGTTAGTAATAATTGATGGAAAATAGTTTTTTCGCATCTTAATATAATAAAATACAGCTAAAAGCGCACCTAATTATTTCAATCTTGAAAATAAAAATGTATATTTGCAGGCTGTAAATTATAATTGAATAATTAACAATAAAAATAATTAACTTTTTAACACATGCAAAGTAAAGGATTTATTAGAGTTATTGCCATTCTATTGGTTCTTGTATGCGCATTTTATCTGTCATTCTCTTTCGTTACTCGTCATTTCGAAGGAAAGGCGGCTGAATATGCTCAAGCTCAATCTAAGACTTCTGATGTCGCAGACAGCAACTACAAGACCTTCTATAATGCGTTTATCGACTCTATCGCCAAGGAAAAAGTGTATTTAGGATATTACACTTTCCAACAAGCTAGAGAAATGGAAGTAGGTCTAGGACTAGACCTTAAAGGTGGTATGAACGTAACGCTTCAAATTTCGGTTCCCGATATTTTGAGAGCTTTATCAAATCAAAACCCTGACCCTAAATTTAACCGTGCAATCGCAATTACCGATTCACTTCACCGTCAAGAAAAAGATTTTGTTGGTGCATTCTGCAAAGAATACACTAAACTAGCTCCTCAAGGTAGCCTAGCTCAAATCTTCCGTAATCTTGATAAAATTAAGACCGGTGCAAACAACACGGAAGTAGAGACTATCCTTAAAGAAGAAGTGTCTTCGATGGTCGACAACTCTTACAACGTGCTTCGTACTCGTATCGACCGTTTTGGTGTTGTATCGCCTAACATACAAAAACTTGAAAGAGATGGTCAGATTCTTCTTGAACTTCCGGGTGTAAAAGAACCTGAACGTGTGCGTAAACTACTTCAAGGAACTGCAAATCTTGAGTTCTACGAAACTCTTTCGATGACAGATATTGCTAATTCTATCCAAGCTCTTGATGCTGCCACTGCAAGCGACAAAACAGCTCAAATAGCTCAAGAAGAAAATGCTCCTGCTGATTCTGTTGCTACCGATAGCACTAAGACAGCCCCTGTCGTTGCCGACGCTAAAGCCGACACTGCTAAGACAGCTCCTGTCGTTGCCGACGCTAAAGCCGACACTACAAGCGCACCTAAAACAGCAAGAACTCTTATCACACTACTTAACGGAGGCGGTCAAGGTCCGGTTATTGGTACTGTTGCCACTATTGATACAGCTGCAGTAAATGCAATATTCAATTCAGCCGATGCTAAAAAAATTCTTCCATCAAACTTAAAAGCTCGTTGGAGCGTAAAAGCTATTGATGAAAAAGGCAAATTTTATCAATTAATCGCTCTTAAAGCAAATGCAGGCAAGCCAATATTAAACGGCGATGTTATTGTAGATGCTAGTAGCGACTACGACAATATGCAAGGTAACGTAGTATCAATGACTATGAATGATGCCGGCGCAAGATCTTGGGCTCGAATCACTTCAAACAACATTGGTAAATCTATTGCAATTGTACTTGATGGTCAAGTATATTCATTTCCTAACGTAAACTCGGTAATCGAAGGTGGTCGCTCTCAAATCACTGGTAACTTCAGTGTAGAAGAAGCAAAAGACTTAGCTAACGTATTAAAGAGTGGTAAAATGCTTGCGAAAGTAAATATCGTAAGTGAAAGCGTTATAGGCCCTTCACTAGGTCAACAAGCTATTCAAAGTGGCTTTATTTCGTTTATCGTTGCCCTTGTCCTTCTTATGATCTTTATGATTGCAATATACGGCGTTGGTCCCGGACTTATCGTTAACTTCTGCTTGATTTGCAACTTATTCTTCATTATGGGTATTCTTGCCTCTATTCAAGCTGTGCTTACATTATCAGGTATTGCCGGTATCGTGCTTTCGCTTGGTATGGCGGTAGATGCTAACGTGCTTATTTTTGAACGTACTAAGGAAGAGCTTCGTGCAGGTAAAAACATTAAAGCTGCCGTTGCCGATGGTTACAAGAACGCATTCTCTGCAATCTTCGACTCTAACTTGACTTCTATCATAACAGGTCTTATCCTTCTTATTTATGGTACAGGTCCTATCAAAGGTTTCGCTACCACATTAATTATTGGTATCGTTTGTTCTTTCTTCACCGCAGTATTCGTTTCTCGTATCATCATCGAAGGTATTCTTAACAAGGGTGGATTTAAAAATGTTACTTTCACAACTTCGTTAACTAAAAACCTTTGGACAAATACTCACTTTAACTTTATAGGCAGTCGTAAAACCGGTTTCGCAATGGTATTTGTTGCCATTATAATAGTTACCGGATCGCTAGCTTTTCGCGGACTTAACCAAGGTATTGACTTCTCTGGTGGTCGCAACTATATAGTTCAATTTGACCATCCTGTTGCTACTCACGAGCTTCAAGCTAAATTGGCTAACTCATTTGGCGATGCTTCACTTTCTGTTATCACTATCGATAACGACACTAAAGTGAGAATCTCTACCAACTATAAAATCGACAAAAACGAAGACAATATCGACGATGAGATTATGGCAATCTTGTTCAACGGTTTGAGCTCGGAACTTAAAGGTATGACAAAAGAAGACTTCAGTACTTCTAACGAGAACATCGGTGTCGTATCGGCTGAGAAAGTTGGGCCTAGTATCGCAAGCGATATTACTCGCGGTGCAATCTGGGCTGTAGCTCTATCATTGATAGCAATGGCACTATATATCTTGATACGTTTCCGTAACGTTTCATTCTCTATTGGAGCTCTTGCTGCTGTAGCATTTACTGCTTACATCATCATTGGTTTCTACTCATTGTTCTACGGGCTATTCCCATTCTCAATGGAAATTGACCAATCATTTATCGCGGCTATATTGACCGTTATCGGTTATCAGGTTAACGATACTGTGGTTGTATTCGACCGTGTTCGTGAAAATCGTAATCTTTATCCTAAGCAAGACATATTGACTACTTTCAATGTTTCTCTTAACAGCACATTGACTCGTACAATTATGACATCGCTTAGTACTTTGTTAGTTCTCCTTTGTATCTTTATCCTAGGTGGTGAAACAATTCGTAGCTTCACATTCGCAATGTTGTTCGGTGTACTTATCGGTACTCTTTCTTCATTGTTCGTTGCAGCTCCTACTGCTTACCTAGTTCAAAAAGCAATGGAAAAGAAAGCAGCAAAATAAGATAAATAATACATCTAATATAACAGCCCCGTCTGATTTTCAGACGGGGCTGTTTGTTTTGATATAATCATTTCCATAAAACATAAAACAGTCATAGTACAGCATTCAGATACCAGTGAAGCATCTTTTGCGACTACAACCGGCAAAGAATTTGTAAAGATATGAATCTATGATTAGGTAACACATCAATCATTTCCAGACTCCCCAAAACGAACTTCTTATGGCACGCTCCGAATTTAGGCGAGCATTCGAGATTTCATCTTTATCAACCTCATCGGGATAAGATAAAGGAGGAAACAGCCCTGAATATTCCGATGTATCTAAATCCAACAAATCAAGCAGTGTTGGAAATATCTGCTGATGCAGGCCGACTTTATTTCTAATATTTCCTTCTACATTGCCACTATTAAGAATAATCAACGGAGAATAGGAAGATAATGAGTTATCATCGTTTATATCCTCATTAAAATCCACTCCATCGAGCATAGAGCGTGGAATATTATGGTCGGCACATATAGCTATAATTGTGTTATTATACTTGCCATTCTGTTTCAAAGCCCCTACATAGTGCTTAATGTATTCATCTAGATTATTAGCTCATGAATAATAACTCTGTAAATTTCCGGCAATACTACTCTTAAAACTCAAGTTACATTCAGCTATTTCTCCATAAGGGCTGTGCATATCAATAGTAGCAACAGCACAGAAAAAAGGTTGCTTTAGTGTCGGTATTTCTGAAATAACAAAATCAAAAATCTCTCTATCGGTAGCCCATCGGTCTTCTTTAGTCGAAATTATATCCATCGAGCCATAAAGCTCCTCGCAACCTATTGCAATATTCACTATGTTTTGATTCCAAAAGTCAGTTTTAGTCCCCACATAAGTTACACTATGCAAATCGGCATGTTTTTTCTTCATTTTCTTTATTATCGAAGGATATGTATTTTCCGGCTTAGAAATTACAAACTCACTTTCAGAAACATCAATCAAACCCGTCGTCAAAGATAAAAAACCAGAAATAGAAGTATCTTGAAATGGTAGGTAATCAATATTTTTACAATATAGATTATTAGAATTATATGCTTCACCATTAAGGAACGGCATAACCGGCTTCCCATTTATCCGCTTATCTATCAGATGCGAATTCATAGATTCAACAATAATAAAGACCAAATTAGTCTTGTCTGTCGTTTTATGACTAAAATATTTTGAGTTCGAGGCAAAGAAATTACTCATTTCCTCTTTCTCTTCACTGCTTAATTTTATTGTAGCATTGTTAGCCCTATTTATTGCATAGAAATAATAAGATTGCAACAACCCTCCTTCTCTGTATATTGAAGTGGGATCATATCGAAGTTTATCAATAATCAAATCGGAGTAGCTGCTGAATTGTGGATTAGTAACAGATCGAATTATATATACATTTAAATATAACAGCGATGCAAAAAGCAGAAATATAAAGCAGGAGCAGACTCTAAATCTAAAACACAGTATTTCACCGAATTTCTTTTTATGGCATACCATAAAAATATTAGCAGCAACCGGAATGATTAAGTATATAATATACTGCGGCTTTATAAGATACAAAATACTCGAGCCTATTCCGTTTAAATTTTGGAATTGCAAATATGTTTCAATTGGCATTATGCAAAGAATTGCACAACATAGAGCTGATTAACAAATGCCAGCAACGAATAGAAATACAGCAGAACCAAATAAATTTTAATAGGCTTCTTGAAGAACAGCTATAATAATAGCTGTCGACAATGGCGCACTGAGTAGAAATAAACCTATAAATCTTGAAAAATCATAAAATGTAGAATAGCCCCAACTATATATAAACACACTGCTAAAGAAGTCGATCAATATGAAAGACAGGAAAAAGAAAAGTTGTACTTTAATTGCAAGATTTCTTCTAATTTTATATAGTATTTGCTTTATGAATTTCTTCATTACTTGCCAGTGATTTTTCTCCTATTCCGATACCAAACAGAGCGTAATCATAAATTACCGGGTCGTCGGGACGCATTTTCCGTAAAATATCGGTTAGCTCGATAACGGTCTTTTTGTCATTTGCTCTACGTTCTATCATTCCAAGCCCGCGAGCAGTGTTGCCTACATGTACATCGAGCGGAATAAACAACTGACCGGGCGTAATTGCATTCCACACTCCCATATCTACAATTCCATCGTTACGTACAAGCCAGCGAAGGGCCATATTAATACGCTTAAGTGCAGTGTTCTTGAGCTGTGTAGGTAAGCATTGCGAATCGGTAGCCCCATTATTTGCTTCACTAAATTGCTGTTGCATACACTCAACAAGTCGCCACGAAGGTGTTTCACTTTCACCCACTCCGCAAGCACGAGCAAAGTCGTTGAGCGAAGTGTAATTGCTGTATATCTGCCGAAATCCTCGCATTGCATATTTAAAATTGCGAGCAAAGAATGTGCGATGAATATTTAATTCATCGGCAAGTCCTTCAAATTCGCCTTCGAGGACATACTCGTAAGGCGAATTTTCCATGATTCGTAACATCTTCTCACAGTTATTACAAATCATTTTTCGATTTCCCCATGCAATTGAAGCCGATAGTATTGCTACTATTTCTATATCTTGCAATCGCTCGAAACGTCGAGGAAATTGCACGGGGTCGTTATTAATAAACAGCGTATCATTGATTCTCGTCGCTTCACGATCGAGATAATCTTTAAGTGATTTTAATAGGTCGTTGTCGAGCATTTTTATTATTATTTTCGACCGGCAGAAGCTAGTTTCGACAGCATATACGATGTCGATGCTGTGCCGTCCATTGTTGGTTCGTTTGTCGAATAGTCTTGATAATCGTCGTGATATACAACTTTTTTACTTTGAAAAGGGGCATATCGATCTACATTTCTAAGATGTACTCCTCTAAGAGAATTAAATATATTTGTATACACAGGGCCATCTACGATACCACCATCGATAGGATAATGGTTTAGATTTGTAAATGCTGAGTGTGGGTCGGTAGGGCAATCGCCATCTTTAGGCAGCCCGATAATCATACATTTCCCCCACGGATTCACGCCAAAGAGCCAATCACGCATAGCCGTCTCTATCTCTTTAAATTGATTATCGCCTGTTATTTCTCTATAAAGCATTGCTTGAGTTACAAAAGCTACCGTTAGGTTGTTTGAACACCAAATAAACGGAATACCATTCATGAAAGCATCGCCTTCGGCTCGTTCGGCAATGCGAGATAGCCCGCTTCGCATATTACGAATAAATTCTTGCTTCAGCTTTTCCTCTTTCTGCATTGCAAGTAGGTAATGTCCTAAATTTACAAATGGATACCACTGATAGTGATGAGCCGAGTCGGCTCCCATCCACGGGGTTACAGGCTCTTGACGACCATAGTCTATTGCATCTTTTAGATATTTCTTATCGCCGGTAGTATTAAACAATTCGGCGGCGGCAAGTTGCATATCGTCAGTCCAATTATCTTCTTCATAGTAATATGGTGAAGTGCATGGTGCTGTCTGGCATGCTCCGGGATTTGCGGCACCCTTAGCGTAGGCATCAAGTGCTTTTTGTTCTAGCTTTTGGGCGTATTCCGAATCTATATTTTTAAATAATTTTGCACCTAGTGTAAATGTCGATGCATATTTGCCGAGAGTAGAGGCAAGTCCTTTGCTGTCATTTTTATTTTCATATAATCCATAAGGCTCGCCACAGCAAGGATATACCGGGCGGTCTTTGCCTTCGCCCCAACCATAATCTACTGTGTCGTTAATAGGCAATACTGCAAGGCGATGGTCGCGGTCGTCGGCAATCTGATTAAAATAAGTTTCCTTATCGGGGTTCATCTTTAGCAACCAATCAAGCCCCCATTTTGTTTCATCTAAAATATCGGCAATTCCATTAGCTCCTTCATTTCCGGCAGCATCATAGTGATCTTCATACACATCGGGATTTGCTTGATAAGCAAAAAGCATCTGATAAGTGGCATTAGCCGAGGTGGTAACATATTGTAGATAGTCGGAAGCATCGTGCCACCCTCCCGTAACATCTATTTTCTCGCCATCACGTGTGGGATGCAGAATTATGATACCATCATTCTGATGACATTTTTTCTTTAAAAATGGATTATATCCACAGCGTTGCTGACGCATATATTTTAGTGGAATTTCTTGCGTTCCGGCATAGGCATTATTATTTATCACAAACTCTTGCGATTTTGTCTTACCAACTGTGATAAAATATTTTCCGGCTGCTGTAATTTCGCTGAAATCAAGACGTGCAGTAGCGGCAAAGGGGTCTTGCGCTCCTACATTTTTTACTTTTGTGATTTTCTGTTTCTTGCCGGTAGCTGTATTGGTGATCGTAAATGATTTAATTGTTTCGGCATCTTGCATAATCATCACTGCAACTTTGCTATCATTCTCTAGATAGCCTATTTGATTCACTCTAATCCAGTTCTCAGAATTAGCTGAGAACATAATAGAAAGACAAGCTAAAAGTGTTGTTAATTTTCTCATTTAGGTAAAAGATATTGTGTATTAGTATCTTGCAAAGATAATTAGATTTGTTGCGAATGCAAAATTCATTCACCTATTTATAAAATAAAAATCCCAACAAATTGTCGGGATTCTATGGATTTAAAAGTACACTCCTACTGTTACAGCCCAATATGGAATTTTAAATTTCACCGTATCTTTCCTCACATCAAAGCTGAAAGCATTGACTAGCGGTATATTATACGACGCTTGCACATCGTATCGGTCGAGAAAGCGTAGTCCAAGCCCGACACGCCAATCTAACGTTACAGCCGATTCGTCGAGTAATGCGCTGTTGGTTGTCTGTATACTAATATTCGTAACGACTCCTGTATAGATGGTAGGTCGCACTATTTTTCCTATTACCGGTATATCGAGGGTGTATTTTGGACAAATTGGAATACTTATATAAGATGAATATATAGTTGACATATCGGTACGTTCCAATACCTCGCCCCAATTATTTCGACCACCCAGCTTCTGGAATCCAGCTCCGGTCTTTAATCCTAATCCCTTCCAAAAGGTTAAGTCGACATCTACACTGCCGGTGAAAGACACATAACTACTGCCTTCGTACCCCGAATAATCTATTGATGGGCTATCAATGGTATAACTTAACGACGATGAGGTAATTCCTGCCGAAACTCCTATCTCACACTTCACTGCATTAGCTCTGGCTAATGGTATTAACAATAATGCAATTGCAATTAACTTTTTCATAATCATTATTGAGTTTTCTTTCCTAAAAAATCGAATGTATCAACATATATTTCGGTTACATAGCGTTTAATTTGTGTTTTATCTTCCCACACTCGTGTACGCAATTTACCTTCTATGTATAGCTGCATTCCTTTGCGTATATATTTCTCGGCTATCTCGGCACTCTTTCCCCACATCACTATGTTGTGCCATTCGGTCTTTTCAGGTACTTGAACACCACTTGCCGATGTATATCCTCGCTCTGTTGTTGCTAAAGAAAAACTGGCTACACCTTGCCCGGGCGCAGAATATCTGACTTCGGGATCTTTACCCACATTACCAATCAATATAACTTTATTTACAGCCATAATTTTGAATTTATTTTGTTGATGATTTTAGTCCTTCAATTACCGAATTAGAGAATCCATTACGTTCCATCGCATTCAGCCCTTTTATTGTTATTCCTCCGGGAGTGGTAACTTTATCTATCTCTACTTCAGGGTTATTGCCTGTGTGTTCAAGTAATGCAACCGCTCCTTTTATCGTCTGCATCACTATTTCTTTGGCACTGTCGGCATAGAAACCTAGCTCTACTCCGCCTTCTGAGGCGGCACGAATATAACGAAGTGCATAAGCTATTCCACATGAAGCAAGTGCAGTGGCTCCGACCATGTTGCGTTCTTCTATTATCATAGATTTTCCCATTTTAGAGAAAAGCGCATTAATAAATTGAGAAACTTCTTTTGCCTCATCATTTGTTGCGATGAAAGTCATACTCTCGCCCACCGAAATGGCAGTGTTAGGAATTAGTCGGATTATCTTTGGAGAGTCTACACCAAGCATTTTGGCAATTTCATTACACGACACACCGGCGACAACCGATACGATAGTCTGTGATTTATATAGCAGGCCTATTTCTTCAATCACCTCGCCTAAGAGCCACGGCTTGACTGCAATGAATATTATATCGGCATTGTTTATTGCATCTTTATTGTCAATCGACACATTGAGCTCGGCAAATTCATTTTTTAGTGCATCTAGCTCACCCTTTCTATTAGGGCTTGCTACTGTTATGCTGCTCGAATCTACATCGCCGTTGCTAGCTAACCCGCGAGCAATAGCACCACCCATATTTCCTGCTCCTATAATTCCTATTTTCATAATTCCTATTTTTTAAACAATTACAAAGATACCATTTTTTACAAAACATCAATATAAATTTCAGGCAATTATAAAATAACAACAAAGGGCGTACCCAAATGGATACACCCTCAATATATTTCATGTTATTTGTCTATGCAAGCACTGCTTTAAGTCGCGAGATAAACTCGTCGGCTTGTTGCTTAGTTATTACCAACGGAGGCAACAGACGTATTACATTAGTCCCCGATGCTCCGGTAAATACATGTTGCTCTTTAAGCAGGCGTGTGCGTATTTCCTTTGCAGGAGTATCAAATTCCAGTCCAATCATTAGTCCTTCTCCTCTCACTTCCTTAATGCCATCTATTTTCTTCAGCTCTGTCATTAAGTATTCACCTACATTGCGCGCATTTTCAATAAGATTCTCAGCCTTAAACACTTCGAGTACAGCTATTGCGGCAGCACAAGCAAGATGATTCCCACCAAATGTGGTGCCAAGCATTCCATAAGTTGCTTTAAACTTAGGATTTATTAAAATTCCGCTCATAGGGAAGCCATTTGCAATGCCTTTTGCCATAGTGATAATATCGGGGCGAATACCCGAATATTGGTGGGCAAAGAATTTCCCCGAACGGCCATAGCCCGATTGAATCTCGTCGAGAATAAGCACAGTGTCGCTTTTATCACACTCGGCTCGCAATGCCTGTAAATATTCATTTGTTGGTATCTGAATACCACCTACTCCCTGAATGCCTTCAATAATCACTGCACACACATCGCCCTTTGCCAACTCGGAGCTAATAGCATCTATGTCGTTTAGCGGGCAGAATGTTACGTGATTATTTGCATTAATCGGTGCAATAATTTTAGGATTATCGGTTGCCTCCACTGCCAGCGAAGTACGACCATGGAATGCCTTTCCTATTGCTAATACTCGCTTTTTCCCGGTGTGGAACGACGCAAGTTTTAGAGCATTCTCATTGGCTTCGGCACCCGAATTTATAAGGAACAGCTGATAATCGTCATAACCCGAAACTTCGCCAAGCAGATTAGCAAATTTCTGTTGAAGTGAGTTTATAACCGAATTAGAATAGAAAACCAATTTTTCGGCTTGTTCTTGAATGCTTTTGAGATAATGTGGGTGAGAATGCCCGATAGAAATCACAGCATGCCCACCATATAGGTCGAGATACTCTGTTCCATTGGAATCGTAAGTATAGCACCCTTTACCTTTCACTATCTCTATATCAAATAATGGATATACGTCAAATAGTTTCATCTTGAAAATAATTAAAATTTAAAAAGCCGATGGCTTTAATGAAAGCCCAGCACGCTCATGAAGCCCAAATAGTAGGTTCATATTATGCACTGCTTGCCCCGATGCCCCCTTTATAAGGTTGTCGATAACCGATACTATAAGCAATTTATTGCCTTCTTTGCTTAGATGCAAAATACATTTATTTGTATTAACCACATCTTTAAGGTCGGGCATCTTATCGCTTACAAAAGTAAAATTGTGGTCGTCATAATAGTCATCATACAATTTTCTAAGCACATCGAGCTCGATAGGGCAATCCATATATATGGTAGCAAATATACCGCGTGCAAAGCACCCTCGCACAGGAATAAAATTTATCTCCGAGTTAAAGCTGTTTTGCAATTGCACTAGCGATTGTCTTATCTCATCGAGGTGCTGATGCTTAAAAGGCTTGTAAATCGAGATATTATCATTACGCCACGAGAAGTGTGATGTTGCCGATGGTTTCACTCCGGCACCGGTACTACCTGTAATTGCATTCACGTGAATGTCGCTATTCAGCATTAAATTCTTTGCAAGCGGTAGCAATGCAAGTTGAATTGCCGTAGCAAAACAGCCGGGATTAGCAACGTGCTTAGCTCGAATAATGTGTTTGCGATTCAATTCGGGCAGACCATACACAAAATCGTGCGTATCATCTTTATGACGATAGTCGGTAGATAGGTCAATGATTTTTAAATCTTCAGGCACTGCATTTGCCTCCATAAATCGGCGTGTCTCGCCATGTGGGGTGCAACAAAAAAGCACATCAATTTTATCCCACTCGGTCGTCGATGTGAATTTTAAATCGGTTTCGCCGATTAATCCTTGATGAACAGCTGTAATGTCGTTTCCGGCATTGCTTGTACTGTTTACCCAACTAATTTCCACATCGGGGTGAATGAGTAATAATCTAATTAACTCTCCGGCAGTGTAGCCTGCCCCTCCTATAATACCTGCTTTTATCATAATATAAAGAAAAAAAATCAATATCTGCTTTCCTTCGGTATTAAAAGCCATAAAATAATATATGGCAACACCGAAACACTTGCGAAAAAGAAATATACTATACGTATCCCCACTCTACTTAAACCAAAGAAATCGGCTAGACCGGCACATACGCCACCTAGTATTCTTCTTTTACGGGAACGTCTTAGCTTTTTATACATATCTCTATAATTCGTCTTTGTGATTAGCATAATAAGCACGCAATGGTGTGCTTGTTACTTTTATAAAGCCTTTTGCTTCGTCGGCAGTCCATCCTTTTTGGGTCTCGCCATATTCTCCGAGTTTATTCTTCACTAGGTCGTCTTTCGATTCTACTCCGATAGCAGAATAGCCGTAAGGACGAAGTTCAAGAATGGCTGTACCATTAACATTGCGTTGGCTTTCGCTTAGCATTGCCTCAATGTCGCGCATCACCGGCTCTAGATATTGGCTCTCGTGCAAGAACATTCCATACCAATTAGCAACTTGATCTTTCCAGTATTGTTGCCACTTGCTTAGTGTATATTTTTCGAGCAGACGATGTGCATTAATTATAAGCATCGGTGCTGCTGCCTCAAAGCCTACGCGCCCCTTAATGCCGATAATCGTATCGCCCACATGAATATCACGCCCTATTGCATAAGCCATTCCTATCTCTTCAACTTTCTGTATCGCCTTGATTGGATCGTCATACACTACATCATTAACTGCTTTTAGCTCGCCTTTTTCAAATGTTAAGCGTAGGTTCTCAGTACCTTCTTTTGTACAGTGCTTTAGATATGCTGTTTCGGGTAATCCTTGCGCCGAATCGAGTATTTCGCCACCACAAATTGAGGTTCCCCAAAGCCCTACATTATAAGAATATTTTAACTTCGCAAAGTCGGCTTCAAAGCCATTCTTATTAAGGTAGTCTATTTCTTCTTGGCGTGTCAATGTCTTATCGCGTGTCAATGTGATGATTTCCACTCCGGGTGCCATCACAAGAAATGTCATATCAAAACGAATCTGGTCGTTTCCTGCTCCCGTAGAACCGTGAGCAATAGCATCGGCTCCTATTTCGTTGGCATATCGTGAAATTGCCAAAGCCTGAAATATGCGCTCCGAGCTTACCGAAATTGGGTAAGTGCCATTGCGTAACACATTACCATAGACCATAAATTTCAAACTCTTATCGTAATATTCTTTCATTACGTCGAGAGTAATATATTTTACTGCTCCCAGCTTGTAAGCATTCTTTTCATTTGTTTCAAGCTGCTCGGGGCTGAATCCACCAGTGTTAGCACAAGCGGCATATACCTCATAGCCCAATTCTTTTGCAAGATACATTACTGTATATGACGTGTCGAGCCCACCACTAAATGCAACTACTACTTTCTTCTTTTCCATATTATATATTCTGTATTTTTTTTGTTTCAAGATTATAGATAATTTATTTTTCTGCTTGATGCTCTTTTGGATCATAAAGCATACCTGTGCATAGACACATACGCCTGCCGTTGCGTTGCAATATGTCAAAGTTTACACAACTTTCGCATCCTTTCCAGAACGATTCGTCGTCGGTTAACGATCCGAATGCTACCGGACGGTATCCCAGCTCATTATTCATTTTCATTACCGCTTCTCCTGTAGTAAGACTGAAAATTTTTGCTTCAGGAAACATTTCTCGCGATAAATCAAAGATTCGTCGCTTTATTCGCTTTGCCAGCCCAATCCCTCTATACTTGTCGGCTACAATTAAACCCGAATTCGCCACAAATTTCTTATTACTCCAGCTTTCAATATAGCTGAATCCGGCAAATTCCCCTTCGCAAAGAGCTACTACTGCTTTGCGCTCAATCATTTTTTGTTTTACATATTCAGGCGAGCGTTTTGCTATACCTGTTCCACGAATCTTAGCTGCCCTATTTATAGTCTCGAGTATTTCGTCAACATATTTGACGAGGGTAGCATCAGCCACAACAATCTCAATTTCTTTGGATTCGTTCATTTCTCGTTAATAATTTTTACCTCTTTTTTAGTTCTTATTATCTGTTCTATATTGGTTCTATCGTGATAGGTAGGAATTTTGAAAAAACCTCTAGTGCTTGCTCTCTTGTTACGTCTTCACGCAATATGGCAAATACAGTGTCGGCTCCGGCTATTGTCCCAAGCACCTCGGGCGGACGGCTCATATCTATATCATATGCAAGCCCGCTGGCATATCCGTTGCGGGTCTTTATTACCGCTGCGTGCCCCGAAAATTTAATTGATATAAATCCTGTGATTGGTGAAGCCTGTAAATTTGCTTGCCCGCTCGATAGCATCTTGTCTTGAATATTGTTGCTATCGGGTATTATATACATATATCCTCCAAGATCGGTTGCGACCTTAGTTATCTTCAATACTTTTAAATCTCGTGAAAGCGTTGCTTGAGTTACATTAAAACCCTTAGCTGCTAATAATCGAGAAAGTTCATCTTGACTTCCTATGCAATTAGTTTTTATTAGTTCTAATATTAATTGAAGCCTTGTCTTCTTATTTTTCATAACTTATATATAGGGCAAAAAAGCATTTTTAAAATTTCTACTGCAAAAATAGTAACAAAAATATACTTTTACACCATTTCTAATGAAAAAATGTATTTTTATTCAATCTCATAAAAAATTAGCAATGAATATTTCACTTTTCACTGCCAATCTTTAAAAACATACTATTAAAATGAAACTAGTTCTCTTCTATTCCTTTAAACCATTCACTATCAGTCGGGGCTTCTTCGGCTAGCTCGGTGTGTATTTCCACTCCATATTCTTCGTTATGTTGCGAAATATCTAACCCGATGCTCTCACTGCGTGCCGACACGCGCATTGGCACCATTTTATTTGTAATCCAATAAAGCGCATACGACATTGTGAATGTGTAAATAAATACTATCATTATTGCCAACACATGATAATATAAATATTCCATACGCCCTACTGTTGCTATTGACGCATCGGGATAAAAATAACTATAGGTGAATACGCCTGTTAATATTGTTCCTACTATTCCTCCTAAGCCGTGTGTCGGGAAGACATCTAGAGCATCGTCAAAAAGATTATTTTTCGCCTTATATGTTACTGCAAAATTACATATTATGGTAGTTATAAATGCTATGAAAAAACTATCGCCTACGCTCACCCAGCCTGCACTCGGAGTTATTGCCACCAGCCCGACTACAGCTCCTATGGCGGCTCCCATCGCTGATGGACGACGACCCATAATGCAATCTAGCAACACCCACGTTACCATTGCTGTAGCCGCTGATGTATTGGTATTTAAAAATGCTGATATTGCAATACCATCGGCTGCCAACGACGAACCTCCATTGAAACCAAACCAACCAAGCCACAATAATGCAGCTCCCAACAACACAAATGGAATATTTGCGGCTTTGCCATCTTCACTCTTGCGCTTTCCTAAAAATAATGCTCCGGCAAGAGCTGCCACTCCCGATGCCGCATGCACCACAATGCCTCCGGCAAAATCGTGAACGTGCATTTGGCTAAAAAGTCCTAGTGGATGCCATGTCATGTGGGCTAACGGACAATACACTAAAATTACCCACAGCATCATAAATATAAGATAGCCCGAAAACTTTACCCGTTCGGCAAATGAACCCGTAATAAGCGATGGCGTGATAATAGCAAATTTCATCTGAAATAGGGCAAATAGTGCCAAAGGAATTGTCGTTATTCCAAAATCAATTTGAGAAAATGAACCTGAGAGTGATGCATTCATATTCTCTACTCCCACATTATTAAACATAAAAAAATGCATCGGGTTACCAATAATACCGTATATATCGTCGCCAAATGCTAATCCAAACCCAAAACAAACCCAAATCACACTCACCACCCCCATCACAATAAAGCTTTGTAACATTGTGCTTATAACATTTTTCGCTCGCACCATTCCTCCATAGAAAAAAGCAAGACCCGGTGTCATCATCAACACAAATATAGTTGCAGTTATCATCCATGCAATATCCGCATAATTCTTTGCATCTAGATTATCGGGCATAGTGAAATTGCCACCGTGTTCACTTACAAAAAGTCCTAGCACACTAATTATAGCCATAAGGCTGAATAAAATAAGCCATCTCTTCTTCATAATGATCATAGATTTTATAATTCAATAAACAATTTGCAATCTTTTTGCGTGCAAATATAGCTATTTGTTATTATATTGCAAATTATATTGTCATTTTATTTTATTATTTCTTGTTTCAATTTCATTTAGTTATTATTTTCAATGCAGCAATTACATTTTGCCATTTTGCCATTACAATAAAAAAAGTCGAATAAAATTTTGTTAATGAATAAAATAAGATTAACTTTGCGACCGCATTCCACATAGGCTCAAATAAAGTGGTAATATATTCATTAAGAATATTCTATCCGCCTCATGGACTAACCTGTAAAATTAAAAACAACAGATGTACGCAATCGTAGAAATTCAGGGACAACAATTTAAAGCCGAAGCCGGCAAATATTTGTTTGTTCATTATCTCGGCGACGAAGCTAAAGAAGGCGATTCTATCGACTTCGACAAAGTTCTTCTAATTGATGCCGACGGTACTGTAAAAGTAGGCGCTCCTACCGTTGAAGGCGCAAAAGTAGTTTGCGAGGTTAAACGTCCCCTCGTAAAAGGTGAAAGAGTCATAGTATTCAAGAAGAAAAGAAGAAAAGGATTCCGTAAACGCAATGGTCACCGCCAATGCTTCACCGAAGTAGTGATTAAAGACGTAATTGCATAACCCCTAAAAGTTTAAGAAAATGGCACATAAAAAAGGTGTAGGTAGTTCGAAGAACGGTCGTGAATCGGAAAGCAAACGATTAGGCGTTAAAATCTTTGGTGGTCAATTCGCTAAAGCAGGTAATATCTTGAAACGCCAACGCGGAACAGTTCACCATGCTGGTAAAAACGTTGGTCTTGGTAGAGATCATACATTATATGCACTTATCGATGGCACTGTAGTATTCACTACAGGTAAAAACGGTAGATCATATATGAATGTTACTCCAATCGAGAACAAAGAAAACTAATAATGTCGGCTGTATGCCGTCATAGATTTTACAAAGCGATTCTGCAATAAGCAGTATCGCTTTTTTATTAGTTACTAAAAAAAAGGGGGGGTAACATCGGGATAAAAACACCCCGAAATAAAGGAATAGAAGAATCAGTATCGCAATGCCGATTGATACACAAAAGAATACAAATACTACGATAAGATTTGGCTCATTGTACACAAAAACTACCATTGCAAACCCACTCATAAGAGTCATCATTGCTTAAAAAATTTGATTGCTTCTTCTTTTAGTCTCCACAAAAATAAAATACAAAAAAATTAAGTTAAAATACTATTTTTTTGCTCATTAATATTTTTTATCTGCAAGCAAACTAAGTATATTTGCACTACAAACAAAAAAATTAAAATATCAACCAATAAATAACCGCAATATGAATAAAAATCTAATTGCATCACTAGCATTAACATCAATCGTAGTGCTTACTGGATGTAGCAAGAAAATCAGCCCTTTCAGTTCTGAGTATTTCACAACAACCCCAACCCCGCTCGAAGTAGTTGGCGACAAAGTACCGGGTACTGTTTCGGGAAACATTCCAGCAAAATTCTTCCAAAAGAATGCTGAAGTTACAATCACTCCTATCCTTGTGTATGGCGACAAAGAAACAACTTCTTCTCCTTACACTCTACAAGGCGAGAAAGTGAGAGGTAACAATCAAGTAATATCTTTCAACAACGGAGGTAGTGTTACACTCCCTGTAATGTATGAATACAACCCCGAAATGGACAAAAGCGACCTATATCTTGCTTTTGACGTAAAACAAGGAAACAAAACATACGTTCTTCCTCGTGTTAAGGTAGGCGAAGGCGTACTTGCTACTCCAACTCTTGCCACTGCAGCATCGATTCGTCCTGCTGTTGCTGCCGACAAATTCCAACGTATCATCAACGAGAAGCATAATGCCGACATCAAATTCTTAATTAATCAGACAAATATCCGCGCTAGCGAATTAAAATCGGCTGAACTTGCTGCTCTAAACGAGCAAATTAAGAAAGCTCAAGATGCTCCAAACAAAGAAATTCAAGAAATAAATATCTCTTCTTACGCTTCTCCTGAAGGTGGTGTACAACTTAATACTCGCATCGCCGAAGGTCGTGAAAAGAACACTCAAGAATATCTTAACAAAGAATTGAAGAAAAACGACATTAAGAATTTTGGCGACCTTACTGCCGAATTTACTCCTGAAGACTGGGAAGGCTTCAAAGAACTCGTTTCTCAAAGCAACATTCAAGATAAAGAATTAATCCTTAGCGTGCTTTCTATGTACAGCGATCCTGAACAAAGAGAAAAAGAAATTCGTAACCTCTCTTCAGTTTTCGACCAACTAGCTAAAGAAATTCTTCCTCAACTTCGCTACTCTCGCCTTACAGCTTCAATAAATGTTATCGGCAAAAGCGACGAGGAAATTATGAATGCGTTCAACTCCGATCCTAAGACTCTTACTGTAGATGAAATGCTTTATTGCGCTACTCTAACAAACGACAACAACAAAAAGCTAGAAATATACAACAAATGCGTTGAAGTATATCCTAACGACTATCGCGGATACAACAACCTTGGTATGTGCCAATACAACGAAAAAGAATACACTGCTGCCGCTAGAAACTTCACAAAAGCCGCTCAAATGGCTCCGGGTAGCTCTGAAGCTAAGATGAATCAAGGTCTTATCGCTCTTATCGAGAAAGATTACCGTCAAGCTAACCAACGTTTCGGTAGTGCTGCCGGCGCTGAAGGTCTTCCTGAAGCTCTTGGAGTATATTACCTTAACCTAGGCGACAACAACGCCGCAGTAAAAGCATTTGGCAACACTAAGAGCAACAATGCCGCTCTAGCTCAAATTCTTACTAAAGACTACAGTGCCGCTAAAAATACTCTTTCGGCTATTGCAACTCCCGACGCTACAACTTATTATCTACTAGCTGTACTTGGAGCTCGCACAAACAACGAGCAAATGGTTAATTCTAACCTTCGTCAAGCCGTACGCCTTGACAGCTCACTCGCTCAAAAAGCTAAAAACGATATCGAATTTGCAAAATTCAATATCTCAAGCGCATTATAATCAATTAATTTATAAGCTACTAATAATCGAGATGTTCCTTTAATGGAGCATCTCGATTTCTATTTAGGTCAAACCTTGTAGCATCAACTATGCGACATACCAATGCGATAAAAGGCTACGCTAGATTATAGGAATGTAGCAGTAAGGCTGACGTACAGATATTAAAATAAGCCTTTCAGGCTGATTGATACCCCAACCAGAAAACTTCAGCAAAGAAAGACTTCAATCTTTTAATAATTCTCAATAAATTTATCGAGAGACTCTCTATCTTGTGGCAGATTGAATTTTTCTAATTTTAGGCGATATTTACGTTTTCGCAGTGCTTCCTCGCTAATATTTAACAGAACAGCTATATCATGAGTGCTTATTTTCATTTTTAGCATACAGCACATAAATAGAAAATATTGTTGTATTTATTGTTGGCATATTCTTTTTTTCAATATTACTTATAATTTGGCTTGCTCCGGAAATTTTACCTTCATATACCGGCACAGCTCTTATTCTTATTCTTTTTGCATTACTTGCTTTTTTCTCAATTAATGCGCCTATAGAAGTACAGCACAAATTGTAATAAAAAAAAGAATATCAAAAACACAAATCACACATTATACAATAAAACAGCCTACAAGCACCACAAAGCCCTCTCCTCCTTATTAAAAGGCAGAAGAGGCAACCTGCCATATATTTATGCAGATTTTGAGGAGATTAGCTAGTATTTTCGTATATTTGCACCGATCATTCATAACCATTATTGTTGATAAATCCGAAGTTATTAACAAAAAGTGCCACTTATCAACAAAAAAGGCATTTTGTGCCATCTTCATAGTAGAATAATGATTTTAAATTAATTTCTTTGCATCGAAATAAAATTCATGTTTCGTTAATATATGAGTAAAATTATCGCAATCGCAAATCAAAAAGGAGGTGTTGGTAAAACAACAACAGCAATTAACCTTGCTGCCTCGCTTGCTAAAGAAGGAAAGAAAGTTCTTCTCATAGATGCCGACCCTCAGGCTAATGCTACCTCCGGACTTGGCATAGATCCCAAATCGGTTACTTCTTCTATTTATGAGTGTCTTGTCGATGATTATCCAATTCAAGGAGCCCAAATTTCTACCATTGTGGAAGGTCTCGACATTATTGGATCTCGAATCGACCTTGTAGGCGCCGAATTAGAACTGATAAACAAAAACAATCGCGAAAGAATATTAGCTACACAGCTCGAAACAATTAAAGACAAATACGACTTTGTACTTATAGATTGCTCTCCATCTCTCGGACTAATAACCGTGAATGCTCTCACTGCAGCAAACTCGGTTATTATCCCGGTTCAAGCCGAATACTTTGCTCTCGAAGGCATTAGCAAACTGCTTAACACAGTGAGAATCATAAAATCAAAACTTAACCCTACGCTGGAAATTGAAGGATTCCTTCTCACAATGTACGATGCCCGACTAAGACTTGCAAACCAAATATATGAGGAACTCAAAAACCACTTTGGAGATATGGTGTTTAATGCTGTCATTCCTCGAAACATCAAGCTGAGCGAAGCCCCAAGCCACGGACTCCCTGTAATCCTTTACGATGCCGAAAGCCGTGGAGCCATAAGCCACATTTTGCTGGCAAAAGAAGTAATTTCAAAGAACAGACGAAAATAATAAGATATGTCGAATAAACGTAATGCTCTTGGGCGGGGACTCGACTCGCTTATCTCGATGGACGATATACAGACTAGCGGTTCATCGGCAATTAATGAGATAGAGATTAGTCTTATAGCACCTAACCCCGACCAGCCTCGTACTACTTTCGACGAGGCTGCTCTCGAAGAATTAGCCAACTCTATTAGAGAATTGGGCATAATTCAACCACTGACTCTTAGAAAACTTGGCTCTAACAGCTACCAAATAATTTCGGGCGAACGTCGTTATCGCGCCGCTAAAATTGCCGGACTGCTATCTGTGCCGGCTTACATAAGAACTGCCAACGACAGCGAGCTAACCGAGATGGCACTTATCGAAAACATTCAACGCGAAGACTTGAATGCCATCGAAATAGCTCTCACTTTTAAAAAACTAATCGAACAATATAACCTTACACAAGAACGACTAAGCGAACGTATAGGTAAAAAACGTGCTACCATTGCAAACTTCTTACGACTGCTTAAACTTCCTGCCGAAGTACAACTCGGATTAAGAGACAAATTGGTAGATATGGGACACGCCCGCGCAATTCTTGGAATCGAGAAAGCTTCATTACAGTTAAAACTTTATAATGAAACTCTTAAAAAAGGCTTATCGGTGAGGCAAGTTGAAGCTCTTGTAAAGCAATATCAAGAGGCTCTAATTAATGGTGAAGACACCACCAAACCCGCACCTAAAGCGCTGAATCTCAAAGACTACGACATTCTTAAAAATCATCTTTCTCAAGTTTTTAGCACGAAAGTTCAATTTTCTTGCACCCAAAACGGTAAAGGTAAAATAACCTTTCCATTCGACAACGAAGATGATTTAGAAAGAATAATTAGTATCTTTGACAAATTAAAAAGTAACTAATTACTTATTGCCACATTTTTTGCAGGCTTTAAGTAATATTTTGTGTTACCGTTTCTGACTGATTTGAAAATATAACTTGTGAAAAGAAGAATAACAAAATCTGACAGACTATGTAACAGCATAATTATTTTATTGTGCTTTGTCTTGTTATTTCCTTTCCAGATGGTTGCCGAGATAAACTCGCCTCAATTTGCCCCAAAAGAGACAAATGGCACAAAAGAATTACCCGGACTACCTCTAGATCGTGTTGAAGTTACCGACGATGATACCATCGAAGGCAATGACTCTATAAAAATAATCAAACGAAACGACTCTATTCCAATCGCTGTAACACCCGGTGAGAAATCTATATTCACCGACTCTATTAGCTACGACAAAATCCCCGACGGGGCTGTAATAAAGTCGTTCAACCCCGACCCCAACCGTGCAGTATGGCTCTCTGCCCTATTCCCCGGACTTGGACAAGTGTACAACCGTAGATATTGGAAACTACCTATCGTTGTAGGCGGCTTTATGGGTATCACATACGCCCTCACATGGAACGGACGTATGCTGAGCGACTACACTAAAGCCTATCGAGATGCTACCGACAACGACCCTAGCACTAAAAGCTACATGGGCTTCTTCCCGACTAACACCAAAGAAGAAGACCTCGACATAACGTGGTTGCAGAAAACTTTAAAATCACGTAAAGACTTCTATCGCCGAAATCGTGATTTATCAATAATATGTATGGTGGGAATGTATCTGCTATGTATGGTCGACGCCTACGTCGACGCATCTCTTTCGCATTTCGACATTACCCCCGACCTATCAATGAACGTTTATCCATCGCTTATCGACTCCAACTCCAACGGAATTCCGTCGGTGGGGATTCAATGGGCGATTAACTTTTAGTATTTACCTGCAAAAAATATATATGTAGATGAAAAAAATAATACTTACACTTCTTGCGCTATCAACTTCCTCAATATTTGCATGGGCTGCACCGACCCCTACAATACTTTCTATTAAGGAAACTATTCAAGATGATGCCATTGTATACCCCGAAAGCTTTGAGACTAATACTCACGAATTAATGGAGAACTGGTATCTACGAAACTACACTGTACTTGATGAAAATGTAGAATACAAACCAAGCAACGACGTTTCAGATGCCGAATACATTAAACGTCTGAAGTCGATTCCGGCAATTATTGAGATGCCTTTTAATCAAGTAGTCAAAAGCTACATACAAATGTACACCCAGAAGAAACGCACTCTTGTCGAGACTATGCTGGGAATGAGCCTGTACTATCTGCCTATTTTTGAACAAGCTCTCGAAAAAGAAGGGCTGCCGCTTGAACTTAAATATCTTCCTGTTATCGAATCGGCACTTAACCCTAACGCCGTTTCTCGCGCCGGAGCAACCGGACTATGGCAATTCATGCTCGGCACAGCCAAAGGTTTGGGACTTGAAGTTAACACTCTTGTCGATGAACGACGCGACCCTTTTCGCTCCTCCGACAAAGCCGCTAAATATCTAAAAGAGCTACACGGAATATATGGCGACTGGTCGCTTGCAATCGCCGCATATAACTGTGGACCCGGAAACGTAAATAAAGCATTACGACGCACTTCGGGCGAGAATAAAGACTTCTGGGCTATCTACCCTTATCTCCCCGCCGAGACAAGAGGATACGTACCGGCATTCATTGCTGCTAATTATGTTATGACATATTTCAAACAGCACAACATCAGCCCTACTCTTGCTCGTCGTCCACTTATCACCGACACTATTCACGTAACTAAACGCGTGAATCTCCAACAAATATCCGATGTACTAAATATCCCTCTACAAGAAATTCAAGTACTCAATCCTCATTTCCGCAAAGATATTATCCCCGGAGACATTCGCCCTTACGCACTGTCTCTACCGTCGCAACAAGTTTACAGCTACATAATGAGCGAAGACAGTATTATTGCCCACAATGCTCAACTTTTTGCTCGCCGCGATATAGTGGAGCCGGCTAGCTATGTTAACGCCGACTCAGACAACGACACAAAACTCGTAGTTAAATATCACAAAGTAAAAAAAGGAGAAACTCTGAGCAAAGTAGCACGCAAATACGGAGTATCTATTTCTAACATAAAAAAATGGAACCATATTCGCAGAAACAGCATAAAGCGAGGACAAACGCTAAAAATAAACACATATAGAATTGTCGAAAAAGACGACGACAAATCGACCGAAATTGCAGCAAAAGGGACTAAAGACGAAAACGTTGAAGTAAAAGAGTCGAACGAAGAACCAATCGAAGAGACCACTGAACCGGTAAAAACAAAAAAAGAAACTAAAGCAAAATCGGACAAAAAGAAAGAGCCAAAAGAAGAAAAAGCCACTAAAAAATCGGACAAAAAAGATTCTGTA
>JAQVCR010000001.1:113844-165964 GCA_028689665.1 Muribaculaceae bacterium
AAAACCACAAAATCTAAGTCTTCGAAAAAAGATAAATATCGCCAGCATAAAATAAAAAAAGGCGAAAACCTTTCAAAAATTGCCGATAAATATCCCGGCGTTTCGGTTGACGATATTAAAAAGGCAAATGGCATCACCGGAACAAAAATTAAAGCCGGCGATAAAATTAAAATTCCAAATAAATAGATCTAACATAACATCAGAAAAAAGCAGAACGAAAATTCTGCTTTTTTTTGCATTATAAATATAAACTATCGTTAAGTCGGACACCCAGAAACAGAGCAAAATATAATTATTGTTAAAGCAAACAATTTTTCAATGAAATAATTATGCTATATAGCATAAAACGATTACATTTGTACTGTGTTTTTCATGGTATTAGATTTAAGGTTAACAAGATTGGTTGTCGTGAGACAACCATTTCTTATTTTTAGACGTTACATACCCCTCACACCCACGAAACAACACAAACAGAATGCCACTATTAATTAGCACATTAAATAAGCCGTGTTACAAAAGGCGTTTCAATTTCCAACAAAAAAAACTAATAAACATTTGATATTGTGGTAAAATTGTATTTACTTTGCACCCGATTATGCTTGTGGCAGAATCAAAAACAATAACGAAATTAAAAATTATAACAATATGTTCTACATTTTATTAACTGTACTTATTCTTATCGCAGCTTTATTATTGATTGGCGTTGTGCTTATTCAAAAATCTAAAGGTGGCGGTCTTGCTTCTAATTTCCAAGGAGCTAACCAAATTATGGGAGTTAAATCGGCAACAAACTTTGTTGAAAAAGCAACATGGGGACTTGCTATTATAATCTGTGTATTAAGTATCCTTTCTGCTTTTGCCGCTCCTCGCACGCTTGTTCAAGGAACATCGAAAGTGAAAGCTCAAGCTCCACAAGAGCAAACTTCAACAGCATTCCCAACCGAGAAAGCTACACCAGCTGCTCCAACTACACCAGCTACTCCTGTTGCTCCAGCTCCGGCAAAATAAGAAATAAAACAATTCAACATAAATAGAAGCGACCTGAATTACAAGTTAATTCAGGTCGCTTCTCTTATCGTATATTATAGCACAGACGACAACAAGACTTAATAGTAGCACAGACATCAACAAGACTTAATAGAATCACAGACTACAACAAGACTTAATAGAATCACAGTATCATTTGATTTTTAATTCTTGTCCTACTTCAAGACTGCTGTCGGCTTCAAGATCATTAAGTTTCAACAGACTCTTTAATTTCAGCCCATATTTCTGCGAAATTTGATGCAAATTATCATCTTCAGCCACTATATGAGTATCATTATCGGCAACAGCCTTTTTTAATTTTTCTTCAAGATATATTATTGCACCCGGCAAAATATTTGCATCGGCACTTTCGTAATCGTTATAACCCGCAATTTTCTTCTTCGACAATCCGAATTCTTCAGAAAGACTCTCAAAGCTATCACCATCACGAGCAATGACATAATGAAGATTCCACTTATTGCGTATTTTGTGCATCATCGCCACTTCGGCAATAATCTCTTGATCGATACTATGCTCCATCAGTTCATCAGCTTTAAGTTCGCGACGTTGCGCAACTACAACCTGCCCCGAGTCGAGCAAAAACAACTCATAACGCTCAATGATACTAATCAATTTATCGGGATAACGAGGATCGGTAGCATATCCACATCGTTTAAGTCCGCGAGCCCACTCCTTATAATCAGTTACTTCGAGCTCAAAAAGGCTGTTATATCTTGTCTTTTTCAAAAAGCGAGCATGGTCTTCAAAGGAGCTTTCGGGCGAGTCATAGCATCGGAAACATTCATTTGCCTCATCATCATCTTGATAGAAGCCCCGACCCTCCCAATTCTTATGACATTTTATTCCGAAGTGATTATTTGCCACCTTAGCAAGCTCACTATTTCCTGCCCCCGACTCCAGCAGACCTTGCGCAAGTGTAATGCTTGCAGGTATTCCAAACTCCTGCTGATGCAGAATTGCAAGCTCCCTATATTGCTCAATATAGTTAATATAAGTTTTTAACAAGCTCTGCCCTGAAGCATTTATCACAATAAAAACAAATAAAATAGCAGGAATTGCACGTTTAACATTGCGATTCCCCAAAAAAGAGATATATTTGCATAAATAGTAATCGTCCATGAAAGAAAAAATTTTAACTACAAAGATAGAAGTTTGCTCGTATAATGAGCTAACTCAATGCGATAAAAATTTAGTAGATTTAGCGAAATCGGCTACACAACGTGCTTACGCCCCTTACAGCAAGTTCCATGTAGGTGCAGCAATATTACTCTCCAATGGCGAGCTAGTAACCGGCAGCAACCAAGAAAATGCGGCATTTCCATCAGGCACATGCGCCGAGCGCACTGCAATATATTACGCACATGCTCAATATCCCGAAGCAAAAGTCGACGCTATTGCCATTGCGGCATTTCAGAATGGCAAATTTGAGAAATCCCCCATTTCTCCATGTGGAGCATGCCGACAAGCAATCCTAGAATATGAGACACTGGCAGGCAAGCCTATTAGAGTAATTCTATATGGCAGTGATGAAATATATATACTCGAAGGAATAAAAGCATTGCTACCTCTAAGCTTCTCCGAATTCTAATGGAGGAAATATTCACATCAACCGAATTTTATATAATAGCTTTTACAATAGCAGTAGCAATAACAGCTTTATTTTTCAAGCCCACGCCTAAAGATGAAGCTGCCACCTATTTTTTCCGTGCAGATATGAGTCAATCAGATATTTCTGAACGCAAAATTGAAATTAGCGCACTCGAAGACGGCACACTCACAATCACACACCACGGACTTACGGCTCCCTACGGAACCGAGAGTTCAATTGCCATTACTATCATCGGCAATGATATAAAAATCGTCGAAAAACTCTTGCACGAGTATTCCGACGATTTACCTTTACAAAGTGCAACATATATTATCGATCGCCTAAAGCATCATAGCTATCACCTATATTTCGAGAGCGAATACGACGGCACTTATGCCACAGGCAGGTTTATAAACACCTACCCCTTTCATTGCTCGCTACAATTCACTCAATAGAAATCTACCAAGCTAATAATTAAAACTTGAGCCACCGAGAAATTCGCGAAGAAGACTTGTCGAAGGTATCTGTCTTTCACTTATTGCCTCAAAATAGCTAAGGAAAGTAAGAAGGCGATATGCCTCGCTAAACTCAGGCACATTGTGTGGCACACTTTTAAGAATAGGCTCGGCAAAATTTTTCATTACTCCAAGCTCAAAAATTAATGATGAATTAAAAGTGGCATCGGCATTCTCTTGAAATGGGAAAATCCATTTTTCTTCGCCGGCTCTCACACTTCGCCATCGCGCAATAGTATTTGTAGCACTAGTGCCACGATATTTATAATCACGAATTATGCGCCGTAGAAGTCGGTTATCGCTGGTAGGCACCCAATTATGGTCGTCAATCGAGAGAGTCGTAAGTGCCGAAATATACACTTTATATTTCTGATTATCCGGGATTTGCTTAGTCAGCTCAGGATTAAGCCCGTGAATCCCCTCGATAAGAAGAATCTCATTCTCTTTTAGTTTCATCTTATCTCCTTTATACAGCCGCTTCCCTAGCTCAAAACTATAAGTAGGCATTTCCACTTCCTCACCATTAATCAGCGCATTCAAGTCGCTATTAAACTTTTCCAAATCGAGAGCATAAAGCGACTCATAATCATAATCGCCTGTCTCATCTCTAGGCGTTTGTTCGCGACTTACAAAATAATTGTCAAGCGAAATCATTTGTGGCTTAATCAGATTAGTCATCAGCTCGATGGCAAGACGCTTAGTCGATGTAGTCTTACCCGACGACGACGGACCTGCAATAAGCACAACTCGAGAGCCACCATTCTTAAATCGCTCGGCAATATCAGCCGCTATTTTGCCTATCATCTTTCCATGCAGTGCTTCGGCTACATTTATAAGCATTGTCGATGCGTTTTCATACACTGCTCGATTTAGATTTCCCACATCTGAAATACCTATAATATTATTAAACTCCAGATGCTCAGTAAATGCTTTGAACATCTTCTCCTGCTTTATCGGCTTTTCGGGAACACTGTTATCGGCACTTGAAAAGCCCAATAAAAGCATACCTTCGTGATAAGGCACTAAATCGAACACATCGACACTGCCACTATCAGGCGCAAGCGGTCCATAATAGCTATCTACCGTATCGCCTAACGTATAATAAACAGTATATAACTCATGCAGTGTTTCTAACAGCCTCACCTTATCATTAAGCCCTGCTTTTCTAAATATTTTTATAACATCGGTAGTTAACTTCTCGTGGCGCACAAATGGGATATTCCGACCTATGATATTCCTCATCTCCGACTTTATAGCCTCAACTTGCTCTGCCGAAACAGAATCACTAGAATGCTTTATCCGGCAAAAAAATCCTTGAGAAATAGAATGCTCAATGCGAAGTCTTGCACCGGGAAGAACCTTAATCAAGGCTTTGTAAAGAATCATACAGAGCGAACGAGTGTAAACTCTTGCTCCCGATTGCGTAGAACGGCTCAAAAATTCAACCTGCTTAGGCGCATACACAGGAAATGCCAAATCTTCAGTCTTATTATTCACTCTGGCGCAAATCGGCTTAACTGCTATACGGTCTTTCACCTTATCATAAATATGTGATAGCGTGTCGCCACCCTTTATTTCGACATACTCATTAATATTTTTACAAAAAATCTTTAAACTCGTATCCATAATTTTTATATTTAAATTATGCACTAAAATTAGCTATTTAAATAGACAATACAAATTTGAATAATGTAACATTATTAAAAAATAATATTTATTAATCGAAAATAATATGAAAATAATTCATTATACTATTTTATGCGACATATATTTTGACTAATTTTGTAACGTTTTGATAACAAAACTACACAAGTGCATTTTATATAAGTAATTAGAAACAAAAAAAATTTGAGCAGATGAACTACTCAATTCTTGACTTCTTAACATTACTTGGATCTGTCGGTCTTTTCCTATATGGGATGAAAGTAATGAGTGAGGGTCTTCAAAAAGTTGCTGGAGACAGAATGCGAAATATTCTGTCAGCCATGACAAAAAATAGATTTGCCGGGGTATTTACCGGTATCCTTATTACAGCTCTAATACAAAGTTCGTCAGCTTCTACCGTTATGGTAGTGAGTTTTGTAAATGCCGGGCTAATGTCGCTAGCTCAATCCATGGCAGTAATAATGGGCGCAAATATAGGCACAACATTTACAGCATGGATTATTTCAATCTTCGGATTTAAAGTCAACATATACGCCTTCGCGATACCGCTAATAGGCTTTGCAATTCCAATGTTATTCTCTAAGAAGAGTAATTGGAAGTCGATAGGAGAATTCTTAATAGGTTTCTCTTTTTTATTTATGGGACTTCAACATATCGGACTGTCAGTTCCCGACCTCAAATCCAGCCCCGAAATTTTTGCTTTCCTACAAGCCTACACCGCCAAAGGCTTTCTATCTGTGCTACTTTTCATATTAGTAGGAATGGTAGTAACAATGATAATACAATCATCAGCAGCCACATTTGCTATCGTGCTAATAATGTGTAGCAAAGGGTGGATTCCTTTCGATATGGGCTGTGCAATAGTACTCGGTAGCAATATAGGAACAACAATAACGCCAATACTGGCTGCTCTTAGTGCTAACGTTGCCGCTAAGAAAGCAGCTCTTGGGCATTTCCTATTTAATCTGTTTGGAACAATCTGGACAATTGCCATTTTCTTCCCCTTCGTAGATCTAAATGTATGGATTACAGAAGCACTGGGACAAGGCGACCCAACAAAGTTAATGAGCTTCTCAAACGATCTACAAGCCAACAATCTAGAATTATACAATGGTATAATGAATGGCACTGTTGCAAGCAATAATCCAATTGCTATTCAACTTGTAACTTTACAATTTGCAGTATCATTCGGACTCTCAATGTTCCACACAGTGTTCAACATTGTCAACCTCACTATAATGATTTGGTTCACCGACACATACGTTAAAATCACCAATTTCTTTATTCGCTCAAAATACAAAGAAGACGAAGAATTTCAACTCAAATTTATCTCAGCAGGTCTTCTTAACGCATCCGAGCTTAATATAACACAAGCTCAACGAGAAATTGCTGTTTATGGCGAGAGAGTAGATAGAATGTGGGATATGGTGAGAGACCTTATTCACGCAAAGCCCGGAACCGAAGCATTCAACAACCTATATAGCCGCATCGAAAAATATGAAGAGATTTCCGACCGAATGGAAATTGAAATAGCAAATTATCTTAATCGCGCTTCTGATGGACGACTTAGCTATGAAGGTAAGCTACGCATTGCGGCCATGCTGAATATCGTTACCGAAATCGAAAGCATTGCCGACAGCTGTTTCAATATAGCAAAGACCGTACTTCGCAAAGAGGAAGCTCACGCACAATTCAACGATAAGATATACGAGAACATCGACACAATGACAAACTATGTGAAAGAAGCTCTTGCAAATATGCTTATCATCTTACGCAACATCGAGAATATTCACGAAGGAGATCTTATTAAAAACTTCAATAAAGAGCGCGAAATTAACAACTATCGAAATCTTCTTCGCACCGAAAATATTGAAAACATCAATAACAAACTTTATGAATACGAATCAGGAATATATTATATGGATATAGTGTGCGAAGCCGAAAAACTAGGCGACTACATTATTAATGTAATAGAAGGAGTGGAACATCAATTCCACAAACGACACGACACTTCGGCTAACGTGTCGCACGCTTAAAAAATTCCTTTTATTAAGTCGTTTTCATAATGAGGGGCTACATTCACAGTGGGTATGTAGCCCCTTATTTATCAACCGATAATTATTAATACTTTATTACCACTATACCAACTCTGTAAGACACATATTTTGGCGTTTTTTAAGTATATATCCAAAGCATTTTGTAACTTTGCACTGATTTAATTTAAAATTGTAAAAAATTCAAGATTTATGGATAGAAAGGTAAGAGTAAGATTTGCTCCATCTCCAACAGGACCTCTTCATATTGGGGGCGTTCGTACTGCCCTATACAATTATTTATTCGCTCGCAAAAATGGCGGGGATATGATTCTTCGCATCGAAGACACCGACTCTGGTCGATTTGTGCCGGGTGCCGAAGACTATATTAATGAATCACTTGCATGGCTCGGAATAAAAATTGACGAGGGCGTGAGAGAAGGTGGAAATTATGGCCCTTACAAACAATCTGAACGTCGCGAAATATATCGTACTCACGTTAAGCAATTACTCGACAGCGGTAATGCTTACATCGCATTCGACACTCCGGAAGAACTTGAAGCTAAACGCGCCGAAATAGCAAACTTTCAATACGACGCATCTACTCGCAGCTCAATGCGCAACTCGCTTACCATGACCGACAGCGAAGTGAAATCGCTAATCGACAATGGAGAGAAATATGTAGTACGCTTTAAGATTGAGCCTAATCGAGATGTTATTGTAAACGACCTTATTCGCGGAGCGGTTACAATAAACTCATCAATCCTCGACGACAAAGTGCTATATAAATCGGCTGACGACCTTCCTACATATCACCTTGCAAATATAGTCGACGACCATTTAATGCTCGTTTCGCATGTAATTCGCGGCGAGGAATGGTTACCATCTGCCCCTCTACATGTCCTATTATATGAAGCATTTGGCTGGACTGATACTATGCCGGCATTTGTTCACCTGCCTCTACTATTAAAGCCCGACGGAAAAGGCAAACTTAGCAAACGCGACGGCGACCGACTGGGATTCCCTGTGTTTCCTCTCGAATGGAAAGATCCAAAGAGTGGCGACATCTCATCGGGATACCGTGAATCGGGCTATCTCCCCGAAGCAGTTATAAACTTCCTTGCACTTCTAGGCTGGAATCCGGGAAACGACCAAGAAATAATGAGTATCGACGAACTTATCGATATGTTCTCATTCGAGCATTGCTCACGCAGCGGAGCTAAATTCGACTTCGAGAAAGGCAAATGGTTCAATCACAAGTATCTACAAGAAAAAGACGATAACGCTCTAGCCGAATTATTTATGCCTATTCTTAAAGACAAAGGCATAGAAGGCTTTAGCTCCGACTATATCGCAAAAGCTGTAGATATGGTAAAAGGCAGAATCTCATTTATAAAAGACCTATGGGAACAAGCCGCTTTCTTCTTTGTTGCGCCCACCGAATTTAGCGAGAAAGACATTAAAAAACGCTGGAAAGAAGACACTCCGGCTATTTTGAATGAGCTGATCACTATAATACAACAAATCGACGACTTCACTTCTAAGCCATCTGAAGACATTGTATTAAAATGGATTACCGACAATGGCTACCACATGGGCAACGTAATGAATGCCTTCCGCCTTACTGTTGTGGGCGAATGCAAAGGTCCGCACATGTTCGACATCACAGAACTAATGGGTAAAGAAGAAACTATTAAACGTCTACGATACGGAATAGAAAATATTAAGCCGGTAAATGCTTAAATTAAGAAATATATTATTGATTATAGCTTGTTGTATTGGAGTCTCACAACAAGCTATAAGTCAAGAATTAGCGTGGAGCGTCGACTTCAACACTATTTTTGACAATCGTGAAGGCGACGACAAATTCACCGACACTAAGACTTTTTTTCAGACACGACTCGCTCCTGAAATAGGAATATCACTAAAAGGCAACTCTCACCGAATCGCCGCCGGAGCTGTGTGGACACAGCCAATAGGAAGTGAATGGAACGGATACAAAATATCCCCAACTCTTTACTACCGCTACACATCACCGGTATGGAAATTCTCTTTTGGTATGTTTCCTCGCACACAATTGATACAAACATCACAAAATTTCATTATTAGCGACTCTCTAAGCTACAATCAAGCAAATATTCGTGGTGCAATGGTACAATATACTCGCGAAAATGGTTTCTTCGAGGCTTATATCGACTGGCGTGGAATGCAATCGGAAACTCAACGCGAAGCATTCAGCATATTATTTCACGGCGAATGGAATAAAAAGCACAAAGTGCTTATAGCCGGTGGTACTGCTATGATGAACCACCTAGCCAAACAAAAAAATCCCCCCGAAGGACAATCACTTGTCGACAACATTATTGTAAACCCATATCTAGGACTAAACCTAGCAAAAGTAACACCACTCGACAGCTTCACAATTAAGGCAGGCGCACTACTATCAATCAATCGCGATAGATCCTACGACAAGTGGGATATTCCATGTGGATTATGGGTTGACCTCACTGCCGAATGGAAATTCTTGGGGCTGAAGAACACGCTATACACTGGTGGAAAGTTATATCCATATTACAATAAATTTGGCAGTATTTTAGATATGGGCGAGCCATATTATCAATCTTCATTTTACAATCGCACAAGCGTATACGCTTACATTATGCGCAATTGGTTTATGAATCTTGAAGCATCACTCGACTTTAATATTGCAAAGGACAATTTCACATTTTATCAGCGTCTATTGCTACGCGTATTCATTGACCAGAATGGGTGGAAAGACAGAAAGAACTCACATAAAGGCGAGCGCCTACGTAATTTATATTAATTGACCGAATGAATTTAATATACAATACCGCAATACGATTTTACCGCTTAGCAGTAAAAATTGTCGCACACAAAAACGACAAAGCCGACAAAATGATTGCCGGACAGAAACGCACACTTCAAATAATAAAAGATAAAATAAGCCCCACATCGCAACCGATATGGATACACGCCTCTTCGCTAGGCGAGTTTGAGCAAGGGCGACCACTAATAGAAATGATAAAGCGAGAATACCCAAATCAGAAAATACTCCTGTCATTCTTTTCTCCTTCGGGATATGAAGTACGCAAAGATTATCCAATAGTCGATGCAGTGTGCTATCTTCCATTCGACACCCCCGCCAATGCTCGACAATTCATAAATGCAGTGAACCCATCAATGGCTATATTCATTAAATATGAATTTTGGGGCAACTATCTTCAAACTCTCAAAGAAAAGAACATTCCAACATTTATAATCTCAGCTATTTTTCGCCACACCCAATCATTCTTTAAGCCCTACGGAGCAATGTTCCGTAATATGCTAAAGTGCTACACAACAATCTTTGTTCAAGATGAAGAATCGAAAACACTGCTTAACAGCATCGGACAAGATAAAGTTGAAATTATGGGCGACACGCGTTTCGACAGAGTAACCGACATTTTAGCGGCATCACACGATTTCCCGGCAATTGAAGAATTTAGTGAGAATCACTTCACACTGATTATGGGAAGCTCTTGGCAACCCGATGAAGATATCGTATTCGAATACTTCAACGCTCACCCCGAGATGAGAATAATCATCGCACCACACGAAATTAATGAACAACGAATAGACGGAATAATTGCAAAATTAAATCAACCGGCAATGCGCTACTCACAGCTCAAAGAAGGCGAGAAAATAAATACCAACGTGCTTATAATCGACGGATTCGGTATTCTTGCATCTTGCTATCGATATGCCGATGTAGCATATATTGGAGGGGGGTTCGGAGTAGGCATACACAACATCAACGAAGCTGCAGTGTATAGCATTCCGGTAATATTCGGTCCTAATCACAAAAAATTCAAAGAAGCACGCGACCTAATAAGCATAGAAGGTGCTTTTGAAATAAATTCAAACCGAGAATTCAGCTCCATTATGAATAAATTCATAACCAATCCGGATTATCTAGAGAAATCGGGTAAAGCCGCAGGCGAATATATCAGCAAAAATCTCGGAGCAACTAAACGAATTTTTGATAAAATAAAACATCAATTTCGCCAAATTTAATCCTAATAATAAAAACTCAAAAGCGACCATTCATCTTAATTGAATAGTCGCTTTTTTAATTTCTTGTTATCGAGCAATTATTGTAAAAAAAATTGTTATCTAATTTGCTATAAAGTTACCCAACTGTGTCCCTAGTTTAGGTTCGTATGAATATACGCGAGCAAATTGTTTGATAAAGTTTAAAGTAGCACTCTTAGGCCCGTGCTGTTTTACATTTACTTTAATGTCGACCAACGAATTAGTAATTGGAGTAGAGGTTTTACCCATAGGCATTTTATATATAATTATTAATTTCATAGTTATAACGTTTCAACATAATTAATTATTATACTATTATCAATATATTTTACAAAATATTTTAAAAGCCTATGCAACGCAGTTTTAAGGCACATATTGCACACTCAGAATAAAAAAAACGCAAAAACTTATAGGAATTTTAAATTTTTATATATCTTTGCAAATACAACAGCAGAAAATATGTTGTAAGAACTATTAATTAAACCATATTAATCAAATTTTTAAACGCTTTTGCCTATCGAAATTACATTACTCAAAATTAATATTTCATATAAAAAGTAATGAAAGAACTAGTAACAATGACCGATGATAAATTGGTTGCGTTATATGCCGAAGGTAATTGCAAAGCGTTTGATATTCTGCTCAATCGTCACAAAAGCCGTATATATGCCTATATCTTTCGCATCGTGAAAGATAACGATATTGCCGACGACATATTCCAAGAAACATTTGTAAAAGCTATTACTACTATTAACCAAGGTCGATACACCGAAAATGGAAAATTCAGTGCATGGATTTCACGCATTGCACACAATCTTATTATCGACTTCTTTCGCCAAGAGAAATCCGAGAATTTACAATCTTGCGACTCTACTGAAGTAGACATTCTTAATCGCAAAGAGCTTAGCGACGAGACTATTGAAGATAAATTAGTTACTTCACAGATACACAAAGACATTAAACGCCTAGTGATGGCTCTTCCCGACCTTCAGCGCGAAGTACTGCTAATGCGTTACTATCAAGATATGAGCTTTAAAGAAATTGCCGAAACCACAAACGTGAGCATAAACACCGCACTAGGCAGAATGCGCTACGCCATATTAAATATGCGACGAATCGCCGAAGAAAACAACATAATCCTCACAGTATAAAAACACTGCAACATATTTGACACAATAAAAGCAAAGTCGATTCCACTGAAAAAATGGGAATCGACTTTTTTATTGAATATCAACATCAATATTTATTTTTAGGCAGAAATAGTAGATTAATTTCGTTAGAAAAAGTTCCTTAATCCAATAAATTTTTGTATTTTTGTTAGCTATTTGACATCAGAGCAAATACCACGGATATTCAGCTCGATGTTAAAGATAAACTAAAAAATATCATATCGATAAATAATATGTCACAAGAAGAAAAAAGCTATTCAGCCAATAGTATTCAGGTATTAGAAGGCTTGGAAGCTGTGCGTAAGCGTCCGTCAATGTATATTGGCGACACAGGTAGCAGAGGATTACACCATTTGGTATACGAAGTTGTTGATAACTCAATCGACGAAGCTCTTGCCGGCTTTGCGAGCCACATCGAAGTAAGCATAAACGAAGATAATTCGGTAACCGTTGTAGATAATGGTCGTGGTATTCCGGTTGATATGCACGAGAAAGAAGGAAAATCAGCACTTGAAGTAGTACTAACAGTGCTACACGCCGGTGGTAAATTCGATAAAGGCTCATACAAGGTATCCGGCGGACTTCACGGTGTAGGTGTATCGTGCGTAAATGCGCTTTCAATATATCTACGCGCCGAAGTATATCGCAATGGTAAAATATACATGCAAGAATACTCTTGCGGACACCCAAAAGAGCCGGTTAAAATAATTGGCGACACCGAAATTTCGGGAACAAAAGTTACATTCCTTCCCGACGACAATATATTCACCGAGACGGTTTATGACTATGCAATTCTTGCTACTCGTCTTCGCGACTTGGCATTCCTTAATGCAGGAATAACATTAACGCTAACCGACCTGCGCAAAATAGATGATAAAGGCAATCCTAAAAAAGAAATTTTCTTTTCCGAAACAGGTCTTGATGAATTTGTTCAATACATCGACTCTAGCAAGGAGCATCTTATCGAAGACGTGATACACATCAGCACAGAGCGTCAAAATATTCCCGTAGAAGTCGCAATGACCTACAACACTACGTTTAACGAGAACATATACTCTTTTGTCAACAACATCAACACCATTGAAGGTGGTACTCACCTGACAGGATTCCGTCGCGGACTCACAAGCACACTTAAAAAATATGCCGACGACAACAATATGCTCGAAAAAGCAAAAGTCGAAATATCCAGCGATGACTTCCGCGAAGGTCTTACTGCCGTAATTTCGGTGAAAGTGCTTGAGCCTCAATTTGAAGGACAGACAAAGACAAAGCTCGGTAACAACGAAGTGATAGGTGCAGTACAAACCGCAGTGAGCGAAGCTCTTCGCAACTACCTTGAAGAGCATCCTCGCCAAGCTAAGACTATTGTTGAGAAGGTGATACTTGCAGCACAAGCACGCCATGCAGCATATAATGCACGAATGAAAGTGCAACGCAAATCGCCACTTTGTGGAGGTGGACTACCGGGTAAGCTAAGCGACTGCTCGTCAAAGAACCCCGAAGATAGCGAGCTTTTCCTTGTCGAGGGCGACTCGGCAGGTGGATCGGCTAAGCAAGGTCGTAACCCACAACACCAAGCAATTCTACCTCTTAGAGGTAAAATCCTTAATGTGGAGAAAGCTATGGACCACAAAGTCTTTGAAAGTCAAGAAATCACAAATATGTTCCGCGCTTTAGGTGTTACTATTGGAACAGACGAAGACAGCAAAGAAGCAAACCTAAGCAAACTTAGATACCACAAAATCATAATAATGACCGATGCCGATGTCGACGGAAGCCACATCGCAACTCTTCTTATGACTTTCTTCTTCCGACGTATGCGCCCCATAATAGAAAACGGTTATTTATATCTTGCTACTCCGCCATTGTATAAATGCTCAAAGGGAAACAACGAAGAATACTGTTGGGACGACGTTCAAGTAAAAAACTTCATCGACAAATTTACTAATGGTGAGAACGACTCTCAATTCAAACTACAACGATACAAAGGTCTTGGTGAAATGAACCCTAAACAACTTAGGGAAACTACTATGGACCCTGAACATCGCTTATTGAAACAAGTTAACATAGAAAATGCAGCCGAAGCCGACAGAATTTTCTCTATGCTAATGGGAGAAGATGTAGGACCTCGACGTGAATTTATCGAAGAGAATGCTACTTACGCAAATATCGACGCTTAATTTAGACAAATTATAAACATAAAAGCAACCACACTTTACAGTATGGTTGCTTTTTTATTATCTAGTTGTTGAATGATTATTCTTCTACAACAAACATATCTTTGCCTACTCCACAAATAGGACACACCCAATCTTCGGGCAGATCCTCAAATGCTGTTCCGGCTGCAATTCCCCCATCAGGATCCCCAACTTCAGGATCGTAAATATAGCCACATGGCTCACAAACATACTTCTTCATAATTGTAATAATTTTAAGTGATATAATACAATAACAATAACGGCTACCAATTGTTAGCCCATTACGACAATAAAGATACACAAATCATTTTGATAATCTAAGAAAACACAATCAAATTTACAGTTCTTTTCAATATTTGTTTCAATTGCAACAAATGGCAATTAATCAATCTTTATCACAGCTACCGCACCCTTTGGCAACTTTATTATCGGAAAATTGAAGCAACCATCAACATCAGTTGAAATCGTATCAGCATAATTATATCCGGCAGATAATATCATCACCTTAGCACCAGACACTGCTTTTCCGTCTTTGTCGGTAACTATTCCTGTTAGTGTCTTATTCAATTCCGCTATTGAAACCACATTTTTTTGCGCCAAGCCAGACCACCCAGACCAGCATCAGCATTAAAACATACAGCTTTTTCATATCTCAATATTTTTAATATAATATCTTCGGGACACTAGGGTTAATTTGGCATAAAGATATATAGAGATCATCTCTATCAACATACATATTATCTTTATTTAAACTGTATCTATTGAAATTAAATTCTGCGACACGCTTCATGGAAAAGGCGGCAGTGCGCCATTATCTATTTTTACAAAGTTAGAAAAAAGAATATCCGATAAACTTGTTTTCTTTCCACCATTTAAGTTATCTTTGCATCGCAAACTACAATCAATACTAATCTCTAAACTCAAAGAAATGGATCAAGTATCTCAAAGAGTCCAATCTCTTTCGCCATCGGCAACGCTAGCCATGTCGCAAAAAAGTAACGAGCTAAAAGCTCAAGGAGTAGACATTATAAATATGTCGGTAGGAGAACCAGATTTTGATACCCCCAACCACATAAAAGAAGCCGCCAAGAAAGCTATCGACGACAATTTCTCTCGTTACACTCCTGTCCCGGGTTATATGTCGCTGAGAAAAGCAATATGTGCTAAATTGAAAAAGGAGAATAATATTGCATTTGCGCCCGAACAAATAATTGTTTCAAATGGTGCAAAACAATCTTTATGCAACTGCATTCTATCAATAGTAAACCCCGGCGATGAAGTGATAATACCTACACCGGCATGGGTAAGCTATGTTGAAATGGTCAAACTTGCTGAAGGGAAAAATATCCTTGTCCCGGCTGGAGTAGAACAAAACTTCAAAATTACCCCTCAACAACTAGAAGCAGCAATTACCGACAAGACAAAGATGATAATCCTTTGCTCTCCTTCAAATCCTACAGGAAGTGTATATTCAAAGAGCGAACTAGAAGGATTAGCAAATGTGCTTGCTAAATATCCAAATATCATCATTCTAGCCGACGAAATATATGAACATATAAACTTTACAGGTGAATTTAATTCAATATCACAATTTGAGAGCGTAAGAGATCGAGTAGTAATAATAAACGGAGTATCGAAAGCCTACGCAATGACCGGCTGGCGTATAGGATTCCTTGCCGCTCCATTGTGGATCGCTAAAGCTAACAACAAGCTGCAAAGCCAATACACATCGGGGGCTTCATCTATCGCTCAGAAAGCCGCCGAAGCAGCATATCTTGGAACTCAAGAGTGTGTCGAGGAAATGCGCAAAGCATTTGAACGTCGTCGCGACCTTATAGTTTCGCTGGCTAAAGAAATTCCGGGAGTTAAAATAAACCACCCCGAAGGGGCATTCTATCTGTTCCCCGAAGTATCGGCATACTTTGGTAAAAAGCACGGCGACACAACAATCAGCAACTCAAACGACCTAGCTCTATATCTATTGAGCGAAGCTCATGTTGCCACCGTCGATGGCGAAGCATTCTGCGCACCGGGATATATACGCCTTAGCTATGCTACATCTGACGATAATATTCGCGAAGCTTTGAAACGCATCAAAAACGCACTTTCTAAATTAGCATAACATATAATAATTTATTAATAATAGCGGTCGACTCTAATAACACAGAGCCGACCGCCACTCTTTTTGGATTACTGCCCTGTGGCTTGTAGATACTCCAATGTTTTTATCTGGTATTGTGAATAGGAATCGACATACTTATCCCTGCTTTGCTGGAACAAAGATTGTGCATCAAGCAAATCGCTCATACTTATAGTCCCTGCCTTATAATAGTCTTGATTTAATCGCAGATTCTCGGTAGCTTGATTTATTGATTTATATGAGAGAACCATCTGTTTATAAGCATCCGACAAATCATTCCACGATTTTTGCATCTTTATTACTAATAGGTCGGAGCTGTTTTTCAAGTCATCTTCGGCATTACGCACTTGTATTTTTTGCTTCTTTATGGCATAAGAGCCTCCCCACCATCCCGAAAGTGGAATGGATACTGAAGCGAACACCATTCCGAATGAATGGCCTTTATCCATCAAGTTGTCATACATATATCCGGCTCCGACGCCCACTGTTGGTAGATTCTTCCCTACTGCTATTTTCTGTTGCAACCTATTCGCTTCGACATTTTTCTCAAGCATATTATATTCAGGAATAAGCCTTAGCGATGATTGGTGATCACGACGTAATTGCTCTGGAAAGAGTGGAATATTATCTGTGTTTACGACAGTTTCCACATCAAAAAGAGAGTCTTCAATACCAACATATTGCGCTAAAATCATTTTACACAACGACAGATTGTTCTCTAGATTCATTCGATTACTCTCTATCTCATTCTTTTTCAATTGCGCTTGCAAAAGATTATTACGCGTTGTGATACCTGCATTCACCGATGCTTCAACGTCTTTGCATAAGTTATCAAGCATTAACTCAAGCGTTACAATAGTCTTCAATTTCTCCTTAATGGTAACTATCTGCCAATAATACTGTTCGGTGGTATATACCACCTCGTTCTCCGATAGCTTTTGTTGAAGTTTACTAACCTCTAGCCCTACTTTTGCCAAGTTATTACTATTAATAATCTGCCCTCCGGCAAAGATAGGCTGTGTGGCTGTTATTCCTCCCATCAAACCATTTTTCAACATCGACATTTCCATTCCTTCTCCAAGATTCAGCTCCAACAGCCCCTTATTAGCATTATATCCAACGCCAGAGGCACTAATAGTAGGGAAATAATTGGTAAATGCCTCCTTCTTCATCTGCTCGGCACTCTTTACGTCATTAAATGCCTTTTTCATTTTTATGTTATGTTCTATTGCCATAGAGCTACACTCTTCAAGCGTATATGTTTTCTGCCCATAAGCAAATGTGGCAATACCACATAATGCAAGAATTGTTATTTTCAGTCTCATTGTTTTCTTTTCTTTCTTTTAAATTACTCTAATAGATTGCCATTTTTTAATTTTTCTCCAACGCTTCCGAGGCAAGTCGCTTCTTGGTAGTTCCACTCATTACGAGCCAATAAGAAACCGGCATCACTGTGAGAATAAAGAACATAGTAATTAGCGTACCATAAAAAATGACAGTACCCATTGGCATCCACAGACCGCTACCACCCAATATCATCGGTATAACGCCCATAGAGGCGGCAGCCGAAGTCAAGAAAATAGGGCGCATACGTCGTTGGGCTGAGTGATATATTGCTTGATGTGCTGTCATCTTTTCTTTACTACGCAATTCTTCGGCATAATCAATCATAATTATTCCATTTCTTACAAGAATACCCATAAGGCTGACTATTCCCATTGTGCAGGTAACACTGAAATCAATTCCTTGTATTACGCAACCAATCGCAGTTCCAAACAAGCAAAGCGACAAACAGCATAGTATCAAAGCGGCTGTCGTAATGCGCTTAAAATGAATAATCAGGATAAAGAATATAATTACAATGGCTATACATAGGGCTGCCATTATATTAGGCGTCTGTTCATTATTCTCCTCATATTCTCCTCCATAATCAACAGTGATTCCTTTGGGAAAAGATACTGTCGAGAGCTTCTTTTGTATTTCTGCTGTCATTGCTATTGCATTGTTTCCCCTTTGCAAATCTGCCATTATAGTAATGGTACGCACTCCGTTTCTTCGTACAATTTGTCCGTCTTCCCACACAGGAACTACTTTTGCTACTTGTCCCAATGGAACATAAGCAAGCCCTCCATTGACCGGAATAAGCTCATCTTTCAAATCTTCATAACAAGCAGAATCGGCTTTATTACTTTTTAAGACTACATTAATATCATAATCTTTCTCCCACACCGAACCAACAACTGCCCCACTGCCATAGTGAAGTCCCATTGTCGATTCTAACAGTGCATTTGTCAATCCCAAGCGAATGGATTCGTCTTCGTTCAGCTCTACACGTGTTGCAACCAACGGCTCATTAAAATTAGTTCTTACTTGATTCAATTGGGGCATAGTACGAAGAATAGATACTATTGTGTCCGATTCCTTCTTTAATAGGGCAAGATCATTTCCGCTCACCCTCACTTCTATCGGATACACTGCTTCACTATATCCCAATTGCTTGAAACGCACAATAGCTTCAGGAAAATAGTTACTATATCGTGGCAAATATTCGTCTAATATCTTTTCTGTTGCATCATTATCTGTTGTATTTACAATAAACTGGGCATAGTTACTTCCCCCAATTTGCGGAGCATAAGAATTTTGAAAACGCGGCGAAGAGGTACCCTTAAAAGATGCAACCGACACCACTCGCTTATCCTTTTGTAATATATGCTCTAAGCTGTCGGCAATCAACGATGTTTTCTCTAACGCCGTACCGGTAGGCAAATATATCTCGACGGCAAATTGATTACGCTCTGCCGTTGGCATTAATTTTTGAGGTATTTGCATCATCATAACAGCACCTACAACCACCGATAAAGCGCCTATTCCAATTGTAGTGCGCGGATAGGCAAAGCATTTGTCTAACAACCAATTATAACTGCGTTGTAGCACATCAAGAAACGAGAAACTTTTCTTTCCATTTTTTCGCAAAGTTATCGCACCGGGCTTACGAATAAAATAGAATTGCATAAAAGGCACTAATAATTCGGCAATAAGCAACGAGATAAGAAGTATAAGTGTAATTGCCCACGGAAAACTACGAAGAAAATCTTTAGTCATTCCGGTCATAGTAAACAAAAAAGGGAAAAAGGTTACACTGATAGCTAGCGTTGCCGAAAAAATAGATTTAAAGAAGTGCGTTGCACTTTCTATCGAAGCATGCCAACGAGATTCGCCCTCCGAAATCTTTTCCAAATAGCTGTCTATAATAACAATAGAATTATCAACTATCATTCCCAATGTTACTATCAGAGCAGCCAATGTTACTGTATTCAATTCAATTCCAAAAGCATAGAACAGCCCCAATGAGATAAAAATAGATATTGGAATAGTTGATGCCGCTACCATTGCAACACGCAAAGGGAGCAACAGCATCACCACAATGATAACAGCACAAATAGCAATTAGAAGCTCATGTAGAAAAGTCTCTACACTATCGCCTACCACTTTACTTTGATCTGTAATCTTAAATAAATTGACATCAGATGGTAAACTCTTTTCAAATTCTGTTATCTCATTATTCACCAGCTCGCCCATCTCTACAATATTTTTGCCTTTTTTCATCTCAACACTGAGCAACAAGCATTTCTTTCCGTTATTTGTGATATAAGAGTCGGCTATGGGATATTCTTTAACTACTCTAGCTACATCTTTTAATTTAACAACATTCCCCATTGGGTCGGAAAAAACAATAATCTCCTGAACATCTCGAAGTGTATTTAATGATTTACCGACATAGACAGGCGAAACATACTTATTTGTTTTCACCCTGCCGGCACTTGTTGTAAATCCTTTTGTGAACAGAGTCATTGCAAGACTCTTGTCGCTGATTCCGTAATGAGATAGTTGGTCATTATCAAGATAAATAGATATTTGCTCTTTTTGCATACCATAAACGCTCATACGCCCCACGCTTTCAACCGTTCGCAATTGGTCTTGAAGATTATCCATATAGTCATTTAATTCTCTATATGTCTTGTCTTTACTTTCCATCGTTACAAGCACTGCCGACGTATCGCCAAAGTCGTCCTTTACCTGCACAGCTAATACACCAATGGGCAACTGACTCTTAAACTGATTTACTCCATGCTTAAATTTACTCCAAAATTCATCTTTATTTTCCAAGTTATCATTCAGCTGTACTTGTATGACAACAATTCCATCTTTACTGGTAGAGCTTGTCTTACTCTTTTTGACTTCTTTGAAACTGAAAATATAATTTTCTAAAGGTTTGGCTACTTGTTCCTCTATTTCGGCTGCCGTTGCTCCAGGATATACAGCGACAACTACCCCTTGACGAATAGTAAAATCGGGAAATTCATTCTTTTTCAATTCAGTGAGTCCATAGATACCAAATGCCATCAAACAACAAGTTATTAGAATCACTATTTGGCGATAGTGCATAGCACACTCGACGAGATTACGTTTTTTTGCTTTCATCTTTGTCTATTTTTCTATCTCTATTTCCGTATTCTCACTCACTTTCTGCTGCCCTTCTACAATTACTACATCGCCTGCGCTAAGCCCGGAAGTAATTATGATTCCTTGATTAGTCCCGGCTCCGATATGTACATATCTATGCTGTGCTTTGCCTTTCACATTAAGCCACACAAAATAGCAATTCTTCTCATCGAGCTGTATTGCTGTAGATGGTAGTATAAAAGTTGCCTGTTCAGAGTGGCTGTTAATCGACATTTCACACACCATTCCCGGCATCAGCACTCCGGTAGGATTATCTACCAACGCTTTCACTTCATAAGAGCGAGATAGTGGATTTGCTGCTATGCCTTTCTCTATAATACGTCCCTCAAACATTCGATTATCCACAGCCGGAACTATGATTTGGGTATGTTGTCCTATTGATATTTTAGCAATGTCTGTCTCTGGAACAGCTATTTTGATTTTCACTTTTCCAATAGTTACTAATTTTACTATCGCTTCGCCAGGTAGCACATTTTGCCCAGACTCTACATTCTTAGCCGAAATTACACCACTAAAGGGCGCATAAAGTTTGCAATCATTCAGCGATTTACGTGCTATTTGTTCCGATGCACGAGCTTGCTTTAATTGGTTCTGTACTTCTACCCACTGCATTTCGGGCAGGCTATTGCTATCGTGCAACAATTTCATTCTTTTATATGCATCTTCAGCCTGATTCAACATGGCGGCCGACATTTCATGGCTATTGCGAAATGTAACATCATTAATTTCAGCTATTAGTGTCCCTTGCGCTACTTTTTGACCGGCGGCAACCTGTATTCTTTTTAATGTACCGTTAACAGAGAAACTCAATGTGGTACCCGTCATTTCTTCTATTGTACCCGAAAAGCTATTCGCTCCTTGTATCATTTGATGTTGCATTGTCTGTACTTTTACTTTCACCGGTTCTGCTGTCTTTGTTTCTGCTTCTTGATTTTTACACCCTGCCAATCCTAAAATGAGAATCAGCATGGCTATGAACTTCTCTTTCTTCATGTGCCTTTATTTTTACTTATAATTTTATTTTTGCAAAATTGAGTATTTTACGCTCGTAAACAGTGTCCTCTGAATCTTTCAAAGTGGTCTTTTTGGCAACAGAAGAATAAGTGAAGAAGATTGGAACACTTTTGCAACTTTATAGGACTTAAAATCTATCATATTATCCATTATTTTTGTACACTGATTTTTTAAACAAGTATTTATGGACAAAACAGAAGATACATTTGAGTTAAATATGAATTGTGTGGAAGAATATCCATTAACTACCTATACCGACGGAGACATCGCCTTTCTTGATAGTATTAACGATTTACCAAACGAAAAAGGCACTATAAGGGTAAATATCTATCTTCTAGTTACATGTATAAATGGTAAACTTCAATTAGATATAGATTCAAAAAAATATACGCTCCACGCAAACGAAATATTATTGTGTAAGCCTAACACAATGCTAAACAATTATATGATTAGCTTTGATTTTAAAGCTAAAATACTTTGTTTATCCAACAGAGCCATACAGGAAATACTCTATGCCGACAATGATATTTGGAATAAAGCATTCCATATTAGTGAAAACCCCATATTACACGTTAAGGAAGAGAGCATAAAACTGCTTGTGCTATATAATGAGTTGGTAAATTTTAGATTAAACCTAAAAGATAGAGCCTATCGCAAAGAAGTCATTTCGTCGTTTATTCATGCCACAATTTATGAAGTGCTTTCCGAATTGACTGAATATGTAAATGCTCCGGGTGGCGGATTAATAAAGCAAGGCGATATCCTATTCAGAAAATTTATCGAGTTGCTGTCTTCTAACGCAATTAAAGTACGCTTCGTTGGTTGGTATGGCGAACAACTATGCGTAACCCCTAAATATCTCACCACCGTATGCAAACAAGTCAGCGGAAAGACAGCCAACGAGTGGATAACCGAATTTATTTTAACCGACATTCGCCATTGCCTAAAATATTCCAATAAATCGATCAAGGAAATAGCCGATGATTTAGACTTTCCAAATATCTCTTTCTTTGGGAAATACGTAAAAGCCCATTTAGGAGTTTCACCAAAAGAATATAGAAAAAGATTGAGAGATATGGAGCATGAATAGATTACTCAAAAGTTTTTTTTGTAGTCAATCGAAATGAAATAAGACAAAATTTACTCTTCTGCAATTATGTTTGTATATTTGCATAAATATTGATTAAAGGAATATAAACAATTAAATACATATATGGCAAATATAGATTTCGACAAAGTTATTGACCGTCGTAACACAAGAGCAGCTAAGACTGATGCACTAAAAGAACTATTTGGGAAAGAAGATTTAATTCCACTCTGGATTGCTGATATGGATTTCGAGGTATGCCCCGAAATTGCAAAAGCTATTACCGACCGTGTAGCTCATCACATTTATGGATACTCTCGACCTAGCGAAGAATATTGGCAATCAATTATCGATTGGCAAAAGGAAAAACACAATTTCTCTTTCACACGAGAGGAGCTTGATTATGTTCCGGGAGTGGTTAAAGGTATTGCATTTGCAGTGAATTACTTCACCAAAGAAGGCGACAAGATTGTGATTCAACCTCCTGTATACCACCCTTTCAAGATGGTTATTGAAGGGAATAAGCGCATAGTGCTATCTAATCCACTAATACAAAATGACAATAAATATCAGATGGATCTCGAAGGTCTTGAAAAGATATTTGCAACCGAGAAGCCTAAAATGTTGATTCTTTGCAATCCTCACAACCCAATTGGCATCATTTGGGGTAAAGATACTCTTGCAAAGCTCGCATCGCTATGTAAAAAATATGGCGTTTTGGTAATAAGCGATGAGATACACAGCGACTTAGCAGTGTTCGACAACGTTCACATTCCATTTGCAACAGCGTCAAAAGAAGCCGAAGAAATTTCGATTCTTCTAGGTGCGCCATCAAAGACGTTCAATATACCCGGAGTAGTAAGCTCATGGGTGGTTATTAAAAACAAAGAATTACGCGATGGTTTCTTTAAATGGCTGGCAGCTAATGAATACAACGAGCCTACGTTCTTTGCAACAATTGCTACCGAAGCAGCATACACTAAAGGTGGAAAATGGCTGGCTGAAGCAAAAAAATATATTGAAGATAATATTGTCTTTGTCGAAGATTACTGCGCTAAGAATTTACCCGGCGTGAGAGCTATACGTCCTGAGGCATCTTTCCTTATCTGGCTCGACTGTTCGCGGCTGAACCTTGACCACAAGAAACTAATCGACCTATTTGTAAACAAAGCAGGGCTTGCGCTTAACGATGGCGAAATGTTTGGAGCTGAAGGCGAACACTGTATGCGTATGAATGTAGGCACTTCACGGAAATTGATCGAACAAGCTTTGAGCCAATTGGCAACAGCCATTAAAGAAATGTAGAATGTCGAAATATCTAATTATTGGTACCGGCGGAGTAGGAGGAAGTATTGCCGGCTTTTTAGCTCTTGGCGGATACGACGTTGAATGTATTGCCAGAGGCAAGCACCTAGAGGCAATTAGACAAAACGGGCTGCACCTAAAAAGCGACCTCAAAGGCGAGCATCATATCAATATTCCTGCTTATTCGGCTGAAGAATATAATAATACTCCCGATGTTATCATTGTGTGTGTAAAGCAATATTCGCTCGATTCTATCAAGGATTTATTGAATAGAGTAGCAACCAAAGACACTATAATATTACCCATACTCAATATTTATGGCACAGGCGACAAAATTGAAAAGATAGCACCAAAGTTTCATATCATCGATGGCTGTATTTATATTGTAGGATTCGTGTCGGGGGTAGGCGAAATAACACAAATGGGAAAAGTTTTCAATCTCATCTTTGGAGCGAGAGAAGGAAAACCGGTCGATAATAACAGACTTAACGAAATATCGACAACTCTCGATAATTGTGGAATACATAACACTGTCTCACATCACATTGAAGCCGCCACTTTCACTAAATGGAGTTTTATCTCGGCAATGGCTTGTACGGGGGCTTATTACGACACAACCATGCGAGCAATACAGCACGAAGGCGAAGAGCGAAAGATGTTCACAAATCTATCATACGAAAGTGCCGAGCTTGCTTCTAAAATAGGGATTAAAGGAATAGCTAATAAAGAAGATATGCTTAAAGCTCATCTTGCCGTAATGGATAAACTAGATCCTGAAAGCACAGCATCGATGCAGAAAGACCTTGCAAAAGGACATCAATCAGAAATAAAGGGGATGCTGTTTGATATGCTGGAATTAGGAAAAGCATATAATTTGGATATGCCCACTTATGGATTAGTAGCATCTAAATTTGAAAAATATAAATAGACTATACACCATAATAAAAAGCAAAGCCACTAAAGAATTCTTTAGTGGCTTTGTATTTTATTATAATTAGCCCAATAGCGAAGTACAAATCATTTCTTCGATTCGAGTTAACGTTATCGGATATTCCACAATGAAATTTAAATCTATATCCTTAATATCATCATCGGCAACACCATAATGCACTACCCCAACAATAGGCGTAGTGTCGTCGCGCTCACGCAATATCCGTAACTTCTCTCTATTATTCTCTCTATCATTCTCCAGCGACATCAAAATGCAATCAAATATCACATCTTTATATTTATCAATTTCATTGATAGTATCTATAAATACAATATTTTGCTCTTTTAATAGCTTCTTTATCTTTTTGCATTGCACTGAATCATTATCTATTACCATTAAATGCAAACCCGGTGGTAATAAATAATCAGAATCTTCTCCTATTTCATTTTCGCCTTCGCCACCTTTAGCCTTTTCTATTATATCGGCATTACATGGTATCCACGCCCAGAAGTTCGACCCCTTGCCGGCTTCGGTATCAACGCCCACATTTCCACCGGCTGTATTTGCAATAGCCTTCACAATCGACAATCCAAGACCGGTGCCTTGCGCAAAATCATCAAGTTTCTCAAAGCGTTGAAATAGCTTATGCCGTTTTTCTGCCGACACGCCTATTCCGGTATCTTTCACATAAAGCTTGATTCCGCCATTCTCATATACATATCCCATAGTTATTGAGCCATCGGGAGTGTATTTAATTGCATTGGTAGTATAATTTGTAACTATCTGTAGTAATCTGTTTTTATCAAATTTAATCACACAGCGCGTATAAGGATTCTCGCAAAGGAATTTCACATTCGAGCGAAACGATTTAGCTCGCAATGAGGTGTAAGTATCATCAAAGAGCGATGAAAGATCAAATTCTTCAGGTTTAAGCTCCATTATTCCTGCCTCAATTTTCGACAAATCGAGAATATCATTAATTAGTCGCAACAACAAATCATTGTTATTGCGGATTATGCCCATATATTCCGTTTTTTCTGCATCATCGTCAGAATAAGAAAGCAACTCCGAAAAGCCAACAATTGCATTAAGGGGAGTGCGAATTTCATGACTCATATTAGCCAAGAATGCCGATTTCAATTTATTCGACTGTTCAGCAACCTCTTTTGCCTGCCGTAGCTCATTTAGAATGCTCTTACGCTCAGTGATATCTTGTATATAGCCCACGAGTTTTGAGGGCTTTCCATCTTTGTTGTAGTTCAGACCGACAAAATTAAGTTCATAATAATGGTCATAATGATGATCAGTATCATATCTTATTTCGGAGCTTGACTGCCATATTTCGCCCTTCTTTAATTTTTCAAGCCCCAAATATATCTGCTCTCGGTCTTCGGGGTGAATATTAATTATCAATGTATCTAACAAGAAGCCCTCAAATTCTTTGACTTTTAAAGATTTATCGACTACATTCTGCGTATCCGACGTTATATGTAGCTCGCTTGTCTCAATATTATACTCTAGCGAAGTCATTCGCCCAGCATTTAGTACCATATTAAGCTGCACATTACGCTCGGATACCTTACGCGATAATTTCTCTATTTTTGTATTATTCTGTCGCAAGCCAACAAACTTCTTTACCCTGCCATTATTATCAAATTCTAGAGGTGCGCCAATTATTGTACAATATTGCCACTCAGGGTCGAGCGGAGTGCGTACTCGCATATTATACGTGAACGAAGAATTAACACCATTCTTCATTATATCATAAGCCTTATAGTACTCTTCGGTGAAGTCTTCAGGATTATAATAAGAGCGAGCATATTCTAGCGAGATTGGAATTTCTGACTTATAATCGCTGATTGGATCGTTTTGGCTAAGGAATGTATGAGTGTCAACATTAAATTCCCACACTGCAAGTCCCGAAGTCTTTATTGCTAAATCTATTTTTTTACTATTTGTTTCGAGTAGTGTTTGATGAATATACCATTCGGTAACATCTCGATGCGTTCCTATGATCTTTTTTACTTTGCCTTCACTATTTCTTATTACAAGAAATTGATTCTCAACATAATATGGAGTATGTGCAATAGAGCGATTTAAAAATGGTAAAATTATTTTCAGCTCCGGTTCTGTTCCGTCTAGTAGTTTCTGCCAACTTTCAATTAACAAATCACGTCCATCGGGGTGAATCCTTTTTAGCACATCTTTAAATGTATCGCCTTGCTCACAGAATAGTTTTCCATATAAAGGAGTGAATATGTTTTCTTCTATCGAAAAAGACCACACACCTATATCGCCGGCTCGTAATGACAATTCCAGATTAAGCTGAACTGCCTCCAGCTCCTTGTTCTTTGCCTCTAAATCATTACGACTTTGTTCTATGATTCTATTTGTCTCGATTAGTGTGTTTTCAAATTCTGCCGATTCGGTAACATCGCGAAGTGTTCCTATAAGAGAGCCAACCTGACCTTTTGAATCGAGCATTGCTATTATCTCTTCACACACATGATGTATCTTATTATCTCCGCCCCAAACTTTAAATTGAATTGTCGATTTCTTTATCTTGCCCGACAGCATATTGCTATATAGCTCTTCTACTCTCTGTGTATCCGACTTATCTACTGCCAGAATCACATCTTCATATCTTGAAAAGTCGTCGGTAAATTTATCGCCTTCTATATTCTCAAACTTGCGAGTAACGGCATCCAACTTCCACACAAATATATTACCGGCATTGATAGCCATCGATATATTGAGCCGTGCCATCTCAAGCTCACGAGATTTATTATAATCTTGGGTTACGTCGGACACTACAATAAGGTATCTATCGGCTTTCCCTGCCGAATCGAAAATAGCATTTCCTATGCAATTAAGCATAAGTACATTCCCCGAATCAACAGTATTTAAATCGTCTTTATATTCAAAGTCGACATTAAATGGCTCATTATGTGCTATTGCATGACGGGCTTTTTCGGGTAGACCAGAATAGTAATATATTCCTTTCCAATCGCTACATCCTATTAATGTATCTTTACTAAATAAGTTCTTATCAAAATCGTTTATTAATTTCAGCTCGCCGTCTTTGCGATACATCTCAATACCAACCGGCAATGTGCTAAGAATTGTAGATACTTCGCTATACAGTTTCTCAAATTTGCTCTCCGATTGCTCTGTCTTTAATTTAGCTTGGTCTACATGGATTTTTAAAGTTATTATAAATAACATCGACAGCAACAATAGTGCTATAAAAACGCCTATTATTAATAATAGAGAATCACCATTTAGATCTGGAATCTGTATTAATCTATTATTTTGTAAAATAGGAAATATAAATAAAATGGTTTTCATGTTTCAGTTAGAATTTCTACGATCAAATTTTCCCGTAATTCATTAAGGTTCAAAGTTAGTTATTTTTATTGGCTTTTTCTCTTTTTATAATCAGAATATTAAAAATTTCACCTACTATTCTGTATTTATTCCAATATTATTCTATATTTTATCGATAAATACGGATTATAATATGCCACATTTCAATCTAAATAGTTAGACTAATACACACTATCATTATTTTTCAAAATAAAAGTTCCTACATGTTTTTTTTATTAAATAAATTTCTGTAATTTTGATTATGGACTTTAGAATTCAGTAATCATTTAATACAGACAGGACATGAAACGTATATCTATTTTAGCTTTGATTTTCACACTTTTAATGCCTACTATGGCTTTGGCTCAGAAAAAAATAGTAGTAGAAGAACAAACAGTATCGCAAAATAACGATTCTTCTAAAAAAACAATCAAGCGCAAGGTCGCTATTGGCCGATTTACCAACGAAACCGAATATGGTAAAGGCTTATTTTACGACAAGGCTAACGACCCTATGGGAAAACAAGCGTTGGATATTCTATCAGCGAAACTCGCTGCAACTAACAAATTTATTCTTCTTGAGCGTAACGACTTGGCTTTGCTATTAGAAGAAGCCACCAGAAATGGCATATCGTCGACTACCGAGGCTATTGGAGCTGATTATATGATTATCGGTTCTATCACCGAATTTGGTCGTAAAGCGACAAGCCAGACAAAAGTATTCACTGCCTCAAAAACTCAGACGGTAGAAGCTGCTGTAAATATTCGTTTGGTAGATGTGTCGAATGGGCAAGTAATCTTTTCTGAGGAAGGCAAAGGCAGCGCAGAAATAACAACTAAAAGCACCTTTATCGGCACAGGCGGACAAGCCGGATATGATGCTTCGCTTAGCGATAAAGCTATCTCGGCAGCTATAAACCAACTTGTTGAGAATATAATTAATAAGCTATCCGATAAACCATGGAACTCATATTTCCTATCGTTCGACAACGACGCTATTATTATAGCCGGTGGCGCAAGCCAAGGATTGGAATCGGGAATGGTATTCGACATAAAGAGCAAGGGCAAACGAGTTAAAAACCCTCAGACGGGGATAATGATTAACCTTCCGGGCAAAAAAATAGGCTCAATAAAAATCGAATCGACAGGTGGCGATACTCCTGAGTCGGAATACTCTATTGTATCGATAATAGAAGGAAAAGAAGAAATAATTCCTAGCGAAATCGCAAATTACATAATCGAAGAAATTAAATAACTTACCCCAATAATCATGAAAAAATTTATCATTTTAGCTATTAGTTTTGTATTAATAGCAATTGGTTTTAGTAGCTGCAAAACCGGAGTTTTCGCAACTGAAGGAGGTAAAGACGATATGGCTTTTATCCAACTTCTATCTAGTGGTGAGATGGCAAATAAGACTGTAACTATAATTTTAGATAACGACACTAAATTTGACGCTAAAGTTCTTAAAATGAAACAAGCCACTGAGAAACATAATGGCGAAACTTATGGAGTTAAACCCGGTAAGAGAGAAATAACAGTAATTTTCAATGGCAAAGTGATATATAAAAAATATATTTTTACTTCCAGCCAACAAACTAAGACAATAATACTATAATGAAAAATTATATAATACTTGCATTGCTTGCATTTGCAATCACATCTTGTGGAACTACCGACACGCTATATTCTTGGAACGATTATGAAGATGTATCTTATAATTATTCAAAAGATCCGTCGGCGAAAAACGAAAAAAAGCTGAATGAATGCTTCAATAAAATTATAAAGAAACCGGGCGGTATGCGAAAGGCTGTCCCTCCCGGATTATTTGCCGAGCATGCTTATCTATTATTGAAACAAGGGAAAAAAGCTGAAGCTGTAGCTATGCTGAAAGAAGAAATTAAATTATACCCTGAATCTAAAGAATTTATTGAGAAAACTATTAAACAGATTGAACAATGAAACAATTAATTATATCAATAGTATGCGCATTATTATTGTGTTCTTGCTCTACCTCAAACACAACTACTCGCTCTTCGCTTTACCCTAAAATATATGAGGAACACCCAACCTCAATATTAGTAATGCCACCTGTCAATAACACTAATCACAGTGAGGCTAAAGAATATTTCTATTCTTCAATGACTACCCCGCTTTGTGAACGAGGATATTATGTAATTTCTCCATTTATGGCTATCGACATTCTTCGACAAGAAAGCGCATACGATAGCGAGATGTTTATAAACGGCTCTCTCGACACTTTCAGAAAATTCTTTGGGGTAGATGCTGTGTTGTTTACTACAATCAATCGTTGGGAGAAACAATCCGGACTTAGCTACATAACTGTAGGTATTGACTACGTCTTGAAATCGGCTAAAACGGGCGAGGTGCTATTCAGCCGCTCGGGCGAAGTTACGGTTAATTTCTCATCGGGTAACAATAATGGGTTGCTTGGACTTGCTTTAGATATGATAGCGACAGCAACAGCCGATAAAATTATTGTTGCTCGCAGATGTAATAATTATATATTCTCCGATTTGCCGGCCGGTAAATACAGCCCTCAATACGACAAAGACCAGAACACTACTGCTCAAAAACAAAATTTTAAAGTTACTATTACTAAATAGCATTACAATATACAAAGTAACATAAAGCCATCGTTGTAATTAATCTTCGGTGGCTTGATTGTTTTGTTATGCTTTTGCACATTTCCAACGATTCAGCATTATGTCGTTCATATTATCTTTTGCCCAATAGATTAAGTTATAAAGAATTGGCATCAGCGACAAGCCTACTTCGGTTAGTGAATACTCTACTCGAGGTGGAATCTCTGAATATGCCTTCCGTCGAATAATACCATCTTCTTCGAGTATCTTCAGCGTTGTTGCAAGCATCTTCTGCGAGATATCGGGAATTGCTCGCTGTATCTCGTTAAATCTTATTGGCTCTTCGGCACATTTAATTGTATGCAATATCAAAATTGCCCATTTGCCTCCAATTCGCGATAATATATTTCTTACCGGACAATTGCGATCGTATGGATCTACTACTGATGTTTTTGTCATTACTTTCTTTTTTATACTTATGGTTGCAAATATAGCAATTAATTTTTAAAACAGCAAAATGTGTTAAATAAATATAATCATATAATTCTATGTGTCTTGTTTTCAGCATTTCTAACCTTTTAGTTAGTAAGTATCTTATTAATCACCTCTTGGTAATGCTAATATAATAGTATACTTTTGTCGTACAATACTTTCTAAAAGTAAGTATAGGAATGCAATTATTAATTTAAAGAATAATATTGATTATGAAAACTGTAAGTAAAATCTCAGAAGGCACAAATTACAGTGCCGTATCTTTAGGAACGCTAGATTCTATTAGCGAATATGTATTACCAATAGCTCCGGGTATTGAAATCCCCGGCAAGGTATTTATCGGACAATCGCTAAAAGCAACAGGTGGCGAAATCTCTTTTCAATCGTTTGCTCCGGGCAGCGAAACAGGTTTTTTACACACCCACAAAAACCACGAAGAACTATATATATTCGTGAGCGGAACAGGTGAATTTCAAGTTGACAGCACAAATTTCACAGTAGGTGAAGGTAGCGTAGTGCGTGTTGCGCCCAATGGAAAACGCACCGTTCGCAACACAGGCAACACCCCGCTGGTTATGATTTGTGTTCAATATAGGGGCAACACTTTCACAGCTGAAGATGCTACCGACGGTGTTATTCTTCAAGAAAAAGTAAATTGGTAATTCATTCTCAGTATATAAAAAAAAGACTCGGCAAAATTATATTTGTCGAGTCTTTTCTTTATATGTCAAATTTCTATTTTATATTATCAACATTGCATCTCCATAAGCGCCAAAGCGATATTTCTCTTTGATAGCTACTTCGTAGGCTTTCATCACATTCTCATAACCACCAAAAGCCGATTCCAGCATAAGCATTACAGATAGCGGCATGTGAAAATTAGTAATCATCGCATCAAGTGATGTAAAATCATAAGGAGGAAAAATAAATTTATTTGTCCACCCGGTAAATGGCTTAATGTGTCCGCCCATTGCTACCGTACTTTCAAGTGCGCGAACCACAGAAGCTCCAACGGCGCATACTTTGCCTCCATTATCACGAGTATCGTTTAATTGTTGCACTATTAGCTCGTTTACGTCCATTTGCTCCGAGTCCATTCTGTGCTTTGTAAGATCTTCAACATCAATCTCACGATAGTTACCCAAACCGGAATGAAGTGTAACATAGCCATCGTTGATTCCTTTAATTTCCATTCTCTTCATCAGCTCGCGGCTAAAGTGAAGACCGGCGGCAGGAGCTACTACAGCTCCCTCATTCTTGGCAAATATACACTGATAGCGCTCTACATCCTCATCATTAGGCTCACGCTTCATATATTCAGGAATTGGTGTCTGCCCTAGAGCATAAAGATTTTTCTTAAATTCATCGTGTGGCCCATCGTAAAGAAACCTTAATGTACGCCCGCGTGAAGTAGTGTTATCTATAACTTCGGCAACCATCGACTCATCTAGACCGAAATATAATTTGTTACCGATTCTAATTTTACGTGCCGGCTCAACAAGAACGTCCCAAAGTTTATGCTCCTCGTTTAGCTCTCGGAGTAAGAAAACTTCAATTTTAGCCCCTGTCTTCTCCTTATTACCATATAACTTTGCCGGGAAAACCATCGTGTCGTTAAACACAAAGAGGTCGTTTTCGCCAAAATAATCCAAAATTTCTTTGAACACTTTATGCTCTATTTCTCCGGTTTTGCGATTAAGTACAAGTAATCTCGACTCATCTCTCACGGGGGTTGGCTCTTGAGCAATTAGTTCTTCTGGTAGCTTAAATTTGAATTCTGATAATTTCATATCTATATCTGTCTTAAATTATTATTCTTTTTCTATATTATCCTCCGTCGTTACCATTTCGGCATCTTCGAGAAATTCTATTAAGGAACTCACGGTGTGGCATTTGTCGATAGTTACATCGCCCACTCTGGTTCGTTGTAACGCTGTGAGATGAGCCCCACTTCCTAATGCAAGCCCAATATCGCGCGCCAAAGCGCGAATATAAGTCCCCTTTCCGCACACCACTCGAATTACTATCTTCGGCAGGTCAAAGCTGAGTACTTCTATCTCATTTATAATAAGCTCTTTAGCTTTTAGCTCAACTTCATTTCCTTTACGCGCCATCTTATATGCTCGCTCTCCGTCGACTTTACAAGCCGAATAAGCCGGTGGCACTTGCATTATCGAACCAAGAAAGCTTTTTAACTTCTCTTCGAGTAACTCTCTTGTTACATGCTGCCACGGATATGTTGCATCGACCTGAGTCTCAAGATCAAACGACGGAGTGGTAGCTCCTACTTCAAGGGTTGCAATATATTCTTTCACGCCTGTCTGCAATTCGTCGATACGTTTAGTTGCCTTGCCAGAACACACTATCAGCACTCCTGTTGCCAATGGGTCTAATGTTCCTGCATGCCCAACTTTTAATTTTTTCTTTTTAGTACGACGTGCAAGAACGCCTCTGATGCGTTTCACTGCATCGAAAGATGTCCATTTTAGGGGCTTGTCGATAAAAAATATTTCTCCTTCTAAAGGATTTAGCATATCAAGATATTTGAAGACTTACTCCACAAAAGGCTAATACCAGAATCACTGCTCCTACAATTATTCTATAATAGCCAAATGCTTTAAAGCCATATTTAGTAACATAATTTATAAAGAATTTTATTGCTAATATAGCCACTACGAAAGCTACAATATTACCTATTAGCAAAACATCTAGGTTTGACATTAACAAGCCTCGTGATTCTTCATTCATTAATAGTTTTAGCATCTTGTATGCCGTTGCCGCAAACATAGTCGGCACTGCTAAGAAGAATGAAAATTCGGCGGCTGCTTTGCGCGAAAGCCCTTGCTGCATACCTCCAACAATCGTCGCCATTGAGCGAGACACTCCGGGTATCATGGCAATACATTGATAAAGACCTATCTTAAATGCTTTCGGATCGGTGATTTTTACTTCTTTATCCTTGTTAGCAAACCACTTATCGACAAATAGCATCAACACACCTCCTAATATAAGCATAATTGCTACTACATTAACGCTTTCGAGCAATTCATCAATTATATCGCTGAATGCTAAGCCAAACACTGCAGCAGGAATAAAACCTACTAGCAACTTCCAGTAGAAATCGTATTTTTGTAAAAATCTTTTCATTACAATTGTAATTCTTTGCATTCCAGTTGTAGTGCCTAATGCCGATTTATCCATTATTTTTACGGGATTCATCACAAAAAAGCGTTTATAATAAAGACACACTACTGATAATATCGCTCCAAATTGTATTATTATAGTAAATGCTTTTACAAAATCATTTGGTACCACGCCAAGCACTTTCTCTGCTATAATCATGTGTCCGGTGGAAGAGACAGGCAAAAACTCAGTTAAGCCTTCTACGATAGCGATAATTATCGCTTGAAAAATATCCATCTAAATTATTTATTGAATGTGTAATTAATCCTTTTTTGTCTTTTTCTTCGAATACATTATGGCAAATGCCATTAGCATAAAACCTAAAAATGCTAATGTCGGCCCTACTACTATTCTTCGTGTACTGAATATCTCGGGATTGAATGTATCGCTACTTGGAGATCCGGTCATAAGAAGAAAGCCTACTATAATCATAAGTCCAAATACAGCCATTAAGATGAAGTTCCACTTATCTAAAGGAAATACATTATATTTGATTTTATCTATATTCTTGTCTTTTTCCAACTTTGGTTGTTTTATATCTGCCATAGTGCTTTTTTATTGTTTAAATAATGAATCGTAATCTAATCTTATAAATTTTGTTGATGCCAAATATGCTGCTAGGGCGCATAGAGCCATACCTAATAACATTACTGCTCCAAAAACACAGTAAATCTCCGACATACTGAGAAGGTCTTGCACCTCATCGCTTACTTGAATAGCATAGTAGATCGATAAAGAAAGTAGTGCCTCTGCTATTATTCCTGCTATTATTCCATTGATAATGTTTGAAATTATAAATGGCCGACGTATAAAGCCCGACTTTGCTCCCACCAACTTCATTGTGTGTATTAAAAATCGCTTGGAATATACCGAAAGCCTTACCGTATTATTAATTAGCGCAAAGGATATTATCATTAGCACTATCGCTATTGCTCCTAGTATTATGGCTACATTGCTGACATTCCGATTTATTGAATCTACTAAATCGCGTTGAATCTGTATCCTCTCTATTGCCGGGTTGTTTGATAATTGCTTAGATATTTTGTTTAGGCTGTCGCTCGAAGCATATTGCGATTTCACTCTCACTTCAAACTCTGCACTGAGCGGATTAACGCCTAAAGTTGCCATCAAGTCTTCGCCGGTTTCTTGTTCCCACGAGCGAAGGGCGTCTTCTTTTGAGATAAATTTTACATTCGACACATAATCTGCCCTATTCCATAATTGCTTCAGCTGGTTCACCTCTTTTGCATCTGCATTTTCTTTTACGACTACATCAAAACCGATATTCTCTTTTATCTGAGTCGTAAGATTTGCGCCTGCCATTGCTAACATAGCAACCAGCCCTAATAGAAGTAGAACTAATGAAACACTTATTATAGTCGTGAAATTCGCATTAAAAAACGATATTCCTGATTTTTGCTTATTTGTACTCATCTTGTGTGTGATTTGGCTAGAAAATACTCAATTGCCCTATTAATTATCGACAATAATCCTATGTACCCAAATTAACTGCAAAAGTAACACACAATTAGTCGTTTGTCAACCTTTTTGTGCTTAATTTTCGTCTTAATTGAGTAATTATCTAAAAAATTATACAATTTGAATCATTACTATTGACTAAAACTTTCTCTATGTAATAATAAACAGAGCCGTTTCTACTCGTGGCAACTATCCTATCAATCATATAAATAATAATTAGCTACAACGGCAAGAAAAAAGCTCGTCGCTTACATTTTAGTGTAAGCAACGAGCTTTTTGTATATCGTCTTTGTCGCAGGTCTTACCAATCTACTCGGCGTAGATGTTCTTTATTTGCCACTAGTGAATTTGCCATCGCTACCGCCTTAGATATGTGATCGCAAATATGATCTTTCCCTATCAAATCTTCAACTTTGGCATGCTCGAGAACTGCGTGTACTTGTGGGTTAACTCCCGATAGCACAATGTGTATTCCTTCTTCTTTTGATGAATTTATAAGTATTTCTAAGTTGTGAATACCCGTTGAATCGATAAATGGAACTTTTCGCATCCTTATTATTCTCACTAACGGCTTGTCGCCCATGTCGCGCATCACTTCGTCAAATTTTGTTGCAACTCCAAAAAAGAAAGGGCCGTCGATTTCATATATTTCTACGCCTTTGGCTATATTCAGTACTTCTTTCTGCGAAGAATCGGTGCCATCATTTACATCTATCTGGTCGCTGAATACCTTTACCGATGTATTTTCCATTACACGACGAAGGAATAGCACGATTGCTAGCAGCAGCCCAATCTCTATTGCTATTGTAAGGTCGAAAATTACTGTCAACAAGAATGTTACGATTAATACTGCAATATCTGATTTCGGATTTTTGAGTATGGCTCGCACTGTGCGCCACCCGCTCATATTATATGCTACCATCACCAACACACCGGCAAGACATGCCATAGGTACATAATTAATAAGAGGCATAAAGAACAAGAATATTAGCAGCAACACGACTGCATGAATAATTCCGGCTATCGGAGTGCGTCCGCCATTACTGATATTTGTCATTGTTCGTGCAATAGCTCCCGTTACAGGAATACCACCGAAGAATGGGACTATCACGTTTGCTACCCCTTGCCCGATTAACTCGGTATTTGAATTTGTTGAATTTCCGGTTGCACCATCTGCAACTGTTGCCGACAACAACGATTCTATGGCTCCCAGAATTGCTATTGTAAATGCCGAAGGCAATAATAGATTTATTGTATTCATATTCAGCCCTAGAGTGTGGGGTGCCGGTATATCACTAGGGAGCGAGCCAAAGCGATCGCCAATAGTTTCTATCGTGCTAATCCCTTGAAATTCTTTTAGAAGATATGCAATTACTGTCATTACGATTATTGCTATCAACGCTCCCGGTAGTTTCTTTGAGATAAAGGGTGTCGCTACTATTATCAGAACCGTGAAAAGTCCGACAAGCAATGTAGCAATATCCAATGAGCCAAAATTAGAAAAATACACAAGCCACTTACTCAAAAAGTCGGAAGGTACAGCACCTTCTATTTGTAATCCAAAGAAGTCGACTATCTGTGTTGAGAATATGGTGAGCGCAATACCACTGGTGAAACCTATCACAATAGGATATGGAATAAATTTAATCACCGAGCCCAGTTTAAAAAATCCCAGCAATATTAATATCACACCTGCCATAAAGGTTGCTATTGCAAGTCCTTGAAGCCCGAAGTTTTGTATTATATTGTATACAATAACAATAAATGCTCCTGTCGGACCTCCAATCTGAACGCTGTTTCCGCCCAATGCCGACACTAAAAAGCCTCCTATTATTGCTGTAATAAGTCCCACTGTCGGAGTTACGCCGCTGGCAATACCAAAAGCGATAGCAAGTGGCAACGCTACAATACCAACTACTATTCCCGATATAATATCATCTTTAAATTTTGATAAACTGTAATGTCTAAGTTCAGACAACGACTTAGGCTTAAATTCAATTCCTGTATTGAAATCCATATATATTTTATTAATGTTATTTACCTTAATATATGCTTAACACAAAGCATGACAAGCAACAGCTAACAATCTTTTTTTTTGAAAGTGCAAAATTAGATATTATACTGCCAAAAACCAAATTAATTTTAATGTTTATATATTTTTGTAATTTTATAAAGGAGTCAAGCCCTCGATTAGTGCTTTTTCTTAAAGCTCCACGTCTGTGTGTTTCGGCTTTGTGTAACAAACCATACACCACTAAATATCAATGCAGTAGCAAATATTTTAGTACCACCAAATGCAGCCAGACCTAAAAAAGTCGACAATACAGCCGACGTTACCGGTTGCAGATAATTATACATACTCACTACTGTGGGTTTAAGCAATCGTTGAGAAAAAGGAATAAGCAGATAACTAATGAATGTGGCAAACACTACGATAAATAATATATCAATTATAATTTCAATATCCATTGAAGCATAATCGGCACCTGCTACATCTTTCCATGTAAATGGAATGATTGTTACAGCCGAGAATACAAACATATATTTCATCAAGGTGAATGGAGAATACTTATTAATTATATCTTTAAAAATCACATAATACAAGGCTGCACATAGCTGCGCAATTAAGCACAAAGAATTTCCCAATAATGGAGACGTCGCATTGGCTGTCGACCCTGTCGAAACAAAAATAAGAATCAAAGCTCCCAAGCTGCCCACTAACACCCCCAACGCCTTTAGTGGCGTTATCTTCTCCGAAATAAACATCGCGGCAAATATCATTGTAAAAATTGGAGTAAGTGTACTCACCACCGAGGAATCAATCGGTGAAGTATAGCCGATGCCAACAATATATAGAGCTTGATTACAAGTAATTATAAGTATCGATGCAATGAAAATTCGTAACAAATCTTTATATTCCACAATCTCCCTCTCTTTTCCAAACGCTCTCAAGATAAAAGCACCCAGCACAAACAGAACTGCGCCACCTAAAATTCGCAACGATGAAAGCCCTAACGGGGAAATTACATTAGTATTAAGCACCGATTTTGTTACAGGCGACATCACGCCCCAACATATATTAGCAAAGATAAGAGCCAAATGTCCCCTCCATCGTCCTTCAATCTCGCCACCCGAAACTGCATTTTTATTGTCCATAGTCTATTTCCGATAATTGAATATTTACAAGGGTGCAAAGTTACATTATTTAAGAAACAACAAATAATTTTTGGAAATTATTTTCGTCTTTCTTCTTCAACATTAATTTGTCATTTACATTTCCCTTATTTTCGTTATAACGAAAAATAATTAAAAGAATCATAGAATTTATAAAAGAATATTCGTAAATTAGTGCCGAATTAATTATTTATTAAATAATTATACAAATGACAGAAATTATACTAGGAATATTATTATTTATTGCAGTTATATGCATAATAGTAATAAGAAAAAAATTATCAGAGATAAACAATTCTCTAGAAGAAGCTAATCTAAAATTGTCGACAGACGCTAAAGCAAGAACTAAATTTCTAGCTAATGTCAACTACGAGATTCGCACCCCGCTAAACGCCATAGTCGGGTTCTCAAGCATCATAGCCAACAGCAAAAACGACGACAACGACTATTCCGAAATAATCAAAGCAAGCAACGAGCAACTTATAAATACTATTAATAATATAATTGATCTCTCGGATATTGAATCCGGCTTTACTAAAATCACACTAGAAGAGATAAATCTTCACGACGTGTTTATGAATATTTCGGAGCAATACAAAGGATTAATGCACTCTAACATTCTTTTTGAATGCAATGGCTCGTGTAAAGCCTGCAATATACGCTCAAACGAAAAACGAATAAGTCAGATTCTCGACATATTTATAAACAACGCTGTAAGGTTCACAAATGAAGGCAAAATATCGGTAGGATATAACTCCGACGAGAACGACGACATTAAGCTATTCGTCTCCGATACAGGCAGAGGAATGAGTGCCGAAAAGCAGAAAGAGCTCCAAAACATTTTTAATTCACTTTCGCCCGACGAGCTAGTTGGTGGAGTAGAATTATCACTTGCCAACGCCATCGCTCGTAAATTAGGCTGCTCAATAGGTTTCACATCCAACGATGGTATAGGCTCTACATTCTGGCTCAAAATCCCCGCATCCAAGAAAATACAAAGTGGAGAGAAAAAAGCCTCGACAAGCTCAAGCGATCGACTCAAAATAATCAACGACGACGAAAACAGTAATTCTTCGCCATTAAGATTATTAGTTGCCGAAGACATTGACAGCAATTATCGTCTAGTCGAAATATTACTAAAAGGACATATCGTCGAGCGAGCCGAAAATGGACTTATTGCTCTCGAAAAAGCTCGACTTAACGAATACGATATGATATTGATGGACTTGAGAATGCCCGAAATGGACGGAGTAGAAGCTACTCGACAGATACGACGATTTGATCAAGAGATTCCAATAATTGCCATCACAGCCAACGCATTCGATACCGACAGAGATATGGCAATGAAAGCAGGCTGCGACGTATTCTTGACAAAGCCTCTTTCGCGAAAGCAACTAAGACCATATATTCCCCTATTTGAATAACAAAACAACTAAATAATAACAATATTTTTAGCGGCTCTTCCGGACAATTCGGAAGAGCCGAAATAATATTATATAGATCCAATCTAAATTAGTGATTTAGAATAATAACAAATTACACAAAATATTGATATTTAAGTATATTATTACTCAATTATTCGATATTTTTGCAATGCTTTTAATATATAATCGTTATGATAAACAATGATACAATAGATGAAATGAGACACCGTGCAAGCATTGCTAGAAAATGCACGTGGATAGGTTTTATTGTGAACGGAATTCTTGCATTTTTTAAAATTATTGCCGGTATATTTGGTCGCTCAGGTGCAATGATTGCCGACGGAATACACTCACTAAGCGATTTCATAACCGATGTGATTGTAATTGTTTTTATTGGAGTATCGGCTAAAGGCGTCGACAAATTCTACCGCTATGGGCATGGAAAATTTGAGACTTTTGCCACTATGCTAATAAGCGTTGCACTTGCTCTTGTCGCTGTCGGGCTATTCTACGATGGGCTTAATAAAGTATTAGCATCGCTGAATGGAGAGATTATAGACCGCCCATCATACATAGCTTTAATAATGGCGCTAATTTCTATTATTTCTAAAGAATGGCTTTTTAAATACACCAAGAAAATTGGAAACGATATTAGAAGTATGGCTCTAATTGCAAACGCGTGGCACCACCGCAGCGATGCCATGTCGAGTATTGCTACTCTTGTCGGAATATCGGGGGCAATATTCCTTAGCGAACAATGGAGAATACTCGATCCTCTTGCCGCTATGCTGGTGAGCGTCTTTATTATTATGGTAGCATGGAAATTAGGAATACCGGCTATTAAAGAACTACTCGAAGTATCTCTTCCCGAGCAACTTAGCAACGAGATAGGGCTAACAATTTGCAGCGTAGACGGAGTGAAGACATATCACAACCTGCGCACACGCAAAAACGGTAACATTTATGTTCTCGATTTTCATATCAAGGTAGACCCAACCTGCACTATTGTACAAGCTCACGATATTTCAACTGCCGTAGAGCACAAACTTATTGATAAATACGGAAAATCATTCATTAATATTCACATCGAACCGTATATGGGCGAAGAAATTAAAGAAAATGGATGTTGCATTGATTAATAGTTTGTACCTTTGTGCGATTTTTAAAAAATTAATTTATTATGCATTCTATAAGCATAAACAACTCTCTCCCTGAGATATTTGTTGGCAGAGAAGACAACAATTCACAGGTATGGCTGTCCGACATAACTTTTGAAAAAGGCATCAACTACCTTATTTCAGCAGAGAGTGGAACAGGGAAATCTTCACTATGCAATTATATTTTCGGCACAAGAAAAGATTATACGGGAAATATTCTGTTCGACGACTTAAACATCAACAATCTTACTATTCGTCAATGGTGCGAAATTCGCAAAAAATCTATTTCGTATTTACCTCAAGACTTGCGACTATTTAATGAGCTTACTGCTCTCGAAAACATTCTGCTGAAAAATAAATTGACAGGATTTAAAACAGAGAAAGAAATAACCGACTACTTTGAAATACTTGGAATACCCGAAAAGATTAATTCACAAGTTGCGCTCCTATCAATAGGACAACAGCAAAGAGTAGCCATTATACGCACACTGTGTCAGCCCTGCGATTTCTTCCTCCTTGATGAGCCGGTGAGCCACCTTGACAGAAGAAACAACCAGATTATTAGCGAATTATTGACCAATGAAGCAAAAAAACAAGGTGCCGGTATTATTTCAACTTCAGTAGGTAACCATATCTTTATTAATGTTGACAAAGAATTGAAATTATGAAAGGCTTAATGTGGAAATTATTACGAAAAAATATAAGCGTCGCACAAATGTTGGGATTTGCAATAGCTAATCTTATTGGACTCACCATTGTCGTTCTTGCAATTCAATTCTACTCCGATGTTCGCCCAATATTTAACGATGAAGATAGCTTTATTCGCAAAGACTACCTTGTAATTACGCAACAAATTTCGGGAATAGGATCTCTGCTTGGCAACAAAGCCGAATTTACTATCGACGACATCGACGACCTTAAAGAACAATCGTGGGTGAGAAAAGTAGGCAAATTTTCTACTTCTGAATATGGAATATATGCCTCGGTGGGATTAGGTAATGGTGGTCGCGAGCTACATACTCAATTTTTCTTCGAGTCGCTGCCCGACGATTTTATCGATGTCGAATCTAGCGACTGGCGTTTCGACCCCATGCACCCGGTAATTCCGGTTATTGTATCGAAAGATTATCTATCTCTTTATAATTTCGGATTTGCAGCCGCACAAGGTATGCCACAGATAAGCGAAGCTATGATAGGAATGATTCCAATAACATTCACCCTATCGGGAAATGGACTAAGCGAAACTTTTCCGGGAAAAATTGTCGGGTTCTCTAATCGACTTAATACAATTATTGTCCCCGAAGAATTTATGAAATGGAGCAACTACCGCTATTCTATACAAGAGAATACTAACCCTTCTCGACTTATTGTAGAAGTAAACAACCCCGGCGACACTAAGATTAAAGAATACATAGACCGCAACGAATACGAAATTGCCGGCGACAAGCTCGACAGCAGCAAAGCCAATTACTTCCTGACTGTCATAATCTCTATTGTAATTGCTATTGGTATTATCATCAGTGTCCTTTCTTTCTTCGTATTGATGCTAAGCATATATTTGCTCTTACAAAAAAATACCGACAAATTACAGAACCTACTCCTTCTTGGTTATTCGCCACGCCAAGTGTCTACTCCTTATATTAAGATGATTGCATTTATCAACATCGCCATTTTTGCCGGTGCCATTGCCATAACTCTAATCGCTCGCTGGCAATACATGCCTATGCTAAAAGCTTTCGACATCGAGCCCGCATCTACGTTAACTGCCATTATCACTGCATTATTATTAATGAGTGCAATCTCGATAGGAAACAGCATAGCAATTTACCACAAGGTGAAATCGCTTTGGATAAAAAAATAGAATTTTTATCATATATTTTTTAAGAGCAGGCTCCTCAAAAGTCTGCTCTTTTTGTCCACTAATAGTTAATTTTTAGTCATTCCCTCTTTAACCATAGTTAAATCTTTAATTTCTCTAAACTTTCACTCTAAAAAATGCAAAATATCGAAAATTTAATATTTAATTTGCGTTGGAATATATAACACTATTGTTGTTGCACCATAAAGCTGCACAAAAATAGCACGTCGGCAACGGCGAAGAACCTATGATAATGATTTAATTTTGTCTACGAAATGATTGTCGAAGCTCGGCTATTTCTATGCATCTCGTCAACAGGGGCTAATACCAACCCTATACCTATGAGACGTTGGTGGCATAAGCAAACTAGGCTATATAAACCTTGAGATTAAATTTAATGTAAACCCAATGTAAAACTAAAAAAGTACTCTTGCATGAAGAACATTTGTTTTCAGATGAATTGGAAAGGCTTAATGACTATGCTACTTGCATTGTGCCTCGCTTTTCCAGCTTTCGCGCAGAAAATTACTGTACAAGGTACAGTTGTTGATCCTTCCGGAGAACCCCTAATCGGAGCTAGTATTGCTGCTAAAGGGACAAGCACCGGAACTGCAACCGACTTTGATGGAAAATTCTCCATCGCTGTCGAAAAAGATGCCACTCTTGTGGTTTCCTATGTTGGCTACGAAACACAAAACGTAGCAGTTAATAACCAAACTTCTTTACGCATTGTCCTTAAAGACAGTGGTGTAAGACTTGATGAAGTTGTTGCAATCGGTTACGGTACCGTTAAGAAAGACGATGCTACCGGTTCTGTTGCAATGGTTAAACCTACCGACATCGAAGCTGGTCTTGCTACTTCAGCTCAAGACTTACTTGTTGGAGCTTCACCGGGTGTTGTTGTAACTTCTAACGGTGGTAACCCTACCGGAGGCGCTACAATCCGTATCCGTGGTGGTTCTTCTCTTTCAGCTTCTAACGACCCTCTTATCGTTATCGATGGTGTGCCTATGAACGGTATGTCTAACTTTGGCGGAACAGACCCTATGACTATGATTTCGCCCGACAACATCGAATCTATGACTATCCTTAAAGATGCTTCGGCTACCGCTATCTACGGTTCTCGTGCTTCTAACGGTGTAATCATCATCACTACTAAGAAAGGTAAAGCTGGTAAACCTCAAGTTAACTTCTCGGCTAACTTCCACGTTAACACTGCCCGCAACACTCTTGACGTTATGAATGGCGACGAGTTCCGCGATGTTGTTACTAATCAACTCGGCGAATCTTCAGCCGCTCAGCTTGGAACAGCTAACACTAACTGGCAAAAAGAAGTGCTTCGCACATCTTTCTCTCACGACTACAGCCTTTCTGTTGGTGGTACTGCCGGTTTCTTACCTTATCGCGTTTCTGCTTCGTACTCTAACAATCAAGGTATTCTTAAGACTTCGGGTATGCAACGTACTACCGTTGGTTTCAACCTAAGCCCTAAATTCTTTAATGGATTGTTACAAATTACTGCTAACGCTAAAGGTGCTTACATTAAGAGCCGCGAAGCCGACACCGGTGCTATTGGTGCCGCTACTTGCTTCAACCCTACTCTTCCTGTTTACACCGACTATAAGGGTGGTAGAATGTTCAATGGCTACACCAACGTTCTCGCAGGTGGTAAGCTTGAAAGCCAAGCTGCTCAGAACCCACTTCAAATGCTTCTTGACAAAAACAACAGCTCTGAAGTATGGTCTTCAAATGGTAACCTTCAAATTGACTATGCTCTTCACTTCTTACCCGAATTGCATTTCAACTTAAACCTTGGTTACGACGTTTCTAAAAACACTCAAGACGAAGACGTATCCGAAAATTCTATTATGTCATGGCGCGGTAACTACACCGACGGTGCTGGTACTCACTATCACAGATATGAACTTCAACGCAACACTCTTCTTGACTTCTTCGTTAACTATAAAAAAGATTTCGACGCTATCAAGTCTAACGTAGATGTTATGGCTGGTTATTCATGGCAACGTTTCGACTATCACGGTCGCGGACTTACCACTATAAGCACTTTAGGTTATAACAAAAACTATTACGACAAAGCTAACGACTCTTACATACTAGAATATGATCAAGCTACCGAAAGCCACATTGGCAAAACTTACAATGATGCACCAATGACTACTTGGGGTAACCGCCTTCAACTAGTTTCTTTCTTCGGTCGTTTAAACTATTCGTTCGACAATACTTACCTTTTGACTTTCACTCTTCGTAACGACGGTACTTCTCGTTTCAGCAAAGAAAACCGCTGGGGTCTGTTCCCTGCTCTTGCTCTTGGTTGGAAAATTACTAACCTATCTTTCATGGAGAAAGCTAAAGACGTAATGAACGAAATGAAACTTCGTCTTGGTTGGGGTGTTACTGGTCAACAAGCAGTTGCCGGATATTTCCCTTACTTAGCTGTATATAGCGAATCTCTTCAACCTGGACTTTACCCATCTCCCGATGGCAATGGTTGGATAAGCCCTCTATATCCTCGCCCTTACGACGAAAACATCAAATGGGAAGAAACTACCACTTGGAACGTAGGTCTTGATATGGCATTCCTTAACAACCGCTTCACTGTTGCTCTTGATTGGTATCTTCGCGACACTAAAGACCTTCTTGCTCACACTCCGGTTGCTGGTGTTAACACTGGTAACTATATGGACCGCAACATCGGTAGCCTTAGAAACTATGGTGTTGAAGCAACTGTCGGTGCTAAACCGGTAGTAACTAAAGACTTCACTTGGTCGACTAGCGCAAATGTTGCTTGGAACCGCAACGAGATCACTAAACTTACTGGTAATGCTACTACTGATGCTCCCGTTCAAGCTGCCGGAACTCCTGCAGGTGTTGGTACTGGACTTCAATGGCACATGGTTGGCGAAGCAGCTAATACATTCCGCGTTTACAAGCAAGTTTACGACGCTAACGACAACCCCGTCCCCGGACAATACGTTGATATGAATGCCGACGGTACAATCGACAGCAACGACCTTATCAACTACCATTCTCCAGATCCTAAAGTAACTATTACTTGGAACAATACATTCAATTATAAAAATTGGGATTTAGGTATTTCACTTCGCGCAAATATCGGAAACTATGTATATAATGGACCTCTTTACGATCGCACAAGATTATATGCTGTCGATTCTTACGGTCTTAACAACATAATTAAAGGTCAACCTTTATTTAAAACTGCCGATAACAACTTCGTTCTTTCTGATTATTTAGTTGAGAACGCTAGCTTCGTTCGTTGTGATAACATCACTTTAGGATATACTATGGACAAATTACTTGACAACGCTCTTCGTCTTCGTATATTCGGTGCTGTTCAGAACCCATTCGTTATCACTAAATACAAAGGTCTAGATCCTGAAGTATATGGAGGTATCGACAACAACACTTACCCACGTCCTGTTACTGTAACTTTAGGCGTTGTAGCTACTTTCTAATTTATATCTCAAATTTAAAAAAGAATATGAAAAATCTCAATAAAATATTTTTAGCTCTAGGTTTAGTTGCTGCTCTTGGGATGTCATCATGTACAGGCGATCTCGAGTTTGCTCCCGAAGATCCTACTGTTACTACCAATAGCGAATTTAGCAAAGACCCTCAAGGCTATATGAACCGCGTGCTTGCTGAGTGCTATCTTTCATTCGCAACTACCGGTACCGGCGGAGCTAGTGGCTCGGCAAACGTTGAAGGTTTCGATGGTGGTATGGGTACTTTCCAACGTGCCATTTACAACCTTAATGAAATTCCTACAGATGAATCATGCTGGTTGCCGACAAACGACTCTCACATGAATGCAACGGTTCAATATTGCGTTTTCCCCGCAAATAACCCTGCAATATATGGTACATACTCACGCCTTTTCATCAACGCTTCTATCTGTAACGAATTTATTCGCACAGTGAAAAACGGAAAATTCGGTCTTCCTGAAAACCTTCAAGCTACAGGTGAAGAATATATACGTCAAGCTCGAATTCTTCGCGCTCTAAGCTACTACTATCTTATCGACCTTTTCGGTAATGTTCCTTATGCCGACGAGTCTGTTGCTACAGGTTCTATTCCTGCTCAGAACACTCGCGCCGAAGCTTATGAGAAAGTCGTTGCCGACCTCGAAGCAGTAGTAACTGAATATGGCGATAATTACGATGTCGTATACGGATATGTAGGTAAAGAAGCTGCTATGGCTCTTCTTACTAAATTCTACCTAAACGCTGAAGTTTTCGCAGGCGTTAAAGCTTACGACAAATGCTGGAATATGTGTCAACAAATCATTACTCGACACACTGGTGCTGGATTCAATAATTCAGGTCTTGTTCCTCACTACTCTACATTATTTGGTGCCAACAATGATACATACGGTCCGGGGAAAGCTAAAGGTCTTCAAGAAATTCTTTGGTCTATTCCTTACGACATTGCTAACCTTACTGCATTCGCCGGCTCTTCATTCATGATTAACGCTCACGTTACATCTTCTCCTGCCGGTTCTCCTTGGACAATCGACAAAGCAGACTATAACACAGGTAGTGGTTGGAAATGCACATTAGCTCGTCGCCAATTCTCTGAAAAATTTGAGTGGAACACCGACGGTACTTCTAACGATACTCGCGTTAAGTGGTGGGGCACTGCTGCCGATGGTTTCAAAATCGAAAACACAGGTCTGGCTCAAGCCGATTATGGTAACGGTTTCGTTGCTGTGAAATACACAAACTGGAACTACTTAGAAGATGGTAGCATCGATAAAAATAATGTTCCTGCTACTGCCGACTTCTGCGACGCTGACTATGCTGTTATTCGTCTTGCCGAAATATACCTTAACGCTGCCGAAGCTCAACTAAGAGGTGGTGGTGGTGATGCTGCTACTGCAACACAATACATAAACTTTATACGTGAACGCGCAGGCGTAGCTCCTTGGACTACTTTTGAATTATCGCTAAACAACGTTCTTGACGAACGCGCTCGTGAGCTTTATCAAGAGAATTGTCGTCGTACCGACCTTGTTCGTTATGGCTTATTCACTGGTTCAGGTTACATCTGGAATTGGAAGGGTGGAGTACAAAACGGTACTGCTATCGATAGCCACCTTAATTTATATCCTATTCCTGAAACTGTAATTGCTCTTGCCGGTTACCAACAAAATCCAGGATATTAATCTATTAAAGTAGAACTAACAATGAAAAAAATATCAATATTTCTTGCATTCTTGGTAGCAATCTGCACGCTATCGTCTTGCGTCGACACTCGCGAGCCGATACTTAGCACACCAACTGCATTTAATCTTAACACACCTGCACTTTCTGAACAACTTTATGTGTTATCAGAAAGTGGCACAATTGAATTGACTTGGTCGCAACCCGACTATGGATATGCAGCTATCGCTAACTACACTGTTGACGTTTCTATTAAAGCAGACTTTAGCGAATTTGAAGCTCTTGATGGAACATATACTACTTGCGTTGCCGATGTTAAACAAAGTGATATTGCCGAAGCTATCTGTAAACTTCAAGGTTACACGAAAGATAACGCCGACACTTATGTTGAAACCGAGCCGGCTCCTGTATATTTCCGTGTTAACTCTTCTTTGAAGGGTGTCGACAACACTGCAATTACTTCTAACATCATCTCTCTTAAGAAAGTGAAAGGATACAAAGCTATTCAATCACCGGGATTCATCTACCTAGTAGGTAAACCTGAAGGTTGGGCTGGTCCTACAGCTTCGAGTGCTGAACACTATGCTGAATGGAGATTGTTTGAAGCTGACGACGCTATTGGTAGCAAAATCTACACCGGAGTATTCAATATTAAAGCCGACGATGCTACATTCCGTTTCTACACTGCTCTTACCGGCTGGGATGCCGATTCTTATGGTATTCAAGTCGACGATAATCCTATGGACATCACTCTTGAAGACGACGTATATGTAGGCGACCTTGTTAAGGGTAAAGGATCTTTCAACATTCCTGATTGGACTGAAGATGCTGCGCTGAAGATTACAGTAAACATGAGCACTGAAGGCAAATTCTCTGTTAAGTTTGAAAAAGGTGGCGTTGACGTTTCTGGTAAGAAGTATATCTACCTTGTAGGCGCTCCTGAAGGCTGGGCTGGTCCTGATGCCGTAAACGAAGCACACTATGCCGACTGGAAACTTTACGATATGGGCGACAATGGTATTTACACAGGTAAATTCACTATCCCTGCCGACAAATTTGAGTTCCGTTTCTACAAAGCCCTTACAGGCTGGGACGGTGGCGATTCTCTTGGCTCTCAAGCCGACGACGCTGCTACCGAAATTGAATGGGAAGAAGGATCAGCAATGTCATCGATCGCAAATCCGGGTAAAGGTGCATGGAAAGATCCTACTTGGACTACCGAGGGTAAAGTATCTGTCGAAGTTAACTTAACCGAAGGAATTATATCTTTCAAAAAATTATAATTTATCATTTGGGTCTATCGAGACCTAAAAATCTCGATAGACACCATAAATAAAATTGAAATTATTTATGAAAAAATTAAGTATATTTTTAATGTCGGCTATTGCTTTGGCGTTCACTTCTTGCGACGACTACAATTTTGAATCGCCAGATCCTCAAAGCAACCCTCAACAAGACATTCTTTTGGTTGAGAACGTAAACAAAGCTGTCTCTTTTGGGGGCGACCTTAACGGACAAGCTACACTCGACCTTAATGCATTTGCCGAAAATGCCGACGGCATCAATGTAATCAACGTTAGCGAAATCGAAGGGCTTCCTACCGACCAAGCTGTTGATGTTACTATGCAAATCTCTCTTAACGAAGATTTCAGCGACGCTGCTGAAGCTAAAGTTAACATAAAAGAAGGTAAAGGTTATGTTCTTGCCAGCGAATGGGCTAACATTCACGTTACTAAATTCAGCAAGAGTCCTAAAGCCAAAGATACTTATTATCGTTTTATAGTATCAATGGTTAAGGGCGACCAAAAAGTAAGAATCGGTGATGCCACTACATTCTATTGCAGCGGTAAAACTACTGTTACTCCATTCCCTTCTGAACTTGTTATTGAAGAAAGCTATTACCTTATCGGTACTGCTTGCGATTGGACTATGACTAAAGCTATCGAATTTTCGCACACTGGCGACATCTACGAAAATCCTATCTTTACTCTTAAAATCGACATTTCTGAAGCACAAGCTATCGAAGGCTGGTGGTGGAAGGTTGTTCCTAAATCAACTTTCGATACTGGAGGTTGGGTAGACGGAGATAACACTGCTTATGGTGTTGCCGAGAATGGATCTGAACTTCTTGCCGATCATCTTGTTGCTCGTACTGCTACTGTAGATTGTGGAGCAGGCTGCATCAAAACTGCCGGACAATGGTTAATCACTATCAACCTAGAAGAAGGAACATACGCTTTCACTTCGGCTGTTGACTTCCTTTACACTCCGGGACAAGCTAATGATTGGAATCAAGGTGCCTCTCAAAAACTTGCAACTACCGATTACGCTAACTACTCTGGTTATGCTGTTCTAGATCCTGCTGGTTTCAAATTCTCTTCAGCTCTTGATTGGGATCACACAAACTACGGGGCAGGCGAAACTGCAGGAACTCTTAGCACTGATCCTAGTGCAGGAAACCTTTCAGTTGAAGCTAAAGGTCTTTACTATTGTGCAGTCGACATTGCCGGTTTGACTTACAGCCTAACTCAAGTTACTACTTACGGACTTATTGGTGATGCCACTCCGGGTGGATGGGACGCTTCTACAGCTCTTACTCCTTCAGAAGACTTCCTAATATGGACAGGTACAGTGAAATTAATCGCTGGCAAAGAATTTAAATTCCGCGCTAACGATGGTTGGGATATCAATTTAGGTGGCGACCTTAACGACCTTTCAAACGGAGGCACTAACATTGCATCTCCGGGCGATGGCGATTATTTGGTTACTCTTGACCTATCAAAACTACCATACACTGCAACCGTGGTAAAAAAATAATCCACAACGATTATAAAACTCAAAAAGGCTGTCCGATGTTTCGGACAGCCTTTTTT
>JAQVCR010000001.1:166064-179657 GCA_028689665.1 Muribaculaceae bacterium
CCTTTTTTTCGCACAGCACCACATTATTCTTGTAGAACATTAGAAGAACTTCTTCACATATAAATAGAAAAAGAGCTTATTCATTAAAGAATAAACTCTCTTGTGGGTAGCTCCGAGCAGAATCGAACTGCTATCTAAAGTTTAGGAAACTTCTATTCTATCCGTTGAACTACAGAGCCGAGCATCGGTTTTGTCCTGCAAATTTAATATTATTATTCCATTCAGCCAAATCGAAACATCGTTTTACCACTACATACGTTCGATTTTGCTTAATAGATTTTGTAGGAACAAAACGTTAAGTTATATTTGTCAAATTATATTATAATCAAACTTCTAATTAATAGGAACAAAATGAAAAAAACTGGAATCGTTTTAATTATTATCGGAGTAATCGTTCTTGGTATGATTATCTGGATAAAGGGTATGTATAATGGTATGGTCGACAAACAAGAAGAGGTAGAATCGGCTTGGTCGCAAGTAGAAAATGTGTATCAACGTCGCGCCGACCTTATTCCAAACTTAGTGGCAACCGTTAAGGGATATGCAACTCACGAACAAGAAACTCTTACAGGTGTCGTGAATGCTCGCGCAAAAGCTACTCAAATCACCGTCGACCCTAAAAACATTACAGAAGAAAGTCTTGCTAAATATCAAGCTGCTCAAGGCGAATTATCTCAAGCTCTAGGCAAACTACTTGCCATCACCGAGAATTATCCTGACTTGAAAGCAAATCAAAATTTCTCTCAACTTCAAGCCCAACTCGAAGGCACAGAAAACAGAATCACAGTAGAACGTCAGAAATTTAATGCTGTAGCTAAGATATATAACACAGAAATACGCCAATTCCCTAGCAATATATTTGCCGGTATGTTCGGATTTGAACGCAAAGGCTATTTTGAAGCTAATGCAGGCGCTAATGAAGCTCCAAAAGTAGAATTCTAGAATAATGAAAATCAAAAAATTCATTTTAGACTCAGAACAAGAGAGTATTGTAAAAGCTATCGAGGATGCCGAAAAACTCACTTCGGGTGAGATCAGAGTGCATCTCGAGCCACGTTGCAAAGTAGAAGACCCTTATCAACGTGCTATCGAAGTTTTCAATTCTCTTAAAATGTATGAGACTAAAGAGCGTAACGGCGTGCTTATATACATTGCTTTCGAGTCGCACAAATTTGCTATAATTGGCGACAAAGGAATCAATGAAGCAGTACCATCAAACTTCTGGGAAGAGGCAAAAACAACTCTCGCATCTCATCTTGCAAATGGCAACACAGCACAAGGATTATCGATAGTCATCGAAATTATTGGTAACAGCCTTTGTAAATATTTTCCATGCAGCAAAGACGACATCAATGAACAAACAAATGAAATTTCGTATGGAGAATAAATCATTCTTTCTAAAAAGTGCCATAATATTATTTGCATTCCTTTTCAGCAACAGCATTGCTTATGCCGAGATTGTAATGCCTCAAGATCCCCCACGATTAGTTAACGACTTCGCCGGTATTTTTGAGCCCGAGAAAGTAGTCGAGCTTGAAGACTCTTTAGTCCGCTTCGCCAAACGAACATCTAACCAGATTACAATTGTAACTGTTACTTCGCTCGATGGAATGGATAAAGCGCAATATGCCTACGAAATTGGCGAAAAATGGGGCGTTGGCAGCAAGAAACTTAATAATGGTATAGTAATTCTCATTAAGCCTAAAAACGATACCAACGGCGAGGTGTTCATTGCCACAGGATACGGACTCGAAGGAGCTCTTCCCGATGCTGCTTGCAACACAATTATCGAAAATGAGATGGTCCCTGAGTTTAAAAACAAAGACTACTACGCAGGATTAACTCGCGCACTCGACGTGATTATGCCCATTGCAGCCAAAGAATATACATTCGAAGAATATGAAGACGACGACTTTATGGCAGGTTTATTAACCATAATAATAATAATAGTCATCGTAATAATATTATCAGCCATCTTCTCGAAAGGAGAATCAGACAATGGCAAAAACTCCGGTACAATAGGTGGTGGAGGCTTCTTCATCGGCGGTGGCTTGGGCAGAAGTTCCGGAAGCTCCGGATTCGGCGGTGGCAGTGGTGGATTCGGTGGATTCGGCGGTGGCAGCTTCGGAGGAGGCGGCGCAGGTGGATCGTGGTAAATAACAAATACACCCTATATATATAGAAAGCTCCTTACAATTTTTTTTGTAAGGAGCTTTTATTATTCAAAGAGATGCATAAGCACATCGGGCGATTTCATTGCTCCTAGAGTTGAATTATGCAACTTATAATAACGGAGTATCAACTCAAGCAATTCATTACGCTGTGAGCGATTAAACTTAAATTTATTCATATTTGCAAAAGTCATACGATCTATCAACATCAACACACCGGCCTCTTCGGGAGTTAATATCGTGGCACTTCGCCTTACAAAAGGCACAAACACCCCACCCTCCATGTCAAAAGCATATCCGCTAAAGTAAGTTTGAGTATCGGGTTGTATTCCAAGAAAAGAGCCTAATTTATACAGAAAACAAATATGAAAATTCGCTACACCTTCATCAATGCTATCAAGCAACCTTATAGAAACAGAAAGATAATTAAAAAGCCCGCGATTATCCTCACTGCCTTGAATCACACGTCCAAGCAGCTCTGCTATAAACATTGCAATAGCATTCTTATACGGATTTATATGAATATCGTGTAGTGGCTCAATGGTGCGTGCCTCGCGAATCTTAAAAATATCGCGTCCCGGCATTATATTGGCATCTACTTCTACTATCGAAAGAGGTAAAAACATTGCACGCCGTAGCTTTGCCAATTTTCCTAAGCCCTGAGGAAGAAGCAATGAAATTCGTCCCCTCTCTTTGGAAAATAGACTAACTATCGAATTTTTATCCGAATATTTAACAGTGTGAAGCACTATTGCCTCTAGTTTCTCATACATCGAAATATATCTTCATTTTAAACTAATATTCATATAACTAACAGAATTACCACAAATTTAGCACTATTTAGGCTCTAAAGTTCCAAATTTATGCAAAATTCCACTAAAAAACATTCACAAATTCACTTTGTGAATGCAAAGAGTTGCAGAATAAAAAAAATGTTTCTATATTTGCACTCGCTTTTAAGACAAACCAATTTGGCCCATTCGTCTATCGGTTAGGACGCAAGATTTTCATTCTTGAAAGAGCAGTTCGATTCTGCTATGGGCTACTATAATTAAGCAATTTTTTAGAAAAAGATTTTTTAAAATGGCAAATCACAAATCATCAATTAAAAGAATACGTCAAACGGAGACAAAAAATCTTCGTAATCGTTACTATGCTAAGAGCGCACGTACTGCTGTTCGTCGCTTACGCGCTATGGCTGACAAAACCGAAGCAGCTGCTGCTTATAACAAAGTAAGTGCAATGCTCGATCGCCTAGCTAGCAAGAACATAATATCTAAGAACAAAGCAAGCAACTTAAAGAGCAAGCTAGCTAAGCATCTAAACAAGCTAGCAGCTTAATTTAAGTATCTGCATCGAGATATAGATGGCCCATTCGTCTATCGGTTAGGACGCAAGATTTTCATTCTTGAAAGAGCAGTTCGATTCTGCTATGGGCTACCAGCGCGCCAAGTAATAACTTGGTGCTTTTATCGTTATAGATACCATATCAACCTATATCTTCCTCAAAGAAACTTGCACAACAACACCACAGTAAGGCTCTAGCAAAGGCAGCAAAAGCATAGATAGATAGAGAGATAGAGAGATAGAGAGATAAACAGAGAGAACAACATCCCATACATTGCCACAGCGTGGCAAAACCATGCATAGCCTATGGCTTTTAAGCCATAGGCATGAACTCCATCGTGATTCTGCACCCCGAAGCGGGTACCACCTTGATAGTTAGTTACAGCCGAACAAGACTGCACCAACTCCGAGCAACAAAATCCCATACATTGCCACAGCCACTTTGAAAGTTAACCCAAATCAGGGATAAAATAAAAGCACAACTAATGTTATTATAATCAAAGTCAACTTTTTTAAGTAATAAGACTTATAAATAGTGAGCCTAAGAAATAGAAATCTCACATTACGGGAGGCGACAAAAACAAGCAGGCTCCTCTAGATATTAGAGAAGCCTGCTTGAATATTAATTAATTGTATATTTTACTTGCGATTACCTATACCATTAGAGGATGATCTTGGGGTTATGGTAACATTAACGTTGCCATTCACCTTTCCTGTCAATGTGCCATTACGTTCATATAGCACCCACGTTTCACCATATTTAATGTTTTTAATTGTATACTTGCCGTTGCTGTACGACCCGGTTAATTTAACCGTTCCTGCACCTTTGTTAGTAGCATTAGTCTGCTCAAGCACAAAGCTATTACCGTTAACCGATTTCACGAATATATCACCACCACCTGCTCCGGTGCTCCAGCTGAAAGTATTGCCATATTTGAAAATATGATTAGACTTATAGCTGTTGCTATTATTATAGCCATTATTCGAAGAAGAAGATGAAGAAGAAGGTTTGATTGTAACATCTACGTCGCCATTAATTTCACCTTTTAGATAGCCATTCTTTGCATATAGCACCCATGTCTCATAATATTCGCTATTCTTTATAGTATATTTTCCATTATTATAGGTGCATTTTAATATTACCCAGCCTGCACTTGAATTATTATAGTTTTTCTGTTTCAATACGATTGTATTACCCGATACCGATTTCACAACCAGCTCACCCGAATCGCCCTTTGTGTTCCACGAATATTTGTAGCCGGTTTTGAAAAACGACTGCTTATTATAGCTGTTGTTATTATTATAGCCATTATTTGAAGAAGATGATGAAGAAGAAGGTTTGATTGTAACATCTATATCGCCATTAATTTCACCTTTTAGATAGCCATTCTTTGCATATAGCACCCATGTCTCTCTAAAACGGCTGTTATTAAATGTATATTTACCATTTCTAAATGTTCCATTGATTGTAACCCAGCCTGCACCGCTATTATTTTTATTCGATTGTTGAACAACAAAGCTATTGCCACTTACCGACTTCACGATAATTTCGCCCGACGAATAAGAAGTTCTCCATGTGTAGCGAGCACCCTTTCTAAGAATATTATTATTGCTTGAATATTTCTTATAGTTGTCGTCATCGTCGTCGTCGTCGTCATCATAGCCTTTACTGCCGGTTGTATAGCTACTATTGTAGCTATTATTATTATTACTTCTTGCACGAGGACAGTAAATCTTGAAGTTGGTATCATTATTGATAACTCCTGAAATATATCCGTTCGACTCCGATCCAATCCACTCTTCTTGCCATTCTTGATTAAACAAGAAATACTTGCCACTGCGATATTCTCCTGATAGAGTTACTACACCAGCCGACGAGTTATCGCTGTTGGTCTGTTGCATTACGAATTTGTTTCCATTCACAGATTTTACGATCATTTCGCCTCTTGCGGCAGAAGACTCCCATGTTAATCTATCTCCACTTCTAAAGCATAACGCAAAAGTAGCAGGACATACCAACAAAAACATCAAAAAAGTTAACACCAAGTTTTTTTTCATCTCAAAATAATTTAAAAAATAGTCTTTAATAATTCCATTTAAGGTGAAACAAAGATAAATAAAAAAATAGACATCTTTGTGAATAAACTAAAAAAAGTAGATGCCTAATTGTAATTAAGCATCTACTTTCAAGTATATGTATCTAAAATATTAGTTTATTTGGCTATACCCTTTATTATTTCTTTTATTTCAACTGCAAGCGACTCAGCTTTCTCCATTGTCGATGCTTCTGAATAGATTCTAATGATTGGTTCGGTATTGCTCTTGCGAAGATGCACCCAGCAATCGCTGAAATCGATCTTGACACCATCTATATCTGTAATCTTTTCGCTCTTAAATTGAGCTTTTACAGCTTCGAGAATTGCATCTACATTGATCGATGGAGTAAGTTCTACTTTATTCTTTGCAATGCTGTATTGAGGATATTGTTTTTTCAATTCGCTCACTTTTTTACCCGATTTTGCTAGAAGTGTCAGGAATAATGCCACACCTACAAGCGCATCGCGACCATAATGGCTGGCAGGATAAATTACCCCGCCATTACCTTCGCCTCCAATCACAGCCCCTGTTCGTTTCATTTCTGTGGTTACATTCACCTCTCCTACTGCAGCAGCGCTATAGCTACAGCCATGGGCTAATGTAACATCACGCAATGCGCGAGAAGATGAAAGATTCGACACAGTAGCTCCGGGTGTCTTAGAAAGCACATAGTCGGCAATAGAAACAAGTGTATATTCTTCTACAAAGAACTCGCCATTTTCCATCACAATTGCCAAGCGATCGACATCGGGGTCGACAACAAATCCGACGTCGGCTTTACCCTCCTTCATCAAGTTGGCAATTCCGGTAAGATTTGCAGGTATTGGTTCGGGAGTGTGTCCAAATTTACCAGTAGGCTCACAATAAAGCTCAATGACATTTTTCACGCCAAGTGCTTTAAGCAATTCGGGTATCACAACACCGCCAATTGAATTAACAGCATCAATGGCAACGGTAAAATTAGCTTTTTTGATAGCATCAACGTCTACCAAGTCTAATTTTAGCACGCTATCGATGTGGCGACGCATATACGTATTATTAATAAATTCTTTACCTAGATTATCCACCTCGGCATACTCAAAATCTTCGGCGGCGGCAATTGCTAATACTTCTTTACCTTGTGCATCGTTAAGAAATTCTCCATTTTCATTAAGCAATTTCAATGCGTTCCATTGCTTTGGATTATGCGAAGCAGTTAATATAATTCCGCCACACGCATTTTCATCTACGACAGCTAATTCTGTTGTTGGGGTAGTGGCTAAGCCGATATTAACGACATCAAAGCCCATACCCATCAATGTCCCCACAACAATCTTATCGACCATTGCGCCCGAAAGTCGAGCATCACGTCCCACAACGATAGTGTTAGAAGTCTTTGTTGTAGTTTTTCGAATAAAGGAAGCGTATGCCGATACAAATTTTACTATATCAAGAGGGCTTAAACCATCACCGGCTCTGCCTCCGATAGTGCCTCTGATTCCTGAGATTGATTTAATAAGCGACATAATTGAGTTATAGTTTTATAAGTTTTTATTTTAAATCTGGCTCTTGAAGTATCTCACATTTTGATAAAGATAAGGTACGACATTAGCTATTTCAGATGTAAATCCATATTGAGATTTGATAATAATATTCACTTCACAGTCTATGCCAAGAAATTCCAATGGCGCCTGTATTCCCGACCCGTATTGTGTTGTTGAAGACAAGGTGTAATTATTATAACGGAATGAGAAGGTATTGTAGCCCATATCTTCGGCATTACCTTCGGCAACTACATCTTCTCCCGTAGCCCAAATATTTAGCGAAAAACGCATAAAGCGAAAATAAATTGTCTGATCTTCTTTCACTTTATTATTTTCTCTATCACCGGCTTTTAAAACTTGCATATACACAGTCCCCTCTTCATTTAGACGATAGAATGGAGCATCTTTTCCTGTAATAAACACAGTGTCGGCAGGAATATCATTAATAACCCTTTGTGTTGCCAGATAAGCATTTGTCGATTTACGCTCATCATCAAGATATTCTGCATAGCTTTTAGAGTCGCTACACGATGCTAGTGAAAATAATGCTATTGCAAATAGCACAATTAATTTCATATTGCTTATTCTCATTGAAATTTTATTTATTATCATGTTGTTCTTTTATTGCTTCTAGTATTTTAACGTATTTGTCTATTGCTCCTTTCATTGTGCCATAAAATTCACCGCCGGCTGCATTTCTATGTCCGCCACCATTAAAATAGTCTTCGCAGATTTTATTTACTGCAAAGTCGCCTTTCGAGCGTAATGATATTTTTATATAACCATCTTCTTCGCGCATAAAGGTGCTCCATTTCACTTCGGGTATTCCCAATGGCACATTTACAAGGCTTTCTGTGTCGCCTTTCTTATATTCAAATCTAACTAAATCGGATTGCGAAAGTGCTATTAGTGCCGCCGAACTGTCCGAAAAAATCTTCATTTTCTCATATATTGAATAGCCTAGCAGGCGAAGGCGTTCTTCGGTGCTGGTATTCATTGCGAGAGTATATATTTTATCTTTATCAATTCCTTTCTTTATAAGCTCGGAAATAATTATATAAATATCTGCGCGATTAGAATTATACGAGAAATTCCCGGTATCGGTCATCATTCCTGTATATAGGCACTCGGCGCACGATTTATTTATCTCATTGTATAATCCAAGACGGCAAATAACTCGGAATAGCAACTCACAGGTCGAGGACATTGTGGGATAAGAAATTACCAAATCGGCAAAGTCGCCCGGCGACAAGTGGTGGTCGATTAATACTTTCTTTGCTTTCGACGATGATAAAGCATCGCTCATCTTGTCTACCCTGCTTATTACATTAAAATCTAGGCAGAAAATAAGCTCGGCATTTGCTAATATCTGTATTCCGAAATCGGTGTATTTACTATATGCTACTATCTCTTTTATTCCGGGTAAGAAATTCAAACTTTTTGGAGTTGCATCGGGAGTAACAATACTGACACTCTTACCCAACGACGATAACAAATGATATAATCCCAACGAGGAACCAATTGCATCACCATCGGGCGAAACATGACACGTTATGACTATCTTATCATAGTGTGTAAGTAACTTATGTAATTCCGATATTTTTTCTTCGTTTAATATTTGGCTTATCATAATTAGCACAAAGATAAAAATAATATTTCTAATTTGATATTTCATTATAAATATCTGTCGACAAAGGTGTGGTTTTAGTTTATTTTTAAGTATTTTTGCATCAAAATATAATAATATGCACCCATTTTTATTATGAGGCGTCAAAATATCATTAACCATTAATTATGAAGAGATTCTTTATTTCCACATTGTGTCTTACCATTTTATCGTGTTCGTTCATCTATGCTCAGATTCTTACACCAATAAAATGGAAGTCTAATTTCAAAACGATTAGCGAGACTGAAGCCGTTGCTACCTTTTCTGCAACTATCGACGAAGGGTGGCATCTATATGCAACCGACCTTCCTGAAGATGGTCCTGTTCCTACTACCATAAATTGGGAGAAGCTAAACGGGGTCAAGCTGAGTGGCGCATTTACTCCTTCTCGCCCTCCTCACGAAGAAGTAGACATGGTGTTTCACCTGAAATTGGGCTGGTGGGAAAAGAATGTTACGTTTACTCAGAAGTTTAAAATTACAAATAAAGGTGCGGCTATTGCTGTATCGGGGAATATTGGATATATGGCTTGCAACGATGGTTCATGCCTGCCTCCGCAAAAAGAAGAATTTAGCTTTAAAGTTGCTCCTACTTCGGTTGTCGAAGAGGTTGTCGAAGACTCTGTTGCTGAAATTGCTCCCGTAATAACAAAAAAAATCGAGACTTCTAACGACGACCTTTGGAAGCCGGTTACACAGTCCGAAAATGAGTCAAAAAGCACTGCTAACGACTTTGGTTCTTTGCTTTATATCTTCATCGGGGGATTCCTTGGTGGACTTCTTGCCTTGCTCACTCCTTGTGTGTGGCCAATGATTCCATTGACTGTGAGCTTCTTCTTAAAGAAGAGTGCATCTCGATCTCGCTCGATCATGGAAGCATTCATTTATGGAGTTTCTATTATTATTATATACTTAATTCTTGGATTACTAATAACGTTTATTTTCGGGGCTAGCTCGCTTAATGCGCTATCAACCAACGCAGTATTTAATATTATTTTCTTCTTGCTGCTTGTAGTGTTTGCTATTTCGTTCTTCGGAGCATTCGATATTAAACTACCCGACTCGTGGGCTAATAAGATGGACTCGCACGCCGAGAAGACTACAGGTATTTTGAGCATTTTCTTTATGGCTTTCACGCTTACCCTTGTTTCTTTCTCTTGCACCGGTCCGATTATCGGTACTTTGCTCGTCGAAGCTGCATCGCTGGGAAATATAACAGGCCCGGCAATTGGTATGTTTGGATTTGCCCTTGCTCTTGCTATCCCCTTCACTCTGTTCGCGATATTTCCTTCCCTACTTAAAGAGATGCCGAAATCGGGTGGCTGGCTTAACTCGGTTAAGGTCGTTCTTGGTTTTATCGAATTAGCTCTATCACTTAAATTCTTATCGGTTGCCGACCTTGCTTATGGCTGGGGAATACTCGACCGCGAAATATTTGTTGCTCTTTGGGTGGCTACTTTTGCCCTACTCGGACTTTACCTTATCGGCAAAATTCGTTTCCCTCACGATAGCGAATTAAAAACTGTCGGAGTGCCTCGTTTCTTCTTGGCTCTCATCTCTTTCTCTTTCGCTATATATTTAATTCCGGGACTATGGGGCGCTCCGCTTAAAGGGGTGAGTGCATTCGTTCCTCCTTTATATACTCAAGATTTCAACCTCTATGAAGGTGGCAAATTCACCGAATTTGACGATTATGAAGAGGGTATGAAATTTGCTAACGATGCCGACAAACCGGTGCTTATCGACTTCTCCGGATTTGGCTGTGTAAACTGCCGTAAGATGGAAGCTGCCGTATTCGACAACAACAAAGTGCGCGATATAATTGAGCAAAACTATGTTATGGTCAAGTTAATGGTCGACGACAAAGCTGCTCTTCCTGCTCCCGTTAAAGTTTCTGAGAATGGAAAAGAAATTACTCTTTCTACGATAGGCGAACGTTGGAGCTATCTTCAACGATATAAGTTTGGAGCAAACTCTCAGCCCTATTATGTAGTGCTAAATAAAAAAGGGGAGCTAATATCAGGCCCTCACTACTACGATGAAGATATCGATAAATTTGTAAAATTCCTTGATAAAGGTATTGATAACTTCAAAAAATAATAAATAGACAATGTCTAATCCAAAAGAATATAAACTGCAAGCGTTCTCGGCTCTGCTTGATGTTCTCGATGAACTAAGAGTGAAATGTCCATGGGACGCTAAGCAAACCAACGAAAGCCTCCGCCCGAATACTATCGAGGAGGCTTTCGAGCTTGCCGATGCCCTAATGCACGACGACGACACTGCCAGCTTGAAAAAGGAGCTTGGCGATGTGTTGTTACATATCATTTTCTATGCCAAGATTGCTGACGAAAAGGCGCAATTTGACATTGCCGACGTATGCGATGCTCTACGCGAAAAGCTGATTTTCAGGCACCCTCACGTATTTGGAAACACTAAAGTGAATGGCACAGACGAAGTTCTCCAAAATTGGGAGCAGCTAAAACTGAAAGAAAAAGGCGGAAACAAGACTGTACTTTCCGGAGTCCCTAATTCTCTGCCTTCGCTAATAAAGGCTTTTAGAATCCAAGAAAAAGCAGCAAATGTGGGATTTGATTGGGAAACGCCCGAACAAGTTTGGGATAAAGTAAAAGAAGAAATTGCCGAAGTAGAAGCCGAAATTAAAAGTGGGAACAAAACAAACCTTGAAAAAGAATTTGGCGACTTGATATTCAGCATTGTGAATGCGGCTCGGCTATATAAAGTTCACCCCGACAATGCTCTCGAAAGCACAAACGCTAAATTTATTTTCCGTTTCAATTACGTTGAAGCCGAAGCGCACCGACAAGGAAAGAAACTAAACGAGATGACTCTTGCCGAGATGGACTCGCTATGGGAACAAGCAAAAGCTAAAGAATAATTTTTCAAAAAGACAAAATAATAACGCCCTTCTCATAATCAATGAGGAAGGGCGTTATTATTTTTGCTATTTATATTTTACCGTCCGAAAGGTTCTTTGCCCGGAATAGCGCATCTATAATTTGGGCGGCTACATTAAATTTTCAATGTTTAATTATTCGGCATTGGCTATGGCTTCGTCGGCTACTTTATCAAATTGTGCTTGGTCGAAGTTTAGCTTTAATTCTTCATTTTCTAGTATAGTGGATTTGATTGCTTCTGTTACTGCTGTCTTTGACAGTTTCACGGTAACGTATGCACGATATTTGCCTGTATTGGTTCGTGTCAATTTATCACAGATAACAAGCGACCCTCTTATTGTTTGATTTGTGGCTAATTGTAGACGGTCTTCTGTCTTCTGATCTAATTGATCGTTTACATCGCGGCGATAACGCTTTGTGAAATTTTCTACCGATACTGTTAGCATATTTGCCAACTCGGCGCGAGCGGCATTTATTGCTTTATCTTTTGTCATCTGCATATCGGAACTTTCGGCAATTCCATTAGCAAAATAATCGACCTCATCGGTGTGGAAATTACATAATTGAACTATTTCTACCTCACCGTTACTATTAGTTTTGTCTTTCTTTGCGTTTATTGGCATAACACAAAAGAATGAAACAAACGCTATACAAAATAATTTAATGGAAATCTTCATTTTATTTCTTTTTTAGTTATTGTTTATATGGGTTTGCGGTCGGAGCTGTCTTACGGAATTGTGGCATTGTAACGCCTACTTTTGCATTAATACATGTAGGATCGCAAACTGTATATTTTTTTCCGTTATAGGTTACATAATCTCCTTTTACTGTTTCGTTAAAGCATACTGCTGTTGCAGCATGGTTGGGGTACTCAAGAATCACTACATCTAAGTCGAGAAGCTCTCTTATCAGCGTAGCAAATACCATCGAGCGATCTTCACAATCATTATAAGGATAATAGAAACTTTCATCTACAAATAATGGTCGCTCATATCCAAATTGCTCATCATCGGTCTTATAATCAAATCCTCGCTGTACATAATTCAATAGATTATTTGCCGCTTCTAGTTTCGATTTTCCTGCAATATATTGCTTTAATGGCTCTAATAAATATTTGCGTAGCTCTGTGGTTACTGGAGCATTAAGAAATATTGAATAGTCGCATTGCGGGAAATCGTCATACACTTTCATAAGGTTTTTGTTAACACTAACCTTCAAGTCGATTGCACCATTGGAATGGCGTGTTGGAGCTGTCAACGATTGTTTTAGTCGCAGTGGCGAATAAATATTTAAAGCCACTAGTTTTAGGTTGCTGCTAAAATTACCGGGATATGTCATATATGAAAAATCGTTGGGGTTTGTATCTTCATATACATAGTAATAATCGTTGCCTAACGACAAATAATTAACCCCGTAGATTATGCTTGCTGAGGCATAGAGTAATAATAAATTTCCACTCTTATTTGCTACCTTAACTTTATATCCCGATTGAACGAGAATAAACATTGCAAGCATATTCGATTCGTTTTTATTTCCATTTGTCCACTTATCTGTTATCATTTTTACAAATTTAAGATAAGTCCAATCGTTCATATTTACCGTCTTCTTTGCGTCAAGACAGGCGTTTACTGTATTTTGATAATCAGTTGATGACAAGTCGTCCCAACTTTTTGATATTTCATTTTCCGATAAGCTATTTAATGAAATAGCCATATTGCGAGTCATCGGCACTCTTATAGTGGTGCCGTAAAAATCGACTGAACAATTACCACTGCCATAGCTGTCGATGGGTGAGTATTTACCCTCTTGTGGCTTTGGCTCTTGTGTGGGGATTTTTGTCGGAGCATTCTCCGTAGGTGTGGTTACAACGGG
>JAQVCR010000001.1:179757-222503 GCA_028689665.1 Muribaculaceae bacterium
GTTGCCGGTTTGGTTTCCGGCTTTGTTACAACGGGCTTAGTTGCCGGTTTTGTTGGAGCTATAACAGTAGGCTTTTCAGGTACTGCTATCTCTTTATCTTTATTGATAGGCTTAATTGTAGGCTTGTCTACATTTGGAATATTAGGCTTCTCAATGGTTGGCTTGTCAATTGTCGGCTTCTCTACCGTTGGTATGTTAGGCTTGTCAATTGTCGGCTTTTGTGGCCGTTCTATTTCGGGCGTTTCATTTTTAGGCGTAACATCGGGGACAGTCGGCTTTGTAACCTTTATTTCAAAGTCAACAGGTTTTGTATTTTTATCTATTACATACGGCTTAGGTGGCTCCGGCTTAAGTGGTTGCGTGCGTCCTTTCTCGCCGGTGTAATATTCCCAACGCTCTTTAAGCATGGCTGAAAATGCAGAATCGCGCTCATTTTTAAACTTTTGCAGTCCCGAAATATATCCTCTCACATATTCTTCATAGGAATCTTGAGCAGATACATTAACGCTTGCCACTATGGCAAAGACGAATACTAAAGTTAAAATTCGAGCTAATATTTTCATGTCATTCTACATTTTCAGCCAATTATTTATCTATTTATTATTTTCCGGCACTTTTGATGGCTTCGTCGGCTACTTTATCAAATTGTGCTTGGTCGAAGTTTAATTTCAACTCTTGGTTTTCAAGAATTGCACGCTCTAGAGCTGCCGAAACTTCTTTCTTTGAAAGTTTTACAGATACATAAGCACGATATAATCCGTCTTGCGTGCGAGTGATTCTATCACACACTACTGTTGAGCCGCTTAGTGTTTGTTTCACTAATATTTGTAGACGATCTTCTGTCTTTTGATCAAGTTGGTCGTTTACATCTTTGCGATAACGCTTTGTGAAATTTTCTACTGCGGTCGATAGTGTTGCTGCTAGTTCGGCACGACCTGAATTGATAGCTTTGTCCTTTGCCATCTGCATATCTGAGCTTTGTGCTACACTATTAGCAAAGTAATTTTCTTCGTCGCTCAAATTGTGGCACAATTGAGTTACTTCTACTTCATCACTGTTTGTTTTAGCTACTTTTTTCGAGCCACCACAACTTGTAAATAGCAATACGCATGCTGCGATTGCAAAAATTTTAATAGTCTTCATAATTATAAATTTATTATCGGTTTATTATTATTCTTCATAATGTGGCATATTCGGATCCACTACTACATCTTCTCGTTCTAATGTTTGACTAGTTCTTGGCGAAAGGTTTAATTCCTTCATCTTTTTTGAGAATTCTGGCTTCAATTTCTTTATTACCTCTCTTGCTGCTGTATTGCGTACTTTTGCCTCCGAATCGTGTCCCGGAGCTAAGCTGCGCAAGTTGTTTACGCCAAACGATGTTAGCACTGTGTTGTTTGTCAAGTCGGCTATGGTGATAGTGCCGGTTGCAAATATTTCTACCATATCATATAACTCGCCTTGTACTTTTCTGCCAATCTTAAATTCGCTGGTGATTAGTATCTTATAATCGGCTGAAGCTTCATCTGCCACTAAGTCGAAATAATTTGCAACATATTGGGTCATTCCATTTACTATATTTTCATCACCGCCTTCGGTGGTACATAGGAATGCACGAATAGGAGTAGTTTCTGCCTTTATACTTATTGTTGTATAAGGGAAACGTGATGTTGCATTTGCTAACAATTCTTGTAGATAATCTGAATTTAAGCGACCGAATGAAGTAGCGTCAAGACCTACCTTTATTGTCTGATTTGCTAATTTTGAGGTGATTCCTTCTACCACAATTTCGGTTACGCCATTGCTGTTTGTCAACACTGGCTGGGCTACCGAGCCGTCGCCTTTAGTGAATTGGGCAAATAATTTCACATCTCTTACAGGCACGTTGTTTTTCCACACGCCTACTGCTATCGATTGTTTATTATTTTGCATTGGCACCATTGTTATTTCTGCCGGCTCACATGCTATTGCTAACCCATCAAATACTGTGCTTACCGACTTATAAAGCTCGGATGCAATGTCGATAGTCTGTCCTTGATGACTTACCGTCAAGTTTTTATTAAGATATGGAGCCAGATAGTCAAGACCTTTACAATACATCTCGGCGGCTGTCGACACTTTGCCTCCGTCTAATAAGCTGTTACCCGAAGTCCACGCATCGTAAGCTTTTCTTACGGCTGTATTAATGCGGTCGGCTACTATTTGCTCATAAGTCTGCTTATCGAGCTGATAATAGCACCAATATTCATTTCTGTTGCTCCATGTGTCTACCAGCTCATACTGTTCGATGTTTGCAGTTGCTTGTGTCTTTATCTCTTGGGCAAACGATTCAGAATATTTAAAGTTTACCTCTTGTTTTTTCAACAATGAGTTGCTCGATATCTCTACTTCAATTTCTGATATTAGGTCGCTTAGTGCGTGTTGCTTGGCAACTTTCATATAGTCTTTATCGCTCTTCTTTGCCATTCCTACTCCGGTATAGTATATCATACTAGAGGGCTTTGCTTGCACCCATGCAGGACGTTCTTGCGCTGTCGCAACAACTCCTTGTAGCACTATATATAATGCTAATATGTATTTTAGAGTTTTCATCGTCGTTAATCGGTTATTGTGATATAAATTGTATTTCCATCTATTCTATTGCTTGCATTGACACCCAACTTTTTAAGGTAACGTGTTAGTCTTACTGCAAAGTCTGTTGAATCTTGGAATTCTCCTAGCTCGTTCTTATTTGGTATGTTTATATTATCAAATATAATTGCAAGGTCGGTCTTTCCTTGTTGATGGAACACGCCTTTCACTGCATTCTTGCGAAGCCATGACCTTACATAGTCGGATATTCCAAAGCCTGAACCGCCAACCTCATCATCGAGGCTCTTATATGAAGTTCCGCCTATTGAAACTCTTAGTGCTACGCCACTTCCTTTTTTTACCTTATTCGCAAGACTTCCTGCTACATCGTCAAGAAATTCTTTAGATAGTTTCTTTATCGAGAACATACATAGTTTGTCGAATGCATTTGTGCGATAATAGTCGCCGGCTTCTTGCTTCGAGGCTAATACTGCGCCGGTGGCTGTGTCGTATGCTTTAAGCGAAAGTCCTACGCGGCTTCCGCGTGTTGTCGACGATTTGTTTATATCTACGGTTACATATACATCTGCTCCACTGTTTTTTATCAACTGGGTATCGAATGCATCTGCCATACTTACCTCAAATTCGTTTGAACGCAATGCTGCGTTATATTTTGCTTCAAAGTCGACTGTCGTTATTCCTTTCTCACGAAATTCATCTTGAACTTTGCCTACTGCAATTCTCTTATCAAAATCATTCTCTAGAATGGTTTTAAATGTCTCGCCACTCTTGCGATATGGTATTACCATTATCGAAGGCATTAATATCTGATTTTCTATTTCTTCTATTTTCTCTTGTTTTGCCTCTTCCGATTCCATGATTTTGTTCGAAATTAGGTCTTTTTCAAGTGTCTGATGATATATCTCTATTGTTACTATTGCTAGATAAGATCCATCTGATTGCTTTTTATGCTTTTCTATATCCTTGATTTCGCCTTTTACAAATACTTTATAGCGACTCTCATCATATAATCTTCTGAAATAATTCTCGTTATTTGTGCGTGCCGATTCGGGTAGCAAGGCTTTTCCTTCGCCTACTCCCTCAATGCCGGCAAACAAATAGGTGTCGAATGCCGATTTTATTGCCAAGGGCAGTGCTTGTTTCTTCTCAAAAGAAGTGGCTGACGATTTTAATAATATCGTGCGACCGTTGTTTGAGATTAAAACAACATCTCTTGAAAAATTTTCTGCTGTAATACCTGTTATTACCATAAATAACATTACTACCAACAAACTTATTCTAGATTTCATAACTATTACGATTTAAATTACTTAAACCAACTGCGCCAATTTGATATGGCTCAGCTGGTTTTATGTTTTTATTATTGTTTTTTATAGTCCAAATATATTGCCGTTCACTTTGGTAATTACAGTTACTTTCTTTCCTTCATTTACAGCTTCAAATATTTCCTTGCCACCTTTCGTTACTTTACAGAATGATAGATCACCGGCTTCTACGGCTTCTACTTTCAATTCGCCTATCAATTTGCTAGCTTTACGTCCGGCTACTTCGCGTTCCATATATACATCTAGCTTCTGTCCTTTTAAGATTCCTTTGTCGCTTCCGATGCTGATGTAAACTTTCTTTGCCTCGTCTTTCTTCGATTCGCTTATCTCTACTATTGCTCCTTGAATCTTAAACACTTCATCTACAAAGTTTTTCATTGGGTTATCGGCATTGTCTACTGCCCCTACGATTGCATCGCCTTGTGTCTTATGTAGTGAAAATAAGCTGGAACTTGATGCTTCAAATGTCTTATTTGAGATAACGGTTCCGGTAGAAAGCTCATACACCTTTAACTGAAATGTAACTTTAGAGTTATACGATACATTGCCTTTTGAATCTACATTGCGTGTTGAGGTGATTGAGGCTACGTGTCCGCTCAATACATAATTTGCACCCAAAGTCTTTATCGACTCTAGCATTGCATTGTCGTCGTTCAATGCACTTTCTTGTGTCCTGCGTTGTGATTCTGCTTTTAATACCGGATCGCTTTCTGCATCTATTAGACGAAAACGATTAGTCTTTGTCATCCCTTCGATTACCTTGTTACGAAGCATTTCAACATAGTTCGTACCGATATTATCTGCATGCGAAAAACTCTGAACACAGACAACTTCTTTTCCCGATACATCTTGAGCATTAATGGTACAAAATCCAACAAAGACCAAAAGAATGGCCAAACAAATTCTTTTCATAAACGATTTAATTATAAGTTATTAATATTATCATAAGGTTACATATATATTTTCCATGTAAATATTCTCACAAAGAAAGTTATAAATTTTGATTAACACAAACATATTTTAAATTTTTTGTACTAAAATCCTGTATATATATACCAATCTTATTTTTCATAATTTATGATAACAAAATAACATTTAGAAAAGCAAAACTGAGCCAATTATTTATTTTGGCTCAGTTGTTTTATCATTATTTACTGCATTCTATAATCCAAATATATTTGTGTTCACTTTGGTTATTACTGTTACTTTATTTCCTTCATTTACTGCTTTAAATATTTCCTTGCCGCCTTTCGTTACTTTACAGAATGATAGATCGCCGGCTTCTACAGCTTCTACTTTCAATTCGCCTATCATTTTGCTGGCTTTTCGTCCGGCTACTTCGCGCTCCATATATACATCTAGCTTCTGCCCTTTCAAGATTCCTTTGTCGCTACCGATGCTGATATACACTTTCTTTGCCTCGTCTTTCTTCGATTCGCTTATTTCTACAATCGAGCCTTGTATTTTAAAGACCTCATCTACAAAGTCTTTCATTGGGTATTCTGCGCTGTCTATTGCTGCTACAACGGCATCGCCTTGGGTCTTATGTGAGGTGAAAAGACTAGAACTACTTACTTCAAAACTCTTATTTGAGATAACTGTACCGGTTGATAGCTCATACACTTTTAGCTGGAATGCCACTTTAGAGTCATAAGATACATTTCCTTTTGAATCTACACTGCGTGTTGAGGTGATTGATGCAATGTGACCGCTCAATACGTAATTTGCGCCCAATGTCTTTATCGACTCTAGCATTGCATTGTCGTCGTTCAATGCGCTCTCTTGTGTTCTGCGTTGCGATTCTGCTTTTAATACCGGATCACTTTCTGCATCTATTAGACGAAAACGATTAGTATTTGTCAATCCTTCAATAACCTTATTACGAAGCATTTCAACATAATTTGTACCTATATTATCTGAGTGTGAAAAACTCTGAACACAGATAACTTCTTTTCCCGAAACGTCTTGTGCATTAATTGTACAAATTCCAACAAAGGCCATAAGGATAGCCAAACAATTTTTTTTCATATAAAATTAAATTATTAGTTAATAATATTTATTATTCCTAAGGCATACATAATATCTATGTGTATTTTTTACAAAGATACTGTTTATTATTGTTATAACAGATATATTTGTCTTTTTCTTCTCATTTTGTCTTATTTATATTCATAAATTACAATCAAACACACATAAATTCGGATATTTCTTCTAACTAACTTATATTTGATTATATATTCTCTTTTTGAAACTTTGTATCATAATCAGAACATACAAACCCTTAAGACCTGTGATACCAATGAAAAATTTAATAATTTAATTTGCATTTTCATCTACATATGTATATCAGTTACATCTTGCTCCAAAACAGCTATAGACTCTAGACTAATTTCCTCCGATAGTATTATCAATGAATATCCAGATTCCGCTTTTGCAATACTTAGCTCCATTAACTCCGATTCATTAAAAGACAACAACAATCGAGCACTTTTCGCATTACTTTTAACGCAAGCAAAATATCGAAATTACGATACGATTGAGAACGACTCACTCATTAACATAGCAGTTAATTACTATGCTGACAATCACGATAGAGAAAAATTAACCCGTTCACTATTATTTAAAGGAGCTGTCCTGAGCGAAATGGGTAAAAAGCCCGAAGCCATAAAACATTTTAAACAGGCTGAAGATAATCCTTATTCCAGCGACTATCTTAACCTCGGTTATATTAATATGCAAATCGCAAATTTATACATGGTTTCCTATGCCGAAAAGAATATTGATATTGAAAAATATAAAATAGCATTATCATATTTTAGAAAAACGAAATTCAAATTTTATATTATCGACTGTCTTAGTACTATAGGTGGTCTATATCGAAAAAGCAATATGGATAGTGCTTATATTTATCTTAATGAAGCAATAGCTCTTTCTAAAGAGACGAATGATAGCTCAAGATTATATTATAATATGGAAATGCTAGCTGAAGCATATTATTATGATTCAGAGCCAATAAAAACAAAAGAGATTTCGCTAGATATAATTAATAATGGTAAAAATTATACAAGTCTAAATTGTTATCATAATCTTATTCGAGCTTACGCTAAGATTGGGCAGATTGATTCTGCTAATTTATACCTAAAAGCCATAAGCAATTTTGCGAATAGCCCGAAAAGTCAAATTACTTTGATTAATACAAAAATTTGTATTCTAGATGCTCAAAACGATAATCAAAACAAATTGATTTTAGAAAATAGAGACCTAAAACTAGCCGATTCCCTGCTTATCAATTCATTACAAAGTAATTTATTTACAATAGATAAAAAATATGATAAAACAAAATTAGAGTTAGAAAATACAAAAGCTCAGAAATCAATTTTATTGCAATATTTAATTATAGTCTGTTGCTTAATAATTATAATAATAACTGTTTTAATAATAATATATAAACAACATAAATTAAAAGAACAGATTTTTATAATTTCTCAAATCGAAAACGAAGCAAAGTCGATGAGAATCAAAACATTTACAAATGAACACAAACTATTAGATGCTCTTAACAGTCAAATAGAGGCCATACGCCAATTGGTAGAATATTCATATCTATATAACTATGATGCTAAAAAATTTATGACCAAATTTAATGGAAATGTTACTAACAAAGCAAGAAGAGGGAATACTACTAAAGAGTCAAAAGATGAAGCATTTTATATAAATTATTATAATAAGCTAAAAGAAAGGCTCAACTCGTTTTGGTTTTATTGCTCAAGAAGTAAAGAATATATATCCTGAGCTAGTTAGAACAGACTCAGCAGGATATATGTATGTGGACTATATTGGAATGATTCCAATACTTGTAAAATGCTTCCCGTTATATTATTGCTAAAAAAGTATTTATAGGAAATGATGTCGACAACAATAGAACCTTAGGTAATTATATTGTAGCGGAAAATGGTAACATTATAATAGAATCCTCAGATGATATTATTATTGAATCTGGTTTTATCATTGAATCTGGAGCAAAAGTAACATTAAAATGTAAAGGTAATATTAAAATTAGCGGAGGAAAAGTTAACGAAGGAGGATTTTTGTCGATTTATGCTCCAAATACAACAATTACCATAACTTTGTGGCAGAAGATGGAGCAATTTTAAAAATAACCAAATAAAATTATTAATTATGAAGAAAATTTTACTTGTTATTTTATTACTTGTCTGCACTTATAGTCTAAAAGCAGCAGAATATGAATACACTCCATTGGTACGTGAAGGATCTGAGTGGGGTTATGATGCCTACATTACCGGAGCAACAGCTCCCGAAGCAGTAAAATTTTACCATGCTACTATTGCCGGCAAAACTACCATTGATGGAAAAATCTATATGAACGCTTATCGCTATGCCGATTGCAATATAGATATTACAACTGCTCCGATAACAGCCTATATGCGCGAAGCCGACAGTAAAGTGTATATGATACCGGTATCAAAGGGTTTCTACGACACACAAAGATACGAATCCGGCAAAGAATATTTACTGTATGATTTCAATCTTAAAGTGGGCGACAAAGCACCAATTGGCGCATTTGGCACTGATAACGGAGATGAAATTATCGACATTAAAACGATTGAGATAAACGGCAAAGCACGAAAAGAATTTATAACTGCCCAATATAGCATAATCGAAGGCATAGGAATAGTAGGAGCTTCTGGTTGCTACGATTTTATATATCCATTGCAAGCAATTCCGACAGGAGGGAGAAACATACAGTTCTCCTACGAGCGAAATCTTGAGACTCAACAAATAGTTTATAAATCGGCTTTCTATGATGCCAACGATGCCTGCACAGGTGGGATAGATATGATAAAATATGACAAAAATTTAACCATCACAGCTATCGACGGCAAGCTAAAAATTAAAGTTGCAGGAGAAACATGCCAAAGCATCGAGATAGTAAATATGAACGGGCAAGTAGTCAAAAAAACAATTTGTAACAATGAACCTACAGCCTCGATATCTACCAGCAACATAGCTAAAGGTTCTTATATTGTAGTGGTAAACTCAAGCAAGGGTGTATCGACAAAGAAAATATCGCTTTAACATCTCAGATTCACATAAAAAAATAATGGGTACAGCTTCTCGGTTGTACCCATTATTTTTTCGCCAAATTTACAGTTTGAGGATATTGGCTGGATTTAGCATATTTTCTATGATACATTTTCATATATTTTTCGAATTATTTGGTCAATATTCCATATACTCTGTGATTAAAATGTTAGCTTATTGCCTAAACTTTATCTAATTTTATAATATGATTAAGTCAAGAGTACATATTGGGAACGAAATCAAAAAAGTACTAAATGTAAAGGGTATCAAAAAGGCTCAACTAGCTAGATTTATAGGAGTTAGACCTCAAAGTATCGACTATTTGCTCACTCGAAAGAGCATAGACACCGATACTCTTTTTGCAGTATCTCAAGCATTAGATTACGATTTTTCAAAGTTGTTTACGCTCACAGACAACCAGACTAATTGTGATAAAGAAATTAGCACTAAAATAACTAATGCAAAAGTTGTCGTCGAGATCGAATTAACAAGAGACGACATCAAGAAATTGGATTTAGAAAAAAGAGTGTCGCTAAACAATGAGCAAGCGTAGTGGTAATTTTTAGTTGTAATCCCTTTTTATTAATTTTTTGAACGTAAAAGGAAATTCATTTTTGCTATCGGCTTGATGAGTTTCTTGGCTTGCCAATTCCCATTTATTCATATCAAATTGCTCTAAGCGGGTATCTGCCAACGGGAATTTTGCCTCGATCTCGGTAAGATAAATCTTTGATGCAATATCCAGTGTAGCTCCATAGATTTGAGCTCCGCCAATAATAAATGCCTCGTCTTCTGTCGCTACTAATCTAAGTGCCTCATCTATCGAGCCAACTATTTCTGCTCCCTGCGCCCCAAAATCAACATTTCTGCTTATCACAATATTTCTGCGCCCCGGCAAAGCCCCATGAGGAAGCGACTCGAAAGTCTTGCGCCCCATTATTATAGAGTGTCCCATAGTCAGCTCTTTAAAGTGCTTTAAGTCGGCACTTAGCCGGCACAGTAAGTCGCCATTATTTCCAATTGCTTTGTCGAGCGACATCGCAAGAATCATTGATATATTATTCATTCTTAATTTTATGCTTGATTTATACTGCCACCACTGCTTTAATATGTGGTAGCGGATCATAATCGCTTAATTGAAAATCTTCATATTTAAAGTCAAACAAGCTTTTAACATCTTTATTTATAGTCATCGTTGGCAATTTGCGCGGCTCGCGAGATAATTGTTCTTTCACTTGTTCAAAGTGATTTGTATAGATATGGGCATCACCTAGTGTGTGTACAAAATCTCCGGCTTTAAGCCCGGTTACTTGCGCCATCATCATAAGCAACAATGAATAAGATGCTATATTAAAAGGCACGCCGAGAAATATATCGGCACTGCGTTGATACAGCTGAAGACTTAATCGGCCATCGGCTACATAGAATTGAAATAGTGCATGGCACGGTGGTAATTTCATAGAGGGTATGGCGGCTACATTCCACGCACTCACGATTATTCTTCGTGAATCGGGGTTATTCTTTATCGTGTCTATCACCTCGCTTATCTGGTCGATGAAGCCTCCGTTATAATCTTGCCAACTTCGCCATTGGCTGCCATACACCGGTCCTAAATCTCCATTTTCATCTGCCCATTCGTTCCATATTCTCACTCCGTTTTCTTGTAGATACTTTACATTTGTATCTCCTTTAAGAAACCAAAGCAACTCATAGATTATCGACTTCAAATGAAGTTTTTTGGTAGTTAATAGTGGAAAACCATCTTCAAGGTTATAGCGCATCTGATAGCCAAATACACTCTTTGTGCCTGTACCTGTGCGGTCGCCTTTAAGCACACCTTCGTTCATCACATGATTTAATAATTCTAGATATTGCTTCATTGTTTCTTGATTTTTTTTAACTCGATTTTCCTTCTACCCATATCGCCTTTACCGGTGTCGATGGGCAATTTAATTGACAGGCTCCGCATCCTATACATTTGCTCGTATCCACTTGCGGAATATATTCTCCTTTTTCTTCTATCATTGTTATTGCTCCATAGGGGCATACTGCTTCGCATGTGGCACAACCAATACAATTCTCGGCTATGACTTGGGCTGTTCCTATCGAAGAGTGCAATTTCTCATCTTTTGTCAATGGCTGCAACGCACCTGTGGGACACAATCGGGTGCATCGTGTACAGCCGGGCTTGCACGAGGATTTATCAAAATCCATTGTCGGTTGCATGATACCGAATATTCCATATTCGGTAATCGAGGCCTTTAAAACCTTATTAGGGCAATTGCTTACACACAACATACACGAAGTGCAGTGGCGATGAAAGCTTTCGGTAGTTACTGTTCCGGGGGGAGTTACTGCATATCGGCGGGTTATTGGAGTTTTCCCTTGCAATTCTGCCGCAAGATTTTCGACTGCTTTAATCTTTGTCCCTGCTATTGCTCCTCCTGTTGCTATTCCGGCTACTGCTAGAAATTTACGACGATCAATGCTTGCACTTGTAGCTCCTGCTATATCCGGTATTTCTTGCATTAGTGGTGTGCTAAGGCGTTTGCGCGATGCAGTAAAATGTAAAGCATCAAAATTGCAAGCATCTAAGCAATTAAAGCACATCACGCAACGACTTGTGTCGATTAAGTGTTCATTTATGTCAATACAACCGCTCTTGCAACTATTTGCACACTTCGTACAACCTACACATTTGTCGGTATCTATCTCCATTTTCCACACACTATGACGGCTGATTAGACTTAGGGTGCTGCCAACCGGGCATATTGTATTACATATCAATCTGCCTTTTCGATACGAAAAATAAGCAACTAATACGAGCGTAACAAGCCCTATGAAAAAGCCTAACAACGACGAAACTGCTAGCGATTCGATAGAACGACTCACAATCAAATTCTTCAACGGCAACAAGAACGAATTTACTATCCTGCCATAAGCACTATATGGATCGATAAGCATAGGAATTGTGATAAATCCTGCTATCGCAAACAATGCAAATATGCCTAGAATGGAATATCTCGTTTTATTACTCGGTCGCAAATATTTATGACGGGTGCCTTTCTTGCGGGTGCGCAACCACGAAAAGAAATCTTGCAATGCGCCCATCGGACATACCGATGAACAATACACTCTGCCTATAAGCGAGGTTATAACAAGCCAAAACAGAAATATCCCTGTTGTAAATGATAACAAAGCTGGAACAAACTGTATTTTGGCTAATATTTTAAATATTGCACGATACTCGCCACCCATATTCAAAAACAACAGGGTGAGCAGTGTGAGAATAACAATTGATAATGCTATTCTTATCTTTACAAGTAATCGCGGTAGTTTCATTTCTTATTATTTAATTTTCCACTCAAAGCCGTCTTTGGTATCTTTTACGTCAAATCCGATGGCGGCTAAGCGGTCGCGAATTAAGTCGGACGTACCCCAGTCTTTCTTCGATTTTGCATCTTTTCTTATATCGAGCAATAAGTCTACAGCATCCTCAAAGGGCTTTATATTCACATCTCCACTTCCCGAACCTATCTCGGTACGCACGCCCAATATATCTATTAGGAAGGTCTTAAACACATCTTTTAGACTATCAATATCGCTCTGTGTTAATGTTGCATTTCCATCATTCACCGAGTTGATTATACGACAGCCTTCAAATAGATGAGCTATGACAATTGGGGTGTTTAAATCGTCGTTCATTGCCTCATAGCAACGTGCTTTGAGGTCGGGAACTTCAATTGTCGAGTTCTCGGCGGCTTTTAAGTCATTTAGTCGCTTCCACCCTTCCAGCATACGGCTTAATGCTTTCTCCGATGCTTGAAGTGCTTCGTTTGAGAAATCTACCGTACTTCTATATTGTGCCATTAGGATAAAAAAGCGTATTGTCATCGCCGAATAAGCCTGTGTCAACAACTTGTGAGAACCTTCAAAAAACTCATCGAGGGTGATGAAATTTCCTAGCGATTTACCCATCTTCTGACCATTGATGGTTATCATATTATTATGCATCCAGTATTTCACTGCATCATGCCCGTTGTGTGCCACCGATTGCGCTATTTCACACTCGTGGTGAGGGAACATTAAGTCCATTCCTCCGCCATGAATATCAAATTGCTCGCCTAGATATTTCTCGCCCATCGTAGAACACTCTAAGTGCCAGCCGGGAAAACCATCGCTCCATGGCGAAGGCCATCTCATTATATGCTCGGGCGACGCTTTTTTCCATAGGGCAAAGTCGGCACTGTTGCGCTTTTCGCTTTGTCCATCCAGCGTGCGCGTGGTGCTGAGCAATTCTTCTATATTGCGTCCCGACAATTTGCCATAATTGAAATCTTTATTATATTTCTCTACATCAAAATATACCGAACCTTTGCTCTCATAGGCATAGCCCGATGCTAGTATCTTCTTTACATATTCTATCTGTTCAATTATATGTCCCGACGCATGTGGCTCGATACTGGGTGGCAACACATTAAGTGCGTCCATTGCCTTATGATAACGATTTAGATAGTATTGAACCACTTCCATAGGCTCTAACTGCTCTAACCGTGCTTTCTTTGCTATTTTATCCTCACCATCATCAGCATCATGCTCTAGATGCCCTACATCGGTGATATTTCGCACATATCTTACCTTATAACCAAGATGTTGAAGATAACGATAAAGGATATCAAATGTTATTGCCGGGCGGGCGTGTCCTAGATGTCCATCGCCATACACAGTAGGTCCACAAACATACATTCCCACTTTACCTTCGTGCAATGGTATAAATTGTTCTTTCTTTCTCGTTAGTGAGTTATATATATATAAAGGATTCTCCATTTCTATTTCGTTTTTCTTGTTATTATTCGTTTTATGCTTCGCCTCCGGGCCACATCATTGGTGGTACATTGCCTTTTCCGGGAATTCCTTTTGGCTGAATTGTTCCAAATGACGACTCGTATTTTGCGATATTATCTTGTAATGCAAATAGCAATTGCTTTGCATTCTCCGGTGTCATAATTATGCGACTTTGAACTTTTGCCTGAGGGGTGTTTGGTGCAAGACAAATCATATCCAAAAAAAACTCGGAAGGTGAATGAGCGATTATTGCAAGATTTGCATATTTTCCTTGTGCCACCTCGGGCGTTAATTCTATTTTAATTTCCTTCTTTTCGGGTGTCATAATAATATATATTGTTTTTATTGTTTTGAAAATTCGTAATATTTTATTGTGGGATAGCTCTCATCGTTGACATACACTCTTATCTTGCGACAGCTCGACTGCTCCCACACTCGCCCTACAAAAAACGAGGCATATGCTCGTCGATAGAATGTTCCTTCTACACCTAACATATTATCTACTAGATAGAAGTCGACTACTTCATTATAACGTGTCGATTTATCCATTATTAGCATTAGTTGCCGGGGCTTTCCTGTATATTGCAGATACATATTGAAATTTAAGAAATTCCCGGTTCGCCAAATGCTCTTCAGCCTTATCAGATCACTATTTAAATTTGAAATATTATTGCTGTTAAGCACTCGCAAAGAGTCGAATAGCGTAGTTACTTTATATTCTACTTTTATCTTTTTATAATTTTCACTAACCGTATTCTCGGGGTAATAATATAGCATTGTGCGCTCGCCTCGCTTTAATTCTAAGCCTTTTAGCCCGTCGGCTTGAAGACTCATTAGCGGAGAATCTTCATACGATTGCATGCTGAACAGTGTCCCTTCGGCATTCTCTTGTTCAAATGTAACCATATCGAATCTCGTATCTTCATCTATCCCGCCTATGTTTTCAGTACAGGAGGCTAAAGATGCCAGCGCAAATAATATTAATATTACTCTACTCATTCGCATTATAATGTTTGTCCTACGATTATACCATCTTGCATTCTGAACACTTTGTCGGTATTAGCGGCTAACGACTCATCGTGAGTAACTATGACAAAGGTCTGCCCCAACTCTTCTCTTAACCTAAAAAACAGATTGTGCAATTCCTTGCGATTCTCACTATCTAGGCTGCCCGACGGCTCATCTGCCAATATTACCGACGGATTATTAATTAATGCTCGTGCAACAGCTACTCGTTGCTTCTCGCCCCCCGACAATTGCGCCGGTGTGTGCTTCATTCGGTCGGTAAGTCCCATAAAATCAAGTAGCTCTGATGCCCGGCTATATGCTTTCGATTGTTTTGTCCCGCCTATCAATGCAGGCAAAGCCACGTTTTCAATGCAGTTAAATTCGGGTAACAATTGATGAAACTGAAACACAAAACCTATATTCTGATTCCTGAAACGTGACAGCTCTTTCTCTTTGAGTGCCATCACATCTATTCCGTCGTAAGTTACGATACCCGAATTGGGCTTGTCGAGCGTCCCAATTATTTGCAGCAATGTAGTCTTGCCGGCTCCGCTAGGTCCTACTATCGACACCACTTCGCCTTGCGAAATAGTTGCCGACACGCCTTTTAGCACTGCTAGCTTTCCATAATTTTTTGTTATCTCTTTTATCTCTATCATTGCTGTATGGTTTTCTCTCTATTTATAATATACGACGCTAGGAAGCACCCAAAGACACACGGCATATACGATATTGTGCCATAGCTCGAACGCTTGTTTTGACTCTCATCGGTGAGCATTAATGCACTTTTTGAAGGCTGTTCTGCGCTCCACACCACTTTTAGGCTCGAGTGTATTCCTTTTTCTTTGAGCTTTGTCCTCACTGCCTTAGCCAACCCATCGTGATAGGTTGCCCAGATGTCGGCATATTGTACCATTGCGGGATTCATTCTCCCTCCGGCTCCCATCGACGAGATTATTTTTATCTTGTTGAAAATGCAATATTCTATTATTGCCACCTTGGGGGCTATCGTATCAATTGCATCGACTACATAGTCATATTTCTCGCTCTCAAATAATTGCGGAACATCTTCTTGCTTCAAAAAACGTTCGTGAGCTATTATTTTTGCTTTTGGATTAATATCAAGCAAACGGTGCTTTAATACATTTGTCTTGACTTCGCCCAGCGTACTATTTAGCGCAATTAGCTGTCGATTAAGATTCGTGGAATTTACACAATCGCCATCGACAATGGTCATTTGCCCCACACCCGCACGAATGAGCATCTCGGCGGCATAAGCGCCGACACCACCTACTCCGACAACAAGCACATTAAGTCTTGCTATCGCTTCGGTTGCCTCAGTGCCTATGAGCAACATAGTTCGCTGTCTCCATTCTTCCATGCTTGTTCGCTTAATCCTTTTACTTTACGAAATTACTATTTTTTCTACTAAAAACATACTTATCGCCGATTTTTATTGCTTTTCTATTGCCTTACTATTTATGTGTTAGAAAAATTAAAGCACTAAACTTGCTATTAATCAAGTGCAAACAGCATTACATTTCAAAAAAGCAAAATATTTATTGTCATATTTTTTGGCAGTTTAAAATTTATATCTAACTTTGCAACCGAATTAAACGAAACGACTTGGTAGCTCAGTTGGTAGAGCAAATGACTCTTAATCATTGGGTCGAGAGTTCGAGCCTCTCCCAGGTCACTAAAGCGATTATCACAAGATAGTCGCTTTTTTTATATCCCTCTAATAGTAAAAAAGGGGGGGCAATAGAAATTTAGAGTGAGGACTGCATACTAAAAAAAGAGCGAACCTGTCGGAACGCTCTTTTTATATTATATGCTGTTATTGCGGTTAGATACCAAATTGGGCTTTGATAGCTGCTAGCTTTTCATTTGCAGCTGCATCTACTGCTTCGTAATCGGCGATGCTGTTCATCTTTCCTTTCACTTCGAGATAGAATTTGATTTTTGGCTCGGTTCCCGAAGGGCGAACTGATACTTTTGTTCCATCGGCACAGAAGAATTGAAGCACGTTTGATGTGGCAGGCATATCCATTTTTGTTTTGGTGCCGGCAACTACATCGGTTTGCTCAAGCGACAAGAAATCTTTAATTATTGTTACCTTATTGCCAATAATTTCTTTTGGTGGGTTGTTGCGATATTCTTTCATCAAGGCAACAATTTCTTCAGCTCCCGATTTCCCTTTTCTTACTAGTGATATTCCTTCTTCTTTCGAGAATCCATATTTCAAATATATATCTTTAAGCATCTGGAACATATTCAAGCCTTTATCTTTAGCCCATGCTGCAATCTCTGCCATTAACGAAATTGCTGACACTGAGTCTTTGTCGCGTACAAAGTCTTCGGCTAAGAAACCAAAGCTCTCTTCACCACCACCTAGATAGCGCATCTTGCCTTCTAGATCTCTAATCACTGCCGCAATCCATTTGAAACCGGTGAAACAGTCAAACATTTTAATTTCTTGCGCATCGGCTATAGTTTTGATTAGCTCGGTTGTTACGATTGTCTTTACTATATATTCGTTTCCTGTCAATAGTCCTAGTTCCTTGTTGCGTGTCATCAAGTAGTTAAGGAATATAAGTTGTATCTGATTACCATTAACTAGTACAAACTCGCCTTTGTCGTCTTTGATTACCACACCAATACGGTCGGCATCGGGATCAGACGCCATTACAATATCGGCATCGGTCTCTTTAGCCTTAGCTATTGCCATTGCCATTGCAGATGGTACTTCGGGGTTAGGCGACTCCACTGTTGGGAAATTTCCATCAGGAATATCTTGTTCCGGAACATGGATAATATTAGTAAATCCAAAATTCTTTAACGAAGCCGGAATAAGCTCGCGTCCTGTACCATGAATAGGGGTATAAACGATTTTGAGGTCGTGATGTTTCTTAATTACATCGTGGCTCAACGATAATGTCTTGATACGAGAAAGATATTTCTCGTCCATTTCCTTTCCTATAATTACAATCTTAGATGGGTCGGCATCAAATTTGATTTCTCCTACGCCCTTGATTTTGTTCACATGGTCGATGATATTGGTATCGTGTGGTGCTATGATTTGTGCGCCATCGTTCCAATATGCTTTATATCCGTTATATTCTTTGGGATTGTGTGAAGCTGTGATAATTACACCACTCTGGCATCCTAGCTCGCGTATTGCAAACGACATTTCGGGAGTGGGACGGAAGTTTTCAAACAAATAAACTTTTATTCCATTTGCCGAGAATATTCCTGCTACGATTTCGGCAAATTTACGGCTGTTGTTTCTTACGTCATGTCCTACAACTACACTTATCTCTTTTAGGTCGGCAAATGCTATTTTTAGATAATTTGAAAATCCTTGTGTTGCTGCGCCTACGGTGTATTTGTTCATTCGGTTACTTCCTGCACCCATAATGCCGCGAAGTCCGCCTGTACCAAATTCAAGATCTTTATAGAACGATTCTATTAGGTCGGTGCTATCTTCGTTGTTTAACATTTTAGACACTTCTTGATGTGTCTCTTCGTCGTATCCATTACCTAGCCAAATATTGGCTTTATCGGTAACCAACTTTAGTAAAGCTTCGTCTTTCATTTTATTTTATATTATTTTAGTTTCTGACAATTTTACAGTATAGCAAAAGTATGAAATTGAAATGTAATAAACAAATATCTTATTATTTTCAGATACTTGTACTCTTTATTATCTATCTTTTTAGCGTCGATCAGTGTTATTTAAATACAGAATAATACTAATTTAAAAAGTCTTTTATATTTAATGCCAGATTAAACATAAATGTGGTGCCTCCCACGTGTGGCTGCGATATTGACACTCCGAAACCAAGCATTTTTACTTTCATTCCTGCGCCAATAGAGAATCCCGACAAGAAATTGCGGGAATAAGTACTCATATCTGTGCGTGTCTTATAGTTATATCCTAATCCTATATAGAATTTTTCGGATGGCACATATTCGGCGGCAAATACTAAATGCCGGAATAAATTACTGCCAAACGACTCTTTCCTTACTATATTTGATGATGTGGAATTAGAATCTTCTTTATCATAATATGGTAATTTCCATCTGTTTAGGTTTGTTGCTGTTATCGAAAATCTTATCGGCGCATTAGTCAACGATTGCGACCAGCCTAGTTGTATATCCCATGGCAAAGATACCGAGGTATCGTCAAATTTTTTCACTTGTCCGCCCAGATTTCGTAGTACCAACGACAATGATAAGTCGTTATCGGGATTGTAATAGTTTACACCTAAGTCGGTACAAATTGCGAGAGACGAATAACGCTCATAATTCGACGACACGACTTTTAGGTTGATTCCGCCACGTAGACGATCGGTTATATCGTGCGAATACATAGCATTGAATGTTACATCTTTGGGGCTGAACGTTCCTGTTATGGTACCATCGGGATCGGCGCTTTTCATCTCGCCATAGCCATAATATTGAATACCTAAGGCTATTGCTCCATGTTCATGAGCTTTAAGTCCAAATGTTGCGCCCATAAAATTACTGCCTCCAAGATAGCGCATATAGTTTAAGCCTAGTTGCAAAGTCATCTCTTTACCCAGTAATGCAGGATTCTGATTAACCAGGTTTATATCATCATCAATAATAGAAATATTCTGTCCTCCGATTCCGTAGATATGCGATGAAGAACTTACATTAAGAAATTCATAACCGGCCTCGCCATCTTGAGCATATATTGATTGACAAATTATTATTGCTAACGATATTATTAGCAGTCGTATTAGTCGTAATTTCATGCAATTAATTATATGTGAGAAGTGATATTTTCACCACTTCCATTTAGTAAAACTAACGTCAAAAACTCTATTCTATTATAATAGAACGTAATTAATTTTTTTATGCCGTTGATTTTGCCACTGCTTTTATGTTAAAATATTAGTTTTTATCTTTATATAGTTTGAATATGATGCAAAAATAAATAAAACATTATTAATCATATTCAAATATGGCACTTTCCATTTTTATTGCTCAGATTTGCGATTTATATTTGCTACGTACTTTATTTAGAATCATGAAGAAAATCGAGAATATTGCTAAGTTATTTCTAATTACTTGTGTGTTCGTTGCTACTGCTTTTAGTAGCTCGGCTCAGGTGAAACGTGTAAACGCTTGCACTAAGCATATTCCGCCTGCTAACGAAAAGTTTAGTCAAGTTTATCAATTTGAATCGGTCGATATTCCGCCTCAATTCCCCGGAGGCGAACGAGGTCTTATCAATTTTATTAATAAAATAAAGGAATATCCCTACTCTGCTTACGAGAGAAAAGTACAAGGACGTGTGGTGTGTTGCTTCACTATTAATTCTGATGGCTCAATTAGCGACATTCGCGTAATTAAAGGCGTGGATAGCTGCCTTAACAGAGAGGCGGTGCGCGTGATTAAGGCTATGCCGCAATGGAAAGCCGGAAAGGTAAACGATGAAGCCGTTCCTGTGCGATATTTCCTTCCTATTGTTTTTCGTCTCTAAAAGTTACAATTATATAGATCCGATAATATACACTTGCTTGCGAGCTCGTGTTATTGCTGTGTACAGCCAGCGATAAAAGTCGCGGGTGGTCAAGGCTTCTTCGGGGATAAAACCCATATCGACAAACACATTTTTCCACTGTCCGCCTTGTGCTTTATGGCACGTTACAGCATAGGCATATTTCACTTGAAGCGCATTGTAATAAGGATTTTTCTTTAATTGGCGGTGTCGCGAGCGCATATCGCCTTGCATCTCTGCCATCACTTGTGTGTTGAGCGACATTTGTTGCTCGCGCGACAATGTTGGCGCATCCGAAAATAGGGCATCTAGGATTATCATTGCCTCCATCTCCACATCTCTATCTAGAAACTCTAACTCGACATGGGCAAATCTAAAGCCATATCGGCTCTCTATTCCTCGCATTCGTGTTATTGTCGCAATATCGCCATTGGCTATGAAATCTATTTCTTTATATTCCTCGCTCCAATAATAATTATTTTTTGCTACCAGCAGACGATCGCCTGTTACTAATTCTTCTTCTCTATATAAAATTCGATTGCGTATCCCGGAATTGAACATGTTGGCTCGCTTATTCGACCGTGTTATTATTATGGTATCGTTTATTCCATCGTGGTCGTAACAATCTGATATGGTTTCTGCCATATATTCTCCCGACAATGTAGCAAAGTCGGAATAGCTGTCGAGCTGCAAGCTGGGCTTAACCAAAATTGGCTGTGCCATCTCTCTTCGCAGCATTGTAGCATTGTAGAGTATGCCCGAATCTTGGTCTTGACGTGCGCTGTGAGTCAAGGAGAAACTGTCTACATTCAGCCCGTAGCCTCGTAGTTGCTCTTCACTTAATGCGGGGCTTTCATCTAAGCCAACAGGTGGCAACTGTGCGTTATCACCAAGCAAAATAAGTTTGCACCCTTCGCCGGAATATACATATTCTATCAAGTCGTCAAGTAAACGACCTGTACCAAACACTGCGCCATCGCTCGACGAGTTTGGCATCATTGATGCCTCATCTACAAGAAATATAGTATTAGTATGTTTATTTTCGGCTAGTAAAAAGCCACCCGACTCTGGTGAATAGCTCTTTTGCCTATATATCTTGCGATGCACTGTATATGCGGGATGTCCCGAATATTCCGAAAACACTTTTGCTGCTCTTCCCGTCGGAGCCAGAAGTATTGTCTTGATATTTGCATGTGTCAAGGTCTTCACCAATGCTCCTGTGAGAGAGGTCTTTCCTGTGCCAGCATACCCGTTTAGCAGGAATATTGTCTCGCTATCGGCTGAAATACAGAATAGCGATAACTTTGCTATCAATTTTATCTGGTCGGCATTTGGCTCGTAGGGTAAGTTCTCAAGAAACTTTTCGCATATTATTTTAGAAAATTCGTCCACGCAATTTGTTGCTTTTATTTTATTACGTAAAGATATAAAATGCTAATGGCAACTCAAAATAAATTAGCGTCGCTTCAATAAATCTATCTCTGCATCGCTCATTTCATATTATGGTTGTATCATTAAAAAAAATACGTACCTTTGCAGCGCAATTAACATATTATTGGGGGTGCCTTAACTTTTTTGGCTGAGATCATACCCTTTGAACCTGATCCGGGTAATACCGGCGTAGAGAAAATTACAGATGAAGAAATTATCTTTTTTCCCTGTTGCTTTGATGCTATTTGCTTCAAGCAACATTTATGCACTTTCTAGTGCTGTCGATTCTACTAAAGTAGTTAATCTTGACGAAGTGGCTGTCGTCGCTTCTCGTGCAAACGAAAAAACCCCTATCGCTTTTACGAACTTCTCGAAAGCACAGTTACAAAAATCTAACTTTGGGCAAGACTTGCCGTATTTGCTTTCGCTTTCGCCTTCGCTTATTACGACTAGCGATGCCGGAGCGGGTATCGGATACACGTCGATGCGCGTGCGTGGTACAGATGCCTCTCGCATCAATGTTACCGCTAATGGTATACCACTTAATGATGCCGAAAGCCACGCTTTATATTGGGTTAATATGCCCGATATTACTTCGTCGCTTAAAGATATTCAAGTGCAACGCGGTGCAGGAACTTCTACAAATGGCGCCGGCGCTTTTGGTGCGAGTATTAATATGATTACTGATTATTCGGCTAATAAGCCTTATGCCACGCTCGATGCCTCTTATGGTATGTATAACTCTCACAAGGAAACTTTAAGACTGGGGTCCGGACTCCTTCGCAATCATTGGGCTTTCGATTTACGCCTTTCTAATATCGGAACTGATGGTTATATCGATCGCGCTACGGCTAACTTAAATTCTTTTCTAGCTCAATTAGGCTACTTCGCAGCCAATACTTCGGTGCGACTTATTGCCATTGGTGGTAAAGAAAACACTTATCACGCTTGGAATTATGCCTCGAAAGATGAAATGGATAAGTATGGCCGCACTTACAATTCTTGTGGTCGTTATAAAGACGATAACGGTAATGTATGTTTCTACGACGACCAGACTGATAATTATTCTCAGCTTAATCTTCAGCTTATCCTTGACCAACGTCTTTCGACGAATCTAAATCTTAATGTAGCTCTTCACTACACTAAGGGCGACGGATATTACGAAGAATATAAAACTAAACGCACACTTGCCGAATATGATATTCCTAATTACATTCTAGATGGCTCTAAAGTAGAAATATCTGATCTTATTCGTCGTAAAAAAATGGATAATAATTTTGGTGGGGCTACTTTCTCTCTTAAATACAAAAAAGGAAGAGTTGATGCTGCTTTCGGTGGAGCTTTCAATTATTATGATGGCTGGCACTTTGGTCAAGTGGCTTGGGTGCGTAATTATGTTGGCGCTCTTCTTCCTAATCAAGAATACTACCGTAACAAGGGCAAAAAAGCCGATGGCAATATTTTCGCGCGTGCCGATGTCGACCTTTTTGCCGGTATTTCTGCTTTCGGCGACCTACAATATCGCCATATAGATTACAAAATTGACGGTGCTAACGATAACTATGATTATGCAACCGGAAAAATGCAGGCACTAAACATCCACGATAAGTTCAACTTTGTTAATCCTAAAGTGGGTCTTAATTGGAAAATTTCTAATGCACAACGCTTGTTTGCTTCGTTCGCTATCGCTCAAAAAGAACCTACGCGAAAAAATTATACCGATGGTATGACCGACAGCTACCCTAAGGCTGAAAGACTTTACGACTACGAACTTGGATATAATTTCTCTAACTCTTTGTTATCGGCTGGAGCAAATCTCTACTATATGGACTATAAAGACCAACTTGTACTAACCGGTGCTTTGAGCGATACCGGCTCGGCTATGTCGGAAAATGTTCCCGACAGCTACCGCATGGGAGTAGAGCTAATGTTTGCTCTCCGTCCTTGCTCGTTCTTCAACTGGAACATAAATGCTACTTTGAGCCACAACCGCATCAAGAATTTCACCGAAGTGCTTTACGAAGACGAATGGCACAATCCTATAACCATTAATCACGGAGACACTCCAATTGCATTCTCGCCCGATTTCACTCTCAATAATGTGTTCTCGTTCAATTGGAACGGATTTGAGGCTGCTCTTCAATCACAATATGTATCTAAACAATATATGTCGAATGCTAAGTCGGACGAGCAACTCCTCGATGCTTATTTCGTTTCTAATCTTCACCTTGCTTATAACTTTAAAATCAAGGCTCTTAAAGCTCTTCGTGTAGGCTTCTCTATTTACAATATTTTCAACGAAGAATACGAAAACAATGGTTACGCCGGGGCTGGTTATTCGCTCGACAAAGACGGCAACAAAAATATATACCGCTATGCCGGTTATGCCGCTCAAGCTCCTACAAACGTTATGGGAAACATCTCTATAACTTTCTAAATACAGTATATTCATGAATTTTCTTGAAATTCTTGGTACGATAATTGGCGTTTTATATTTCATCTTTGAATATAAAGCAAATCCTCTAATATGGTTGGCGGGCATTATTATGCCTGCCATCTATATTATCGTTTACTATAATGCCGGACTTTATGCCGACTTTGCCATTAATTTTTACTACCTAATTATTGCTGTTTACGGATTTTTCTTATGGTCTATAAAAGGTAAAAAAGACAAATCGGGAAAGACAAATCTTAAAATCTCAAATATTTCTGTCCGAATTTTAGCCGTTTCTGCATTTGCCTTCTTTCTGGCTTTTGTCGCTATTGGCGAAGTCTTGATAAACTATACCGACAGCAACGTTCCGTGGCTCGACTCGTTCACTACCGCCCTCAGTATAATAGGTATGTACCTACTTGCACACAAATACATCGAACAATGGTTTGCGTGGATTGCAGTCGACATCGTTTCGTCTGGGCTATATATTTATAAAGAACTATACTTCACCTCGGCGCTATATGCTTTCTACGCAATTGCCGCAATTTTTGGATACTACAAGTGGAAAAAATTAATGGCTGATGGATTGTAAAGCGTTTTTCTATTATCTTTACACTCATTATGATAGACCCTCTTAAATACAGCAAAAATATAATCATAGGTAATGGGGAATACCCTAAAGCTCAATTCCCTTTATCTATAATTGAAAATGCCACTTTTGTCGCTTGCTGCGACGGCGCAGCTAATACATACATCAATCTAGCGAAAATCCCTGACTTAATAATTGGCGACGGCGACTCTATATCAACACTTAATGCATCTCAATACAAGTCGATTTTCATAAAATCGGACGACCAAGAAACTAACGACCAAACTAAAGCTGTAAACCACCTGCACGCTCTGGGTTTAAACGAAATATCTATCCTAGCAGCTACAGGACTGCGAGAAGACCACACGTTAGGAAACATCAGCCTGTTAATCGAATACGCTTCACATGGGATAAACGCTCGAATATACACCGACACCGGCGTATTCTTTGTCGTCGACGGCTCAAAAACAATAAAATCATTCCACGCACAACAAATCTCAATTTTCAACTTCACCGCAACACAAATCTCTGCTTCTGGATTAAAATACCAAATATATCCATTCACAAACTGGTGGCAGGGTACTCTTAACCAAGCTCAAGACCAAAACTTCAAAATAACAACAAACGCACCTACACTAATCTACGCAACCTACAACCCAAAGACATAGCCAGCTAAAAACAACTAAATACAGAACATTATTGATTTAGGCAAACAAAAACAAGAACGTAAACAAGATTAGTTAATCGCCCTCTTATTTGTCAAGTCTTTTCATGGAAAGCCATATATAATTAAATATTAATATCTTTTAACTTTAATGGGTTCAAATATGGCACACAATACACCTACATTTGCAATGAATTAAAAAACTTCATGTAAAATTATAGTATCATTCTTATTAACAATCAAATTATTTTAATCGTATGAAAAATCTTATGATCCTTACCACAGCACTATTTTCTCTACTAAGCCTTATGGCATGCTCAAGCGATGACGATTTAGAAATCACTTCAGAGAAAAACATTGAATTAACAAGAGAGAATACATCTCAAATCAAATGCTCCGACCCCAAAGCAACCTTCATATCCGAAAACGAATATGTGGCAATAGTATCCGACAAAGGACTAATAGAAGCCCAAAGAATCGGAGAAACCCGCATCAAAATTAATGGGAAAAATATGATTAACGTTACAGTTAAACCCGTCTACACACAATACAAAGAACCACTGCTAACATTCGGAGCCACAAAAAACGAAATTATTTCAAAAGCCGGAAACAACTACAAAACACCGAATGCCACATCATTAGTTTATAAATTTTCTAACGGACCAGTTATAGCACACGCCTACATATTTGAAAATGGAAAATGCACAGGCTCAGGAATGTTAGTCAGCACCTACTACACCGAAACACTAACCGAATTTTTACTAGAGCGTTATCTACCTGCCACTTTAGATTACGACAACTATCTCGCCGTCTTTATCAACGCCTTGACTCTAGCTAAAACAACAATGTTAATAGGCGAGCAAATCCAATCGGCATACGACATCATCGTTTATTATATGCCATACGACAACGCCAAAGGCACATCAAGATCAGAAAATGAAGAAAAGATAAGGCTAGACACCCTAAGCAAAAAAATCGACCAAGCCCTATTAAACCAATAATCACCACAAGCAAATAGGCAAAACCAGCCAAGTATTAAAAGAGTTCATAAAGGCCCCCCCCTTTATGAACTCCTTAATTTGCCCCAAGCAATCACCCCAATAGAGCAATTACATATCTACACTAGCGTCTAAATAATTTGCTATATTGTTATTCTTGATTATTTAATTTTGCCTGCTTTTTTCATTCCCATTTCTACTTCATTCCAAAGATTCTTATCAATAATATGTACTATATCAAAAACCATAAGACCATCGGAATCAAGAAGATTTTGATATATTGTTTCACTTAATTTACTTGGAGTTTCGTAGAACTGATCTACCAAAATACCACCAATAAATTTATTACCCATAAGAATTTTCTTCAAATTTGCGCAAGAGCCTTCAACACAATACCATGTGCCTTGTTGAGCTTGACTATCAGTTTCATTCCATACACTTCTATTGCTTTTCTTATACTCGTCAATCGTTATATCTGTGTAGTAATTTCCTGTTATATACATTTCAAGATCCTCTGCATAAGCCGTATTTTTATAGTTAGGAGTAGCCCAATCATAATCCTTTGAAGGGTCATAATTCTTACTTGCAAAATTTACACCTACCTCATAGTACGATGGATACCATGCTCCTGTATAAGTCCCAAATGTTACATTTTTATTTGCGGTTTTAACCTCTTTATGTGCCTTTGCCATAAAATTTTTAATTACCATAGCACGCCATTCAATCCATTTATTGAACAATTTTCCACGAACTGGGACATATTTCCCTTCATTCGTTTTACTCCACGAAAGGATGTCGTTAGGAAAATTTTGTACTTTTTCTCCTGTATATTTTTCAAATAATGAGCGAGAAAGCTCAGAAAAATCTGAACTAATTCCATCGTAGCGTACGCGATCTAACATTAATCCATCAAGATTAGGGTATTTTGTAACCAACTCTTTCATTACATTTAATATATGTTTTTGGAATTCTACGTTAGATGGATTTACCATAGCTCCATATTTATGTTTCTCTTCCGTAATTGGGATTAGACCTTTTTCGGGATTATACACGATACTTGCATACTCTGGATGCCCGTTATATATAATTCCTGTATTAATGTAATTGTGCCCAGCACAGAAAACATTCATCGAGGCATACACATTAAGCCCAAGCTTATGCCCTGACTTTATAAAATATCCCAAAAAATCGAAGTCTGGACGGGTATAGCCATCCCATTCCTTCAACTGCGGAGCAAATTTACTCTTATAAAGCACTTCACCAGAAATAGGCAACATATCGACAATTACATGCGTAAATCCAAGATTTTTTATTTTATTTAAATAAAAATCAATTGTATCAGTATTACTAAAACGCTTAAAATTGGCAGTAGAGTCTACCCAAATCAAGGCCGGTTTTTCATTGTTTGTCTTAGCCTTATTCTTGGCTGCAGATATAGCAAATGGTAATACCAATATTGCCAAAACAGCAACTAGTTTAAAGATATTCTTCTTTTTCATCTTATAATTATTTATTGATTAATTTGCAATTTAAATGGTGATGCTGGGATATGAGCATTATTAAAAAGATTGCCAATCTTATAGTTACGATAGCAATATCGCACTTCGACAGGAGTTATTACATCTTCATGCCACACTTTTACATGCGACGAGCCGTTGATTATCTCAGCTTTGGCTTCTTTAAACACGCCATCGCCACCGGATATTTCAAATCCTAAGACCGGCGCATTCTCTGGATTAAGCCCATCGGAACCGTAATCGAATGTCAATTCCACTGCTCCTTTTTCAAGTAGTTTATAATCCTTGATTATTGGTCCGCAACATTGGAATCCTTTTCTGCCGTATGTATCAGATAATGCCCAATATGCCAATCTTTCGCCTACTTTAATCTTATACGGAGGATGGATAAATATTGAGTCGCCGGCATCGCCAGTGGTTACCATTCCAAGATGCGGAAGAGATTTCATCAACTCTAATTGCACCTGTCTAAAGTCTGACCAATCGGTTTCATCAACGCCTTTAGATTTCCATGGAGCAATCTGCACATAATATAATGGCATATTTTCATTCTTGAAGAAAGTTCTCCATTGTTTTACCATTGCAGGAAATAGCTTGCGATATAATTCAGGATTAGATGAATTAGCCTCACCTTGATACCATATCACGCCAGCAATAGGGAATCCTTTTAATGGATTAATCATGGCGTTGAATAAAAGAGTTGAAGTTCCTGCCGCCCACCCAAATTCTTTTTTGTTAACATCTGGAAGTTCCACTTCGGGAAAGCCTTGGAGAGCTTCTCGCGACATCCACGCTTCGATTTTCGATGCGCTCCATGATGAATGAATTAGCCCTACAGGAATATTTAACGAACGTTGAAGCAAATCCCCGAAGAAAAAGCCGGTAGCACTAAAATTGGCTACTACTTCGCTACTTGGCTCGCCCCATACGCCAGTGATGCTGTCTGTTCTCGGTGTAGTGCTCCAATCTCGCTTTACAGTAAACATACGTAATTGCCTTTTAGGATCGGAGGAAACTATATAATTAGTATTCCCAATTACAGGCTGACCTCGAAAGCCTTTTACCGGCATTTCCATATTAGATTGACCTGAACATATCCACACTTCACCAATTAACACATTGGTAACAGTATGAGGAGTGCCGTCATTAAATTTTATTTCATATGCGCCCCCCGCTTTAGGGGTGGTAATATGAATTTTCCACTTCCCATTTACATTTATTCTAGACGTTAATTTTTTATTATCCCACGTCGCAATGCAAGTAATCTGTTTATTTGGTGTTCCTGTACCGAATAGCGTAACTTCCGATTGTTGTTGAAGCACCATATTATCGCCATAAATTGACGCAAGTTTCACCTTTGCATTCAACACTCCGGGAATAACTACTAAAAAGGCTAAAACTATTATAAAAATTTTCTTGTCCATCACTTTATTTTCGTCGTATATACTTTGCCAAATCTATCGGTTACTCTAATCTCCATTTTAGCTGAAATATTTTTAGGAGTGGCCTTAAATAAATGCGATGTAGGTCCGGCAGAAATCCAACTATACTTCATCTTCGATGTATCTTTGCATTTATCAACTACATCTGGATCTATCCCCCTGAACTGAGTCATCTCTCCCATCAATTTACCATCTTCTAGCCATTCAACTTTCCATAGCGAATCATAGTTCCACACATTGGCAATAATATCATTAGGATATTCTTTGCTCGAATTAAGGCCATAGGCACGGAATTGATATTCAGCCGGATAATTTGCACTTTTAAAATGCCATTTAATATTATCTCCATCAATCTCGTATATTGCATAACCACAAGGAGTACCATCGACACATTCATCAAGCTGCCACCAAGTACCACAAGCAGCACCCGTGTTATGCTCCATCATTGTAGGAGAGAAAATCACATTATCGTTTGTGTGCATGTGCCCTGTAATAAAATGAGTGTTATATTTCTTTAACATTGAAAATAGAGCTGAGCTATTCACCGTCTGCCATCCTATATTTGATGAATCATATTTAAAAGAATGCTCTTTGGGTGTCAGTCTCGTAGGAATATGCATTGCCATAATTACAAGCGAACCCTCTGGAACACTCTTTAAGTCCTGTTCAAGCCAACTCAATGTAGCCTCATCAAGATATCCCATATAGAAATATTCTCGACCTATATAGAAATTATTATTAACGATTATATAGTGAGCTTTTCCTTTATTAAATGAATAATATGTCGGTCCATACATACCTTCAAATCGTTGCGTTGAAGTTTCAAAACTACGGCCATAATAAGTCATATCATGGTTACCCATAGCACGATAAATTGGAATATCAAGGGCAGACACTTCATTCATATATCCGGGATAGAGCGCAGGCTTATCACCAACTATATCACCACAATCAATTCCGAATATTTCAGTCTTAGAATAATTCTTTAAATATTTTTTTGCATCGGCAACTATCTCTTTATATTTAGTCAATTCTCCAGCATCGGCTACTTGCACATCCGATTGCACATATAATGTGTGTTTCAAGTCAGATTTTGAATTCTTCTTCAACCGAAAATCATAAACGCTCTCACCAGCTGTTATTTTCTTATAGAATAGAGGTATGCTATTATCTATTTCAGTTAAATACCCTGCAGGTGTCGATATGTAAACAAATCTGGCTTGCGGATTTTTAATTAGTGTAAAAGATCCATCCGACGAAGTAAGTACGCATGAATATCCATCAGAAACCGTCACATTATTCAACCCGGCTCCGGCTGAACTAACTTTACCCGAAATTAGAGTCTGAGCATTTACGGTTAACCCTAATAATATAGCCGTAATTAATAAAACAAACTTATTCATATCTCATCATTTTTAATTAATTATTATTTCATCTACAAATAGAAAACCTGTCGCATTTTGCACAGGATACCATTTGGGCAACAGTCGTTCACTTAAAATCTTAACTTTTACAAATCGTGCATTAATAGGAGCAAAGTCAACTTTATGGTTTTTTACGCCAAATTCTTCGGTTTTAAGAATCTCGGGATAGTCTTCTTTCACTAACTGCTTAAAAAAACTACCATCATCGGAAATCATTACTTCAACACCTCTGGCATCGACAACTCCATCACACTGAAAAATGCAACAATTAAATGACACTTCGCTTATTTTAGTCAACTTTTTTAAGTCTATTACTGCTTCAAGATCATTTCCACTAAATCCCAGCCAGCGACCAGTGCGATAATTACCTGTTCCTGTAATACCATCAGTAAGGGTAACTGCTCCTTTAAATTTATAATTTTCTTGAATTGGGTGAATTAGTTTTATATCTTTAAAAGATGACTTACTGACATTTATAGTATCGCACAAAATCTTACTCATCTCTTCATTTCTCAAAACACACGCTTTGATTATTACACTTTTTTTAATTTCAATCGGTTGTAAATATTTCAATGACTTATCGGTAGGATTAGTTCCATCAAGAGTATAATAAATATTTCCACCTTTTAAGGTAGAAAGAGATGCAATAAGAGCACCTTTCTCAACATTTGAAAGATAATCAGCTTCGACTTCTAAGAGATGGCGTGCGTAATTATAGCCCAACCAATGATAAAGATCAAATAACTTATTCAAGCGCTCCTTAAATACGTTGAAATTTTTATTTTTAGGCATACGCCATTGCACTTCACTTAACGCGGCAATACGAGGCAATACCATATATTGAACATGCTTAAAGGTAGAAATATATTCAGACCAAAGATTTGCCTGAATACCAATTATATATTTCGCTTCTGCAGAAGATAATTCCTTTGGCACAGGATCAAAGTTATAGACTTTATCGATAGGGGTGAATCCACCAATTGCAAATGGCTCAAACTGAACATCTTTTGATTGATAGAAATCAAAATACATGTGAGAGTTTGGAGTCATAATAACTTTATGTTTTTTCTTTGCTCCTTCAATGCCTCCCGCATTGCCACGCCATGACATTACTACGATGTCTTTGCCTACATTTCCTTCAAGTACCTCATCCCAACCAATCATAGTACGGTTTCTTGCGCTTATAACCTTATTGGCATATCTCATTACAAATGATTGTAGATATTGCTCTGCCGTAAGGTTTTTATCCCCTACTATACCTTCATCCTTGATGCGTTGTTGACACTTAGGACATTTTTCCCATCTCGCCTTTGGGCATTCATCGCCACCGGCATGAATATACGTAGAAGGAAAAATATCCATTATTTCATTGAGTACATCGGAAATAAATGTTAAGGTCTTATCATTTCCGGCGCACAGCACATCTTCATCGACACCCCATTGAGTCCACACTTCATATGGGCCTCCGGTACACCCAAGCTCGGGATATGCAGCAAGAGCTGCTTTCATATGCCCGGGCAAATCTATTTCAGGGACAACATTAATATATCTATCAGCGGCATATGCCACAATCTCTTTTGCATCTTCCTGAGTGAAAAACCCAGATACAGGAGTTCCGTCCCACTTACCGGGGTTACGGCCTATAACGGTTTCTTTTCTTTTAGAACTTATCTGAGACAACTTAGGATATCCTTTTATTTCTATTCTCCAACCTTGATCATCGGTTATGTGCCAATGAAAGTTATTAAGATTGTGCAAAGCAAGCATATCAATATATGTTTTAACTTCTTCTTTGCTAAAAAAATGACGCGACACGTCAAGGTGCATTCCTCTATAAGAGAAATTTGGATAATCGTAGATTAAAGCAGCTGGCATCTCAATTTTATCGGCACAATCGGTTGGTAACGATTTCCTTATTGTCTGAATACCGTGAAATACTCCGGCTGCACTTGCTCCGTTAATTAAAATTTCATTCTGCTTGATCTCAATCTTATAAGCTTCCTTATTACTATCTTTTAATGTTGCTTGCAACACTATCAAATTTGGGATATTGTCATTAGCTTTTACTTGAGTGCTAATTCCTGAAATTTCTTTAATATAAGTGGATAGAAAATTAGCAGTTTTAGAGAGGCTGTCGCCTCGATATGTTATTATTGTACTATTTTGAAGTACAAACGGTTTATCTGTTTTGGATATTTCTATTTTTTGAGGCAATGGAATTACATTATAATTCTCAACTACCTTTGCCTTTGCCATACTACAATGGAATGGAATGGCCAATAGTAATATAATGCCTGAATATATTGATTTCATTTCTTATTGTATTTTACTTTCATCCCGGCTTCTTGCTCGGCTACGCACTTTTTAGTGCGTCACAACAATTGCGATTGATTATATGTACAATATCAAATATCATCAAGCCGTCCGACTCTTTTAGGTTCATCTTGACTGCCTTTTTGAATTGATTTACATCTTTCTTATAGCCTTCAACATAAAGACCTCCATAAAGACTAATACTATACCTATTTATTTCATTTATATTTATAAAATTTAAGTGGACGAGCGAATCGTCTTATTGTATCCAAATTCGCTCATCACACTTATTTTTTATGTAACAAACTTCTTGTAGTAAACACTTACTTAGTTGCTTTTTCTATTCCTTCTTTAGCATATTTCCACTGATTAGATATTTTTAAATGTATCATATCAAATAAGAAATATCCATCGCAGGCATCCATACAAGCCTTTACCGAATTTACAATAGCTTGATTTTCTTCTTCCTGCGTAGCTTTATTATTGTAATCCCAGTTACCTACATCGGGACCTCCTGCTACCATAGGACATTCTCCTCTTACTTTTTCTTTGGCTAACTGACAGAATCCTTGCATTGTCCACTCGGTAGTTCCATAAACTTTAAAAGGAGAAGCATAAGCTCCGATAAGCATTTGATCCATAATCTTAGCATATCCATAGTTTTTATATCCTTCAGTTGCCCATTTATATGTTCTAGATGGATCATACGACGAACCTGCCCAGTTTACGCCTACATCATAATAAGAAGAATACCAACCACCTACATACACTCCGAATTTCATTTTTGAGTTTACGCTTTTTACTGCCTTTTGAGCTTTATCCATAAAATCATAGATTGTCTTAGCTCTAAACTCAAGCCACTGTTTCAAATATTTTGGATAAGTTGAAGGTAGTGCTGTTGTTCCAGGAGAAAGGATATCTGCGGGGAAGTTTTGAACTCGTGTTCCTATGAATGCTTCAAATTGACTACGTGAGATATTCGAGAAATCTGCTTGTAAATTTAGGAAACGTCCACGATCAAGGAAAATTCCGTCAAGGTCATATTTTGCTAAATCTTTCAATAGATTACACAAAAAAGTTACAACCTCAGGATTAGCAGGATTCAAAAATTTGGTAAATTCACCTCCATCCATTATGCTTTTTATCCCACTTCCGGTGTTCATATAAGTAGCCCACGAAGCCTTAGAGGAATCTCTAAAAAGAATTCCAGAACCTCCATCTATCTGATTACCACCGACGAAAGTATTAAAAGCTGCATGAATTTTAAGATCTTGTTTTCTCGCTTCATCGATAAATGCTTGAAGATAATCCCACGTTGCTGTGCGATCTATGCGAGTATATACTCCATTAACCCAAGCATAAAGAGATTTAACTTGGTCAACATGGCTTGTTTTATACATTACATCGCCTGTCGTTGGTCTTACGTCTACAACAATATCAGTAAAACCGGCATCTTTAGCTAATTTTAAATCTCTTGCTATTTTTTCTTTATCATTAGCAAAGTCAGGAAAATTAGCGGCAAGATCAATCCATATAAAGCTTGGTTTAGCTTTTGTAGGTGTTGGCTCTGGTTCCGGTTCTGGATCTGGCCAATAGTTTTTCTTTTCAGAGCCACAACTCACCAACAATAAAGATAAAACAGCAAAAAAACAAATACTTCGTTTAAATATTTTCTTAAACATTATTATTACTTTTTTATTAAGATAAGCCTGTACCATAAAATTTTGACACAGGCTTATCAAATATTATACTAAATATTTACCCTAAAAATTACATATCTATACAATCGCATTGTACACAGCCTACATAACCATTAGTGAACATAAAGTAAACATATAGATAGAAGCCATCGCTTGAAACATTGAGGGCAACGTCGCCGGTTCCGTTTGGATTTTTCTGTCCAATAGCTTTTGCTCCATAAACTCCGTTTATGTTAAGACCTTTAGAGCTGAAATCTATTGGGTTATTATCCATTGTATTACCTGCAACATCAAACATATATACGCTATCGTCTGTTCCCCAAGTAAAGCTGTTGACCGAATTACTCACTGCATATCCTATCTTGTTAAATTGAGCGTAATCTATTGCATTCTGTATCCAGTTAGCACTAACGGCTGCTGCTGTCGACATTATTGCATTTGTTGTTCCGTTAAATAGACTAGCGCCACGAGGCTCTGCATAGAATGCTCCTAAATAATTACTATTTAAATTAGTAGGATCGGTGTAAACTATATCGGCATTCGTTCCCCAGCTATCGGCTAACCCGGCTGTTACAAATACTGGATCTGTTGATACCAACGATCCGTTTATAACTTGCCAACGTGCAAATTGTCCTTTAGTTTTAATTACAGGAATAGTAATTATCGCATTTCCATCTAGGCTACCTGCAATTGACATCTTACGACCTAGATCCAAACCATTAGGATTAGCATATTCTAAATATTTCTCAGGTGTGCCTTTTACGCCTTTTACTCTCCACATTGTTACGGTTTTATTACTACTACTTGCTAAATTGACAAACAAGGCATTTCCATTATCATCACCTGTCGCATAGAAGTTAGTCAAACTTCCTGCAAAGCTGCTGATATTAACTGTTCCGGCTACATCTCCCGATTTACAATCAAGATAGACCACATTTGCATTAGCTCTCTCATTTACTAGTAAATAATCTCCCATTGTTGCAATACCGGTAGTCATATGATCTACCTTACAGCCAATCTCAGTTAGTTTCTTAGCCCATAGTAATTTAGCACTTCCCGGACGAATACCCGAAGCTACTTTCTGAGGGATACCTTTCTTAATAGTATAAACGGATGTGTTTGTTCCATTTTGTGCAGTTACTGTAATTTTTTGCTCTTTATCATAGTCAAGAGCAGTAACAACAGGATTAGGTGAAAGAGTTGCTCCATGAGACACTGCAACATCGGCTAGAACTTTACCAATTTCATTAATGCTAATCATTGTAATAGTCTTAGCTTCTTCATTAATAATTCCGGTTAGACTCTTCGAAGGAATTACATAATTTGTAATAACGCACTCTGCACTTTTTCGGATTTCTGCTACAACTTTGTATTGTGATTCTACTCCGAATGCATCTTTTACAGTTATATAATTCTCTTTCGTCAAATCCATCTTCAACAATCGGGGTGATATGCTCGCATTATTGTCAAGATCGGCTACTACTCGAACGTCAGAAAGCATATTCATTGTAAGCTCATTATCAGATAATCTAGGATAATTAAACGGGAATACAACTGTAATAACCTTATTGGCATAGTCAATTTCACTTGTAAATTTATTCTCATCTCTTGTATCACCAATAAATGAAACAGTGAAATTATTAATCCCATTTTTCGTACCCGAAGGTGTAAATTCTTCTGGGCTTTGGCAAGCGTTTACACTTAACAATAGCATAAACAGCGATATAATTGATAATATTTTATTTTTCATCATATTAATTTTTTTTGTTATCTCCATTCATCATATTGTAATGCTAAAGAATTGTTCTTTAATTCCGAAGTTGGAACGGGTAGAACATATAACTTAGCCGGGAATTTACGATCTTCGCCATCACAATCTATATATTCATATGTGTTGTTGGTAATCTTGAATCCGTGACAACGATAATTATTATATTCTATATGTGCCAATTTCCATCGACGCATATCCCAGAAAAGATGACCTTCATATGCTAATTCAACCTTACGCTCATTACGATAAGCTTTAAACCACTCTTCTCCTGTTACGTTTACACCCGGAAGTCCTACACGATCTCTTACTTCGTTCATAGCACTCTGAGCTTCTGTTATTTTATTTAAATGATATGCGGCTTCTGCTTTATTAAGTAGAACTTCTGCGTAACGTATTTCTACCCAAGGTTGTGAACTTACACCATTCTTCACGTTTATTAAGCTCTCATCAAGAAGTTTACGAAGAAAATATCCTGTCGTTGTCTTGCCATAAGAGTAAGATTGTTCTCTGTATGCCATAAAAGCGCCATTCTTTCCTCCTACACTACAATCCATAACGCGACCTTTCCATGTAGATCCTCGATAAATTACTGTTGCGGCAAAACGTGGCTCTAATTTATCATAAGGAGGCACTTTGTCGGTTGTTACATGCCAAGGCGACCAATCAACTTTCTTTCCGTCTTTTGTTTCATAGCATTCTACCATTTCTTGTGTAGGTGTTCCTAAACTACCAAAATCATATCCATCGCATTGTGGAACATAATATTTATCAAATGTGTGATTAGGTTTTACAGTTTTGCTATAATCAAAAGCTAAGATGCACTCTTTGTTATTGCCTTTCCAAGCTTCAGCATAATCATCTACAAGTCCATAGATAGACAACTTCTGAAGTGCTTCGACTGCGTTATATGCAGCTTGCCAACGCTCAGCATATAGCATTGCACGAGAAGTGAAAGCTAAAACAGCTCCCTTTGTTATGCGACCAACATTTTTGGAATCTTGCTTTTCGGGTAGGTTATTTGCAGCAAATTCTAAATCTTTTTCAATGAAATCCCATGTTTCTTCTGCTGTACTAACTGCCTTATCCGATGATACAGGAAGATCATCATATAGAATTACACCACCATGACGTTTTGCCAATTGAAAATATACAAATGCTCTGAAAAATCTTGCCTGAGCTTCCCATAAATTATTTTGTTCAGGAGTAAATTTAGAGTATTTTCTTTGCATTGCAAGAAATTGGTTGATTTGACGTATATTTCCATAGGCCAAGTCTTTTGTCCATACACTATACAAACATCCATCAGGTGTAATTACAGTTGGATTCATCACATAATTATTGGGGTGTCCGGCACGGTGTCCTAATGCAACCGACCCATATTTAAATGCATCAGTCAAACTCTCAGTTAAACTTCCACCAAATTGAGATTCTCCAAATTGACCATATTTATGAAGGTAGGTATAAAATGCATTGACATTTTTATCAACTGATGCCTCACTCTCCCACACTACCATATCATCAACAGTAGCTGTTTGTTCTACACCATCAAGCCAATCATTACACGAAGTCATAGAAAAGCCTACGAGTAGTACCGAAAATATATTAATAAAATACTTTTTCATATTATTATTTTTTAAAAAGAAATTTTTAAACCGATTGAGTAACTCCTTTGTTGAGGATAATATCCGTTATTTACAGCAGGGGATTCTGGGTCAATATTATATTTAGTCAAGCCACTAAATGTAAGCAAGTTATAACCTTCAGCATATATTCTCAAAGATGTAATTCCTGATTTCTTAATTAGGCTCTGTGGAATTGTATATCCGATTTGAGCTGTTTTAAGGCGTAAATAGTTCCCGTTTCTGTACCAGAGTGTAGACGAATATCCATTATTATTACTTACTGGATTGATCTCCAAACGTGGAAATTCTGCACCTGGGTTCTCGGGTGTCCAGCAATTTTCTACTAGAGTAACAGGTGAGTTTCCCCCTCCATAGAAAGGTTTTGTGAATGCAGTATTATCTTGAATACCTACAGAACCAGTTGCTGTATATTGTCCTGTTAAAGCCACATTTCCTCCAAGCCCCCAAGAGAATAAAAGGTCGAAGTCAAAGCCTCTCCAATCGCCAAATAGATCTATTGAACCTGTGTGCTTAGGTGTCGAGCTCTTTCCAAAATATCCTTGATCTTGAGCGGCAGTAACAATACCATCACCATTAATATCACGATATTTTACATATCCAGGTATTGCTTTTGACCCCTTAATTGTAGCAGAGTGTTTTATTTCTTCTTCTGATTGGAATAAGCCTTCAGCAATAAAACCATATTTTGTTCCAATTTCTTTTCCTGTCAAGCGTTGATGTTCTGGCGCATTGTCTGAGTCGCCGGCATATTTCAACCATCGGCCATAAGCATACGACCAAATTAGCTTAACTCCATAGTTGAAATCTGCTACCCTATTACGGTGGGTAAGAGTTATATCAAAACCTTTATAGTCGCACTTATTAGAGTTTGCTGTCGCAAAATAGTATCCGCCCATCGATGGTGGATATGCTCCTGTTACTGCAGCCAATTTATCATATTCATATTTGTAGAATACATCTAGTTCGGCCCCCAACAATCCGTTAAACATCGTTGCGTCAACACCAATATTGTAGGTGATACATTTCGACCACGATAGATTTGGATTTCCTAAAATTGAAGCATACATCATTGATTGACTTCCGCCACCTATCATAACTGAGTTATTTACGATAGCCATGGTATTTCTCCATTGGAAGGCTTTAATTCCACTACTTGCTGTCTTACCAATACCTCCTCTTAATTTCAAATTGTTTACCCAATCTGCTTTAAACCAGTCTTCCTGATTTATTCTCCAACCAACAGAAGCTCCGGGAAGAGCAACCCAGCGAGAATTCATTCCACCAAAAAGGTAGCTTCCATCATATCTCATTGCTGCTTCGACAAAGTATTTATCCGAGAAATTATAATTTAAACGACCCACAAAACCAGCAACTCGAGAATGACCTGAGTATCCTCCAATTACAGGAATCCTTAATTTACCTCCGCCATCTTGATTAATTATATTGTTTAATTCATCTAACGAGATAAAATCTAATCCATAACCGACTGCACTTAATTTGTTACTCTTATTTTCCCGCGTTTCTGCCAATACCATTAAACCTAGTGAATGATCACCAAATTGATTATTATAAGATGCACTTGTCTGTGTTGTCAAGTTATAACCTCTTGCCCCTGATTCATTTAAGCTTATAGTAGTTCCTGAAGCATCATTTCCTAAATAATAGGTAAGTTCTTTTGAATCTGGCGCTGGAAGGTTCATTATCATTACACTATACGGATTTCCCAATGTCTTAGCAAATGTAAACGTAGCATCATAAGCACCTTGAAACTTGAATGTCAAGCCCTTCAAGAATGGAGCATCATATTGTAAAGACAGATTTGTCTGTACGTATGAATTGTTCGATTTAGAATATCCAGATTCTTCAATCGAAGCAAGAGGTGCGACGGGAGAAGAAGAGGTCTGCGTTGAAACGTTATATTCCTTTCCATTATACATCATTTTAGATGGAACATAAGGAAGCGCACGAATAATTTGTTGCGGAACATTATGCCAATCATCAGGGTTAGCTGAATAACGTGGGGCTTTACGATCTTCAATACGTCCAGAAACACCTAATTGGAATGTTAGATTATTTGTAATCTTTGCATCAATATTCGCGCGTAGATTGTAACGATTATAGTTATATTGTTTGATATTTCCGTCTTCTTTCAAATAACCTACTGAAGCAAAGAACTTAATTCTATCATTTCCTCCTGAAGCAGAGATGTTATGGTGTGTGCGGAATCCTGTTCCATAAAGCAAATCTGACCAATTAGTATTTCCCCAACCGTTTTCTTGGTTAAGCATATCCTTCACATTATCGGGGGTAAAGATTTTTGTATCACCTTGCATTTCTCTTGCTTTGTTATACCAATAAGCATAGCTCGGGCCATCAAGCCATTCTTGTTTTTGAGCATTATTGCTCCAGCCAACGCTCCCGGTATAGCTTATTGCTGTCTTGTTTTGAGAACCACGCTTTGTTGTAACAATAAATACACCATTTGCATCTAGGCCATAAACTGCAACAGCTGATGCGTCTTTCAATACTGATACTGTTTCGATTTCATTAGGATCAAGTCCGTTAAAATCCGCTCCTGTACGGCGTATTCCATCAATTACATATACGATTCCTCCTTGACCACGCATTGTTATTACTGCATTATCAGATCCCGGTTGGCCACTCGATTGTACTGCTGCAATACCGGCAACCCTCGATCCTACAACGTTACTCATACTCATTGTAGGAGCTTTAAGGAGTTCTGCATCAGAAACAGTTGATACTGCACCGGTGATGCTCCCTCTCTTCTGTGTTCCGTAACCTACTACAACTACTTCATCTAGAGCGGCTAAATCGTCATCTAAAACCACTGTAATTGGCGTATAAGAAGTTACTTTTACATCTTTACTCTTCATACCTACGTATGAAAATATCAAGATGTCATTTTTCTTGGCCTTAACACTAAACTGTCCATCAGCATTAGTTATAGTTCCAACATTAGACCCTTTTACCAAAATGGCTACCCCTGGCAAAGGTTCTTGACTTGCATCCTTAGCCACACCAGTAACTACACTTTGAGCAGAGCTACTTAAAACGCATAGACAGAATGCAATGACAAAAGAGGTTAAAAACCTCATGTTAATTCTGATTCTTTTTTTCATTTCATTAAATTATTAATTATGGTTATACTACTTATATATCTTTCTTTAATTTGAAATGTTCTTTATATCTATTATACAGATGTCCGGCTTGCATATAAGAAGAATTTGGGCTCATAAAATGTGAAAATTCAAATGTTATGGCATTCTCCATTCCGGCTCTTCTAGCCGCATCTAATTTGAATAATAGTTTTTCCCATTTAATCGGTAGAAATCTTATTGGCATATCGCGATCAAAAGATTCTATATTCGTCCAACAACTCATTCCGTATTTATCAGCTAGCTTTTTATTTACTACTAAATAATCGTATAATTCATGGTAATCTACTTGACCATCTTGAAAAGCCAAAATATCTACTGCCCCTTTTACATTACTTAAAATTTCATCCCATTCTTTTTCATGTTCTACAACGCTTAATGCATTATCTCCACTCATAACCTGATCGGTTTTTACTCCATGAATATAAGGAGAAACCATTGTAGGTAGATTCCCGGAAACAGCTTTTGCGTGCTTGCCTACTTCTGCATAGATCTTTGACATATTCTTTGTCCTTCGACTTATTTCCTGAGATAAGTACCAACCTTGAAAAGATTTATGATGACCATACTTATTCCATACTTCATCAATCAAAGCTATATTTAAGTCTATCTCCCTTTGAAAGCTACCTTCTTGCCAATATTTACCTGAATCGTACATCCCAAAATAAAATGAAAGTTCATATTTATCGGCTAATGTGAGAAACATTTCAACTAGATCGACTGGTGGATAATGTACATCTTTTTCCTTCGACAGAATTGACTCAAAAGGGGCAACAATCCATCGCCCTAATCCGGCACGAATCATTACTACGGTATTTATGCCCATCTCTTTCATAGCTTTAAAATCGGCATCCCATTCCTTTGTTCCCCAATTTTGATGTGGAATATCCCAACTGATCTCATCTAAGAAAGTTGCCTTTATCTGCATCCCTTCTAAAGAGTTAGAAGTGGAAAAAGTAGTTATTTCCTTATCACCTTTATTTGCAGCATCAGTTGGCAAAGTAGCAATAATTAGAAAAATAATTAAAGCGAATATACTCATTAAACTAAATTTACTCAATACGCTTTTTTTCATGATTATTATAAATATTCTATGGTAAATTATAATTTCATTTTTATAAGGTCTCTAATATTTGCCAAACTTGATATAATCCGCGTGGTACGTGGAAACAGCCTTTCCATTTCCCGCCCTTGAGGTTCAATAACACTTCGCCTTGACGGTTCAGATAACCAAACCATTC
>JAQVCR010000006.1 GCA_028689665.1 Muribaculaceae bacterium
CATGATTTTCTTAATTATTTTTATTTCATTAAATCTTTGAGAGATTTCTAATTTTATTCTTAATTTTGAACAATCAATTTTTTTATTTATTCCAAATTGATTCTTCTGTCTGACCTCTCAGATACGCTTTTTTGGACAATACACATCGCAAGATGGGCTTCCATATATCTCGGTTGAGAATATTTGCTAGGTTTTTGTCGCGCTAGAAGTGTATTGAAGCACAGACTTATAGACCTGTCGATGGTTGCAGAATCATAATGAGCAAGATGAAATAATAATTCTTTGTATCTATGAAATTCGGAATGCGAACCCCTTCACTGATGAAAAGTATCAGTGCCAGAACTACAGGACAGCTGAAAAGGACTGTCAAGAGAGCCATTATCCCCGGATATGGGAGAAAGGGAATGGGATTGTTACACCCCAAGAAGGCTCTTTATAATCAAATATATCGTAGAACTACTTTTAGCATCTTCGATTTGGCTAAAGCTGTATCGGGGAGTAACAGAGGAAAAGCAGGTAATAGTGGATGCTGCTTGTCTATTCTCTTTTGGATTATGATTTTTGGTATCGCATCAATAGTATTGTAACCGACTAAAAATATTTCTTTCAAGCGAGCCTTTGTGCTATCTACTGCCAATATTTATTGTAGCAACTTACGATAAGTATGATAATTCCGTATTTGGTAATGATTTGAAATTGTACTACCTTATTAGGAATCTACTTTGTTAAATAATTATGTGATAAAGATATTGCTTTAGATGAATTAAAGAAAGACAATGTCGGGCAACAGTCTGATAAATAAATATTTAATTGCTATTAATCACAATATTCCATTATTGCCAATAGTTAAATTAAATATCTTGTGTAAAAAACACAATAGAATATTTTGTTATGCAGATTTTAATTAATACTTTTGCTGTGTAATTAATACACAAGTAAAAATGGAAGATAACAAATTTTCATATAAATACCCGCATCCTGCAGTTGCAACAGATTGCGTAATCTTTGGTTTTGATGGTAATTCATTGGAGGTTCTGCTCATTGAAAGAGGTCTTGAACCATATAGGGGACGTTGGGCTTTCCCGGGTGGGTTTGTTAAGATAGATGAATCTTGTGAAGAAGGAGCTGTTAGGGAATTACAAGAAGAAACAGGCTTAGTGAATCCATATATTGAGCAGTTTCATACATTTAGTGAACCGGGTCGAGATCCTAGAGAGCGTGTAATCACTATTGCTTATTACGCACTTGTATGCAAACAAGACGTAAAGGGAGGCGATGATGCAACAAAGGCACAATGGTTTAAGTTGAATGATGTTCCACAATTGGCTTTTGATCACGACCTCATTCTTCGTGTTGCACTTAACCGATTGCGCGAGAAAATTCATTTTGAGCCTATCGGTTTTGAATTGTTGCCGGATAAATTTACTATGCGACAGCTTCAGCAATTATACGAGGCTATACTTGAAGTACAATTTGATAGAGGAAACTTTGCCAAGAAAATGCTTCATTACAATATTTTGAACCAATTAGATGAGTCTGTTTGGCCGACTCCTAAACGCGAAGCAAAGCTTTATAGTTTTAATATAGAGAATTATAACGATATGAAGCGAAAAGGATACAGAATGGAATTTTAATTTTATGGATATGAAAAATGCCCTATTAAGTGAGGCTATAGGTGATATAGCAGGTAGCGTCTACGAGTTTCACGCCACAAAGGATTATACGATCGTTGATCTAAGCCGTGCTGATTCAGTGTTCACCGACGATACGGTTTGTACTTTTGCTTGCGCCGAAGCATTGTTGTTAAGAAAAGATATGGCTAAGAATCTTTGGACTCGATGCAACCAACATCGTAATTCGGGCTATGGCGGTAGATTCCGTAGTTGGCTTCGTTCAGAAGAACTAATACCATACAATAGTTACGGCAACGGAAGTGCAATGAGGTGCAGTTCCGCCGGGTGGATGGCTAATACGGCAGATGAATGTATAGAGCTTGCAACAGCTACTGCTTTGCCAACTCATAATCATGAAGAAGGGATAAAAGGAGCTGTGGCAACAGCATTGGTTATCTATCATCTGAAAGAGGGAAAGGATAAAGATTATATTCGCAATCATGTTTTGGCAAAGTTTTATCCATCATGGGCAAACTTATCTTATGATGAAATTCAAAGGGATTATAGTTTTGATGAATCTTGCCAAGGAACAGTTGCACCGGCTATCATTTCATTCTTAAGCTCAAAAGATTATTCTGATTGCTTAAAATTAGCAATAGCTTTAGGTGGCGACGCCGACACTTTAGCAGCAATTGCCGGGCCAATGGCATATGCTTATTACAGAGAGATGCCTAATATCCTCATAGAGAATGCCAAGAAAAAGCTCCCTGAGTGGATGTTAAGAGTTAGCGAAGAGTTTGATAAATTATACAATTTATGACAACAATACTATGGAACTATTTGATTTGGAAAGATTCTTGACAGCTCAAGACGACAATAATAGGTATGAAACAGCTTTGCACGAAGTAGAAAGGAGCCGGAAACGAACACATTGGATATGGTTTATATTTCCTCAAATTCATGGTCTGGGATATAGTGAAACCTCAAAGAAATATAGCTTTGTTTCTTTGCTTGAGGCTAAAGCTTATTTTAATAATGATACACTACATAATCGGCTGTACAAGATAACAAAAGCTCTTTTAAAACAAGACGAAGATGTGTTAGATGTCTTCGGCAGAACTGATTATATAAAATTATTGTCATGTATGACTCTATTTGATATCATTTCTCCTAATGATATATTTGCCGAGGTCATTGAAAAGTATTATGAAGATAAAAGATGCAAAACTACAATTGAAATAGTAAAGAATGAAAGAGACTTTTACCAAGAAGAGTCGGCATTTGAAAGAAATGGAGTCAAGAATACTCCAAGGGCTTTTATGGAAAGCGGCATCCATGAGTCGAATAGCATAAAATACGAACAAAGGCTAGGCACTATCCTTGATTTGTTAGGCAGAGGAGAGACAATGCTTGGATTAGTTAAACATTATCTATGGACGAAAGATTTTTCTTACTATAGAGTGTCAGGTGTAGAATCTACTGTTAGCGGTTATCTTACATCCTTGGTTTCTAAGATTAATTCTGAAGCCACAGATGAAGAACTGGTTCAAGATGGAGAAATAATAATTAGTAATTTAATAAGCTATGATACCAATGCCTTTACAGCAGCAATATCATTTGATAATTTCTACAGCAAATATGCAAAAAATAAAGAGGTTGAGTGCGTATTAAAAACTTATATTGAGTCCTCAAAATGTACTCCGCTTATAATAAATGATATAAGATTATATCATAATGTAGAACGCCCCCAATACACTCCTTCTCTTTTATCGTTTTTGAAGAACGATGAAATATTTGTTTTCGGAAGTAATCTTCAAGGTGCACATGGTGGTGGTGCAGCCCGATTAGCAAGAAAAATATTTGGAGCAAAACAAGGACAAGGTGTTGGTCTTCAAGGTCAGAGCTATGCTATACCGACGATGCATGGCGGCGTGCAAAAAATAAAACCTTATGTCGACGATTTCATTTCGTTTGCGCAAGAGCATAATGAGTATTTTTTCTATGTTACTCGCATAGGCTGTGGAATAGCCGGATTCAAAGACGAAGACATAGCTCCGCTATTTAAGGAGGCTACGAAACTAGAAAACGTATGCTTACCTAAGAGCTTTGCCGAAATCATAAATAATCTCCGCGTGCCAAAAGAGTTTGTGGCTATGGCATACGGACATATGCATACTCTGGTAGACATTCTTAAAGATTTGAACAAAAAAGAAAACATATCAGACTCTACCGAAGCTCTAACTAGACTGAATGAAATAATCTCCTCAAACGGGCGCTATTCCTGCGAGATTGCAAAGATAGCCTGCAATTCAATATTTAATTTATGCTGCAAATATATGGGTCAAAATAAAGCTCTCGATATGGTGGATATTGAAACGAAGATGATGAAGTTAATAGATCAAGAAAACATTGAGAATAAAGATTTATTTCAGATACTCTATGCTTACACTATAGCCAAGACAGTAAAGCTCATAAAGTATACCGATGAGTTTAAGCGTTATAAAAGTGTTGTCGAAATAATAAAGGCATTACAAACTATCCGTCTTCGCAATTGTGAACAGTTAGACTCCGATAGCTATTTCATATTCAATCCTTATGCTGTTAAAATGATGGCTCAATTCTTATCGCAAGAAGAATCGGCACTTTTCAAAGACGGCACTCTTGATACTGAACTACTTGATGAACTTCTCTTCGATCGCTTTGAAAAAGCAGTAAAGCAGGAAGGAATAGAACAAGTCATAGAACGATACTACAGCCAAATAGGATGCCACGCAGATCTTTGCGCTCCAAAATATGATAATCGACTATGGGGACCCTTATTTCGTTTGCATCCCGAAGGAATAATAGAAAAAGGCTGCAATGATTTCCGTCGCTATCCCTTTACGAGCGTCGAATTTGAATTTGAGCATGCTAGACTTCTGCTTGAGCAAGATGATGCATACATTAGCAAAGACACAATATACGGGTCGTATTATGTACCTATAAAAGATTCTACACTTCCGGTGTATAACAGCAGCGGCAAAGTTTTATTTGATTGTCAAGAGCAAAAAGAGCAAGCTATTAAACAGATAATAAGTGGCACATATGAAGGTCGATTTTAAAGGAAAGCAGATAGATATAAAAGAATTCAATTGTCGTCTAGGTAGTATAGAACCTATGCGCATCGCTCCTTCGATCAATCTATTCGTAAAAACTACGAAAAGATGCAACGCTCATTGCCTATTCTGCTCAAACGCCGATGCCGGTGTACCTTCTGCGCCTTTTGATTCTGAAAAGTTGGTAAAAATCATAGACGACCTAAGTATGGAAGGTATCAGAGTGAATAAAATCAACATTACCGGCGGAGAGCCTTCGGTAGCAATGCCTATAGTTGAAGAAATAATCACCATAATGGAAGAACCTCGTTTCGAGCGCATTCATCTCCACCTAAATACCAACGGACTCTTGCCTCAATCGCAAGAGCTTATGCGTCGCAAACGATGGGATAGCATATCAGTATCGCTCCATCACTATTCTAAGGCTCGCCTCGAAGAGCTATACGCTACACCCATTTCATCAGATGCCCTCCGATTTGAAGGAATTGACCTTCAGAAAATAAACGCTAGTTGCAATCTGGTGAAAGGTTATATAGACTCGGCTGTAGAGGCTCATAAAATGCTCGATTTCGCTATCGAGAGAGGTATTCTGCGCATTGGTTTCGTAGCGCTTATGAAGGTTAATGACTATTGCATATCACATTTTGTAGACCTTGAGGATATTCACATTGCCGAAATTCCACATGTCTATTTTACCCAATCAATGAATCGCGGCACTGATTGTAGATGCTCCAATTATCTTTATAACAAGGATTTGAAAATATTGGAAATTTATATGCGCAACTATGCCAATCCACAATATTGCGAATCATCACTTGTGTATGACGGAGAGTATCTTCGCCAAGGCTTCCACGAAAATAATATCATCTGTTAATTATGTCTGTTGCCGAACTATTTGAACAAAGAAAGACTGAATCACAATGGAATACATCGTATCCATTATCTTCGCAAGATTGGAAACAGTACACAATCTACAAACAGTTGTCGTTTGAAGGAATTCAAGAAATGTCGTTCTACATACATATTCCTTTCTGCAAGCAATTGTGCGCATTCTGCGAATATACACGTATGATATGCCCTGATGATTTACTTCAAGAAAAATACATTGAAACTTTAAGACGCGATATTGAAAAATTTAAAATAAGCTATCCAAATATTACTTTAAGGGGTTTTGATATAGGTGGAGGCACTCCAACTGCTCTATCTGAGGATTGTTTCGACAGCCTGCTTAATGTGTATGATTGGACAATTAGTAACCTTGCCCTTGCAATCGACTTTGAGCCAAGTATTGAAGCCACTTTCAGCACTCTTTCACAAAGCAAGATCAAGAGAATGGTTTGTAGCGGCATTAAAAGATTATCTTTAGGGGTACAATCTACTAATTCAGAAGTTCTTTGCTCACAACACCGGGAACGTATTTCTCATGATGATATGGCATATTGGATTAAGGTTGCCAAGTCGGAAGGAATTGAGAAAATCAATCTTGACTTGATGTATGGGCTTTCAGGAATGACAGGACAAACGATAGAGAACGACTTGGCATTGATTAAATCATTAAGCCCCGAACAAGTTACACTCTATGAATTACGAACCAACATGATTGGCTCTAAGGCTATTCCGCCAAAGCACGTTCTGTGGTTACAATATAATCATTTTTACGATGCTTTGATAAATATGGGATACCATGCTGTTTATGGTCAGAATACTTTTTCTAAAAGTCTTTCTGACGAAGGCGCATCTTCATATCTTCGTTCTCGAATGCTTTATGGAACTCCATATAAAGGGTTTGGAATATCGGCTCAAAGTATGAGCTTGCTAGGCATTTCATATAATACAGGCAAATCCTCTTCCCATATTAAAGATCTCATAAGTTCCGATTCCTATGAAGTCGGAGACACCTATCTGTTACCACCGAAGGAAATGGCTGGTAAATACATTGCCATAGCTGCATATAATGGTTCGTTTTCGGTCGAGAAAGCTGGTGCGTTTCTTAAATCAAATTTCCTTAACGAATATTCTCCTGCAATAAATTTCTGTCTTGAAAACGATTATATCATCCTTCAAGATGACAAATTATCAATAACGAAGAAGGGATTTGAGTATTATGGAGCAGTATTCTCCCTCTTTTATAACCAACATTAAAAATTTGCTATTTTACTGATTAACAACACACTAAGACTATATGCAGATTTTGTCATAAATTTGCTATGGAAAGTGTATAAATATTTTAAATAATATTTGTATCTTTGGCGCTTGTTTGTGTGTCAAATTGAAAGTTTATATGCTTGATTAGTGAATAAATGTAAGAATTAAAGGCTTTGGCCGATGATATAGACATTTGTAATGATAGTGTAAAAAAAAGAAATTTGTTGAATTATGATTAATCTATCGATTCATAATGCATAAACTATGCAGATTTTGATAACCTATTTATGAAAAAGAATTAGAATCAACATTTATATTAGAAATAAAAACAGTTATGAGAAAATTTTACAATTTAATGCTTTTCATTGCATTATTATGCGCTATGGAGAGTCCTGCAATAGCAGGAGAGACTGCCTATGGCTATTTATTCGGAGATATGACAGGGCAAAAAGGCTTTGTGTCTTTTGATGTCGATGCTCCACAGAAACTTACGATTCTTAAGAATACACAGTACGACGAGATACACGTTTCGGCGGGAGAGTATGTCGACGGAAAGATTTATACATATCGCTTAAATGTGAATGATATGTTTAGCTCGGCTACTGCTTATGACTGGGCTGTATATGATGCCGCAACCTTAAAAGAGCTTGCAACAGTAAATATGGAAGGCACAAGACGTGTAGTTGATATGACTTATGATTACACTTCAAATACCATGTATGCTCTAGTAGAAGATAAACAAGCAAGCGGATCGGTGTCGAAATCATCGCTTTGCATTGTGGATATGAAGACAGGAAAATACACGTTGGTGGGTAACCCCGGCAAGATCACAGCAGTTGATGGATATGGACGTCCTACCGATGATAAATTGCTAACTCTTGCGTGTGATAACAAAGGTACACTGTATGCAATGTCGCATTATCGCACACTTTACGCACTAGATAAGATGACAGGATTAGCCACTGCGGCTGCTCCACAGCACAATTTAAGTACGATTAATCAATTGCAATCAATGGCATTTGATGCTAATGGCGATTTATGGTGGGCTCAGTCGCACCCCGATTATGGATTTTTCTGTAAGGTGGATTTGAAAACAGGTATTCCCGGTGGTTTTGTCGATTTCAAGACCGACTACGACAAGCTAAATAAATTAGGCAGCGACGGACAGCTTACTTCTTTATATTTCACCAGCAAGAAGGTAAATGCAAAAGCCTTAACTGCAGTCAGCTCGTTAGAATCGGCTACACTAGCCGAAGATTGTAACAGCGTAGTGCTTACATGGAAAGCTCCTACTACCGATTACAGTGGAAATGCCGCACAAGTGGCAGGATATAAAGTGTATAGAATAGGCTCTTCGGAGGCTCTTGCTACTCTTGCAGCCGATGCTGTTAGTTTCACCGATTCTAAAGCACCAAATGCAACTATTACATACGAAGTGATTCCATTTAATGCCGATGGAAATGGATTCCCTGCATTTACCGAAATTTTTGCCGGCTATGATATGCTCGATGTAGTTAACGACGTGAAGGTTGCACTTGACGATAAAACAGTAACACTGTCGTGGACTAAACCAACAAAAACTGTAAATGGTGGATATGCCAACTTTGATGCTATTACATATAATGTATATCGAGCTCAAGGCACAGCCGAAGAGCTAGTTGCATCGGCTATTTCGGAGACAACATTCAGCGAGACTCTTGAGAAAGCCGGTGGATATAAATATATAATTGAGGCTGTCAGTGGCTCGGTTGTGGGTAAACGCGCAATGTCGGAGCAATTTTTAATCACTACAATAGCTGCTATCCCCTATTTCACCGGGTTTGAAGACAGCCAAGACGGTGCATTATGGTCGTTTATCAATAATTCGGCTAAGGGCTGGTCGATATTGAGCGATTATTCTAAATTTGATGGGAAATATGCAAAGGCAGCTACCGGAGGCAGCACTGCACTAGGAAACGACTGGTTAATTTCTCCGGCAATTGACTTTGAAAAAGGAAATTATAAAATAGAATTTTATGCTTGTGGATCATCTTACGACAAGAATAGCGTTGACTTCCTACTAGGTACCGACAAAGCTAACGTAGAATCGTTCACATTCCCGGTATTTACGATAGTCGATGAGAATGTATATGATGCCACTGCTACCCCTAAAGGCTGGAAACTATACAGCGCTAAGTTTAGCGTAACCGATAAGGGTATCTATCATTTGGGAATACACAACAAGACTACAGCAACATTTGCTAATTTCAGAGTAGATAATTTGTCAATAGTTTCCGATGGCTCGGGTATTGATGGTGTAGTTGCCGGTGAAAATTCAGTGAAAGTTGTTGCCAATGCAAATTCAATTGCAGTAAAAGCCGACAAAGACATTGATAATGTCGAAATCTATGATATGCAAGGTCGTTGCATTGCAAGCCGCGCATTCAGCTCCAACGACGCAGTTGTGTCGGGATTATCACTTGCTAAAGGTATATATTTAGTGTCGGTAGTATTTAATGACGGCACCAAAACCGTTGCTAAAATAGCACAATAAAAGAGACGCTAAATAAATTATAACACATTAGGGCAGCCAATTATCTTACAATAATTGGCTGCCCTTTTTATTCTATTTAACACACATGTTTCTAAATTCGGCACACATACCTAATACCTTTATATACAATTAAAATAAAGCATAAAATTATGGACGAAGAAAACGACAACAATTATTCAGACGAAGAATATCAAATGCTAAACGACTACGATGGTGGTTCCGACAGTGTGAACGAAGACTACAGCGCAGATATACCCACATACGATGAGCTAGACTTTGAAGGACGATATTATACTTATGGCTCGCGAGACGATTACAATGAGTGGCGAAATGCTGAAATTGCGGCTACTCATAACCGACCGACTTGTAACCGATGTAGTAGCCCCTCTGATGATTTGAATGATTCCAATTCAAGTATTACTGCATTAGTACTTATAGTTATAGTTTTAGCCATACTATATTGGTTAATTTTTTAAGACATGGTAATTCGCACCACTATAATCGTGACCATGAGATAGCAACTTCTGTGATAGCTACAAAAAATTCGATACATAGTTAAAGTATTAATTCACCTTTTCGGTTTTTAATCGCTTGAAATATCATATATTTGCATAAAGCAGCCTCAAATCTCAACATAACCGTAAACTCATGGCATAGCAAAAAGAAAAAGCAAGAAAGAAAACACATGCTCAAAAAAGCCTTTTTTAGTTATTGATTTAAATACCTATTTTTAAATGCAGATGAATAACTAAATAATATATTAAGCTATGATTAGACATCATAAGAAAGGCTTTTATGAAACAACTGATTATAACGACTGTATTATCAATACAATTTTGTTTAAGATGACGGCTGGTAGTTATTCTCCTCTCATTTGCATTATCATTAAATTCGGGCTATAATGCGATTAAAATAATGAATAAAGATATTTTTCTCTATTTGACTATATTTTAACTCAACTTTTATTATCTTTGTACCCGAATAGAAAGATAGCTTGATTTGAAATATTTTTATTCTACACTAAGCTATTTATCTTGAATTTTTTGGAATAAATTTATATTAATTATTTTAATAATATTCTCTTATGGTAAGTTTTAAAGAACTTGGCTTAGTAAACACTAAAGAAATGTTTGCTAAAGCAATAAAGGGTGGATATGCAATCCCTGCATTCAACTTTAACAATATGGAGCAACTTCAAGCAATCGTAAAGGCTGCTTCTGAGACAAAATCTCCGGTTATCCTACAAGTTTCAAAGGGAGCACGTAACTACGCTAACGCTACACTTCTACGCTATATGGCTGAAGGTGCAGTAGAATATGCTAAAGAACTAGGCTGGGAAAAGCCACAAATCGTTCTTCACCTTGACCACGGTGATAGCTTCGAGCTTTGCAAATCTTGTGTTGACCATGGTTTCTCTTCAGTTATGATTGATGGCTCACACCTTCCATACGAAGAAAACGTTGCTCTTACTAAGAAAGTAGTTGAATATGCTCACGCTCACGATGTAACTGTAGAAGGCGAGCTTGGTATTCTTGCAGGCGTTGAAGATGAAGTATCGGCCGACCACCACACATATACCGACCCAGAAGAAGTTATCGACTTCGCTAACCGTACAGGTTGCGACAGCTTAGCTATCTCTATCGGAACTTCTCACGGAGCTTACAAATTTACTCCTGCTCAATGCACACGCAACGCAGAAGGCAAACTTGTTCCTCCTCCATTGGCATTCGACGTACTCGATGCAGTAATGGTAAAACTACCCGGATTCCCTATCGTTCTTCACGGATCATCTTCTGTTCCTGAGGAAGAAGTAGAAACCATCAACAAATTTGGTGGAAAACTTCCAGATGCAATCGGTATTCCAGAAGAAGAGCTTCGCAAAGCAGCTAAGAGCGCAGTTTGTAAAATCAATATTGACTCTGACAGCCGTCTTGCAATGACTGCAGCAATTCGTCAAGTATTTGCTGAGAAGCCAGCAGAATTCGACCCACGTAAATATTTAGGTCCTGCTCGCGACAATATGGAAAAACTTTACAAGCACAAAATTGAAGCCGTACTAGGCAGCGCAGGTAAAGCAGAATAATTTCGACAAAAAGAAATATTATAAAATAGGTTGCTCCTCTATGAGGCAGCAACCTATTTTTATTAAATTAATTGAGCCAAAAGCCTCTAATTTTTGTCAAGTGAAGTTTTTTATATAAGTTTGCAGTGTAATTTAAAAATACGTTTAGACAATGAAAAAGAAATTTAAGATATTAATAATAGTTGGGGCTGTAATTTTAGTTGGAGCAATTGGATATTTAATCTATTCATCAATGACTCTGCAACAAGAAATGGCAGAAACAAAGCTCAAAAACGAGCAACTAAAGATTGAAAATGAGCAGCTTAGTCTTGCCGGAGAATATGAACAGCTGAATACTGAGTTCCAAAATTATGAAAATCAATCAAAATATCTTACTAATGATTCTCTGATTGCGAAATATGGCGAAGCTAAAGATAAGGTAGAAAAGCTACTCGTAGAACTTAAAACTCAGAAAATCACAAGCGAAAAACGTATCAAAGAACTACAAGGCGAGATTCAGACACTAAAAGGAATTATGCGCCACTATGTGGAACAAATCGAAGCTCTGGGTAAAGAAAACGAAGGTCTGAAAGCTGAAAATCAAGAGATAAAAACAGAAAATCAAAAGCTAAGCACCAAAGTAACCGAAGTAGCTAAAAAGAATGAAGTGCTAGCTGAAAAGATGACTCTAGCCGAAAAACTTAACCTTACCGGGCTTAATCTTACTCCAATAAAGAGTAATGGCAAGATCGAGAAAAAAATTGCAAAGGCTAAGCAACTAATGGTAACATTCACCATTCCACAAAACAATTCTACTCCGGTAGGAGAAAAAGTACTATATATCCGTATCACTTCTCCCGAAGGGAGTTTGCTGGGAAATAAAGGAACATTCAGCTTTGAAGGAGGAAAAATTCCATATACCGAGAGAAAAGCCATTGAATACACAGGCGAAGAAATCGCCGGAATCAAAGTGTACTGGAATATCAACACTGCACTAACAACAGGACAATATCGTGTCGAAGTATTTGCCGACAACTTCCGCATAGCATCTCGCAACTTTTCAATAGAAAAATAGCGACAACTTCCATATTTTGACACATCTATAATTTGTAGTGCAATTCAACTTGCATTGTCAATAATAATACTGAATTTTACAAGTAGTAAAATATTGGCTATTAAAATAGAATACTAACCTCTGAATTTGTAGTTTCATTTGATTCATACTTTTTTAGAGGTTAAATATTTTTGGCATACACTCATTTAGGAAATAAATAATAGATAATATGAACATAATCAGGGACATAATCAAATTTTTATTCAGTGAGCAAGAGAAAATTGAGATACCGGAAATATGGTACGAAAATCTTGAAAACCTCCAATGGGTCGAACAATTCAAGGCTTTATCTGAATTCGATGATAAAAGAAAAAAAATAATGTGGTTACACACCAAAGGCTTCTTTAATTTATGTTATGAGAATGATATTACACAACAAAAATTATTACCGTGGGCGGTAGTATATAAAATGCTTACATTATTCCACAAGCTTAATTTCGATATTCTACTCCCGGTCGACAATGATTCGTTTGACAATCAATCGTTTAGCAAATACACAAAAAGTAAGGAAGAACTTATAGAAAAAGGATATGTCAAGACATTTAGAGCAAATATAAACAAAGATGGAGATGTAGAGATAATGTTTCTCGTTGAGAGAGGCGACAACGGAGATAGCGATGGCTACGGCGTAGAGCCCGACACATGGGGCAAAGGCGTAATTTCAAGCGACGGAAAGGTAAAAGTGCCATTTTACGTCGCATAAAAGCTCCGGCATAGCATAAAAAAGACACATATCTAAAGTTACCATATTGCCACTCAAATTTTAATTTTAAAAAACAAGGTGCGCATTGATGCAGTAAGGAAAAATGAAGATAGAGAAATATCGGTAAATATTTCGATTAATGTACATAATTATATAACTTTGTCGGTGAATTTGCCAAAAAATAAATAATAAAAATAAACGATTAAGAAATGAGAAAATGGCGCATTGAAGATAGTGCTGAGCTATATAATGTTAGCGGCTGGGGATTGAAGTATTTTTCAATCAACGACAATGGGCATGTAGCTGTTACTCCTCGCGAGAATTGTGCAGCTGTCGACCTAAAAGACATTATGGACGAATTGCAAGTGAGAGACATTACTTCGCCGGTATTGTTAAGGTTTCCCGATATTCTCGATAATCGTATTGAGAAAATATCTCGTTGCTTTAAGCAAGCAGCCGACGAATATAGCTACGAAGGGGAGAATTTTATTATCTACCCTATCAAGGTTAATCAGATGCGTCAAGTTGTTGAAGAAATTGTAAGCCATGGAAAGAAATTTAACATTGGTCTTGAAGCCGGCTCGAAACCCGAACTTCATGCTGTGCTTGCTCTTACAATTGCCGAACATTCTCTAATCGTGTGCAACGGATACAAAGACGAAAATTATATCGAACTAGCACTTTTAGCACAGAAGATGGGACGACGAATTTATCTTGTCGTCGAGAAGCTAAATGAGTTGCGACTTATCGCCGAAGTGGCAAAACGTCTTAATATTCGCCCTAACGTTGGTATTCGCATCAAGCTGTCTAGCTCGGGGAGCGGAAAATGGGAAGAATCGGGAGGAGACCAAAGTAAATTTGGACTTAATTCCAGCGAACTGCTCGAAGCTCTCGACTTTATGGAAAAAGCTGAAATGACCGACTGTCTAAAGCTAATTCATTTCCACATAGGAAGCCAAGTTACTAAGATTCGACGCATCAAGAATGCACTTCGCGAGGCTTGCCAATTCTATGTACAGCTTAGCAAAATGGGGTTCAACATCGACTTTATTGATATCGGTGGCGGTCTTGGCGTTGACTACGACGGAACTAGAAGCAGCGCAAGCGAAAGCAGTATGAACTATTCGATTCAAGAATATGTAAACGACTCTGTGTCGTCGTTGGTAGATGTGTGCGAAAAGAACGGGCTTAAGCAGCCTAACATAATTACAGAATCGGGTCGCTCGCTCACTGCGCACCACTCAATTCTAGTCTTTGAAGTGCTTGAAACCACTCAATTACCTATATGGGAAGACAACGACGAAGTTGCCGAAGACGAACACGAACTTGCTCGCGAGCTTTATGAGATATGGGACAAGATAAATCAACCTCGTATATTTGAAAGTTGGCACGATGCTTTGCAAATTCGTGAAGAAGCTCTCGACTTATTTAGTCTGGGCTTGCTCGACCTTCGCACTCGAGCAATTATTGAGAAACTATTCTGGTCAATTGCTCGTGAAGTGAGCGAAATATCATCAAATATTAAGCACGCTCCCGAAGAGCTGAAAAAGGTTGCCAAGCTACTTCCTGAGAAATATTTTTGCAATTTCTCTCTTTTCCAATCTCTTCCCGACTCGTGGGCTATCGACCAAGTGTTCCCTATTATGCCGATTTCCAGACTTGATGAAAAACCTTCTCGCAACGCAACTTTGCAAGACATTACTTGCGACAGCGACGGAAAAATTAACAACTTTATTTCGGCACACGGAGCATCGGCAGCATTGCCTGTTCACCCACTCAAAAACAATGAGCCTTACTATATTGGCGTGTTCCTAGTGGGCGCATATCAAGAGATTTTAGGCGATATGCACAATCTTTTTGGCGACACAAATGCTGTTCACATCAGTGTATATAAAGACCACTATGAAATAGACCAGATAATTGATGGTGAGACTGTTGCCGAAGTTCTCGACTATGTACAATACAGCCCTAAAAAGCTTGTACGCAATGTAGAAACGTGGGTAACAAGCTCTATGAAATCGGGCAAAATAACTCCCGAAGAAGGTCGCGAATTCCTTAGCAACTATCGTTCAGGACTTTATGGCTACACTTATCTAGAAAAAGACTAATTAGATTTTAGTATAAATTTACTCAATAGGCTGTCGCAACACGACAGCCTATTGTTATTTATAGGGCTTATAGTCGATTCCGATCTTGTAATTTATCCCTGCTTTCTCGGCTTGCGCAATCTGATAGCCTCGCAATATTCGATACACAATGCCATTGACCATCAACCTTGCACCTGTCTGGTGAAAACGAAACGACACATCGGCATCGACGCATTGACGACGTATATCAAGAACCCAATCATAATCACAAATTCGTACACCTACTCCCGACTCGCCCCCTACCGATACTTCTTCAATTGTGTCGTCAAGATAGCGACTAAGGTCGATTGCGCTGATTAAGGGAGCGCAAATAATCTCCTTGTGCTTTATCGGAAGACTCTTGAATATGGGCAGACGATAATCTGCCATTTCTTGATTTTCGGTGGTACAACCTATTATCACATTATCATAGCCGTCGCCCCAATCATCGGGAATAGACACCATGAATCTATCAATTCGCTTAGTGAAAATAAAAAACATCACATCGCTACGTTGTCGTATAATATTCCACGCTTCTTTGCGCCACTCATCGGCATCGGCTATGAAAAAATCTGAAGTCAGGCATGTAAAAACCACCATACCCGGCTCTATACGATAGTGCTTATCACGTTTTCGCTTGATTGGCAAGTCGAAGTTGCCTGTGCGACGCACCACGCTGCTACCTATCTCGGAGCCATACATGGCATCTTGTCGATATACATAGCAGAATTTACAGCCGAGACTGAGCTTATTGCACCCATGCCACGGATTCCAATTACAAAAAAGAGTTCTAAAATCCACAGTACAAATATACAAAAAAAAGTAGCGAGCTAAGGTGTCAACCTCGCTCGCTTTCTTTGCTATTTTTTGTTTTGTCAATATTTTTAATGCTCTGCAATTTTCATTAGCAACGACTTATGACAAAATATCAATCTCCTACATTGAAGCCCTGTGATATTTTATATCCTCGAGCCGAAAGTAATCCGCGCAATATATCGGGGCGATCGGTGATAATTCCATCAACTCCCCACTCAATCATTTTATTTACCATTTCGTAATCAAATTCACTTCCTTCGACCTCAGGCCAGCCCCAAACGACGACTTTAAGCCCTAGTTTTTGAGCCTCTTCTAAGTCTGCTTTTGTAAGGTCGCCTTCAAATGGTTCCCAGCAATCACCTTTCAAGTGAGCTACCATTTGTGGTAATGAATAATTAAAATCTTTAGGTTTTAGCCCTGCAATCCACGTTCCCGGCTCGCTGTCATTCATAACTTCGGTAGTGTGGTCGGTAAGAAACGCTGTTTTCACATTGCCGTCAAGTTTTTCTAATTCTATAAGGCACTGCCAATCGAAAGATTGCACCTCAGTACGATTAATAATATCTTTCTCGAGCAACAATTTATACAGCGCATCGGCAAATTCTTTTGGTGTTGCAGTAAGTTCGGGCTTTGTTGGATCATTTTTTATTTCAATTTGAAATCCAACCTTATCGCCTGCCACAGTCTTTATATAATCGACTGCTTCGCTAAGTGTAGGGATACAAGTATCTACCGATCGTTGATGTGGAAAATAAGACGCATATTCTGTCTCAGGTTTTAGCATACCCACATTGTAGCTTTGTACCTCTTTAAGTGTCATCGAATTTATGGGACGGGCTTCATTTACCCAGTCTCCTGCGCTGTCTCTTGTAAGGTTAGGATTCAGCCCCAAATCGTGAGTAATTACAATTACACCATCTTTGGTAATACCAATATCCATATCCATATAATCGGCACCGATCTGTAATGCGCCTTTATATGCAGGCATAGTCTGCTCGGGCATAAGTCCGCGAGCTGCTCGGTGCGAATATATCTGAATCACTCCCGAATCTACAGGCACGCCGTTATATTGCACCACGCTATTAACTTCTTTGCCGACGTTTCCATTCGACGCACAGCCACTCATTAACAATGGCAAAATCATCACAATGAACAATATATTTTTCATAATTGTTGGTATTATTTATTTAGATGGCAGCCACACCCAGAAAGTAGTACCTACTCCCACCGTCGAGTCTAATCCAATCTTGCCTTTAAGAGCCTCTACTAAAGTCTTGCAGATGCACAATCCAAGTCCGGTACCGGGAGTAAACTGGTCGAGCTTCACAAATCGTCCGAATATCTCTTCTTGATTTTCTTTAGGTATTCCTTTTCCTGTGTCTTTTACACTGATTTTAAAGCCATTGTCTTGAATCTCATACCAGAATTTCACACCACCTTTTGCCGTGTTTTTTATTGCATTGTTAATAAAGTTGTAAAGCAATTCTTTGACACGTTGATTATCTTGATACACCACAATATCCTCATCGTTGGGAATATATTCGAGTGTAAGTGGAAGTTTCTGAAATTTCAAGACATACGAGTTATACACTTCTTGACACAGAGTAGCAATACTAAACTCGCTCATTAAGAATGATACCGACCCGGTTTCTAATCGAGAGAGATCCAAGATATCGTTTATAAGCATCAATAATTGATCATTGTTATCTCGAATTATTTTACAGAATTCTTCTTTTTCTTCATTGTCCTCGGTTGTCATCAGCAATTCGCTAAACCCAACAATTGCATTTAGAGGGGTGCGAATCTCGTGGCTGACGTTGGCGAGGAACATTGATTTCAAAGTGTCGGCTTCGAGTGCCTTGTTTCGTTCTACTACAAGGCTTTTATTAATCTGTTTGCGTTTCTTTCCAAAGATTATCAAGGTAATAATGAGTGCGAGCATTAAGAAAAAAGCAGTAATAATAGCCCACACCAACCCTTTATTATTGTGATAGAATGATTCAGGTTTATTAATTATTACCGTATCTTCAGGAACCATACTTTCATCTATCTCAAAACGCTTCATCTGATTATAATCAAACATATAACGATTTACGTTTTTAGTAATAACCGGAATATCGTCGGCTCGCTGTCCTCCTTTGATTTTACGAACTATCAACGCCGCATTTCTTCCTTGCTCATAGTGCGATATTATCTTTCCACCAAGCACCCCCTCGCCTATTCCATGCGCCCACAGATGAAAAACGGGGGCTGCAAGGTTGTCGGTGATTATCTTCATGTTTTCATGAAGAGTGATCGATTTTCCGCTATTATCGAAATAAGCTGAAAGCAGTAATACCGGTGCATTGTGTGGTATCTTTCGTAATAATTGCTGATAATGACAGAAACTCATCTCATTCAAATTGATTACATCTAATTTTTTACTTGACTTCTTTCTATCCCAATACTGCATAAAATTCTTATAATCCTCTTTACAAGTAGGCGTATTGTCGACAATAACATATACCGAATCCGACTCAGGAAAAAGCCTTAACATCATATCGACAGTTTCGGGTAACGAAACTACTTCCATCACTCCGGTTATATTTCTATGTCGCTTCTGAATATTTACATTATGATAATCATTGATACCTAAAAATACTATCGGAGTATCTTTTAATATCGAATCTTGAATAGAAAGAGCAAAATTTAGAGCATTGTCGTCGGCGGCAATGAAAGCATTGTATGCTCCCAACATTTTTATACGATAGGCTATTCTTTCAGAAATCTGCTTTAAGTTTTCAGGATCTAATCCGATGCGCTTGCTATCCATCGACATTATATCCATCGTTATTCTGTTATCTTTAGAAAATTCTGTTTGTATGCCGTCTATCTGATTAAAAAATGAAGGCATGGCCGCACTGTATGAACTGAGATAAAGCACAGTCCAATCATCATATTCCAAATTATTAGCCCTAGCATTCACGCTAAAGCACAACAACAAGATAATAAGTGACTTAATTTGTCTAAACATATTAAGGTTATTAAAAAAAATAAGCGATAAAAATAAAAAAATATTCCTATCGCTTACAAAATTACAAATTTGTAATTATATTTCCTACTTTATTATCAATTTAGAAATATTTTGTGAATCTTTCACTATATATATCCCCGAAACTAATTCTTGAGTAGATAAAGACAATGTCGAACTGTCATTATTTACAATCTTAACTAATTGTCCTACACTGTTATATACATTTACATTTCCTACGGCATTATCTATCAAAACCTCTGTCCCTGCATTAGCCGGATTTGGATAAATCTTCATTCCTTGTGCCGTATTAACCTTAATTCCGTCGACACTTCCTAAATTATAATACACGGCCGTGAAAGATGGAATTTTCATTGTATATTCACTTCCTGCGGTCAATGCATCGAAAGTGAAATTAACATTCGAGAGAGTCAATGGAAAATGTCCGATGTCAAATTTTCCGCTCGCCGATGCTTGTGCCAACACATCTGCAACTGTTATACGAAGCTCGGTTGCAACACTCGACAATTGCTTATTAAATTCCATTGCATATTGCACATTATTAGCTAATTGTGTCTTAAATGAGAATGTTACTTTCTTTAGGGGTAATGTTCCTGCGTCTACTTCCATTCTAAGAATCTGAGGTATGCCGGGAATATCAATTGCTTGTGTCATCTTGATATAGGTAGAGCGGCTGGCTCCGCCGGTAAAGGTGAATATTTTACCTTCGCCTTCGGCTGTTACTACCATATTTTTAGGTCCACTCTGTGTAAATTTCCAATCGGCTATGTTATTTGCCACGTCAACGGCTTTTGTCTCATAGTCGGGGGTCATTGATACTACTTTCAATTCACAGCTGAATCCATTTACGCTTCCATGTATCATTGTCTCTCCATTTGACAAGTATTTAACTACTCCATTCTCTACCTTACAAATATCAGGATTATCGACTACCCACGACAATGATGCTGCATCTATTGCATTGGTATAATTGCCGTTAGTTCCTGTTATCTCGATAGAATAAGAATTGTGAGAATCCACTACCACCGACGAAAGACGCACACTCAACTCGCCATTAATGATAAATATTTGTTTCTTCACTTCCTTATCGCCATATTTCATTGTGATATATCCACTTCCTGTCGTGCCTGCCGCAACAAACATATCACCATCAATTTTTCCTATTGCAGGGTCGCAAGTGTAAGTTACTGTTTTAAAATCGCGAGATTTAAGCACGCCGTATTGGTTATAGCCATAGGCAACCAACGGAACGCGTGCAAACGTAATGATATTTGAAGCTAATGGAGCAAAATCGGCTTGAGAAATCTCATCATCGATTGGTGCATTCGACACTAACAGACAGCCGTTACCTACCGAGCGTATTGTTCCATCTGAAGGGCTGTTGACAACGTCGCCGTTAACAACCATACACGAAGAGCCACCACCATCTAAGTTGACTGCATGCCATGCGCCGAGTGCTAAGAAAACATCGCCACACTCATCGAGCGATGCGCCCATCGAGATGCTTTGACGACCATCAATAACAATAAAATATACTGTCTTCTCATCTTTAGAATAGCCGATACATGTACGAGGATGGCGATCTGGCCACTCATCTACAAGTTTTCCATCTTTGATAATGATATTATTACTACCACCCATAAGCTCCTTAAAGTCGGTGATTACTCCCGGCTGTTCACGAAGGTCGGTCTTAAGATTTAATGTAATCTCACTGCCTACTGCTAAAGTCTTTAGGAAATCTTCCGACGTTCCACGACCCCAAAGCACTGCTTTGCCTGCAGGAATTTCTGTAACTCCGTTGCCATCAACAATTTGCTCTACTACGGCATTTATATTTTTATTTGCACTCCAAAAGAAAGGAGTATCTTTAGGCGAAATTATAATCTTTGTGCCACCTGTGCATTTTTCTGTCTGAGTGCCATAAGCATTAGTGTAAAGATTTAATTGATTGCCTCCGGTATCTTCCCACTCAAGACGTTGCATATTTACTGTGTGGAGTCGTGTTACAACATCACCAAATTTCACGGTACCACTAAAATCTATGTGGTCGATAAATGGCTTGCGATCGTCGGTAAGTACAAATGCTGCACGACCTACGGGGTTAGTGATACATTCATTCTTTTTGAATTGTCCACTGCGTGGAATTCCATTCTCTACGACATCTTGATAGAAATAGAAATCGCCATTAGTTGCGGCTATCATATCGTGTCCGGGTATGTCGTTACGAGCATACATACTTGTGGGCTGCTCTTCACACACGCCTTTATCTCCGCCTTTGCACGTTTCAAAATCAACATATTTGTTAGTTAAGTCCATTTCAAGCACGCTTACCATAAGTGGCTTCCCGGGCAAGTTATACTTTGCAAAAGTGGTTCCGGGACCTACTTTATGCTTGAATATCACTGTGTCGACATCGTAAGGCACACCCTTTAACGTCCATTGATTCTTTGCTCCCAGCGATGTGAAAATTGCTAAACACGCTAGGAAAAGAAATACTTTTTTGAAATACATATTTTTCATTATTCTTGTGTATTATAATACGATTAACTTATGAGTTCCTGTCTTATGAAAAATAAAATAGATGCCGGGGGTTAGTCCTTCGGTTGTGAATGTTGCATTTCCGGCTTCGGCAGTTAAAGCGACTTGTTTAATCAAGCTGCCTCCAACGCTGTACACTTTAGCAATACCGGTTTCCACTCCACTCAAGGTAACTATTTCGCCTGCTTTCACGGGATTTGGATAAACTATTAATTTAGAATTAGCTGCAATTACACTCTCTACTCCACTAGGGTCGAGGGCATTATACACTAGCTCTATTCCCGGAATTTCTACATTATATACCTGTCCTGTTGTCGATGTTCCCATTCCTAAAGTTAAATAATTAAATGTAATGGGATAATTCATTCGGTCGGCGGCATCACACCAATCTCTTGTTGCCAGTGATATTACATTCACTTTATCGCTTGCTATTGCAGTAGGTGTAACTTTTGTATTTGCTACTTCTTTACCATTAGCTCGCAATGAATAAAGCACATTCTGTACCGGTGCTCCATTTGGATTAATTCTTATCCTTATCGAGTCGGGCAAACTCCAAAGGGTAATTTCCTTTGTCATTTTTAGATAAGGACCACGACCGGCTTTCCCGCTATAATTAATGGTAAAGCCGTTTTCTAATGCCTTTGTTTCATTTATGGTTCCACCCACTTGATTAAATGTCCATGTGGCGGGGTCTGGATTTTGGTCGATTGGCATTACAAACTTTTCGGGTAACTGCACATTCACTTTCAGTACTCCTTCAAAATTATCTACTTTGCCATGAATATTTGTCGTTCCGTTTGCTCGCCCAAGTATCTTTCCTGTAATTGGCTCAACAGTTGCAATTGTGGCATCGTCGCTCCACCATGTCAATGCTTGATTGTCGAGAATAAATTTCTCTCCGAGTATTTCGGAATACACTTCGGTTACATAGCCGTTGTGTCCGTCTTCAATTGCCTCTGTTAATCTAAACGATACATTTCCACTTGTTACTGCTACGGGGATAGTCGATGTCATGCCATTATAACTAACGGTGAGTGCATGCGAGCCTTCGCCATTGCAGAATAAGCTCTTTCCATCCGAGCTCACTGTTCCAAGCGACGATGGTGCGCTCAATTTAAAGTCGGTGATATTAGTATCGACTAGCACGCCATATTGATTATAGCCATAAATTGTCGGGGTAAAATAGCCATATTTTGGAAGCGACTTCGACGCATCTCTGAATCGTATCTGAGCAATTGCTTTATCCTCAGGGGCGCTTGTAGTTACAAATAGTCCGTCGCTCACTGCGCGTTCCATTCCTCCACTCGGATAATTCACGATACCAAATGTGCGAGAATATATTTCCGACGAGCCTCCACCATCAAAGTTCATTGCTTCAGTACAACCTGTATTATGCATTATATCGGCTAATTGTCGTGATGTTACGCCTATCGATTGCGAGGTGCGACCATCTACAACCATCATCACTAAATTCTTTTTATCGGCGCTATACCCTACTGCAGTGCGTGGGTGAAGTCCTACTAAGTGGTCGATAGCTCCTTGTGTATCTAGTACTACGCCATCGGATAGAATCATGGGCTGACCGCCTACAACTTGAGTGATATTGCCGGCATCTGAATTATTAAATGCTACTGTTGCCGTAAATTCTATTTCTTCGCCGGCTACTAGTTTGTTTACATATAGGGCTGATGCTCCGTTGCCTGATAGCACAAATCCGTCTGTGGGAATCGTCATATTTCCAACTTTATCTACCGGTGCCGATACCACTCGCATCTTTATTGTCTTGCCTACTTCTATCTTTGCGCCATTCACTGGTTCTAAAGCGACCTCGGCTCCATAGATGTTTGTTCCGGTAGTGGTGCCGATGCGTGGAGTATAGAGTGTGAGATAATCGCTATATCGCGGAGTATTATACGACGTTAAGCTTGCTTGTCCGGCATTTGCCGACTTGACTATTGCATTAATCGACGATGACCCAAGAAAAGGCACTTTGTCGGCTGTGATACCAAAAGCCTTCCACGACTCGCTATTATTGGTGTAATATGGCTCGCCATCGACCATTACCGTGCCTATGGGATACATTGGAGTAGCGGTACTGAAAAAGTCGGCATTCACTCCCGAAATGTAATTTACGCCATTTTTGCTCCTCGATTCTGCCATACTCGAAACGGTCTCTACTTTTAGCACTTTATCTTGCCCTTTAACTGCCCGAATATCTACATATTGGTTAGTTAAATCGGTGGTAGTATAAAACACTTTTAGTGTAGAAGGACCACTGAGAGCCAGCGTTGTGAGTGTAGTTCCCGGACCTGAGTAGAAGTGGGATAATGTATCGACACGATAAGTCGAACCTTGTATATTCCACTGAGTAGATGCGTTTGCCCCTAGCGCAATAAATGACAGAGCAAATAATGTTACAAATATTTTTTTCATTTTTTCTATTTAATAATCAATGTGTTTGATTTTATCTCCTTGCCATTATCTACAGTAATATTATAGATTCCTTTTGCAAGTCCGGTTGTCGAGATTGTAGCACTACCATTAGTGCCTTCTACCTTTGTATTAATAAATTCACGTCCTTGCATATCTACTACCATTACTTTTGCCGCTCCTTCTACTGCAATATTTACATTATCGCCCTCGGCTACCGGATTGGGATAAATTGATAATTGCGAATTGCTGCTATTTACTGTTTCTACGCCTGCCGGAATGGCATCGTATATCGTTTCAAAGCCCGACATTTTGATTGAATATTCTTTACCGGCGGTCGATGTACCCATATTTATAGTCATGGAATTGAAACCTATAGGATAGTTTATATAATCTAATCCATCGAGAATTTCAGAAAGATTGAACAACAATACATTCTCTACGTTTGCAACAAAGTCGCGTTCTATTGTTGTGTTTACTGTACCTCCTTGTGGTGTCTTTGTCGATATTACTATCGACTTTATTGGAGCTTCGCCCGGATTTATGCGTATTCTTATTGAATCGGGTAAACTCCAAAGATTCATTTTCTTTGTTAGCTTGATGTTGGGCGCACGACCTGCAGCTCCGGTATAAGTCAGCTCCATTCCGTTTTCTAATGGTGCGATGGCTAAATTTTTACCTCCGCTCTGCGACTTGCTCCATGTTGTGGGATCTAGATTTGAGTCGATAGCCATTTCGTGTGCCGTTGGTTTCTCTACGGTTACATTTAGTGTACCGGTGAAATCGCCTACTGCACCATGTATCTTTGTCGTTCCATTGTCTACTCCTCTAAGTATTCCACTATTGCTTTCGATGCGCGCAACTGCTGCATCTTCACTATTCCATACTAGCGCATTTGCGTCGATTGGCATAGGGGTTTCATTCATAACTGCCTGAACCTCTACTTTATAATCTTTAAATCCGTCGAGCATAACATTCTCTAGACGCAATGACAGATTCTCTCCATCTACAATTGTTACGGGTATCGAGGTGGTTATTCCTTTATATGTTGCTGTCAATGCATGTGTGCCGGTGCCGTCGCCTATAAATGTATCGCCGTTTCTCACACTGCCGAGTGCCGCATCGCACGAAAGTACCACTCCTTCTACATCGGTATCAATAAGCATTCCATATTGGTTATAGCCATAAAATTCGGGACTGTAAATTCCATATTTTGGGAATTTCATTGCGTAATCAATGAATCGTATTTCGGCTATTTCATTATCTTCGGGTGCATTTAGAACGGCATACATTCCATTGCTCACGGCTCGCTCTTTGCCATCACTAGGACTGTTTACTATGTCAAGATTACGAATATACATTTCCGCCGAGCCTCCGCCATCGAGATTTAGTGCATCATAGCAACCTGCATAGCGCATCACATCGGCTCCTTCGGGATAGGTACAACCTGCCGAGTTGGTGGAACGGCCATCGATAAGCCCCCATACCATTGTGCTGCCATCTTGCGAATAGCCTACCATTGTACGTGGGTTGTTTGAGTCGCGCTCGTTGATAAATCGGAAAGCGTCCATCGTTACGTCGTTGTGATATAACAAAATCACATCGCCTCCGCTACACATTTTTATATCCGGACTTATTCCGTATTCTTTTAGCTTAAAATTAAAATGGGCTGTTACTATATCTCCGGCTTTGAGCGAATTGACATAGCTTGCAGCTGTGCCTTTTGCACTTAGCACTGCGCCGTTCATTGGTATTGCCATTTTGCCTTTTGTCTCTACGTTTCCTACGACTTGTAGTTTTACATCTCCGTTAACTTTCCACTTTTCGCCGGAAGCTAATACTAAAGTTACTTCGGTAGCATTGGTTGTGTGAGTATTCACTCCATATTTTGAGTTGAACAGTACTAATTCATTTTCATAAACATCTAGATTGATGCGTGGAAGTGCCACTGTATTGTTGTCGGGCAATGTGATAGAATAATTCTGCTCGGGGTGTGCGCACCACATATTTTCTGCGTAGTCCATAAAGAAATGACCATAATTCTCGGCTGGCAAGAACCCTGATGATGCCACTTCGCCTTCCATTATGCAATCCATGTGTGGAGTACCGGCATAGGCGGCTACATAAGATGTCGTGATGAAGAAATCGGCATTGATTCCTGCTATATAATAATTATTTGGTGCTGTCTTGCGCTTTGCTATCGAAGATATTAGCTCGGTGGTCAATGTGGTGTCGTTACCAATTTCCATCTTATATTGCAATCGATCGTTATTTTTCATATCAGTTGTAACGAAAAATCCTCTAAATTTCTTCGTTCCATCGGTTGCTTGATAGAGCAATGCTGTGTACATTGTTCCGGGACCTATTTTTACATTGCGCAACGTGTCTACTTTATAATCCTTTCCTTGAATACTTAGATTAGTAGACGCATAGCCACTCTGAGCTAGACTCAGAATGGCTATTACCATAGAAAAAATTATCTTTTTCATTTTACTATTATTGTTGATACTCGTTTTGTATTATCTTGAACTATCTCGACTAAATAAAGTCCTTGTATAAGATTGGATGTTGATAATGATATTACTCCACTTTCTGAGACATAATTTCCACTAGCAACTAACTGCCCTGTCGTTGTATATAATTTCACAATTGCCTCGCTGTCAGAACCTGATATTACATTTAGATTCTCACCCGACATTACGGGGTTAGGATAAACTTTTAGATTTCCTTTCGTTGAAGTTTCTATACCCTCTACCGATGAGAAGCTGTTGTATATGGTTTCAAAGCCGGGCACCTCGATAGTAAAGGCTTTGCCCGATGCCGATGCTCCCATGTTAAAGGTCATTGAATTAAATGTAATTGGGTAATTCATTAGATCTTTGGCATCGCACACTTCCTCAAGCGACAACTCTATTACATTCTCGCCTGCTACAAATGTGGGTTTCAATGTGGTGTTTACAACGCCCGAATTATTGGGAGTTAGTGATACTACTATTGATTTTATGTCGGTTTCTCCCTGATTAATTCGCAATCTTAATACATCGGGTAAGCTCCATAGCTTCAGACTCTTTGTCATCTTTATATTTGCGCCTCGGCTGCTGCCATTGCCTACATAGTCGAGCTTAAAGCCGTTATCCATTGCGGTTGCCACTAGTCCTTTTCCTCCCGATTGTGAGAAACCCCATGTGGTTACATCTAGATTTGGATCTATTGCCATCGCTTTTGCCGATGGTATCTGAACAGTAACTTCCGACGATACTGTCGTCGCTCCTACAACTCCATGGACTGTCGTAGTACCATTCTGCAAGCACTTTATTGCTCCGGTTTTAGCATCTATCTCTACAATACTTGGATCATCGCTGCTCCATGTAAGTGCCGACGATGATATTGGCATCATCGTTTCGCCCATTGCGGCTTGCACCTCTATTGTATAATTACGATATGAATCGTGTACAATTTTATCGAGGCGTGTTGCTACTTTATCGGTTTCTACTATGGTTACCGGTATTGTCGTTTTTATTCCTTTATAATCGCCTGTTAATGCGTATGTGCCATCGCCTGACCCTACAAATGTTGAAAGGTTCTCTATATGTCCTAATTGATCGGGGCAACTCAATGTTACGCCTTGCAAGTTAGAATCTACCATTACGCCATATTTATTATAGCCATAGAATTGTGGCACATAGACTCCGTTTTTAGGGAATTTCATTGCCCAATCTTTAAATTGGATCATTGCTATTTCTGTATCTTCGGGGGCTGATGTTACTACATACACTGCATTGCCATCGGCGCGCTCTTTTCCGTCGCTTGGCACATTTCTTATTCCCAACGCTCTGGTATATAGCGCTGCCGAGCCTCCTCCATCTAGATTTATGGCATCGGTAGCTCCTGCATAGCGCATAACATCGGCAAATTGTGAGGTTCTTACTCCTTGCGAAATTGTAGAACGGCCGTCAATTACCATCATTATAACTTTTGTCTTATTGGCTCCGTATCCAATCCCGGTACGTGGGTGCAAAGATGAAGCATCGGCTCGTTCGCCCTCGCTGTCTAAGGTCTGTCCGTCGCCTACTGTGCGAGGATTTCCCGAAATCATTTGCTGTGGCACTATTTCTGTGCCGTCGATTGTTACTTTAGATTCTATTGTTACAATATCGCCTATTTTCATTCCTTTCACAAAGTCTAGAGTGGCTACATTTCCGCCGGCACTCGTACTTGTGCCTCGTCCGTGAATTACAAATTCTCCGTCAGGAATTTTTAAATCGCCCGTAGATGTTGCTACACTTGTTATTTCCATTTTGCAACTCTTTCCGGGTGCAAAGGTTTCGCCTTCTACTAGTTTTGCGGTTACTTCGGCACATGCATCGGCTTTTGAAGCTTGATTAGTAGAGCCGTAATAGCGTGTGGTATAGATTGTTACTGCATCATTTGGCGACCCTACATTTACGCCTTTAAACATTACTTTGTTATCGCCAAGTGTCATTGTCCCATTTGCGAAACTTGCCAAGCCGATAAAAGGCAAACCATTTACGTCGATAGCAAACTGCTTGTTTGCGCTCGATGTCTTATATATTTCGCCATCAACAATACAGGCTGCTGTCGGCGTTCCTACTTTGGAAGATCCACTTGTCGTTGTTCCCGAAGTAGAAAAGAAATCGCCATTCACTCCACCAAAATAAGTTGCTCCGGCTGTCGTCTTTCTTATTGCCATTCCCGATGTAGTCTCATTTCCGGCTACTTTATCGGTTGCACACACAGTGCGGATGCTTAATGTAGGATTGGTTAAATCTATTGTAAGATAAAATACTCTTAGATTGCCTGCACCCGATAGTAACAACGACGTTTGTGTTGTTCCCGGTCCTACCGTTGCATGAAAAAGTGTATCGACTTGATAAGTCTTATCCAGAATCTGAATTGTATTCTGCGACGACATACCAAATACCGCAATACACAAGAATAGTAACGAAGTAATTTTTCTAATCATAATCGATCGATTTAAGTTTATAATAATTGTTTTATAGATGCACTCTCCTAGATAATTTCGCAATAAAGTTAAGCAACTTTTTAATATTCGACAATTATTTTTAGACAATAAAGCATATACAAACAAAAATATAGCGTAATCGCCATGCGACTACGCTATACTGCTCTATCTTATTGATATTTTTGCTGTTTGCCGTATATTTCCCTGCCTTATTTCTATTAAGTTAAGCCCTTTGGGAAATGCCGAGCTATCAAAATTGAAATGTGGTGTCGACGTTATGTTCTATTCCTTGGATATTCCACTTTATGGAAGTAGCACTGAGGGAAAGTCCCCACAGTGCTACTATTGTTACTAAGAATGTGATTCTCATTATTTTACTATCAATTTTGCGCTCTGTCGCTTAGTTGCCTGTGTTAGCACTACTATGTAGGTGCCTTTTGTGAGATTTACAGTCGAAAGCACTGCCTTGTTTGCTACTGCAGTGAGATTAGACACTTGTTGTAGTCTGCCTGCTTCGTCGAATATTTCTACTTTTGCGTTGCTGCTGTCGCTTAATGTCAATGTGATATTTTCACCTGCATTCACTGGATTAGGCGCCACAATGAATGTATCGTCGGCTACTGTTGTAGTTGACACTCCGGCAGGGATAGCATCGTATATCATCTCAAATCCGGGCATTTCGATAGTGTAGTCTTTACCTGTTGTGCTTTTTCCCATTGTAAAAGCCAGACTATTAAATTTAATCGGATAATTAGCTAGATCTTTTGCATCTAAGATGTCTTTTAAGACAAAATTAATCTCATTCATTGTATTTGCCAAGATTGGTTCTGTGGTAGCTGCATTGATTACAGCGCCTTCAGCTCCGGGGGTAAATGACAATGTGATTTTGCTTATTGGGGCATCTCCGGGATTTATGCGTATGCGGATAACGTCGGGTAGACTGTAGCTTGTCAATTCTTTTACTGCCTTGATATATGGTGAACGACTTGAAGAGCCTTTGTATGTCAGCTTCATTCCATTTTCTAATGCTTCGGCGGTAAGTCCTGTTCCTCCTGATTGGCTAAACTTCCACGTTGCTGCATCTAGATTTGGATCGATTGCCATTGCGTGTGCTTTTGGCTTCTCTACTGTTACATTTAATTGTCCGGTAAAGTCGCCTACTGTTCCGCGTATTGTTGTTGTTCCATCGGCTACGCCTTTAAGAACTCCGGTGGTTGCATTGATGTTGACTATTGCTGCATCTTCGCTGCTCCATTTTAATGCTGTTGCCGAGATTGGCATGAATTTTTCGTTCATCATTGCCTGCACTTCTACCTCGTAATCGCGGAATGTGTCGTTTATTATGTTAGGTAGTCGTATTGCTACATTGTCGCTCACTTCTACTGTTACGGGTATCGTTGTAGTAGAGCCTTTATATGTTGCTGTGAGTGCGTGAGTTCCGTCGCCATTTCCTACAAATGTGCTACCATTTAAGATATAGCCTAAATCGGCTGAGCATGACAATTCTACACCTTCTACATCGTTGTTTATCAACATTCCATATTTATTATAGCCGTAGAATGTGGGTTTATACACTCCGTATTTAGGGAAGTGCATTGACCAATCTTTAAATCTTATTGAAGCTATTTCATTGTCTTCTGGTGTATTAAGCACTAGGTACATTCCGTTGCTCACTGCTCTTTCTTTTCCATCGCTGGGTACGTTCATTATACCTAAATTCTGAACATACATTGTCGAAGATCCTCCTCCGTCGATGTTCATTGCCCAGTGTGCGCCGGCATTTTTCATTATATCGGCTAACTCATAATAAATACCTCCTGATGAGATTGTTGAACGGCCATCAAGCAGACATAATATTGCACGTTTTTGGTCTTTTGTGTAGCCTAGCATTGTGCGTGGGTGGCGTGCCATATCGCCTTGATTCACTACTTCTCCATTATAAAGAAGATAAGGATTTCCGCCCATAACACTTGTTATCGATGGTGCTGTCCCAAATTCTTTTAGATTCAGCTCTTGAGATAATGTAATTTCGTCGCCTTCTTTCAAGCCGTCGATTATGCTCATTGCTGTTCCGCAAGCACTTAGCACTGCTCCGTCTTTCTCAATTTTCATATTGCCCTTGTCGGACGCTGTTCCTACAACGATTAGTTTTATCGGGGTGTTGATTTTCCATGTTTCGCCTTCTTTCAATTTTAATGCTATTTCTTTTCCGCCTGCTTCGGTGTGTGTATAGCCACCGTTTAGGTCGTTGAAAAGCATTATTTCATTGGCATAGCGAAATTTATTTATTCTATTAAGTCCGATTACTTCTCCACCATTGATTCTTATTGTTTGTGCTTGTGTAAGTGTCGAGCACCATGGAATGTGTCCGTCTTCAATTACAAAGTGTGGTGATCCGTTTGGTACTTGATGTCCTAATTTGCCTCCTTGGGCGCAGCCGTAAATTGGAATTCCTACCGGTGCTTGAACTGTATAGAAATCGCCGTTGGTTCCGCCTATATAGTAATGATTTGCGCCTGTGCGTTTTTCGGCGTGGCTTCTCACGGTTTCTACTCCTATGATTGAGTCGTTAGCCAGCTCCGATTCGATTGTTAATAATGGGTTCTGAGTGTCGACATCTAGAAAGAATGTACGGAACACTAAGTTACCTTCTTCGGCTGTGAATTTAATTGATGAGAATGTTGTGTTTGGTCCTACAACCGAGTGTTGCAATGTATCTACTTTATACCAACGGTCGTAGATATATGTTCTGCTCGTCGCTGTTATCGAGAAAAATGTTCCCGAAATGCAAAGCACTGCTAATGCTAATCTTGCAAAATACTTAAACATAAAAAATTAGATTTATAGTTATTATTGATATTTTACTGAAATGGATTCTAAATAAAAATGCGCCTCTGGCTGAGACGCATTTTTAATATTATATTATAGCGCAATAATCGTTATTTGATTAAAGAACTACTTTTTTTGCTACTGTTGCACCTGCTACAGTTGCTTTAACGATATATGCACCTGCTACTGCCGGAGCTGCTATTTCGCTTGCATTGTTAGCTTTTGCTACTAGTTGACCTTGTGCATTGAATACTACGATTTCGCTTGCTTCTGCACTTACTGTGATAAGTCCGTTAGCTACGTTGATTGTAGCACCTTCGCCAATAGTTGTTGATTCAACACCTGCAGCGAAACCTTCTTGTGCGATCAAATATACACCAAATCCGGCGTTACATTTGTATGTCAATAGATATACACCTTCTTTGCCGGTAGCGTCGGTTACTAATTCACGAGCAATTGAGTGAACACGTGTTCCACCATCTGATGTTAAGTCTGGGTTCATTCCGTCTGCTGGGATCATCCATACTTGTTTCATTCCTGCGAATTGCATTCCTTCGCCCATTTCAGCTACCCATATTTCGTTACCACCGTTTTCACCTGTGTGTTGGTTGTTACCATAAACGATGAAGTTACGACCTGCAATTGCAAATTCTGCTACACCATTAACACCTGCATTTTGTGGAACGCAATCAGGAGCATTTTCAAATGAATCTACGATAGAACCTGATTCGTCATAAAGTGTTGGGTAGGTTGTGAAACCATCTAGATAGAATAAGTGACCATCATAAGCTGTAGCTTCGTCATCACCTAGTACTAATTTAGCTGTTGGGGCATAGCTCCATGCTGTTTGTTCTGCTGGATAAAGGTCTTGGATTGTAAGGCTGTTATCGCCGTCCCATCCGCCTGTCCATTCTGCAGCACCTTGTTCTGAAATCCAACGATAAGTAACAGCAGTTGATGCTGGAGGAGCAGCAGCAGCCATAACTACACATTTTGCGTTTGTACGTGTGATATCACCTATTACATCGCAATAGTCGATACGTCCGTCTAGGTCTAATGTTAGCTCGGCTTGTAGTGTTGCAGCACCGGTCTCTTTATCTACTGAATATACTTTATATTTGCTGTTGTTACTAGCAATATAAGGAGCAATCCATAGGTTACCAAAGCTGTCTACACCTACTTGGTTAGCACAAAGTTGTCCTGAAATACGAACTCCGTCTAGTGTTACTTTAAGTTTACCTAGATATGCACCTGTTGTCATGTCAAATTTGTCAACTCCGGCTACGTCAACCATATTACCGTCTTTATCTACTACTGCAGGATCGTCGGCTAATGAACTTCCAACATAAACTACCTTGTTGTAAAGAGCTGCTGTACGATATTTTGCTGAAACACCGGCTGGTACAGATGCAGCATATTCCTCTGGTGCATGTTTGCGGTCAATAATCCACACGTTATTACATGTCAAGCCATTGCTTGCAGCATAAGTGTTGTTGTCTTTTCCGGCATAAGCTGAACTTACACCTAAAAGAGCTACAGAAGCTAAAAGTAAAATTTTCTTCATAATTTTATTGATTTAGTTAATATATAAATGTATAATTTATCCGATAATTGTTTTAAATGATATCTACCACTGATTAAGCCGACCTCTGAATGTATGAATATAATTATCACAATTCTCCCAGCCTTAATTTGATGCTAAATTATAAAGTTATTATTTCTCACCCAAATATTTTGCTCTAAAATATAGAGTATAAACGTTAAATATAATTTATCACCCTAATTTCCCTGACTATCAATACTTAATATATGTTGTATAACATACTTCGACATTTATTTACGCCTTAACAATTTTTAACCTAAGGTGAAACACTGTGAAATCGGAACAATTGGCTCGGGTGCATAATCCTCGTTGATGAACTTGAAAACTCTTAAAAAAAATTGAAGCGACGGCTGTTAAGTCGTGCCGGGTGCAAAAAAAGAGCGAAACTGCAATTGGCAATTTCGCTCTTTTATAGTTTGAGAATCAAATATTATCGTGTGAATTTAATTGCTTTTGTCGTATTGTTGCAATTTACTTTGACAAGATATGAACCGGCTGCTAAATCGTTTAGTGATATTGAGTTATATCCTAGTTGTGCATTCTCGCCTAGATGACCTGAGATTAACACGCCGGCGATATTATAGATTGACACACCGAGCGTGGTGCGCAAATCTGTTATCACTAGTTTAGGATTAACTATACCGTCGATATAAACATCGTTATCGCTAGTTACACTCTCAACGCCCGACCCTGAGCTATAAACAAATGAATAAGCCGGTGAATAGTCGGTTTTTAGCACCGATGTAGTTTCGCTACTATAATATTCGGTGCGAGCGCGCAAATAATATGTCTTTCCATCAACTAGAGCAGACCCTGATAGCTTAACATCTGCCATGGCATCGCCAACGCATATAAAGTTGTCAAGATTTTTTATGTAAGTTGAACGTGTTGGGAATGTGCTACTAGCCGAAATTTCAAGTCGTACTCGATATATACCTTCTTGTGGTGCTACAATGATATGTGAGTCGCTGAATAATGTTGCGCCATCGGCACTTGGATTTTCAAATATCGGTGCTGTCGGAACACCATTCTCGGTGGTGAACGACACTACATTAGATGCGCAGTTATATTCGCCTGCTTTTGCTGTAATCTGAACAAAATATTTCTTGCCATAGCATAGCGTGTAAAGAGGCAAATTAAATTCCGTAGTGGTTGCATTAGAAGTAAAAACCGGATTTTCCATCGTTTCGCTATCCGATATTGCCACCACATAAGTTGCATCATCGACAGGCGACCACGCAATAGAAGCATTGATGCTCACATTAGTGGCATCGTCAAGTGGTGCTTTAATTTTCATTTCGTCGATTGTGAACGAACGAATTTCTGAAACGCTGTTATTAGCATTGTTGGCTTTCGATGTTACTCTCCAATAGTAAGTGATACCACTTTTCAATCCGGGTATTGCAGTTGACAATAGATATTTATCTTCGGTCTCGATATGGAAAACTGTATTGTTCATATCGGCATCTGTGGCTACCTCGAAATCATATATTGTTGCTTCGCTAGCCCACTTAAAGTTTATCATTCCACTGCCTGCCACGTTATTAGCCGGCGATACTAAAGAAATTGCCGGTGCAGCAGTAACAGTTGCTCCTTCAAATGTTGCACTCGATTCGTTTCCATAGCGGTCGAGAGTAGAAACTGCATATTTCTTACCACTCTGAGCGTCTTCGGGTATTTCAAAATCTTTAGTATAACTGATACCAATAATATATTCTTGTTGACGATTAAATGCTGCAGTTTCGGCTTCAGGAATAGCATAAATCACGAAACGTGAATTATCGGCACCATTCCATGTCAATTTATTTGCACTGCTGGCTACCGTAGTAGGACAAGCTGTTCGGTTTGCGCCGTACCATGGCGTGGCAGGAGTCAACGCTTTACTTTGAAATGAATTGCTTTTAAGGTAATTCATTAATTTAAGCACCTTACCATCAACCACTTTTGAGCCGTTACGCAATGTAGTCCATTTAAAATATACAGTGCCGGGAGCGGCATCTTGACTATAATTTCGAGAGATATTAATCTCATCTACATACTCGTTAATATCATTAGAGCTGAATGACGAGAGAGTCTGGCTCACATAGCAATGACGATTAAATGTCTTTGCAATATACGACCACCATTCAGAAACGGCGTCGAAATCGTTAGCTCCGTTTACAGGCCAATACACTTGTGGCGACACAAAGTCGATAGTGCCTTCGCTCATCCATGCTAGTGGGTCGGAATGAATCTGATTATATTGCCAGTCGCTACCGGGTGAAGGTCTTACGCCATATTTAGAAGCCGAAGTATTTGCAGTTCCGGCAATTCCGGCAGGAGAAATACCAAATCTCACCCACGGCTTAACCGATTTAATCATTGCATTAACTTTGCGTACCATCGTATTGACATTCTCGCGACGCCAATCACCTTGCGCCATAGTTCCGCCTCCATTTACATAGGCTTGATAAAGGTCGGCATCTGCCGACATATCAATACCACCACTATTATAGAAATAATCGTCGAAAATAAGTCCGTCGACATCGTATTTTGTAATTATATCTTCGCACACATCAACAATTCTTTGTTCCACCTCAGGAAGTCCGGGATTAAGAATTGTCTCGCGTGTATTGCGCAACAGCCATTCGGGGTGAGTGTGAATATAGTCGCGGTCGCTCTGTCCCCAATCGTTATTTGCCGCACTGGCATAACGGTAAGGATTAGCCCACGCATAAACTTCAATACCACGTTTATGTCCTTCTTCAATCAAGAATTGAAATGGGTCGAAAGCCGGGACTTTACCACGTGTGCCGGTGAGATAGCTCGACCATGGCTCATATTTAGAGTCATACATAGCATCACACATTGCTCTAACGTGATAATAAATTGTTGTAAAATTGTTTACTTGTAACGAATCGAGCATTTTACGTCCAATTCCCTTGTATGCTTCAGCATTGGCATCGGTTATCGCAGTCGATGGCCAATCGGATACAAAAGCCGAGCACCACACCGAGCGATGTTCGCGCTTAGGAGCAGCCGAAGTGGGCATCGCAAAAGCCGTAATGAGCAATGCGACTGCTAGAAAATTTAATAATTGTTTCTTCATTATATGCAATTCAGATTATATATTGTAAATTAATAAAGGCAGCTACCCATACAATACGGGGAGCTGCCTTAATATGTTCAATTAAATACCCATTGATTGAGTATTAAAATAGATTAGTCTCTGTATCACAAATTGCAATACCTAAGATTTTCTCATTATTGTCGTTGAAATTAACAATTTTCTTAGTGTTAATATCAAAGTATTTAAGACCTGTCTTGTAAGTCTTTTCTGTTGTAGAGGCATTGAAACCAAAGAATACATTTCCGGTAGTGCTGTCGATGGCGAATTGTGTTACAAAGATACCTTCGTCGGCTGTTGAGTTCACACCATCGGCGTCCATATTAATGAATGTTTCGGTAGCTTTGAGATCTTTCGATTCGTCATATCCCGGCAATGCGTAGGCGTTAAAGCCAATGTTACCCTTCGACATCCACGCATACATTTTCTGTCTTGCTTCGTCGACAGCAAATGCACGAATATTTGCACCTGATATTAATATTGGGTGTGGAATATCCGACAATTTGCCTATGTCAGATGCTTGGAAACGATATACTCCATTACCTGAGTAATTCTTTGCCCAGTAGATCATACCCTTAGAGTCTATTTGAATGCTAGTGTGGATAGCTCCATAAGCAATACCCTTTCCATAATAGCCTAATTGACCATTTACTACGAAATAACCTGTTTCGTAGCTGTGATGAGTTGTCTCTACCTCGCCGCGTTTGTTAAGTGCCATCTGGCGAATACCCGAGTTACGGTCGGTGTAATATAGATAGCCATCGTAAGCACATGCTTGGAATGGATCGGCAAATGCATCACCACCAACATTTGTTACAAAAATATCTGTTACACTACCGTCGGCATTCATAACCGAGATTTTACCATCACCATTAGTTCCTTCTTCGTCGTTGATGTATGTGTATTGTTTACCACAATCTACGATATAGATATAGTCGGCTCCATCATATTTAGCATATACTAATTGAGTTGGCATTGTTCCACTCTTAACTCCTAAGTCGAATGCTCCGACTTTAGTGCCTTCAGGAACTTTTGTCATATCCACTAGTTTGTAGGCTTTAATATTACCATCTTTCACTGCATAGTAAACAGTCTTACATGGATAGTTGCAACCTACTTGTACGTTAGCATAAGAGTCTTCAAGACGACGATTTTCGCCTTCTATATCAAACCATGTGCGTATTTCAATCTTTTGCGAACCGATATTCTTAAATTTCAATTCACCCGGATATTCAATATTACCATCTGCGTCGGAATATCCTGTCCAGCTTTCAACTGCTTCCCATTTACCATTAACCAAGCGTTGTGTGCCTTCGGGGAACACCCAATCATATTTACATTTTAGGCTCGCAGGGTTAGGCAAGAAGATGCTCATTTCTACAGTTGCATCGTTGATAACAACAGGAGTCTGACTTTGCTTAGCTACCGAAAGCACGGGAGCTATGTCGTAAATCAAGATAGGATAAGTGCGTGAGCCTACACCTTCAACAGTCAATTTTACTTGGTAATTTCCTGCTGTGGTATATTTGTGTGAAACAGCTTTATCGGATGTGGTAACAGGAGCTGTACCATCTCCAAAGTCCCATGTTGCAGCACCTCCCTTAGCCGATGTATTGTTGAAATCTATAGTCGAAACTACATAGAAATCGAGAAGAAATTCATCTCCGTCTACATTATATGTAAAGTCGACGTCTTTGCTGGGGAAGTTACCATAATCGGGAGTGCTTTCGACACACGAAACCATGGCAAGAACCATCACAGCAAGTAAACCAATATTTTTAATATATTTCATAATGCGTTCTTATTTCTATATTAGTTAATAGCTATTTTCTTTTGGTCGGTTGAGAAACCTACTTTGCCGTTTGTGCCATATACCTTAAATCGTGGGTATAGCTCATAATCACGAGCAAAATTAACAGCATAGTTTTGGTTAGCCGAATCATAAATCCAATCGATGAAAGGAATCTCTGTAAGCAAATCTACAAAGAAAGGCATCCATGCAGCTCTTACCGAAGTCATCACTGCACCAATATCGTCGGAATAGCGACAGAATACCCATGGAGACGAATCATACACGTCGTATAAGTTTGCACCTTCGGGAGCTCCTGCTCCGTCGGCGGTAGTCTCGTGTATAATCTTTTTGCCATTAGCATCAATTACTATCCAATATTTACCTACAACCTTCTCAACATTAGAGAACCAAAGGTCGCTCTTTAAACCGGTTTCGATTTCGGTAGGAAATGCAACATTATGCTTTGCGTTGAGAGCTTGAATTTGCTCTGCTTTGAAGTCATAATTTACATATACGTGGCGAAGATCGTTGTAATATAAGCTATCTTTAGTCAATGCTGTGATAACATTAGTTACAAAATTTGCTTGGAAATCGTCGGGATAAAGCTGGTCGAATTTTTCTTGATCCCATGATTGTGGATTTACCCATGAGATAGGTGCAAGAGTCTTCGATGTAGGGAACGAACCGGTCAAGATATATTCATATCCATTACTGCGGTCGATGTGATAATCGCTATTATACATTTTCCCATCTTCATCTTTCCAGTTTCCTTGCCACTCGGCTTCATCTTCTACATACACTTTATTGAAATCGGCTATTGTCTTAGCTGCATTCCATGTAAGTGATTTATGTTCAAACTTTTTCATTATCTGTTCACTTCTTGCAGTATCGGTAAGAGCGACAGTCTGTGTGTAAGAGTAAGATGTAGTTAATTTACATGTAGCAGCAGCACTCTCATTACGAGTAATCAAAGCCCACACTTCACTATGGTCGATATTTTCAGAAGTCATATCTGTGCCATCAAAGTAATATTTGCCTTTAAATGAGGCATCATTACCAGCCTTGCATATAGCACTACCAAGCTCCCACGAAACCGTTGGGATAACTTGTCCTAGCTCCATATTATCGGCAAATGGATCGTTCACCGAGCAAGAGCTGAGAGTAGCAACAGCAAGTGCGAACATTCCTATTTTATTATATAATTTCATAATTATTTATATTTCTAATTATTAGAATTATTATTGTTTATTCGGCTGTAAGAGATGAACGTTTACCAAAATCTAATGCCCAAATCATTGGCTCGCGTAACCACTTATAGTTTTTGTAAGCACCTAAGCGTTCTAGCTCAGCACGGTTATATTTTTCTTCAGTCTCAGGGTCATAGTTGATACGTTGTATCCACGCATTTTCTTTCTCCGAGTCGGTCAATCCATCAATCCAATATGCAGCATATAGGTTGTAAGGACGACGTAGTTTAGGATAGACAATATCGCCTCCATCACCTACGCCATAGTTATTACGGCTGTTGCTGTAATGATAACGACGCATGTCTGTCCATTGCTCGGGTTGCATATACATTGCGATATACTTCTGTGCCATTAGGTCGCTCAACTTATATTCCGATTCATTAAAGAAGAATGTCTTGTTTCCTTTTTCGGTAACTTTCTTGATATATGTAGTAGTACCTTTGTCATTCTTTAATTCTTCGTTGTTTAAGAAAGCGTTAACTTGACCGTTCCAGTAAAGAGCGCGTTCATATGCAATACCTGTACCGGTGATACCTCCGGGATATTTGTTATCCTTTGTTGCATCATATTTATCGTTAACGTTCTTAGCAAGGAAATCGTCAAGATGGCGTTGGATATTATTTTGTGTAGCTTCTTTTGCTAATTGGCAAGCAACTGTCTTATTACCCATCCAGAAATTTGCTTCAGCTTTAATGAAATAAAGCTCTTCCATTGTGAAGATTGGATTATAATCATTCTTTGCCGATGCATAAGCACCAAAGAATAGTTTTGGATAGTTACTTGTCTTGTAAGACGAGCCCATTCCGATATTATTCTCAAGATAGCGTAATTTGTAAGAAGTATTTGCCGACGAAGCCGATGTAGGACCGTTCTGTGCTAGCATAAGAAGAGCGGCACGAGGGTCGTTTGCATAACCTTCACGGCTTACGTAAGCTCCACTCTTAATATCGTTGTCGGTATTGAATAATCCTAGCATATCTACCATAAAATATTTAGATGGGATAGATGAGTCTAGCAAATTCTTACGAGATTCCCATGAGTTGATAACCGGTTGAGCTTCGCTCCATACACAGTTTTGCTCGTTAGTACCACCTGAGAAATTGTAACGTGGCTCGTTACCAAACCATGCTCCATAAAGAAGGTCGCCGCTACGCCATTGATTGATTGCCTTATCGGCTGCATCAATAATAGCTTGACAAGTAGCAGGTGAACGATCGACGTTAGGAATGTTACGAAGTAAAAGACGTGCTTTCACTGCATATACAAGACCTTTCCATTTGCTCAAATCACCGGCATACACACGGTCTTGACTAACCGATATTTTTTGATTTGTGGGAGCATTAACGATTGCATCGTCTTCATACATTTTAATCAAATCTTCTGCCTCTTGGAACATCCATGCATATATACTTGCTTGGGTGTCATAAGCAGGCGAATTTGATTGATAAGCTTGAGAGCGAGGCATATCGCCGAAAGCATCTGTTGTTAGTTGTGTAGAAAGCAACTTAATTGTACGAGCTATTAGTTCATAGTTTGGTGAGCCGATAGCTTTAGAAGTAGCAATTAGGTTGTTGCCATTGACACCTATATCATAAAAATGACGACGCCATTGTGGGTGACGGTTCATAGTCAAAAATTCCCATTCACTCTTATATGAGTATCCACCTACCGAGCTTTTACCGGCACCGGTGAGGCATTGAGATAAATATATGTAGTATTCAGAGTGGTCATACACTACTTGTTGAGCATAAAATATGACTACAGGAAGACCATCTTTTGCAGTGATTTCGTGAGCTTTATCGGGATTAACATTGTCATCGAGTATATCTACACAAGATGTCGCCGATATTCCAAGCAATAAAGTCAGAGCTGCTAATTTTAATTTGTTCATAATCCTATTATTAGAATGTAGCATTAAGAGTTAAGTTAAATGAGCGAGTTTGAGGCACGCTGTAGTTATCAATACCAACAGAACCTGTACCACCTTGAGTACCTGCAAGGATTTGTGGGTCAGAGCCTGAGTATTTAGTCAATAAGAATAGGTTACGACCGGTGAAAGTTGCTTTCAGCCCTTTTACCGGGCAGTTTTTCGATAGCATACTTGTAAAGTCGTAAGCAAGAGTTACATAGCTCAAACGAATGTAAGAACCATCTTCTATAAAGTTTGAAGATACACCATAGAAATATGTATTAACAGTGTTCTGGTCAAGCACTACAGCATTAGTGTTAGGAACATAAGAACCATCGGCTTGAGCAACAACTCCGTTAAAGATTATTTCGCGGTTACGATATTTAGAATATAAGTGGTGTTGACCGCTAGAAACAAGTCCGCGACCTGTAACATTAACAACATCGCCGCCACAACGAGTATCGAACAAGAAAGAAGCCGAAAGGTTTTTCCAACGGAATTGAGAACCAATACCAAGAAGGAAATCAGCCTCACGATTACCAATTAAGTTCTGTTTGTTCGGGCTTATGATAGGATAACCATTCTCGTCAACGAGAACATCTCCGCTAGGAGCGCGTTGGTAATCTTTACCTGTGATTGCAGTGGTAGAACCACCTAAGAAAGCAGAAGCAAAGATATCTCCATATTGTCCGCCTTGTATTTCTGTAATATTATCGGGAAGTGAAAGTACTCGACCGCGATTTAATGCAAAGTTTGCAGTAGCAGTCCATGAGAAGTCTTTCGATTGTAGAATGTCTTGGTTAAATGTAACCTCAACACCTTGGTTTTCAATTTTACCCTCGTTACGAGTCTGTAGAATAGTACCCGAAGCAGGAGAAACACGCACACTTACAATCTGGTTGTCAACAGTAGTTGAATAGTAAGCGACATCAAGACGAGTCTTAGAGTTGAAGAATCTCAAGTCGGCACCAATTTCCCATGAGCTTGTCATTTCAGGCTCAAGCTCGATAGCGCGAGAAGTTGTTGGGTCGATACCCCAACCACCATCAGGGAATGTTGACCATTCCTTAAATGTATTTGTAAACAAGTAAGCAGGACTATCTTTACCTACCTTAGCCCAGTTTGCACGCAACTTACCATAAGAGAAGTATTGATTCTGAAGTTTGAATAATTCAGAGAAAATAATACCACCGGTTACTGAAGGATAGAAATAAGTAGGATCTACCTGTACAAGACGCGATGAACCATCATAACGTGATGTAACAGATAATTGAGCCATACCTTTATAGTCGAATCTTAACTCACCAAAATAACCATATTTGTTATATTTAGAGTGATAAAGATACATATTATAGTCGCTTGAACCGCTCTTTGTGAAATAAGCAGGGTCGACATTAGCGAAGCTGGCGAAATCGCCATCTAGCAAGAAGTTTTGTCCTGCCATTTGTGCTTCATAGCTTGAGTTGGTTTTATACTCTGCACCTAGCAATATGTTGAAGTTGAAATCTTGAGCAAACGACTTCTGATATGTAGCAAGGAATTGAGCTGTCATCTGTTCGCTTCGTGATGGTTGGAACGAATAAGAACCAAAGCGATTAACATAATCGGATGCATAATCTTCAAATGTTCCATCGGCTTTCATAAAATCTTCTTTTTGGAAGCGTTTTACTGTTGCGCTCTCATAAGTAGAATATCCACGGTCATAACCAATCTTACCTGTAAATACTAGGTCTTTAATTGGCTCGTAAGAGATAGAACCATTGATAATGAAACGTGTCCCTTCGGTCTGTGATTGATCATTGTTACGTCCAAAGTAAGGAGAAACGGTTGCACCAATTTTCTCTTTTCCTGTAAGTGCGTCCCAGTTGTCGTAGCGGTTAGCCCAATTAGGTAGTCCGTCGATTGTCTGATAATCCGACATATCTTTATTTATAGCCCAGCCGTAGATTGTTGACATTGCATTACCAAATCCACGTGCTTTCGTATTGATGATATTTGAAGACAATTGAACCTTAACTTGCTTTGAAGGGCTGAATGTTCCCTTAACAAATACATTTAATTGGTCTTTGTAGTCTTTATCAACAACACCCTTGTTGCTCAAATAAGCAGCCGATGCATAAGCTTGGAATAATTCGTTACCACCGTTCAATGATACGTCATATTTCTGCATAAAGCCTGTCCCTAAGAAATCGCCTACGTTATTGTAAACCTTATCATTAGTGTTCAGATAAGGTCCCCAACCACCTACTGAGTTTTCTTTGTAGAAACCTGCAGAACCGGCGGCAAATGAGTTTTGAATTTCAGGAACGCGCACTGAGTTAGAAATTTCCCAGCCGCCACTTGCTGTTACTTGCACTTTACCATCTTTACCACTCTTGGTTGTAATCATAATTACACCATTTGCAGCCTCTTGACCATAAAGAGCCGATGCAGCAGCGCCTTTTAGCACTGTCATATTCTCAATATCATTAGGGTTGATATCCGATAGAGATGAACCCTTACCACGTACAGCGATACCATCGACAATCATCAACGGCTCGTTGCTTTGAGAGTTGTTTACCGATGAGATGGCACGGATAATCACCTGAGAAGATGAGTTAGGCGAACCGCCATTCATAAATACTTGTAAACCTGCAACTTTTCCTTGCAAGCTGTTTACAAAGTTTGCTGAATTTCCGGCAGTTACTTGATCCGAGTCAAGAGACTGTACGGCGAAATTCAATTTCTTTTTTTCTTGTGTCTGCCCCATAGCAGTTACAACGACTTCGGTCAAGACTTTAGAGTTTGATTTCATCTCTACGTCAATTTTCGATTTCGTACCTACTTTGATCGACACAGGGTCCATACCAACATAAGTAAAGGTCAAAACATCATTGTCCTTCACTTCAAGTGAGTAATTCCCATCGAAATCGGTAGCTGTACCTTTTGTAGAGCCTTCGACCATAACGGTAGCACCTATAATAGGTTCCTTATCGTCAGCCGAAGTTACCACACCTGATACAGTGCGGGCAAAACCCACTACCGTAAAGAGGGAAAATAACAGAAGCAATAGCTGTTTTCTCATAATTACATTTAATTTGTTTATATTCAAGGTTGTTTCACCCATTAGTTAATTGTGTCTTCTGAATTAAAAGCAGTTTTTTTTAATTCCAGACTCGATTTTAAGTTATATATATAAATTATACACAATACGTCGTGTGCCTTATTAGCATATAACTTCGCATTTCATATCGAGCTGACACTGATATAAATAGCTCTAGAGCATATTAGCACTAATCCGCACACAAATATCATCTACAAATCTAATACAAACTTTTGAAATAAATAAAAATCTAGAACTGCTATTTCTGCTATTTTCGTATTAAATAGATTTTTTTGTACTTTTTCACACTTAAATATTAAAAAGCTAAACAATTCGCTCGCCAATCTAGGAGAACGAGGATAGTGCAGCGCATCACGTAACAGTGTCCCATAAATTGCCAGACAGATAGATAGATAGATAGATAGATAGATAGATAGATAGATAGATAGATAGAGATAGAGATAGAGATAGAGATAGAGATAGAGATAGAGATAGAGATAGAGATAGAGATAGAGATAGAGATAGAGATAGAGATAGAGATAGAGATAGAGATAGAGATAGAGAAATAGAGAAATAGAGAAATAGAGAAATAGAGAGAGAGAGAGAGAGAGAGAGAGAGAGAGAGAACAATGTCCCATACATTGCCACAGCGTGGCAAAACCATGCATAACCTATGGCTTTTAAGCCATAGGTATGAACTCCACCCGCGATTTTGCACCCCGAAGCGGGTGCCACCTCGCCCACAGCAACATTCTCCTCCGATTAGATTTCCTTCGCTACACGCTGTAATAATATATATAAAGGTGAGATGCAGCATTGCCACACCTCACCTTTATCTATATTATAAATCTAATAAACTAGTATTTAATAAACTTAGCTGTCTTTATTCCATTCGCTGTGGTTGCTCTTAATATATAGCTTCCTTTAGCCAAGTCGGCTACTGTAATTGTGTTGCTGTCGGCAGTGCGTGCTACGATTTGTCCCGATAGTGAATACACTTCAATTGCAGTAACGTCGGCATTATTTACCATTACATAGTCGGTGGCAGGATTAGGATATACACTTATCGAAGTGTTGTCATTATCGGCGACTACGTCTTCCACTCCACTAGGATCTTCCATATTAGTAATAACAACATAGCCGTGAGCCGGTACCGAAATTTTCCCGGTAGAAGAGTTGAACGAAGGATTCGTTCCATACGACTTGCTGTTGATATAATATTTTCCTCCCACATTGTCGAATGTGTAGTTAAATGTCTTGTCGCTTGTGGTTGGATTCCATACAGCTACCAATTGTTTGCCTGTAGCCTTGTTGCGTGCTGTGATAAAGCGTCCGTTATCCCAATCGCTTGTATTTGCATTCATATAGAATTCGGCAGCCGATGAGAATAAATCAGGATTAGCTGTACGAATGTTTATAATCTCGCTATATGACTGTACTAATCCTTTGCGGTCGTTGTTTTGAAGATATTCCCAATGGGTTGGTTTTGGATCTACTTTCTCTGAATCTGTACCAAGTGCTACATCATAGCCCATCTCGCCAAATTGCCAAATCATCTTAGCTCCGGGTGCTAGGAAACAGAAAGCTGCGTTTGCACCTAGTCGACGCATTGAAACAGCTGTGTTGCCTTTTATTCCGCTTGCGGCGTAAGATTTCTGCCAGAAAGCTGTGCGCTCTTCGTCGTGGCTCTCCATATAGTTTACTTTATAGCCTTGTTTGTCGACCATTCCCATAAATGAGCTGTTCGATGAATATCCTCCACAAGCTTGTTGTCCTGCTGTGATCTGTTTCGACCACGACATTCCACCATAGTTGCCCATTTCGCTTTCTTCGCTTGATGCAACGAAATATTCATATATGCAGTAAGCATTAGGATTTGCTGTTCTTATGGCATTGGTATATCCTTTCATAATTCCTACACGAGAAGAATTATAAGACGAAGCATCATAATCGCTCGAATAACTTGACGATTCTCCAAGTCCTTTTGCCAAGTCGAAACGATATCCATCTACTTTATATTCTTTAATCCAATATTGTAGAACATCTTTAAAGTATTGTTGTACAATCATATTTTCTTGTTTGAAGTCGTTACCTACGCTCCAATTGTGAGGAGCTACGGCATTATAGAATGGGTTGTTTGAAGCCGGACGGCCATTAGCGGCATCCCAATACATACGGCACCATGGGTGAACGCCCCACGAGTGATTAAATACGACATCAAGAATTACGGCTATCCCCTTTTTATGACATTCATCGATAAAACGTTTATAATCGGCTTTTGTTCCATAAGCCTTGTCGGGAGCGAAATAGAAATTAGGATTATATCCCCATGAGTTGTTTCCGTCAAATTCTTGAATTGGCATTAGCTCTATTGCGTTAATTCCTAAGCTCTTTAAATAGTCGAGCTTTTCTAAAGCAGCATTTACACTGCGTTCGTCGGTGAAGTCGCGGAACAGTAGCTCATAAATTACAAGATTATCTTTCGCTGGAGCTTTGAAATCGTTCACTTCCCAATTATATTTATTCTCATTGCCGTGGAACACTGCAATAACAAAATTACCTATGTTTGTTGGGAAAGATTTAAGATTAGGATAAATATTTGCTTTCTCGTTGATGTATTTATCGCTGAATGGATCGAGAACTAATTTAGCATAAGGGTCGGCTACATTGATATTGTCGTCGACAATAAAGTAGTATCCATATTCTTTATCCATATCGAGCCCCGATACTGTTGTCCAGAAATACTTATTGCCTTGATAATTCATCAAGCCCGAATTCATTGGACGATAATCGTTCCATTCACCTACGAGCATTACATTACTCTTATCCGGTGCATATAGGCAGAATGTTACTGTTCCATCGGCATTGGCTGTTGCGCCTTGTTTTAGCGTACCGCTATAAGCCTGTTGAGCCGAATTATTACGATGACATAAATATTTAGACTCGCTCACTGTGGTCCCATTATTCTCGGCTTGAGCTATGATTTGATAATCTCCAATGGGGAAATTATATGTGTGAGATAGTGTGGTTGCATTATCGGCTGTTGCTATTGGAGTTGAATTTACATCATTAAGGAATAATTTAAGATTCGACTGCAAAGTAGAAGTTACTGTGAATGTAACGTTCGACTCGCTTCCACTTATTACGTTGCCGCCGGCATTGCTTGTCAATGATACTGCAAGACCATCTTCGTAAACATTTACGAGTATATCGCCACCATCTTCGGTTTTACCCTCTTTAGAGCAATCCTTGTTACGGAAAACGAATGCAAGTTTTAATACTTTTTCTGTTGGGTCGGTGATGCCGTAATAAGAACGAATATCGCCAATAGTAAGGCTCCATGTATTAGTTCCTGTAAGTTTTAGCTTATATTTATCGCTATTGTCGCCCCATGTAGGTGCATATTGCCAGTCGCTATCGCTAGCACTTTTATTAGTTATTACTCCTGTGTGTGCATAACAAGTTGTAGTGCCTCTAAGTCCGGCATTTCCTTCGCTTGCTTTAAATTTAATAACGATTCCTGTGCTGTTCTGTTGTATGATAGCGGGGGTAGAAGTGATTAGCTCCGCTTTAAGCGACATTGCGCACAACGACACTAGCAAAAATAATAAGGTAATTAATTTTCTCATTGTTTAATAAATTAGTGATTATAGGTTAAAATCTTGTTCTTCAATCTTATATTTTTGATGTATTAGAATTTAAAAACAACTCTATATATTTCAAAATATTGGCAAATATAATCACTTTAGCTAAAGCCTCAAAATAAAATTAGTTAAAATGAAAACAATCTACTGAAATAAAGGATTTTACACTCTATTTTCTTCAGTAGATTGTTATATCATATTTAGTCTTTAATTATTGCCCTGTATAAAGCTAGCGAGCATACACCGAATGTGGCAGATACCAAAAGTAAATATTTAAGGAATTGTCCTACGGTAATAGTGGCAATACTAAAATTAGAAATAAGTTCTTTCCAATAGATTCCGCATATAATTCCACCTATGAAATAAGCTAAATATTCGATCCAGGCATAGCTCTGCTTGCGTGCCGGCAACCTATTTATTACATTTCGTGTGAACCATTGGTTTCGGGCAGGCTTTGGCAGCTCTTTCTTTAAAAGAGACCTTAATAATATGTCGTCATTATCAATCTTTGCCATAATCTTTATTGATGTTTACAAATATACAATTTATATTTTTAATATTTAAGCACTTTCGCCATTTTTGCTTTTGCTCTCGATAGATGCGATTTCACAGTGCCTTCGGGCATACCGGTAATTTCACATATTTTCTTTAGCTGACAATCATCAAGATAGAATAATGTAACCACACTTCGTTCGGTATCGTTCAACGATTTCATACAGTTCATCACGTCGATCTGCGCATCGGCACTGTTCACCGAGTCGATAGGCTCATCTATCTGAATGGTTTCGTCCAGCCTTTCTTCTTTGCGTTTCCGTGTCCAATCATAAAATTCATTATAGGCTATCCGGTAAAGCCACGTTTTAAATTTAGATATACCTTTAAAGCTACGGATATTAAGATAAGCCTTAATGAATGTCTCTTGTGCCAAATCTTCGCTTAGCAGCACATCGCCCATTGTAAGATTTAATAAGAATCGACGAATACCCACTTGATATTCTTCAACCAATACACCGAATGCGTTTCTGTCGTCAAACAGAACGCATTGTGATATAAGCCGCAATTCTTCAATCTTTCCGAGCATCGTCTATCTAAAGTTCTATTAGTCGTTATTATTATCTTTGTTATTAAATGGTGGAGGTACAGCTCCCGGTCGATTCTGCTCATCGTGAATATCTTCGCCTGTATAATACTCTTTAAGATTACGATACTCTAATACATTCATTATTACACGTGCTATTCCTATAAATATCAAGATAGAACAAAGTCCGCCTACAAAGTTAAAGCCGAAAGCAAACAGCAATCCAAGACCTACGGCGATAAGCACCGTTCCGCTCTTTGCTCCATTCCAGATATTTGGATAGTAAGGCATTTTAGCTTTTCCCTGTTTCTCCTTTATGTTTATATCGGCATTTGGTGTCGGTGTCGGTGCCGGGGCAGAAAAACTGCTTTTGTTGCCATTAATGAGATATTCAGGAATTTGATAATTGCTTGCTATTGCCTTTTCGATTAGGGCATAGCGACTTTTCCGCTTTTTATAGCTGATAAGCAAGCACACTAAGACTATTAAAAACAGCGTAATGAAGGGTGCTGATATACACACTAGCGCAACGGCTAATTCATAAGCCTCATCTTCCGAGCTGAAAAGCTCGAAAGAAAAGTTGCTCTCTTGTTGAGGAGTTTCTTCTCGCTCCTTAAACAGACGGGTGTCCATACGCTTTACTAAAGAATCACATAAAGCGTCAAGACTAACAGAATCTCTATCAATCGCTACTAATAAACTCTTTAATGCTTCTTTTTCCGATTGCTTAGGAGTTGCATTAATCGTGTCGGCACTAAGGTAAAACGTCGACAAGGACACGACCATAATCAATGATAATAAAAACTTCTTCATATATTTTAATTTTATTTATTTTCGATTTATGATTTAGACGTTGCAAGAGAGGTAAAAAGTTGCAAGCAATAATATTTTTATCAAAGATATATCTTCGCAATTGATTATCAAAAAAAAATTGAGGTTGAGCTTTATTACATTGCCCAACCTCAATATAGTTTATTTTAATAGCTAGCGTTATTTAGCTACACCATTCATATTAACTAAGATTGAATTCTTTTTGCTGTCAAGCTTTTTCATGAAAGCATTCAATTTAGCAGGCGTGATATTTTTGATAATATCCTCGTAGCCGGTATATACGTCAAGTCCAAGACCTTTATTTACTAATACGCTGCGCCAGTAGGTATTCTTGCGTTGGTTCATTTCGTATTTGCTAATCTTAGTTTCTTTCACTTTTCTGAAAATATTTTCATCTACTCCGTCTTTTAATACTTTTCTGAATTCTGCCATTGCACGTTTGTTTAGACGATCTTTAGCATCAACATTTGTATCGAAGTAGTAAGAGAACGACCATTGATTGGTATATCTGTCGAGTGAAGCACCTGTGCTTACGCCATAAGTTCCGCCTTCTTCTTCTCTGATAGTGTTGGTGTAGTTAATATCCATCACTTCTCCTACAATATCCATCATCACTTCATTTTCAAGTGAATATTCCATATTACCTGAGATTATGGCAAAGATTGTTGATTTTGGATTTTCCATTGGCATATTGAATACATTCTCTTTTTTGCCTTTGTCTACTCCTACTTTATAATCGATTGCATCGCGACGTCCGTTGTCGGGAAGTGAAGCTATATATTTAGTGATATATGGCTTGATAGAATTTACATCAAAGTTTCCAATAAATGTAAAGCTGAAATCGCCGGCATTTGCAAGACGTTCGCGAGCTATTTCAAGCACTTTATCATAATCTAGTGCTTTAACATCACCGACCTCAAGTGGTGCATATAGCGGGTTATTCGAACGTAGTGTAGATTGTATGGCATCGCTAAACAATGCTCGAGGGTTGTTCTTTTTGCCTTCAAGAATTGTTACATATTGGCTCTTTAGTGCTTCAAATGCTGCATCGTCTTTTCTCAAGTCGGTGAAATACTCATAGTTTAATTGGAGCATTGTCTCAAAGTCTTTCTTCGAGCTTTGTCCGTCAATTCTATCCGATACCTCTCTTAGCGAGAAATTAACTTCGGCTGTCTTATCTGCCATATATTTGCTAAGGTTGATACGAGTGTAATCGCCTAAAGCACTTACCGACATTACATCTTCTAACAATTTCAATTCTTTGGCGTTAGCACCTTTGTATGCCCATTTTCCACCATAGCTGATAGCAGTCATCAAGATTTCGTCGTTCTTGAAATCGGTTGGCTTAAGATATACTGTTACGCCGTTTGACAATTTCAATGTTGTAACGTTCAATGTCTTGTCGTAGTCTTCGCTTACAATTGCGCCATCTACCGGTGTCGAGCTCAATAGTGGAGCTGTAATTGCGCTATCAACGTATGCTTCAGTGTTTTCCGACAGCACCTTGTTGAACGATGCTAGTATTTCTTCTTTAGTTGGATACACTAGTCCCGGCTTGTTATTCCCCGAAATAGTGATTATGATGTTTTCGTTTGTGATTTTGCCAGCCAATGCTTTGTTTATATCATTTGTAGTGATGGCAGGCAACATTTCGCTTGCTGCTTGAATATCAAATTCAATACCCGGAAGTAACGAACCTTCTACAAAATTATCTACACATTGTTTTGCCCACGACCTATTCGACATTTTATCTTTTTCAAGATATTGATTTTGCAACGAAGTCATTAGTTGCATCTTTGCTCTTTCTAGCTCGCCTTCGGTAAATCCGTGTTGAACTGCTCGACGTGCCTCTAGAAGTATTGCTTCAAAAGCCTCTTTGCTCATATTCTCTTTTGCTACTGCTACTAGATTATAAGCATCTTTTGTAACCGATACCGAGAAATTATCATCATATCCATAGGCATACAAGAAAGGCGACTGTGCTGTCTGTGCTATTTCTTGGAATCTTGCCATTAGCATAATTTGTGTCAATATCTCATTTATATCACTGCGATATTTCTTCATTGTTGCTTTCTCGGCAACAGGAGTAGTCTCGTGCTTAAAGTACACTTGAACTATGGTCTGAGCCGATTCGGGATCGGTGTAAAGAGCATAAATAGGTTCTTTATTATCCATTACAGGGTAATATTTCCTTTCTTTTGGATTTTTTGGCATCTTTGATTCAGAGAAAAGTTTGATTACTTTTTGCTCCATCTCTACTGCATCGAAATCACCTATAATAATAATACCTTGTTGATCAGGACGATACCATGTCTCATAATATTCTCTAAGGGTCTTTGGCTTGAAGTTCATCACTACATCCATTGTTCCGATAGGAAGACGATTGGCATATTTGCTGCCTTCAAATATTTTTGGAAATAATGCTTCCATCATTCTCATATTTGCATCGCCGCGAGTACGCCACTCTTCATTGATTACGCCGCGTTCGCTTTCTATTTCTTTATCGAGCAATGATATTTCATTTCCCCAGTCATAAAGGGCTAAGGTTACCGAGTCAACAAGATTTTTGTTGCTTGTTGGCACATTTGAAATATAATAAACAGTCTGGTCGATACCTGTGTAAGCATTAATGTCGCCACCAAAGGTAATACCATTGTTTTGTAAATACTCTAATAAGTTTTTCCCGGGGAAGTGCTTTGTACCATTAAATGCCATATGCTCAAGAAAGTGGGCAAGTCCTCGTTGATTTTCTTCTTCAAGAATTGAACCGACCTTCTGTGCAATATAAAAATCGGCACGTCCTTTAGGCTCGGCATTGTGCTTAATATAATAAGTAAGCCCATTTGATAATTTCCCATAACGTATAGAGCCATCTAATGGTAAAATGGCGTCATCGGCAGGAATCGCAGCATTCACTGCTGTAAATGCAAGTATCATTGCAAATGACAATAATACCTTGAATAGATTTCTTTTCATAATTAATATATTTGACATATAGTTTATATTCCTATTATTAATTTCCCATACATAACTGCGACAAAGTTATAAAAATTATAGATATTAATTCATTTTTTGATTACAAATTAATTGTTACGCTTCTATTATTGCAATTATCTCATACAAAAACGTACACTTTTGTTATTTTGTATCATTATTCATCGTTTATTAATTCTTTATTTACTATTTTTGCTCCATTCGTCGTTAACGAACAAATGGTTGTCTCACGACAACCATTTGTAGTAAACCTTAAAAATCTAATCCTATGAAAAAACTTCTCCAAAGGTATTCTTTATATTTAAACTCGCAAAATTTTATGTTAAAAATAAGCCTAAATTAACTATACCAGCGTTAAAATCGGGCGATATTTAATATTTTAGGCGAGAAATCAGACATTTTCTACTCTCGAATATATGTAACAACACACCTATAATGCATAAACTCAATTAAAGTGTGCCTATAAATATATTTTCAAAAGTGTTGTACCAAACTAGTGGTTATCACTATATTTGTAGTATAATTATTACTAATGGCAAAATTTCAATTAAATATTCTCGGCTGTGGCTCGGCTAAGCCTACTCCTCGCCACAACCCTTCATCACAAGTCATAAATTTCAGGGACAATCTATTTATGATTGATTGCGGCGAAGGCACACAATCTATGATGTTGCGTATGGGGCTTAATCTCAACCGTTTAAACCATATCTTCATCAGCCACTTGCATGGCGACCACTGCTTTGGTTTACCGGGATTAGTGTCGACTATGGCTCTGCAAGGAAAAGGTGGGACTCTCACTATACATATCAATAAAGATGGTGCCAAACTTTTTGGCGATATGTTTAATTACTTCTGCCGTGAATGCCCTTTTGAAATAAAATTCAATATTATCGAATATGGCGACAATATTATATATGAGGACAATAGTATTGTTGTTCGCACCATTCCTCTAAAGCATCGAGTGCCTACCGTTGGTTTCTTATTTGAAGAAAAGCCTAAGATGAGACATATAAATCGTGAGATGACCGATTATTTTAAAGTGCCTGTATACAAAATGGATGCCATTCGTAATGGCGAAGATTTTGTACTCGAGAATGGCGAAATTATCGCTAACAGCCGCCTTACTAAAGATGCCGACCCGTGCATAAAATACGCTTATTGCAGCGACACTATGCTGACAGATAAATATATTCCTACTATTAAAGATGTCGATTGGCTGTATCACGAAGCTACTTACGATAATGCTAACGAAAAAAATGCTCGTAGTCGCTACCACTCTACTACAACACAGGCTGCCGAAGCGGCGATTCGTGCTAATGCCAAAAACCTTATTATTGGGCATTTCTCATCTCGATATCACAACGAAGAATTGCTGTTACAAGAAGCTCGAGCAGTATTTCCCAACACTATATTAGCCAACGAAGGGCTGAAAATCGACTTCATATAACCATAAATTAAGGGCTGCCTCTCGAAAAACGGAGGCAGCCCTTTAATTTTTTCAATAGTTATATTGCTATTTAATTATTACAATTTGTTTTGCCTCATCGTTGTCGGCAATTGCTTTAACAATATATACTCCTGCTACCGTATTCAATTCGGTTGAATTGGTATTTGCAACTTTCTTTAACAGCACTCCGGCGGTATTGTATACCTCGATTGTATCAACTATTGTGTTAATGCTTATCTTATTGCCTTTAGCTGTAATGGTAATTGCCGACTGCGAGAGATTATCTTCTACACTTACCATTGAGGTATCGGTCAATTTATAGGCGGCTAATCCACAACCCGGAACAAAGATGTAAATCACTCCATATCGGTCGTTTACTTTTACATATTCGGCATTGGCTTGCATTGTTGTACTATTAACCGAGCCAAGACCACTTTCGGGGAATGTCCACATTAGACTCATCGAGCTGAAATTCATTGCCGAGTTTATGCTGACAAGATTAAAGCGATAGCCTGCACTGCCCGAATGATCGTCGACCGGATAAACTATGAAATTATCTTTTGTCGCAAATACAGCTCCGCCATTTGCGTTAAATGATGTTGGAGCTAGTTGCTCATTACTTGCAAACGATTCTACCAACGCTCCCGTTGAGAATGAATAGCAACTAAAGGCAATTTCGCCACCATCGATATAGAATTTGTCGTCATTTATGATTCTTAGGCGTGGTGCTATTCCTGCGGTTGATGAACTTGAAGGATAGAAGCTCTTCAATGTACACTTTTCGGTAGCTGCCAATGTGCCATTTTCGTATCGCCAACGTGCTACAACATTTGTCGAAGATATGGCGGCATATACTGTAAAGTTTCCTGTCGACAAATTACCATATATGGCGGCATGGTCTACTCGTGCGCTTGAAAGCCCGCTCATTGTGCATGATGCGCGTTCGGTTGCCACTCCGGTCTCCTTATCTACCTCAAACACCATTAACGGAGTGTTTGCAATATTTAGCGATAGATTAGTAATACATATATTATCATAGCTGTCTTTGATCACATCGTTGCATGGGTAATACAACACTCCGGCATCGCCTACTATCTTTATATCTTTAAGTATTTCGCCTGTCGCACCATCAAATTTACGAAGATATAGATTTGCACCGGTGGCGTTCTCACTTCGTCCTGACATATATACATAATCGCCTACTGCACAAATTCCGCGATTATATGAGCCTATACTTTCAAATTGTATATTGTCATAGCCGGTTTTTGTAGAGCGGAACCATAGATTTTCTAATCTATATTTGTTCACATCGGCATAAGCTTTCTGATCATATTTAATTGTATATCCTTGCTCAAAATTACCTATTGGCAATTCGGTTACTGTGAATGTGCGTATATCTGATGCTGTATTGTCTTTATTATCAGCCATAGTTACGACTCTCCAATAATATGAGCCTCTGCCTATTCGCGATATTGCTACTTTACATTCTATTACATTACCAACTGCACTTTCTATCGATACGTTCTCTTGGTGTTTAATAGTCGAGAAATCATAATTTGGCGAAACTTGAAGCATATATAGCGATACATCTTCTTTGCTCCACGAGAAAGTAATGTCTTCTTTAAACGATTCGCCATCGGCTGGATAGATTAAAGATGCCTTAGCCGCCGACTCTCTTGTCGAGGTGGTAAATGAAGCGACATTCGAGGTCGATTCCATTTTACCTGTTTGCACAGTTAAGACTCTCCAATAATAACGTGTTGATGAAGATAGCGTGCCTAAATCAATGCTTACCGAGTTTGTGGTAATCGACTGTTTAGACAATAATACATTAGCAAAATCTTCGGTAGCCGAAATCTCGATAGAATAAGTTGCATTTGCAATTGCATTCCATGTGAAATTACAATTCCACGCAGCTACTGCTCCATTAATCGGCGAGGTCAAAATTGCTTTATCCGATTCGCCTTCGGGACAATTAATTGTTGCCGGCTTATGCTCATTTGCATAACCATCGTATACGCATACTGCATACCAATAGCCCGACACCTTATCGGTAGGTATTGTGTAAGCATTATTGAATGTTACGCCTAATAGATAATCTTTCTTGAAACCATCGCTGTCGGTAGCTTTTGCATCGGCTGTCGAAACCGACAAAGGTATGGCATATACCGTATATTTTATTATTGCATTGCCATTCTCAACCTTAGTCCACGATAGATTCGACGAATTCTGAGCAAGATTACTAACAGGATTATAGTTATATGCTTGTTTCCATGTTATCACTGGTGTTAACGACTCGCTGGTGAATGTGTTTGCTTTTAGATATGCACCAAGACCCGATGCTTTTGATCCGTTTATATATGCTGCACTATAAAAGACAGTACCGGTTGCATTGTTTTCGGTATATTGTCGCGAAAAATTAATTTGCTTTGCAATATCTGCCCAATTAGCTTGTGTGTTGGCACTTCCGAGTAAAGATATTGAATGGCTTGCATAGAAATGACGACCAAAATGATTGCCAATATAGCTCCACCATTTGCTTAGAGGTCCAAAAGGTGCTGTGCTATGGGTAGTAGGCCAATAGCATTGTGGCGAGATATAGTCGATTGTCCCCTCGCTTAGCCATGCTAACGGGTCGGAATATATTCCATTATACTGCCAGTCGGAAGCACTTACGGGGCATGGATTAACATTATAATCCGATGCCGAGGTGTTCGACTTTCCTGCTACTCCGGCAGGTGAAATCCCAAAACGAATATCGGGGCGATTTGCTTGTACCATTTCGTACACTTCGCGTACCATTAAATTTACATTTGCTCGACGCCAATCGCCAAAAGAAAGTGAGGTTCCCGAATTTTTCCAAAGGTCGTAGTCTTCGGCTGACGAAGTGGCAGGAATTCCATTTGGATAGAAATAGTCATCAAATATAAGTCCGTCAACTTTATAATTTACGGCAATCTCTTTACACACATCTACTATGCGCTTGCGTGCCTTTTCTAATGCCGGATTTAATATTATTGTCGTACCATAAGTCAATAGATAGCCTTCATTTACTAGCTTTGTGTCATAATTGGTATTCCAATCGGTTCCGGTAGAAAAACGATAGGGATTAATCCACGCATGGCACTCCATTCCGCGCTTGTGGCACTCTTCTACTGCAAATGCTAATGGATCCCACCCGGGATCGGCTCCACGTTCGCCGGTTAGATAAGACGACCACGGCTCATAAGATGATTTATACATGGCATCACACATACTGCGCACTTGAAAATAAATGGTATTCATGCGCATATCTTTCAAGTCGTCTAAATAATTAATCAATTGTTGCTTTTGCTTCGACTGTGCTGCGGCTGTTATTCCCTGTGTTGCCGGCCAATCAAGTCCCCAAACTGTTGTTAGCCATACCGAACGCACTTCACGCTTTGGTGCTTCTACAGCCCCTAATTGCAAGGCAAATGCGCTTAAAATCAGTACACCTAGTAGTCGTTTCAAGTAGATTTTCATAAATTCGTTTTAAAATTAATTTCTGGTATTAATACATTATGCCACAAAAATACCCTTTAATTATCTATTATACCAATAGTTAATGAAAAATCTGAGTTATAATATACTAAATATTGCTTAATGATTCATAATATTTACATTGCATACTTCTTTTTCTATTCTCATTTTTTTGACTAATTTTGTGCAAATTGAACTGAGAACAAATATGATTGTATGCATTACCGAGAAACCAAGTGTTGCTAAAGATATAGCTGCGATTCTTGGGGCTGAAGATAAACGAAACGGTTTCTACGAAGGAAACGGATACCAAATTACGTGGACTTTCGGACATCTTTGCACGCTGAAGGAGCCTAACGACTATTCTGCACGCTGGAAAGCCTGGAGCTTAGGTGCTTTGCCTATGATTCCCGAACGTTTCGGTATTAAGTTAATCGACGACCCGGGTATAATACGCCAATTCAAAGTTATTGAAACGCTTATCAAAGATGCCGACGAGGTGATTAACTGTGGTGATGCCGGGCAAGAAGGTGAATTGATACAACGCTGGGTAATGCAGAAAGCTAATTGTAACAAGCCGGTGAAAAGATTGTGGATTTCTTCGCTTACCGACGAAAGTATTCGCGAAGGGTTCAAGGATTTAAAGCCCGAAGCCGATTTCGATTCGCTTTACTATGCCGGTCTTTCGCGTGCCATTGGCGATTGGATATTGGGTATGAATGCTACTCGGCTCTATACTCTAAAATATTCACAGAACCGCAATGTCCTCAGTATTGGTCGTGTACAGACTCCTACCCTTGCGCTTATTGTGAACCGACAATTAGAAATATTAAATTTTGTCCCCGAAGACTATTGGGAAGTGAAAACTATATATCGAGAGGTTACTTTCAATGCTACTAAGGGACGATATTCTAACGAGATAGAAGCCCAAGAGGCACTGAAAGCTATCGAGAATACTCCGCTCACAATTACCGATATTACTACCAAAAAAGGTAAGGAGGCTCCACCACGTCTTTTCGACCTGACCAGCCTTCAAGTAGAATGTAACAGGAAATATTCTTTCTCTGCCGATGAAACGCTGAAATTAATTCAGTCGCTATATGAAAAGAAAGTGGCTACATATCCTCGTGTCGACACTACATATCTTAGCGAAGACATTTACCCTAAAGTGCCTAGCATACTAGAAGCTCTTAAGCCTTACGCTAATCTTACTGCTCCTGTGCTTGCCTCCAAAATACCAAAGAGCAAAAAGGTTTTTGACAACAGTAAGGTTACCGACCACCACGCTATTATTCCTACTAATGTCGAGCCTAGCCGTGTGCCGTTGTCGGGCGATGAAAAAAGAGTGTATGATATGATTGCTAAGCGATTCATTGCCGCATTCTATCCCGATTGCGAATTTGCAGCTACAACTGTTACTGCCGACGTTAACAAAATCGGCTTTAAAGCTAATGGAAAGCAGATTCTTCTTAATGGTTGGCGAGATGTGTATCGTAAAGATCAACAAACTGAAAACGAGGAGGCTAACTCTGACAACACCGACCAAGTGATGCCCGAATTTATTAAAGGGGAAAGCGGTCAGCACTCGCCTTCTCTACTCAAAAAAGCTACTACTCCTCCCAAAATGTACACTGAGGGTACGCTGCTCAGAGCTATGGAAACTGCCGGGAAATTTGTCGAAGATGAAGAGCTGAGGGAAGCTATGAAGGAGAATGGAATTGGCAGACCGTCTACTCGCGCTGCTATTATTGAACTTCTTCTGCGACGCCGTTATATCAAAAAAGAACGAAAATCACTTGTTGCTACTCCTGCCGGGATCGCACTGATTGCAACTATTAAAGAGAAATTGCTGAAATCGGCAAAATTGACCGGGCTGTGGGAAAACAAACTGCGTCGAATTGAAAGAAACGAATACAGCGCATCTACTTTTATCGACGAACTGAAATCTCTTATCTCTGAAATAGTTTTTAATGTGCTTAGCGACAATTCATTAAGCAATATAAGCATCGACGACGATGATGATGCAGTTGCAACTAAGGAAAAAGAAGTAAAGGAAAAGAAGCCTCGCAAACCACGAACAGTTACGGCTTTTGACAAAATAAAATGCCCGCTATGCAAAAAAGGTCATATACTTAAAGGTCGCTCGGCGTTTGGTTGCAGCGAGTATAAAAATGGGTGCAAACTTATATTGCCGTTTAGCGAATACCCCGAAAGTCTTACTCCCGACGAATTAAGCAAAAAACTAAAAAAATAATTTAATTGACACTATTATATGAACGACGAGATATTCCCTATTGTCGACGAGGCGGGAAATGTGATTGGAAAAGCTCTCAGAAAGGAATGCCACTCGGGCAGCAAAATACTACACCCGGTGGTGCATCTTCATATCTTTAATGATAATAAGATGCTGTATCTTCAACGTCGCTCAATGAATAAAGATATTCAACCGGGAAAATGGGACTCTGCTGTGGGTGGACACGTCGACTTGGGTGAATCTATCGACGAGGCTATGCGGCGCGAAGCATCGGAGGAACTGGGTTTAAAAGAATTTGAATACTCTAAACTGTTTTCTTATATCTACGAGAGCAATATTGAACGTGAAATGGTTAATACTTTCGCTACATTTAATTTTTGTGGGGATATAAATATCGACCATGTTGAAATCGACGAAGGACGTTTCTGGAGCATCGAGGAGATTATGGAAAACTTAAATAAAGGAGTGTTTACGCCAAACTTTGAACACGAATTTGCTAAACTTCAACAAATAATTACTTCATTATGAGTCTCTCGCTAATCGTTCAATACATTATTCTTTTCGCTGTAATAGCTTTTGCAGTGTACTTCTTGCTACGCTCTATTTTTCACAAAACAAAGACTAACGGAAACCAACAATGCTGTGACTGCGCAATTAAAGACGCTTGCAAAACCACAAAAAAGCCAAAGGATACAAAAAATTGCAAGAAAGATTTGGAGAATTAAGCGATAAGCACTAACTTTGCACGCACAATCACAAAATGGTTCCTTGGCCGAGTGGTTAGGTACCGGTCTGCAAAACCGTTTACTCCAGTTCGAATCTGGAAGGAACCTCAAAAGAGCGAAGACAGAATTTTTCTATCTTCGCTCTTTTTTTTTGCATTTTCAACAGATGTGCAGATTCCCGGCTGTGCTGAACTGCCTATGTAGTTTTTCTAAGCATCATCGACTATTATAAGAACAAAATACTGCTCGGGAGTATCCCGAAAGAGCTGTTTTCGGCTATGTCGAAGAGCGAGAGCTGCCCTGCCGTTTCGCTGAAACGGAGAAACAGCTCTTTGTTGATACTAGGCGTATTCGCTTATTAGATTTTTTAGCTGGCACTTAAATGTATTGCTGTAATATTCTGATAGCGAGCTGCTGTGTTCATCGGTTCGATAAATCTCCGATAATATATAAGATGATAATGCAGTTTCGATTTTTCGGCGAAGTATATTAGCTTGGTTCTGGTTGTTCTGTGGCAGCATTATCTCTAACGTAAGAAATCCATTGTCGATGTCGGTCATATCGTAAGATGCAATATACCCCATCATACGGCTGCAAATGTAGATGTAGCCATTGGCGGCAAACATATTCAGCATCGTTCTATTGTCTTGTGAAATACCGCGATAGTTTTCGCTTGAGAGCCTATGCATTGCCTGCTGCGCCATTACTATTTTTAATATTTGGTCGAGATCGAAACTCATTGTTGTGCATTTTTCTTTGTCTACGGTGTGTATTGTCTTCATCATTTTATTTTGAATTTTAATAAGAAATATGAAATAAATATTGTTGTTAATATTAAGATTAGTACTGATAAATAATTTTTTTCCGGCGGAGTTTTGCACGACGTTTCATTATAATTATGAGTAATACTGTCATGCTTTATCTTAATGTCGTTCTTGGTCGAGGTTAAGATGTTTTTACTTCGCTGGTTTTTCTCTTTTCTAATTAGTGTTATTGCTTTTATTCGACTTTTGTTGCTGTCGGTGGAAGGGAAATAATCAAATCGCAGGATTGTTAACGTTGATGAATCTATCCTTGTCGCCACACTTGATAACGAGTCAATTATAGCGTTTTGTTCTTTGTATATTTCGCTCGAATTAGCTTTTATATTATGCTTTGTTGTGCTACAACTGCCATTTGTCAGCGTTACAGCTAGGCTAAGCGCGCAGATGATTATGTGCTGTGTCTTCATTCATTCTATGTATTATTAACTTTGCATAATCTGTGGTGATGTAATATCTTGTGGCTCGTTCAAATGCCAGCACCTCGCAAAGAGCATCAGAGAAACTCATATTTTTATGCTTCGTCTGCATTTGCTTCACTTTGTCGATGATTTCGCTCCACATAGCTCGATTGAGTGTGGTTTTCTTCAGTGGTGCTTTGTTGCGCAATATCTCGCTGATGACACGTAGAGCGTATTCAAAGCCGATATGATAACGCGGCTTGCCTGTGGTTAATACATACTCTATCAATTCTCGTTTGGTAAATCTTCGGTTGCTTCTTACCCAGCATTCACATGTTTTTTTAATGTCGGCATACAACTCTCGGTCGCGTTCCCGACGTAGTGTGTAATCTAATTTCATAGTGTGTGTGTGTTATACTATTTTTCACAACAAAGATAATACCAGAATTGGCAATATGCAAATAAAATGTAGTAAAATTACCATTTATTTTTACTACATTAAAAAAGGTGTATGCCAACACTGTGGCATACACCTTAATATATATATATTATAAATTGTTTCGGAAATTATTTTTTACCGTCGACAATTATATTTTTAACTTCCCAAGTACCACCATCGGTTTCCGAAGAATTATAAGCAAAAGCAAATTTTAATTTAGAACCCGATTTAATAGCAATACTACCCGATTCGATAAATGTCCAGTCGGTTCCTGCAGGAGCATTAGGTATTGCAACTTGAGTGAATTCTCCACCATCAATCGAAACCATTAATTTACAATGTGTTGCAAAATTAGTCGATTTGTTGAATGCTTGATTAAATGATAATGTTACATTTGAATAACCTGCAATATTAAGTTCCGGAGAAATTAACCATGATTCGCTGTTATAGTTTTTATTGTTAGAGTAAGCAGATGCTTTAGCACCATAGTTTACGCCACCCCAGCTCCAAATGAATGTAAATTCAGCAGGTAGAGTCTTGTTTTGGATAGTAAATTCGCCAAAAGCAGTCTCTGTATTCATTTTGTTAGTATAAATTGAGCCTGTTGGAGCAGGAGCAGGACCTACACCATTAATCTTGTAGGTAGTAGCTTCCTTCACACCCATTACACCAAAGTATTTCACAACATTACCCTTAATTGCAAGCACCTTACCTAAGTTTGCAGGATTAGCATTCAAGTTTACAGCAGTACGAATATCACCCGAAGGCAATTGAACCGGAATACAGTTAGCTACTGCAGTTTCTGTTGCCGAAGCAGCAATAAGAACGTTAGTCTGCGAAGTAAATGGAGCTTTGAATATAGCAGTAGTAAGGTCAAGACCGTCGGCGCAACCAACGATATAACCTTGCACCCACATTTCGTTACCTGTAGATCCACCAATAATTTGAGCTACCGAGAATGGATTAGTCTCGCTACCGTCGCCTGCAGCAGGAGTAGGAGGAGTTACACCTTCAAGGATATAATTGTCGGCAGTACCCGTAGTAGTGATACCTGCTTGTTCCATAAATTTAGTAAGCACACCATTAATAGTGATTTCTTTCTGATAAGCCGTTGCATTATCTTTAAGGTTAGCAACACTTCTTAAAGACGAACCATCTTCAAGAGCAACGATAACACATTTAGTAATATCTTTAACGTCGGCAGCAGGAGCAATAACGATAGAATTAGCAAGAGCAGTTCCGGCTTTCCATTCAATTTCGCTACTTGAAGTAACCTTAGAAGTAACACCCGGAGCGACAGCACCTACGATGTAGCCTTTAGTCCACCCTGTCTTGTTTTGACCTTGAAGCTCGATAGCTTTCTCAACCGAGTAAGGATTAGTCTTTGTACCCTCGATAGGTTTATTCGAGAAACCTATTACATCGTCGGTAGAACGAAGAAGAAGCTGCCATGCATTGCTGTAATAGCTAAGAATACCCACTACATTACCATTTCCTAGAGGAAGAGTTTCGGCTTTAAAAGTAGCATAGCCACTATTACGAACGATAATTTTGTTACCTTCTTCATCGATAAGATTACGGCTGGTGTTAGTATATCCGCTAGATTGAGTAGCATCGGCATCGCAATAAGTTTTGCCTGCATTTTCCCATTTTACGTTTTCGAAGCATATAAGTTGGCTCTGCATATTACGAATTCCTTCGGGAGTTGTAGGAAGCCCTTTAATTGTAGTTACGATAGTATCTACTTTAGAAGGTTCAGGAAGCCCGTTAAGTTCAGTGTGTTGTTGGAAAAGCTCGTAAGACATAAATGTAGCTTGCCATGTACCGCTATATTCTTGAGGGAATCCAAGTTGCATAAGTCCTTGATATTTACCTACATACATATCGGTAAGGTCGATAACTACTTCTTGCCCCACACGATATTCAGTGTACATACTGTTAGAGTTAATCGAAAGAGCAAGAGCCACACCCGGAGTACCATCTTCGGCAGGGAAATCTTGAATAATAAGACTCTTGTATATGTTACCGGTGGCATCAGAGCTGATTACGCGTCCGTGAATCACTTTATGTTCTGCTCCTTCAACGAGTTTAACAGTGTCGATATACGATTTAGCATCTTGCCAGAATTCGGCTTTGAAGTCTTTAATGGTTGTGTTAGGTTTTAGAGTTGCAACAGGCACATTCATTGGAGGAGTGTCGAAATCGTCTTGACAACCAACAATACCAACCGCCATAAGCAGCAATAAACTTAGATATAATTTAAATGATTTCATATCTGTATGTTTGTTTAATTGTTTTTTAATTAATTAGAATCTGATACCTACATTCACGAAAACTTTAATTCCTTGAGCGTAGTAATATTTGTTTGGATATTTAGAAGTACTGAAGTTAGTATAGTCGAAACGACCTTGTTGATAGCCGCCGGTCATAATTTTGCGGTTATCCAATAGGTTGTCAATATTTAAGTTAAGGTTCATCGACGTCTTGCGGTTAAGGTAGATAAGTTTACCGATACTAAGATTAAGCACAAACGCATCGTTCAACCTTTCCTGAGTTGTGATAGCAGAAGTAACAGCTTCTAGTTGTTCTTGCGATTCACAAATTTTCCAAAGGTTAGGCATAGCCTCGTGGCGTACCGGAGAGATGTCGACATAAGCATCGCCCATCCAAGAAGCGTTGATATTGAAGAACCAATTATTAGGAGCGGCATAGTCGATACCTACATTATAGGCTTGTTGAGGAGTACCTCCCACATAGAAGTTTTTCAAATATACAGTCTGTGTAGTATCAGCTTTCATTCCATTTTCATAACTTCTTGTTCCAGTAGGACGATTCTTGTATTGATAGCGAGAATATGTACCTGCTGCAGAAAGTGTTATGCTAGGCGTAATTTTGTAAGCAAGACCAACCTCAACACCTTTATAAGTACGGCTTACGTTAGTCATAACGTAGTTCATAAATGTAGAGTATTGGTCGTCGTAGAATGAATATCTTTCGATTCCATTATACATATTAGTCCAGAAACCTGTGATAACACCTTTGAAACGGCGATAGTTGAAAACATAAGATACATCACCCGAAATTATGCGTTCGCTCTTAAGGTCGGCAATTGCATCGTCTTTAATACGAGGAGACACATAAGCTTGATCGGCAAGCGGAGCTTTAGTTTCGTAGGAAGCATTGATGATAAAGTTGTTACGTCCATCGAGCTTGTAAGTAGCGCCCAGCTTTATACCACCATTGTCGAAAGTGTGTCTTTCGCCTTTACCATACGAATTGTTAGGTGCGCGACCATTTTTCATTTTACCATCACGTTGGAATGTAGTATACGAAAGGTTTACACCATAGTTAATATCCCATTTAGGAAGATTAATCATATTTTGAATCCACGCATTTGCAACAATTACGTTAATATCGTATTCGTAACCAAATTTGTCGCCTACGGTAACGTGGCGGTTAGGATTGTTAAGGTCGTTTTGAAGCATATTCTTGTCGGCAGGGAAATCACGTTCTGAGAAAGTGTCGACGTCTCTCCAATATTTTGCTCCAAGAAGGTCTTTTATAGTCTTGTAATAATTACCTTTAGTATAGTTAGCACCAATACCTCCCTGAAGAGTCATAAAGTCGTTAAGACGATGATTAAGGGTAGAGTTGAATTGGAAATTCAATTGGTTGCTATGGCGATCTTCAAGAATATAAGTTGCGCCTTTTTCTGTTCCTTTTTCTTCGGCTTCTTTATTGTTTAAGAAGTTTGTCTGATAAAGACGTTGCCAATCGATTTGACGGAACGATTCGTTATTTCTCCACAAGTCGGTGTAAAGCTCGCTTTGAGCAGGGCTGTCGGCATAATATGAAGGAAGATAACGATAGTAATCGGGACGTGGGTCAGCCGAGTTATACCAGTTAAGAGCCGACGATGCATAATTCGACGATTTGAAACCGAATCCGGTATTAAGCGTAGTACCAGCCTTAGGAGTCCATATCCAGTTAATTATGGCAGTAGGGTCGAAAGTGTTTACCACTTTTGCGCTACGGCGTTTGCCATCTTGCCAACCCCAGTTAGGGTTATAAAGATTAGAGCCGGCAAGGTCGTAAGCCTCTTGATAAGTAGCCGAATTAGAAGCACGTTGAGTAGGTGCTCCAAACGTAGTCAAAGAGATAGAATGCTTATCGTTAAATACCTTCTGAAGAGAAAGGAAATATCCATAAGAATTGTAGAAAGTACCGGGAGAGATACCTTGATCGGAATATCTCATAATAGCCGAAGCAGTCAATGCCCAGCCATATTTATTCAATCCGGTTGAATAGGTTACCATTCCGCGAGCATAATAGTTTGCGTTAGTGTAAGCGACACTGGCACGGAAGCCCGGAGAATAATCTTTGGCATAAGTTGCGATATTTGTTGTTCCACCCACACCACCTATACCAGAGGTCGATGCTCCAAGACCTACCGCGATAGTTTTATTCTTAAATGCCTGATTCATACCACCAAGCATAGAATAGCTAAACAAACCGCGTATTGGCTCGTTAAAGTTTACACCATTAATGTAAGTGTTGCTGTAATTCTGGTCGTAACCACGAAAACGAAAACGCATTACATTAAAATCATAGCTAGCCGTTTGATAATATACATTATCAGACGAGCCGGTTAATGCTCCCACAGCTTGACTATTTCCTTCTTCGTCTTCAAGTAGAGATTCGCTTACTAGCGATTCTTCTCCCATTCCCGAAGCCGCAGAGAATTGGTCGGCTGTAAGTTTTACAGTTCCCAGATTGTCGATGACACCCGCCACAATACTAACCTTTAGCGACAAATCCTTATACCCATAAGACACAACGGCAAGATTGTCGTCGCCTTTTTGGGCATTAGAGATGAGAAAGTCGCCTGTAGGTCCTGTAATAGCAAGAATGTTCTGGCTCTCTAATATCACGCTTGCGCCTGACACCGGAAGCCCGCTTTCTGCGTCGACTACCACACCTTGCACGCCTGTACGCTGTGCAGCCAACGATAGCGTTGACAATAGTGCAATTAGTAAAAACAGTTTAATTCTCATAAAAATTAGGGTTAATATTAGTTTATTTAATTGTTTGTAATATTCCAGTTGCTTTTTCGTTAAATTAACGTACCAATGTTAAATAGTACGTTTTTTTGACGCAAAGGGTTCAAATGTATGAAAAAAAAATGATAGATGATATATTATAAAGTAAAAATAATATAAAAACCCGTTTATCTCGTTGCAAACAGGTTATAAATAAAGACAAAATTGAAAGTAGGAGATAATTGAAATTGTAGAAACAGCGACGCCTTTTCATAGCTAAAAACGCACCTGTTTTATTGACAAAAAATTAAATTTATCGTTTTGTTATGCACAATATCAAAAAAATATAATACTTTTGAGGACTAAAGATGAAATTTTATCTATAACATGAAGAAAATTCTATTATTTGCAGTTGCTGTTTTTACAGTATCACTTCTTGGATTAGCCCAAGAGAAGCAATATCAAGTGTATGGTGTTGCATTTTATAACTTAGAGAATCTGTTCGATACCATTAATAATAATGGAAAATATGATTTGGAGTTTTCTCCGGCTGGTCAACGCCAATGGAACGGCGATAAATATCGCTCGAAATTGAAAAATATGGCTTATGCCATTAGTCAAATGAAAACTAAGGTTACCCCTAACGGTCCTGCTATTATCGGAGTGTCAGAAATAGAAAACAAATCGGTGCTCGACGACTTAGTGAAAGAAGAATCGATAAAGAACCTTCATCTACAAGTAGTGCATCACGATTCGCCCGACCGTCGAGGCGTCGATGTTGGCTTGCTATATAACCCACGACTATTCCGTGTGCTTAGCGTCTCGAATACTACGCTTAACATTGAGGGGAATCCCGGGTTTCGTACTCGTGATCAGATGTGTGTAACCGGTATTCTTGGTGGCGAGAAAGTGAGCGTTATCGTGAACCACTGGCCTTCGCGACTTGGCGGACAAGAGCAATCGAGCTATCTTCGCGAAGCTGCTGCCGCATTAAGCAAACATATTGCCGACTCGGTGCGTAGCGTAGATCCAAATCAAGGAATTATCATCATGGGCGACTTAAACGACGACCCAATGGATAAAAGTTGTGCTGTCGTGATTAATGCAAAGAAAGACAAAGACGAAGCACTAAAAAGCGGGTTCTACAACCCATGGTGGGCAATGCTTGACAAAGGTATCGGCACTTTGGCTTATCGCGGACAATGGAACCTATTCGACCAGATTATAATCTCGGATTATTTCTTAGGAAAAGACCGTAAGAAGCTTACATACTTCAAAAACGAAGTTCTAAACAAAGAATTTTTGAAAACAAAAGAAGGCGACCGACAAGGCTACCCTTTGCGCACATATTCGGCAGGAGTATTCTTAAACGGATATAGCGACCACTTCCCGACACAAATATTCTTGGTAAAAGAAGCTCCGACAAGATAGCGTCGGAGTTGATTCAACCTTTTTTATACATATTAATTGTGAAAATCAAAAAGTTATATTTAATTTTGTCCTAAATATTTAACTAAAACATTTTAATCATGAAGAAAATTTTACTTTCATTATTAGTGGCAGTAGCTTCGTTGTCGGCTTATGCAGCCGAGGCTACCGTAACAACTTTGGATTTTGCTAACCCATCATCAATGGGCTATACTAATCCTGTAGGAACAACCGGGGAAGCTCAGTACACCCTTATCGACGTAACTAAAGGTATTACTGTTGCTCCTATCCAAATCGACTTTACTAACAAAGAAGGTGCTATTGCATCTAACTCTGCTAAATTCTGGAATGGTGCTACTTTTATCGACCTTCGTATATACAAAGGTGCAACAATCACTTTCAAAACTACAAACGGCAACAACATCACTAAGATGGTATTTAGCTGTAATGCCGTAGCAGCTGCTATGTTCGACTCGGGTAGCTATGTTTATGACAGCACAACAAAACTAGGTACTTGGACTGGCGACGCCGCTACTGTAAAAATTGCTCCAACAGCTACTATTAAATTATACAACGCCGAGATCTCTACTTCTCCTGCTGGTGCTTTAGCTGCTCCGGTAATCACTCCTAACGGTGGTACTTTCTATGGTCCTACCGCAGTAACAATGTCTTGCCCTACCGACGGTGCCACAATCAAATATTCTATTGATGGTGCAGATGCTGTAACTTACTCTGGCGAGTTCCAAATCACAAAATCTTGCCAAATCATTGCTCAATCTTTCTTAGGAAGTGAAAAAAGTATTTTGACAACTGCCGATTTCGTTATCGAGACTGTTCCCGGTATTGATAATATCGCCGCTTTCTATCTATTAGAAAACGATGCAGCTGCTCAATTTAAAGCTCCTCTTACTGCTGTTGCTCAAATAGGTAATAACTTAATCGTTAAAGATAACACCGGATTTATGCTTATTTATGGTGCTACCGGTAAAACTTACAACAATGGTGATGTTATCGCTGCAGGCGTTAAGGGTAAAGTAGCTCTTTATGGTAACCAAAAACAACTTAACCCTATCGCTGAGTCATTTGCCGATGGTGTTGCCGGAAATGCTGTAGCTCCTACAGTTGTTACTACTGCAACTATCGAAGCTCTTGATCAATATCTTAACCACTACATCGTAATCAAAGATGCAACTCTTACTTTGGTTGAAGGCAAAACAAGAAATTACACTATTGCTGACGCAGCAGGTACTTTTGCAGCTTACGACAACTACAAAATTGACATGACTGCTCTTGAAGCCGGTGCTAAATACGATATCATCGGTGTTGCCGGTCAATTTAACACTACAAAGCAAGTAAACATCATCTCGTTTGGTAAATCAGGTGCTGTTGACGGAGTAACTGCTCAAGCTACTACAATCGTTGCTAACTTTGGTACAATCGATATCAATGCCGCTGAAGATGCTCAAGCTCTAGTAGTTAATGCTGCCGGACAAATTGTAGCTTCTAAAGCTGTAACTACAGGTGCTAACACTATCGCTGTTGCTCCTGGTTTCTACATTGTTAAGGTTGGTGCTACAGTAGCTAAAGTTATTGTAAAATAATTCAATCTCACGATATTAAAAAAGTCGGTATCACGCTCTGTGATACCGACTTTTTTTATTTAATCATTCCAATAAATCTAACAAGTTTGCACCGGCTTTCTTGCCCGCCGCAACAGAATAAAATCGCTATTAATGTCGACGATAACGACTTCTATTAAAATCTTCATTTCTGCTTGCCGGTGTCTTTCCACCAAATGTATTAAAGCGATATGCGAAAGTAAACATTACATATCTTGTAAGACTGTTATACTCTGAATCCTGAATATAATTAGCTGTGATACTTCGAGATACATTCTGCTTCTGTTGCAATATATCGTAAGCCTTTACCGAAATTGTTGCTGCTTTACCAGTCAAGAAACCATAAGAAACCGAGGCATTCCACATCCATTCATTCTTGTTATAACCCTCCGAATATCCCGAAGTCGCACTATATGTAAGGTCGGTATTAAAAGTTAGCCCAAAAGGTAAAGAATATGTAAGAAACACATTTCCACCATAGCTGTGTACGTTAGGAGTAGATTGTCCCGGCACTGTGTTAGTAGTGAGCTGCAACCCATAGTAAGGACGTGCCTCGACTTCAATCGCATCGGTACGGAAAGTTATCCCTGCCGATTCGTTAATCGAAAATGCGCCACTGCGATTAAACGTCTCGTTGATATATCCCTTACTTACATTATAGCGAACAAACGTATTATTTGTAAATTGCCAATGCTTATTGCGGAATGGAAAACTAATCATACCCATACCCATCACATTCCACACTCCGTTTACATTCTCATAAGTAGAAACTTGTCCACCGGTCTGGGAATCATAAGCTGTCTTTGAAATGATGCTGTTGCTTGCCAATTCGCCTCGTGCCATAACCATAATACTGCGTTGCGCCTCTTGATTAAAATTATTGTAGCGAATATCTACCATATTAGTAAACGTCGGGTCTAAATTAGGATTACCAATTACCACGCGCAACGGATTAGACATATCGGCTACCGGTTGCAATTGTGTCATAGATGGCTGACTTGTTCGTGCGCGATAATTAGCTTGTAGACTTGTCGTTTTGCTCACCTTATATTTAAATCGCAAATATGGAGAAATATTCCACACCCAACGCGTCGGGATACTCTTTGCATCATCTATTAGATTCACGCTTTGCGACATTGATGGTGCCAATTGCATTCCTATTTCTAAATTATACTTGCTGCGCACTTGTTGAAATCCGGCTCTTACACGTTGTGTAAACGAATTGTTACGAAATTGGTTGCTCAATTCGGGATTAAACACATACTCGGTCTCGAGAATTGTCTTTGCAAGCTCGGCATCGAGCAACACTGCAGGTCCCCACACTGTAGATAATGCCTTAGCCACATCATAAGAGATTAGAGTAATTGGTTGCGATGATAGATTTTGTTCGCCGGCAGTAGCCTTAATATTGTCGTACACTAATTTGTCGGCATTGTTCCATTTATATTCTGCTTGATAAGAAAGTACTAAATAACGAGTATTCTTCGGATTTCCCAAAGGCTCGGTCCACGTTACTCTTGCTCGCACATTATTGCTCCATGTGTGATTATCATTTATCTGATCGGTTTCATCACCGGCTTCGGGCTTAAGATAATATGTATTGATAGAATTTGATGTCCCATCTTCCTGTACATTACTTAGATTATATCTTAATTGCAGACTGAACGACCGTCCGGCACGCTTCTTAAATTTATGGCTGTAAACCAACTCGCCACCAAACTCAAAGCTCTTACCATGCGATTTATCATTATTCACACTCATATTCACAGGCGTATTATTTGCATCGCCCGCATTAGTCTTTGATATTTCGCTCGACTCCGAATCGTTAATGTTAAACGAGAAATTTGGACGGAACTCAAAAATATTAGCCGAGTCGATATTCCACTTTAAGCGGAAATCGGCACGAAGATTATGCCCTTTGTCTTGCGACGTGGTTGTCGAATTATAATATGATACAGAGTCGGGGAACAAATATTGACGATTTTTCTTCGATTCAGTGTCATTCTGACTATGCGAATACATAATATCACCACCCAAACGTATGATTTCCTCTTTTCCTATATTGAAATTTAAGCCCACATTTTGCGACGATTTTATACCATTTGCTCCACCAAAACGACGAAAACGATTTCCATTGCTGTCGGTGAAGCCCATATTATTGGTATTATTAGCACCGGCAAGCAATGTAACTTGATTTCCATCCCAGAAACGATTTACAATACCATTAAAGCCATAGCGACTGTCGGTTCCATAGCCTCCGGTTACGCTGCCAAACCAACCATTATTCATTCCTTTCTTTACTGTGAGGTTAATCACCGTTTCATCTTCACCATCATCTACACCCGTTGTTCGTGCCAAGTCGCTCTTACGATCGACCACCTGAAGTTTCTCTACAATATCTACCGGAATATTCTTTGATGCCACTTTTGGGTCGTCGGCAAAAAATTCTTTTCCATCAATTAGTATTTTAGAAATTTCTTTTCCATTTGCGGTTATCTTTCCTTCGGTGCTTACCTCTACCCCCGGCAGACGCTTCAACAAATCCTCAACAACTGCATTTGGCTGTGTCTTATAAGAGCCTGCGTTATATTCCACAGTGTCTTCTTTCACCTTGATTTCGGTTTTTACACCCACAACTGTAGTTTCTTGCAGAATGATTGAATTTTCCTTTACCGGCAGCTTCCCAACATTCACGTTAGGAGCTTCGGCGGTGATACGCACTCGCTTATTATATGTATCATAACCAATATAGCTCACCTGCACTAGGTAGCGACCTACATTCACATCTGCGAAACTAAACTTGCCCTCAAGATCCGACGATGTACCTTTCACAAAAGCACTATCGCGAGCATTCAACAACTTGACTGTACTTTGTCCTAAAGGTGAATTATCTTTAGCATCAATTACAATACCGGTAACATTTCCGGCATAAGAATAAAAGAGTGTAGCTACTACACTGAGGGCGATTAAGCATAAACGCTTAAAATTTCGAGGTAAATACATAAAAATCATTAATGTTTAATTACTGTAAAACAGATTTTAGATACAAAATTAAGAGTAAAGTTTAATTCTGGTTATCTTTGTAGCCTAATAAATCACAAATAATAGATAATGAAAGAATTTTTGCTAATCTTACGCCGTTTTGTGCCTCCGTATAAGAAATATCTTTTTTTAAACATATTTTTTAACATTATATCAGCCATCCTCACCCTTTTTTCCTTTGCTATTATCATTCCAATTCTTGAAATGTTATTCAAAGTTAAAGAAGTGAGCTATTATTATATGGAATTAGGCTCGGCTTCGCTTAAAGATGTAGTAATAAATAATTTCTACTATTACATCACCGAGACTATAAACACATGGGGCGCATCGGTTGCGCTCTTGCTGTTGGCTGTTATGCTAGTGGTTATGACGATGCTAAAAACCGGAACATACTACCTAAGCTCCTACTTTATAATCCCTATCCGTTCGGGTATTGTGAGAGATATTCGTAATTTCGTTTACGACAAGATAGTATCTCTTCCTATTTCATTTTTCTCCTCAGAGAAGAAAGGCGACGTTATGGCTCGTATGTCGGGCGACGTAGCCGAAATAGAAAATTCTATTATGGCTTCGCTTGATATGCTGTTCAAAAACCCTATTATAATAATTGTGTGTCTTAGCATGATGGTTGCGGTGAGCTGGCAACTCACAATATTTGTGCTGATATTATTGCCTATCGCCGGATTTATCATGGGGCGAGTGGGCAAAAGACTGAAACGCTCGAGTATGGAAGGGCAGAACCAATGGGGAGTGCTTATGGCTACAATTGAAGAGACTTTGGGGGGCTTGCGAATAATCAAAGCTTTTAATGCCGAAGACAAAATAAAAGGACGTTTCCATGGCGAGAATCAAAACTTCTTTAAAATTTCTAATCGCATAAATCGTCGATACTCTCTGGCTCACCCTATGAGTGAATTTCTTGGAACTGCCACTATCGCAATTGTGCTATGGTTTGGTGGAACTCTTATATTATCGGGGAGCAACACAATTAATGCCGCTCAGTTTATTTACTATATGGTAATATTTTACAGCATCATTAATCCGGCTAAAGAGCTTTCTAAAGCTATGTACTCGATACAGAAAGGACTGGCATCAATGGAACGTGTTGATAAAATATTAAGTGCCGACAATCCTATTAAAGATCCGGCAAATCCAATACATGTAGCTAGCAAAAACTGCACTATTAAATATAATAATGTGAAATTCAAATACTGCAACGATTGGGTAATCGACGATGTTTCGCTGGATATTCCATTCGGACACACTGTTGCTCTTGTTGGACAATCGGGCTCGGGAAAGTCTACCCTAGCCGACTTGCTGCCTCGATTCTACGATGTCGTAGAAGGACAAATCACAATTAACGACACAGATATTCGCAACATCAAAGTGCGCGAATTACGCTCGCTTATGGGTAATGTGAACCAAGAAGCTATTCTTTTCAACGATAGTTTCTACAATAATATTATTTTCGGCGTTGAATCGGCTACTATGGAACAAGTTGAGAATGCAGCCAAAATTGCTAACGCCTACGATTTCATCATGGCTAGCGAAGAAGGATTTAATACTAACATTGGCGACCGGGGTTGTAAACTATCGGGAGGACAACGACAACGTATCAGTATTGCTCGAGCTATACTTAAAAATCCTCCTATATTAATTCTCGACGAGGCTACATCGGCTCTCGATACCGAAAGCGAACGCTCGGTGCAAGAAGCACTCGACCGTCTGATGGAAAATCGTACAACTCTAGTTATTGCTCACCGACTGTCTACTATTAAAAATGCCGATATGATATGCGTAATGCACGAAGGCAAAATCGTTGAACGAGGAACTCACAGCGAGCTTCTTGCTCTCGACAGATATTACAAACGGCTGGTCGATATGCAAAAATTCTAACATTTTTAAAATGTATAACATTGCCATTTTTGCTTCGGGCGAAGGAACAAATGCCGAAAACATTGCTCGCTACTTTGCCCACCACAACGACATAAAAATTAAATGCCTGTTATCGAATAATGAAAAGGCGGGAGTGCATGAACGTATGAAACCGTTCGGGATACCTACCGTTACTCTTGGCAGGGAAATTTGGAACGAGGCTCATGGAATAAGCGAATATCTTAAAAGCGAAGAAATTGATTTAATCGTTCTATCCGGGTTCCTTGCTATTATCAAAGAGCCGGTCATCAAAGCGTTTAAGCACCGAATTATTAACATTCACCCATCTCTGCTACCTAAATATGGAGGCAAAGGAATGTGGGGGATTAATGTACATCGTGCTGTGATAGATGCAAAGGAGAAGGAAAGCGGAATTACAATTCACTATGTGAGCGAGAAGGTCGACGATGGAGCAATTATATGTCAAAAACGCTGTCCGGTGTTCCCTACCGACACCCCCGAAATATTAGCCAACCGCGTTCACGAACTCGAATATCGTTATTTCCCCGAAGTAATCGAATCTTTACTCATCAAACAATAATTATTATATACTTTTCGTTTAAATACTATAATCTATAAAACAACCGACTCATCAATGAAAAAAATCTTTATTATCGCTATTATTATATCGCTTGGAGCATTATATGCCTCAGCCGAGAATAATATGCCTAAATCACAACTCCACATGAAAAGTGGAGAGCTAGTTACAGGAAATATTACCACTCGCACATCGACCTCCGTTACAATTGCCATCGACGGAAACGAATATTCATATTCTACCAACGAAATTGCCTATATCACTCACGAAGCTAAAAAGAAAAACTATAACACTCAGCGTTTTCGTGGTTTTATCGACTTCGGTTATGGGCTGGGAATCGGCTCGCCGAGAAACAACGTTTTCCTTATCGAGACTTCTTTTGGTTACCAATTCAGCCATTATCTATACGTTGGAGGAGGACTTGGCGTTAACTTCCACAAAGCCGACCTCGACTCTTACCCGTGGCGACAAGATAAAGGCGAGGTTGCCCCTACCCGCAACGATCCCGATTGGAAATTCCCTTTTATCCCAATATATCTAAATATACGAAGTCAATTATACGAAGGCAACCGCTTCACACCTTATGCCGACCTTAAAATTGGTGCTTCAATACTTAACTATTATGGATTCTTCATGTCGCCATCAATCGGAATACATATCCCCACTGCCTCTTTCCTTGCTCTTAACATTGGCGTCGGATACACTATGCAACAAGCTCACTACAAATTATGGACACGAGGAGAGACTCCCGGGGCTATACCCGATGGCAGCGGATCCTCTTATCTTAACAAAAACATATTATTATCTTCTGTAAGTCTTAAAATCGGATTGGAATTTTAAAGTAATTGCGCCATATTTTTTTAGTTTTTTCGTACACTAGTAACAAAAAAGCCTAAAAAGTGAACATTTTGCAATTAAAACATTGCATTTTATACAAAACTTGTAATATCTTTGTATCAAAGTTTAATAAAAACATAATATGGAGAAGATTGACAATCTCGACAGGAAAATACTAGAGATAATTATGAAAAATGCTCGTATCCCATCTAAAGATGTTGCCCTCGAATGCAACGTCTCACGAGCTGCTATTCATCAGCGCATACAGCGTATGATTGATATGGACGTAATCACAGGATCAGGATACCATGTAAATCCTAAAATACTTGGATATGCCACTTGCACATATATTGGAGTGAAGCTAGAGAAAGGCTCAATGTATCGAAATGTAGTACCTGAGTTAGAAAAAATTCAAGAAGTAGTAGAATGTCACTTCACAACAGGTCCTTACACCATGCTTATAAAGCTTTATGCTCGCGACAATCAGCATCTTATGGAGCTTTTAAATGATAAAATCCAAAACATTCACGGGGTTACAGCAACCGAAACTCTTATTTCGCTGGAACAAAGTATGAACCGCGAAATTCCTATTGTATATAAATAGTTACATCCCAACTCACTAATATATTAAATATAATGCACGCAGATTTTGCGTGCATTAATATTTTTTGTAGTTTTACACTCACATTTATAAACTCATTATCACTAATGACAACAAGAATTGGAGAGCAGAATATTGTAGTACGTTTCCTGACCAATCGCAACATGCACACCACTGTAATAGCCATTATTATATTTGCGGCTATTTCGTGGCTATATTTCTGTCCGGCGGTTACCGACGGAAAAGTATTACAACAACACGATGTGCAACAAGGCGTTGCTATCGGACAAGAAGTAAAAGCATTCACAGAAGCCACAGGTGAGACTTCGAGATGGACTAACTCACTATTTTCAGGAATGCCAAACTTTCAGATTTCGCCTTCTTATCAAAGCTCTAAGTTGATTTCTTGGATCAGCAATGCTTACAGCTTATGGTTTCCTTCGCCCGTAAATCTGCTTTTCATTATGATGCTGGGCTTCTACATTCTTATGCTTGCGTTGAAGGTTCGGTGGTATCTCGCTATTCTTGGAGCTGTTGCCTACGCCTTCTCTACCTACTTCTTTATCATTATCGGAGCCGGACACATCTGGAAATACATCACTCTCGCCTACATCCCTCCTACAATTGCCGGTATAATATGGGCTTATCGAGGACGATTCTTCACCGGTAGTGTGATAGCGGCTCTATTTGCAACTCTGCAAATTGCCAGCAACCACGTGCAGATGTCGTATTACTTCCTGTTTGTTATTATTGCGTTAGCCGTCGCATTCTTGGCTATTGCGATAAAAAATCATAAAATTAAAGAATGGGGAATATCAACGGGTGCTTTAGTTGTTGCCGCAATTATTGCTGTCGCCACCAATTCACCAAACCTATACAACACCTACGAATATAGCAAAGAGACCATGCGCGGCGGACACTCGGAGCTTACTAAAGCTGCCTCCACAGACAATGCCTCGGCTAACGGGCTCGACAAAAGCTACATCACTGCATGGAGCTACGGAATTGATGAAACCTTTTCTTTAATTGTTCCAAACATAAATGGCGGAGCATCTATAAAACCCGAAAAAGGCGAAAACATTCCAATGGTGCTTTCCGATACCGAGACAGCTAAAGAGATGTTTAACACAGGTGAAATACAACCTGCCGACTACCAGAATCTTAGAAGTTTCTTCCAGTATTTTGGCGACCAGCCAATGACAAACGGTCCGGTGTATGTAGGCGCGCTTATATTTGTATTTTTCATTTTGGGGTGCATCATCGTGAAAGGTCCTATTAAATGGGCGTTACTTGCCACCACAATACTTTCTATTCTGCTATCGTGGGGACACAACTTTATGTGGCTCACCGATTTATTCATCGACTACTTCCCTATGTATAATAAATTCCGCACAGTTTCAAGTATCCTTGTAATTGCCGAATTTACCATACCGGTATTAGCAATACTCGCATTGCAGAAAATATTCTCCTCAAAGTCGATTATAAAGCAATACCAAAAACCCATATTAATCAGCTTTGGTATAGGTGCAATAATCTGCATCACACTAATCCTTGCACCGTCGATAATAATAGGCGACGCTTATTCTCAACCCGAAGCCGACACCTATATAGCTCAAGGAATTGCCTCACAATACCCCACGCTTTTCAACGCTGTGGAGAAAGTGAGATTTGGAATGGTATCTTCCGATGCCCTTCGCAGCCTTATAATAATCCTTGCTGCTTTCGGAGTGCTAGTATTATTCTCAATTAAGAAAATATCTAAGCCAATAGCTTGCGTGATACTATCAGTAATTATCGTTGCCGACCTGTTCTCGGTGAATAAACGCTACATCAACGACGACTCTTTCACCACTCCTCACTTCACCGAAAATGCTAAATTCACCCCTCGCCCTGCCGATAATTACATTCTTCAAGACACAACGATGAATTATCGCGTACTCGATATAGCTAGATTTGATGAAGCAATGCCTTCTTATTTCCATAAGACAATAGGTGGATACCACGCCGCTAAATTATCGAGATACCAAGACATTATCGACCGCCATATACAAATATCCCGCGACGGAATAAATATTAATCCGGCTGTGCTGGATATGCTAAATGCCAAATATGTGATATTTAACGACACGGTAGCCGAAATAAACGTAGGAGCTTTAGGAAATGCGTGGCTTGTCGACAATATTAAATTTGTAAACTCTGCCGATGAAGAAATTGATGCTCTTGCATCATTAAATCCTTCGACGACAGCTGTGAGCGACAAGAAATTTAAAAGCATTCTAGACGGAAAAATAGCCCCGAAACAAGCTACCGACACCATATTTGAAACCAGTTACGCACCTAATCGCCTCACCTACCACGCTAATAGCGCAAACGGAGGGTTGGCGGTATTCTCTGAGGTATATTTCCCTTGGGGCTGGAATGCAACAATCGACGGCGAGCCGGTAGAGATAGGACGTGTAAATTATATACTTCGTGCAATCAAGATTCCGGCAGGACAACACTCAATTCAATTTTGCTTCGAGCCTCGATCTATCAAAGTTACCGAAACTATAGCCTATGCAGCAATAGCAATTCTATACCTTTCGATTATCGCTTCGATAGTGGCAGCAATGATACAACGTAAAAAGCATAAAGACTCGATTAGAATAAACGAATAGATAATGATTAAGATAAAGAGATATTATTCGGCACTTAGCCGTTACCACGCAAGTAACGGATTTGGAATACATTCTCCATTTGCTTTTAATTTTGTTATACGCGTGCTGCGCGAGCGACTCCCCTACTATTGCTATGACGCTCTTAAAGAACGACGCAAAGCCACAATAGCCGAGCTTAAAGAGAAAGGAACTCACCCTAAAATAATTTCCATCAAGACGGTCAAATTAATTTTTAGAGTAACTAACTACTTTAATCCTAAGCAAATACTGCAAATCGGAACAAACTATGGCGTTTCGTCTACAAGTATGCTTGCTGTTCGCTCCGACTCAATTCTTTACCTTTACGAGCCTAATCTTAACGATTATATTATCGACGACGCTCTAACAAGGCGACACCCAAATCGCATCATTCATTTCTCTTCATTCGACGAAACAATAAGCCGATACAATCAATTCCTTGAGAATGATGTCGACCACCAAAAGCCATACATACTAGTTAACTCGGTTTCAGATAGCGACTATCCCGAAATACGAAAATACCTATTCAGCATTCTCGATATGGGTGGCGGTGTAATTATATTAAGAAATCTAACACGCTCTCCGCTAATGAACAAGCTATGGGGCGAAGGCAAAGCGAAAGCTAAATATGGAATGACTTTTAGTAACGAGAAAATAGCATTTATCGTTCTTAATCCTAAACTTCCACGACAAGATTTTCGCCTTTGGTTCTAGACAAATTTGAAATATGCAGAAAATAACTTGGATTGAAGCCTCTTTCGACAGACTCTCAACCACTCAATTATACGATATACTAAGCCTTCGTGCCGAAGTATTTGTAGTAGAGCAAGGACAACCATATCAAGATGTCGACTATCGTGATAAGATATGCACTCACGTTATGGGATATTGTGGCAGCAACATTGTGGCACACTGCCGCGTGTTCCCTGTCGGCGGATATTTCGACGACGGCTGCATCGGCAGAGTAGTTGTAAAACCCAATCAAAGAGGAACAGGATTAGGCCATGAGCTAATAGAAAAAGGAATAGCCACTCACAACAGAATAAACGGCACCGACAAATCTATCACAATTTCGGCACAATTAAGATTACGACATTTCTACGAAATGCACGGATTTATTAAATCTTCTACCTGCTATCAAGAAGATAACATTCCCCATATACACATGACAAGAGCAGCCGAAAAGCTCTAAATTGTTATGAATAAATAGAATTATTATCGCAAATAGTGATTCTGTCGGTAAATAATTTATATATTTGTATCTAATAACTATAATATTCACTTAAATCGACCTTAACCGCGCAATATTGTATGAACAAGAAATTATCAATTCTCAAAAATGATCCTTGGCTTGAGCCTTATGCTTCGGTTATTGAAGGACGACATGAAGACGCAATAGTAAAAGAAAAAGAACTCACTGCAAATTCCGATTCTCTTTCCGACTTTGCCAACGCTCACAACTATTTTGGGCTACACCCCACCGAAAAAGGCTGGGTATTCCGCGAATGGGCTCCAAACGCAACACAAATTTTCATCATTGGCTCGTTTAATGATTGGCAAGAATTGCCTGTATATGAGCTAAAAGAAATCGGAAATGGTGTATGGGAGCTTAAAATCGCAGCCAAATATATAAAACATGGCGACATATATAAGCTAAAAGTCCATTGGAACAGCGGCTGTGGCGAAAGAATCCCGGCTTATGCAACCCGCGTTATTCAAGACGAAAAGACATATATCTTCTCGGCTCAAGTATGGACACCCGAGAAACCTTATATATTTAAGAAAAAAAGTTTTAAGCCTTCTACCAGCCCTCTCCTTATATATGAATGCCATATAGGAATGGCTCAAAACGAAGAAAGAATTGGTTCATACGAAGAATTTCGTACCGATATATTACCACGAATTGCAAACGATGGATACAACACTATCCAGATAATGGCTATTCAAGAACACCCTTACTATGGATCATTCGGATACCACGTGTCGAGTTTCTTTGCAGCTTCCAGCCGTTTTGGCTCGCCTGATGAGCTAAAGCACCTAATCGACGATGCTCACGCAAAGGGGATTGCCGTGATTATGGACATCGTTCACTCTCACGCTGTGAAAAATGAAGTGGAAGGACTAGGCAGATTCGATGGCAGTTACAACCAATATTTCTACCCCGACAGCCGTCGCGAACACCCGGCATGGGACTCGCTATGCTTCGACTATGGCAAAAATGAAGTTCTGCATTTCTTGCTTTCTAATTGCAAATTCTGGCTCGAAGAATACCACTTCGATGGATTCCGTTTCGATGGCGTTACTTCAATGCTATATTTTAATCACGGACTCGGACAAGCATTTGGCGGCTACGACGACTATTATAACGGAGGACAAGACACCAACGCAATAACTTACCTCACCCTTGCCAACAAACTTATTCACGAAGTTAATAAAAACGCAATTACTATTGCCGAAGAGATGAGCGGAATGCCCGGACTTGCTACTAAAGTGAAAGACGGAGGAATAGGATTCGATTATCGTATGGCAATGGGAATCCCCGACTATTGGATTAAATTAATCAAAGAGAAAAAAGACGAAGAGTGGAAACCAACTTCTATCTTCTGGGAACTCACAAATCGACGTGCCGACGAAAAAACTATTAGCTATGCCGAAAGCCACGACCAAGCTCTTGTAGGAGATAAAACTATCATTTTCCGACTAATTGATGCCGATATGTATTGGCACATGTCGACCGACGACAACACTATGAGCGTCGAGCGAGGTATCGCTTTACACAAAATGATTAGGCTCGTTACTGCCTCTACAATCAACGGCGGATACCTTAACTTCATGGGAAACGAATTTGGGCACCCGGAGTGGATCGACTTCCCTCGCGAAGGAAATGGCTGGTCGTATAAATATGCTCGCCGACAATGGGAACTTGTCGACCGCGAAGACCTAAAATATAAATTCCTTGGAGCATTCGACCACGATATGCTAAAACTTATAGCTAGTCAGAAAAATTTCCAAGCTCTCGCTGTGGAGAAACTTTGGGAAAAAGACGACGACCAAGTGCTTGCATTTAAGCGCGGCGACCTCGTGTTTATATTCAACTTCAATCCATTCAAATCATTTAACGACTACGGTATTTTAGCTCCCGAAGGCGAATATGAAGTAGTACTAAATAGCGACAACCCTAAATATGGAGGATTTGGAAACATCGACGAAACTCAGCATCATATCACTCAGCCCGACGCTCTCTATGCGCCACATAATATAGGGTGGCTTATGCTGTATCTGCCGGCTAGAAGTACACAAGTGCTTAGAATAAAAAAATAACACAATCAAGACTCTTCTAAATGGCAAATAGAAGAGTCTTATTTTTATTTACTACGTTATGAGTTTTGCACTAATCACAGGAGCATCTTCAGGAATAGGGCTTGCGTATGCCGACGCTCTCGCACAGCTAGGCTGCAACATATTAATTGTAAGCAATAAAGAAGATGCCAACATCGCAGCAGCCTCAAAATTGACCGAGAGCTACAACATTCAAGCAATTCCGCTAAATATAGACTTATCGACAAGCGATGCCGCCGAGAAAATTTATGAATATTGCATTTCTAACAGTATTGAAATAGATACACTGATATGTAATGCAGGAATATTGCTTTTCTCTAAATTAATAAATACCGAAATTTCCAA
>JAQVCR010000048.1 GCA_028689665.1 Muribaculaceae bacterium
GCAAAATGAGTGATGAACAACTTGCTGATATTGTGAAACACTGCAAAGCTAACGGACAGAAAGCCGGTATATATTTCACTCCTTTTTCCGATTGGGGAAAGAATCCGGAAGCATATATTAATGGAAACAGCGGATATAAATGCAAAGATGCCTATTTGTATGCCAATGGAAAAACGCAAAATATGGTGGCAGGCGGTTTGGCAATGGATTCCACTCACCCGGCAATTATACAACGCACAAAAGAAACGATAGAAAAATTCAAGCGTCTTGGCTATGAATATCTTAAAATCGACTTTATGACTCATGGTATAGCCGAAGCCGATTATTATTACGATAAAAATATATTCACCGGTAAGCAAGCATATAATTACGGAATGAATTATGTGAGAGAATTTACTGAAGGTATGTTTGTTACTATGGCTATTTCACCGATTTTCCCGGCTCAATATGTGCATTCTCGTCGTATAGCTTGCGATGCATGGGCAGGAATAGGCGACTCGGAATATACGCTTAATGCACTTACCTACGGGTGGTGGATAAAAAATATATATTCGTTCAACGACCCCGATCATCTACTTCTCGAACCTGCAACGGCAGGCGAAAACAGAGCAAGAATCACATCGGGCGTGATTACTGGTATATTTATGAACGGAGATGATCTTAGCGAAATATCGGGGCTTGAAATAGCCAAGAAAAAGGCTAAAGAATTTCTTACAAATAAAGAAATAAATGCAATAGCCAAAATAGGAAAGAGTTTTCGCCCTGTAAACGGTAATTCTGATACCGCCGATTTCTTGTTTGAGCATCATGAGGGTAATATCCTTTATTTGGCGGCATTTAATTATTCGGGTTATGACTTACAATACAATGTGTCGGTAAAAAGGTTAGGTTTAAAAAAGAATAAGATTTATAACGCGAAAGAATTGTGGCGAGGCGAAAAGGAGAGTTTTAAAGATAGCTTCATAATCTCTGTTCCACGAAAAGATGCGAAAGTTTATAAAATTGTTTTATAACTGATTTTGTTATGGTTAAAAGAGAAATATGGGTGTGTATAATAGGAACTTTAAGTATATTAAGCTCTTTCGCATCTGCCAGTCGCCATGTTGCTTATGAATCATTTGCATCACGTTGGATGGAGGCTCTTCCGCTGGGAAATGGCAGACTTGGACTTATGATTTATGGGAATCCTGTTTCGGAGACCTATGCACTTAATGAGATAACATTCTGGAAAGGGTCTCATAATCATAAGTCGAATCCATCAAGCTCAGATGCTTTTAGAATGACACGAAAACTTATACTCGATAATAATTTTGATGAAGCTCATCGAGTTGCCGGAGCTATGGAAGGTGATATGTCGTCGTTCGGCTCGCATCTTCCTGTAGGTAATATAAAGATAGATTTTGACTATAAAGACAATAAAATTAGCGATTATTCTCGTAGCTTGGATATAGAAAAAGCCATTCATACAGTTTGTTTTAAAGCCGGAGATATTGTTTATACTCACACGGCATTTTGTTCTAATCCCGACCAAGTGACTGTAATAAGGTATGATGCAAATAAGAGTAAATCTATTAATTTTAATTTAAATCTCGATATTCCGCTTGCCGATACTATATATTTCAAGGATAATAAACTTATAGCTCAAGGACGCACCGATAATAATGGAGGTGTAAATTTTACGCTTGTGCTTGGTCTTTCTATTACGGGAGGCGAAATGACTTATTCAGATTCACTTCTGACAGTTACATGCGCCGACAAAGTTGAGGTATATTACGATCTTAATACCGACTATTGTAACGATGAAACGTATAATATAACAGTTGAAAATATAGATAGCTGTATTGCAAAAGATTACGAACAGTTAAAAAATAATCATATCACTGATTATTCATCGCTTTACGGTACTGTGAAATTGAATATTGGAGAAGAAAAGGATAACGATATAACAGTAGATAAACGTTTGTCTGCAATGAAATCGGGCGAAGTTGATAATGATTTTTATGCTCTCTTTTTCCAATATTCGCGCTATCTTGCGATATCTTCATCAAGAGAAAATTCTCCACTTCCTGCTAATCTTCAAGGACTATGGAATGATAATATAGCATGTAATATGCCTTGGATGTGCGACTATCATCTCGATATTAATATCGAGCAAAATTATTGGCTGAATAATGTAGCAAATTTACATCAGTGTAATATACCGTTGTTTAATTTCATATCCCGAATTTCGGAATGGGGGAAAAAAACGGCAAAGTCGGTTTATGGAATAAATCGTGGATGGGTAGCTAATACCATGTGCAATGTATGGGGATATACTGCTCCTGGTTCGATATGGTGGGGATTATCACCGGCATGTGGAATTTGGATTTCATTGCATCTGTGGCAACAATATGAATATACCGGTGATATTGATTTTCTTAGAGATATTGTATATCCTGTTTTGAAAGACGAAGCCGGCTTTTATCTTGATTATCTTTATCTTGATTCGGTTTCAGGTTATTATCTTTCTGGTCCTTCGTTATCTCCCGAAAATAGTTATAAATATAATGGGAAGGCTTATTGCTTGTCTATGATGCCTACATTTGAACGCACTCTTATTTATGAACTTTTTACGCGTCTTGTGGAGTGTACCGAGATATTAAATATAGATAAAGATTTTGCTCATGAATTAAAAAGCGTTTTATCGTTATTACCTCCATACAGAGTCGGACGAGAGGGGCAATTACAAGAGTGGCTTAGTGACTATGAAGAGAATCATGTGAACCATCGACACACTTCGCATCTTTTAGGATTATATCCATATAATCATATAACTCCCGAACAGACGCCCGAACTTGCACGTGCTTGTGAAATAGCTATTTCACGTAAATTAGCTACCTCTGATTGGGAAGATGTGGAATTTAGTAAAGCTAATATGGCTATGTTTTATGCTCGATTGCTAAAAGGTGATGAGTCGCTTAAGTGTCTTAACTCGTTATTTGACGATTTTATGGGAAATAATTTGTTAACATTTTCTCCACCAGGAATTGCCGGAGCCGAAGAGGAGATATTTATTATCGATGGTAATTTTGCCTCATCAGCTTCAATAGCCGAAATGCTTTTACAATCGCATAAAGGTTATATAGAGTTTATTCCTTCTATACCGCAATGCTGGGATAGTGGCGAATTTTCGGGCTTATGTGTTTGTAAAGGTGGCGAAGCTTCTGCAAAATGGAGGAACGGTAAATTATCCTTGTTTTCAATAACCGCAAAAGTTAATGGGAATTTTGTGTTGAAAATCCCTCAAGGTAAATGGTGTGTTAAAATAGGTAATAAGTCGAAGAAAATTATTGGGAATTCAATAAATAATTATAACCTTGCAAAAGGTGATACAATTGTATTCAGCTATGAATGAGAAAGTCGAATTTTTTAAATTAATATCATGCGACGGCTCATATTTGCAACTATGCAATTATGGAGCAAGGATGACAGCGTTGGTTGTTGTCGATAGTAGCGGAACAATGCGAGATATTCTTGTCGGCTATTCCGAGCTTTCGGATTATATTGGCGATGATTGCTATTTCGGAGCAACGGTAGGAACGTTTGCTAATCGAATTCAGAAAGCATCGTTTAGTCTCGACGGTATTGAATATAAATTAGATAAGAACGATGGTACTAATTGTAATCATGGTGGATTTGAAGGTTACAGCAATCGTTTTTGGTATGGCGAATATGTAGGAGACAAAGTAGAGTTTACGTTAAATGTTGCGCATCTAGATTCCGGATTCCCGGGAAATATGGAGGTAAAGGTTATCTACGGTTTCGATAACAATAATTGCGTAACGATTGAATATGAGGCACGAAGCGACCGAAAGGCAATTCTTAACCTAACAAATCATTCATATTTCAATCTTTCGGGAGTAGGCAATATATTTAATCATAGGTTAAAAGTATACTCTGATACCGTTCTTGATACCGATAAATATTTTATTCCTACGGGCGAATTTCGTAATGTTGCCGATACCGAGTTCGACTTTCGCGAATCACGATTGATTTCTAGCTATCTTGGACGAGATACCGAGCAATTGAGGTGGAATAGAGGCTATAATCATTGTTTCGTGTTGTCGAATGTAGTAACCGGCAAGATGCATCATGCAGCAACACTTAACGATGACTTTTGTGGGTTGCAATTAGATATTTTTACTACTTATCCTGGAGTGCTTATATATTCGGCAGGCTGTTTGAGTTCTAGTCGAACAGGTAAATTTAATAACCGAATATCGGAAAGCTCTGGAATTTGTTTCGAGGCGCAATATTTCCCCGATACTCCTAATAAAATTAATTTCCCTCAGTGCGAAATTTCGCCAGAGAAACCGTATAAACATATAATAAAATTTATGATTAGTAAAACATAAAATATTTAATTATGAAAAATAAAATTGATTCAGAATTTGTAGCGAGATTTAATAGCGAGGGTGTGTTTTATGCATCGTCGGGAAGAATTAATCTGATAGGGGAGCATACCGATTATAA
>JAQVCR010000007.1:0-31743 GCA_028689665.1 Muribaculaceae bacterium
ACAAACAAAATGCACAATTCATTTGAAATCGCCCACTTCCCCCAAACGCCCCTAACAATCACAAAACCAACAACATACCTCCAATCCCACCAAACAAAAAAAAGCACACCCCATTTTAACCCCCATATATGGCATAGATGCCCAAGACGACAAAGAGCTGTTAAAGAAAATTTCTAATCTGCCTGCAAACTCATTTATAATTCTGACAACGTGGCAACAAGATGACAATCAACGATATTATGCGCCGCGTGTGCTTTATCCTAAGCTCATAAAAGCGGCAAATGTTCCGGCATACACAGTTGTAGACAATTCACTGGGTTCGGGCTTTGTGGGTGGATACATGATAACACCATATAGCAGTGGCACAAGAGCTGCACAAACGATGATTGATATATGGAACGGACTTTCGGCATCACCGCTAAGTGTTATTAATTCAGATCCAATATTTAATGAAGAAGCAATAGATTATTGGAAATATGACACTAAAGATTTGCCCGAAGGAGCTGAGATAATAAATGATTGGCGTGGCTATTTTCAGAGAAACAAACAGTGGATAATAGCGATAGGAGTAATTATCTTAGTATTTGTCAGTACAATATTGATAATGATGTATTTCAGAATTATAATATTGAAGAAAAATAAAGAGCTCGACAAGCTACTCACACAGAAGGCAGAACATGATGATAATCTGAATCTCGCACTTGAGGCAGGAGGCTTGTCGGCATGGGTATATGATATAGAAAAAGATTGTTTTATGAATTTGCAGGGCGAAGATTCTCTTTTAAATGGAGTAAAACTAGAACAGACACGCCACCAGCTTCACCCCGACGACATAGAGCAACAAAAGCAAGTCTTTGCCGATATGATATCGGGCAAAAAGGATAAAGATGCAAGTGTATTTCGCTATAAGAATACGCAGGGAGTCTATTTATATTACGAGATACGAATGGTGGCAAAGAAGACAAATGGCATCGTAACTCATATCACCGGAACTCAAAAAGACATAACCGATAAAATCGATAATACCGAGAAGATAGAGAATACCATCAAGATGCTTCGTTTCTCGATAGGCACAGCCGACATGGCATTATGGGCTTACGACTGTCGGCGACGAATGTTCACTCTTTATAACGAGCCAATAGTCGACTATAAAGACGGAGTAGAGATGGATGTACTGGAATACATTAATCGCTATCATATAGAAGAATCGCCCGAGAAAACAGAAGAAATAAGAAATTTGGTGCTGGAGCAACGAAACGAGAAATTCAGCGTTAACGTAAAGTTTAAGACAGTATATAATCAAGAATGGCAATTCTGTGTAATTAAAGGCGAGCCGGTAGAATATGACAAAGAAGGCAATGTAACAAAATATTTAGGAGTAAGGATAAATAATACCACACTTATAAAGTATCAGCGACGTTTAGAGAGCGAGAAGATAAAAGCCGAGCAAGCCGACCGCTTAAAATCGGCATTCCTCGCTAACATGAGCCACGAGATACGCACCCCGCTGAATGCAATAGTAGGGTTTTCCGACTTGCTACAATCGACCGACGACCCCGAAGAGCGTTCAGAATATATGAGCATTATCAATCACAACTCCGACCAGTTGTTGCACTTAATCAATGATATTCTCGACCTGTCAAAGATAGAGTCGGGGGCAATAGAGCTATCGCCTCAGGAATTTGATTTAACGGTAGTATTAAAAGATTTAGTAGCGACAGCCGACCAAAACAACAAGAAGAAAGATATGCTAAAGATATTTAGCGAGAGTCCGTATTTAAAGTGTAATGTAAATCTTGATAGAAAGCGTCTGGTGCAAGTGTGGACAAATTTCACCACCAATGCCATAAAATATACCCCGTCCGGTTCAATAATAATAGGATATGAATATGTAAACAAAGGAATAAAAATCTTTGTATCCGACACCGGGATAGGAATTCCGGCAGATAAACATTCGCGAATATTCCACCGATTTGAGAAATTAGACGACTTTGCTCAAGGCAGCGGTCTTGGGCTGTCGATATGTAAAGCCATAGTCGATGCAAGCAATGGCAAGATAGGATTTAAATCGGTAAAGAATCAAGGCTCTACATTCTGGGCATGGTTTCCCGGACAAGCCGATATAACATTCGATAATCCCGATTAACACACATCGTCATTGCATATCGCTAAGATAAATTTTGAGAGCCTTAGTCGAAAGCATCAATTCAAGCACCGACAGAGCCAGCGAAATGATAAACAGCACAAGTGCTACGGCAAATACAATCTTGGCAATAAAATTCAGACTTATAAACACAAGCAGCATTGTAATAACACACAATAGAAGACTTGCGACGCCGAAAATTTGCATATTTCGAGTCAATATTAATCGTTTATTAAGGTTCGCAATTTGCGCTTGAGTGAGCTTAGAATGGTCGATCATATATTGGTCTTTAAGATTTCTAACAAGCTGGGCATAAGAAAGAAAACGATTAGTATAAGCTAGCGAAATCAACGAAACAGCCGAAAATAGCAATGTAGGAGTAATAAGGTTTAAGTCTTCCATAAAAATGTATATTTATTGGCAAATATACCAATAAAGAATTGATATACAACTATCCATAAATTAAGAGTTCTGTCGGTTATTCCTTTATTTATCCCCTAATAATGAGTAATATATATCATTTTTTATTTTTTTAATAGCAAAAACATATTGTATATTGAAAGTATTTACTAATTTTGAAGCAACGATTCAAATTACAAGTTTTTTTATAGTCTAATAATTAAAAATATTCAGAGTAATTATTTGATCGATGGAAAGATTCTTTATTTTATCTGTGAAGATAGAATATGTGCATCTTTCCTTTTTTGTGTCCCTACATCACATCATATCAATCATTTACGGGGGTCAGTAGAAATTAAATGGGGAGAATGCATAAAGATTAGCAATACGGAATAAGAAAAATTTCTTATCGACTACCCCGCGTAACCCACATGAAAATTCAGAGAGTAATACAAAAAAAGGAGACCGAAGTATCCCAAAGATTAATTAACTCTGTATTGCAATGTACAAGCAACTAACCTCGGAGCAAATGTCGCAAATCTTCGCCTTTCTCCAAAAGAAAACAGTAAAAAGAAATCGCCACAATGATTGGTGTGAGTGAATCCACGTTAAGCAGTGAATTAAAGCGAGATTACACCGATTGTGTTAAAAAATATAAAACAAATCAAACAATCGCCCAAGAGAAAAATTAAACCTTTTATCTTCTAAGCTAGTATTCTGCTCTAATTTATACTAATTTTGCCCTTGCTTGTTGGTTGTAGGTTGTAATTTCTCACTTTCTATTTGAATCTGTAAGTGTTAAAATGAGGTTAACGTTTTTGTAGATATTATAACTAATTTATAACTTTGCACATTCTTAAAAATATGAACAATATATTTACGAATTATGAATAAATCAATCACACACTTATCGTTAGTGGTAGCAATAATTGCCACTTTAATGACTTCGTCTTGTGTAACACAAGATGAAGGAAAAATTCCGTCTGAAGACAAACAAACTAAAGATTTGAAGATACCTTTAAACTTCGATTGGAATATGTCGGAAGAAATAGTTTGCGAGGTTAATGCAGAGACTGATGCTACAATTTCTTTATATCTTGACAAAGAATGCAAAGAAGACCTATTGACTGAAACAAATGTAACGCCCGGAACAAATAGAATTGAAATAAACGCTCCCAAAGGCACTAAAGCGATATATACAAAATATACTGATAACAAGAATCAACAACACCAACAAGAATCAACCGTAGAAAGTTCAAAATCAACCGTGAACGTTCCGAATGATGCTGTTATTGCTGTACCGGAAACCAATTATTATAATACCTTAATATATCCTGCCAATTGGGGTAGTGTAATGTTTGAGGATTTATTCCCGGCATTGGGCGATTATGACTTCAATGATTACGTGATGAATTATCAAATATATCTTGATTATGGCACAACCAAAGAATATGCTAGGAGTATGCGCATGTCGCTTTATGTAAATGCAATTGGTGGATCATTGGATTATGAACCATACGTACGTATCATTGGTAGCGATGCTTCAAATTTTAATTTTGAGACAACATATCACCCAAATGGATTGTTTATTCGCAATAATACTAAAAAAGGTGTATCTGTAGATAAAGTTGCAGCTACCAATGAATTAGTGCTACACTTCAAAAATATGCATGGCAATCCTTATGCCAATGCTGCATCCTTTTATAACACAGTAAATGGAAACGTAACAAAAATAGACGAGCTAACACAGGTAACTGTATATCTTAATTTTAAAGAAGAAATACCTATAACTGAATTAAAAGATAAAAACATCGATATTTTCCTAGCCAATGGCAATCGCTCTAAAGAAATTCACCTTCGAGGTATTATGCCGGTTTTCAACCAGTATGATTTTACTCAAAAAGGAATATCAAAAGATGTCCCCTACGCATCCGAAAACAACCTCGTATGGGCTATTAAAATACCGAGAACCATTCGCCATATTGTAGAAAAAGCTGATTTTAGCAAAGCATATACACAATTTGCAAATTGGGCTACAAGCGGTGGATATGAGAATCCTAATTGGTACATACGCACAAACAATCCTCTGAATTATGATGCAAATCTTCTGATTCGATGGGGTCGATAGTATAATAAATAACAATGGCGAGTATATACTCGCCATTGTTATTTATTATACATATATCAAAATATTTTTTTGCAACATCACAGCATCTATATAGTCATTGCCGATACGAATCTAATCGTTAAGAATTCCGGTATCACTAAATCCTAACGAACGAAACAAATTCATTGTAACATTATTCTTTACCGGACAGCCATAATTAGAAACGACCTTTATATATTTTGGGTATGCAGTCCCCCCCCACTAAATTTCTACTGTTCCGATAAAGCACAAGTAAAAAAGCGATACCGAATCACTTCGATATCGCTTTAGTCAATTTGCTAATTATAAAAATACTGCTATTTCCCTAGTTTGCTTTCTACTTCTTCCTTCGATATTTGCTTTGTGCAGAAGAACCAATCGTAGCAATGAAGGTTGTCGGCACCTTCCATACGTTCTTTAGCTACACCACACGATCCTGCAGGAGGAACAATCACCTCGTCGCCCGGACGCCAATCGGCAGGAAGAGCCACGCCGAAATTATCGACAGTCTGAAGTCCGATAAGTACGCGCTTAATCTCATCAAAGTTTCTACCCAGCGACAACGGGTAATACATAATAGTGCGAATTTTGTCTTCAGGGTCGACAAAGAAAACTGCGCGTACAGCCGATGTGCTGCTCTCACCCGGTTGAATCATACCATAAAGGTTGGCTACATTCATCGTGATGTCGACTACCAGCGGGAATTTAATCTCCACATTCTTCATTCCTTTCCAGTCGATTTTCTCGTGGATAGTACGAAGCCATGCAATGTGGCTGTGAAGTCCGTCGACCGAAATACCTACTAGTTGGCAATTAAGATCTTCAAATTCCTGAGCCATATTACCGAAAGTCATAAATTCGGAAGTACATACAGGAGTGAAATCGGCAGGGTGGCTGAAAAGAATTTTCCATTTACCTTTATAGTCTGAAGGAAAATTTATTGTACCTTGAGTTGTTACTGCTGTAAATTCGGGAGCCGGTTCGCCAATGCGAGGCATTGTTCTTACTTGATTTGTGTCCATAATTTTTAATTTTTTTATTAGTTGTTTTTATGTTGTCTTTATTTCGATGCAACAAAGATATATTGATAAAAGCTATCAATCAAACAGATTTTTTCTATCTTTGTATTGATAAAATCGATAACGATGAAAATAACCATACTAATAGACAATTCACCCAGCCCAACATCTGCCGAGCTGACCGGCGAACACGGATTGTCGATACACATCGACACAGGCGAGCAACACATATTGTGCGACACAGGAGCTACGCCGGCATTTATCGACAATGCACATACACTTGGAATCGACCTAAGTGCTGTGGATTATGCTTTTCTGTCTCACGGACACAACGACCACACAGGAGGCTTAAAAGCCCTGCTTGAAAGCACCGACATACCTATTTATCTCTCGGCAAATGTGTTTGGGAATACATTTTACTCTATCCGTCATGGTGAGCCACGCGACATAAGCACCGATGCTACTCTCTATGGCGCGTATACCGAAAGGTTCAGCCCGATTGTCGAGAGCCGATATCTCAGTAGCAACGTGGCGGCAGTAGAGTGTAATATTCATCAATATGCCCGCCCGTTCGGCAATTGTTATTTAAAGTCGGGCGACACAAACGACAGTTTTTCGCACGAATTATCATTAGCAATAATCGAGGATAATCAATTAGTAATAATATCGCCGTGTTCACATTGCGGAGCAGCCAACATAATAGAGAGTTGCAAGCAATTTACGGGAATCGTGGCGGTAAAAGCCTTTGTCGGCGGGCTACACTTTGTAGAGTCGCCACAAGTAGGTAGTGAAGTAGGGTGCTTTATCGAAGATATAGAGAAAGTAGCACCTCACGCCACAATTTATACAGGGCATTGCACCTGCGATGCTGCAAAAGCAATACTCTCGGACAGAGAAAGAGTAAAAATTTTCAAAACCGGACAAATAATAGAATTATAATGACACTACAACAAATGGAATATATAGTGGCAGTAGACAAACATCGCCACTTTGTAAGAGCTTCAGAGGCTTGTGGAATAACACAATCTACACTCAGCTCAATGATTCAGAAGTTGGAGCAAGAACTCGACACACAGATATTCGATCGTAATGCCCACCCCGTGTGTCCTACCATTGCCGGCGAGAAAATAATAGCACAGGCAAAAGTAGTGCTGTTCAATGCAGCCCAACTAAAAGAAATGGTGTTAAGCGAGCGACTTCAACAAACCGGCGAGGTGAAATTGGGAGTTATCCCCACAGTGGCACCATACATTTTGCCACAACTATTCAATAATATATATAACAAATATCCAAAACTAGTATTAAGAGTGTCGGAGGCTCGAACATCGACAATAATCAGCAAACTAGAATGTGCCGAGCTCGATATGGCACTTCTAGCCACTCCTCTCAACAACGATGCCCTGCTGGAGATCCCAATATACTATGAGAAATTTGTAGCCTATATTTCTCCTACCGAACCACTATACAGGCAGCCAACAATAGAATCGAGCCACATGCCCACCGAGCATCTATGGGTGTTGCAAGAGGGACATTGCCTGCGCAATCAGGTAATGAACATCTGCCATCACGAATCGGGCTATTCGGCAATATACGAGGCAGGCAGCATCGATACACTGGTGAAGATAGTCGATACCAATGGCGGCTACACAGTAATTCCGGAGCTACATATCGACTTATTGACTGAGGCACAACGGCAAAACATACGAGAAATAGAAAATCCTAACCCCGTGAGAGAAATATCGCTTGTGGTAAGGCGCGACTATGTGAGAGAGAAGATACTCAACATCCTCGCCACCAATATAAAAGAGCTGATACCCGAACACATGGTTGATGCCCGACTGAAGAAATTTGCAATAAAATTATAAACTGCGCTACACTGCTACAATATACCACTGCGCTATATCTCTGCGCTAACCGCTACGGATTATATAAATCGGTATTATAAAAATCAAGAATTTGCATGGCGGCATTGTAAGCCTGTTCGCCGGCGCCACCCGGATTAAGTTCTTTAGCTTGGCAATAATCGTCAATAGCGTGCTTCCAATCGTTCCGACGGCGATAAGCATTCCCGCGAAGAATATAAGCCTCCTCGCAGCGATCATCGTCGGCAATCACCTCGTTCAGCTTCGCAATAGCCTCATCGAGATTGTTTTGTTGAAGATTGAGCTTTATTTGTTTCAGTATATCCATCTTTTTGTCTAAATTTGAGCATTCAAATATACACATACCCCCACAAAAATGAATAACAAAAACTCTTAAACTTATTTTATTGTGTACTCAATTATCTAGATTTGATATTATATCATTCCATACATCTTTGTGTGTTTTCTGTAATTCTGCATCATTATTTATTAAAGAAGAATAATTGTTCCAAAAGTCAGAAAGATTAGAAATTAATCTGAGATAGTACTTAATAGATGGAAGAAGACCATTAATAATAATCTGACATCCATGTTTTAATTTTACTTCATTAATTATCTCTTGGATTTCGGGGTAATCCTCTTCTTTGATTCCATAATAAGATAAGATATAGTAGCGAGTAGGGTTATATTTAAAAATTTTAGATCTGACAACTCTGACTATATTAGAATCAATTATTTTATCCAATTTAATTTCTACAGATTCAAAGTGTTTATTGTTTTTGAATATTTCTATATCACCACTTGCTTTAGATGTAAGGTCGCATGCTGTTAAACTAGCAAGTGGTGCCAAATAGCAATTATCATATCTTTGAAATTCGACAATAATAGATTGATATATTGCGTAGAAGGCAAGCACTGGTAATTTGGCTCCATTATGAGTTGCATAATGATACCTAAAATGCTTATCTAGAGAATTAATAATTAAATCAATTGTTAATTTTTCAGGATTTATTAACGGATTAATTTGTACTTTATTTTTAGAAGTAGTTTCTAGAACTTTATTAAAAAGGATGCGCAACATATTATAAGCTTTAGAGGGATTTTGTTGAACATAATCTAAAACTTGTAGAAAATGGTCTTTAAGACCACCAGATATTTTACCCGGATAATTTAAATCATAAGGAACTGGTTGTTCGAGAGAACGTGTTAACCAACCACTTTCAGCCATACTAGGTAGTCCTAGTTGTTTTAATTTAGGAGTTATAAATTTTGTATCAAAAGAGCGTCCTGAAAAACCTCCCTCAATTTGTTCTTGATGTATTCTAATATCTTGTTCTGGATGAATAATTTTGTAATAAAGTAGAGTAATCGTAACTGTATATACAGCTTTTGATTTAAAACATTTTTCACCAATTAAATTTAAACTATTCAGTACAGACTCAGGCAATATAATATCAGAAATTGATGATGAGCTGGCTAGAATTGAATCCAAAGTCATATTCTTTTAATTTTTCAGGAATTAATAAATTTTGTTCTATTATAGCATCACCAATAGCTTTAATAACAGGAATAGCGACCGAATTCCCTATTTGCTTATATTGAGATGCTAAATTGGGGTGCTTTAAAAATTCTTTAGGATACCCCATAATTTTATAACATTCATTAATGCTTAGCTTTCTAACTCTATTTTTATCTGGGTTATAAATAAAAAATCGCCCATTAGTTTCTTGAGAAGGAATCGTTGGGTGTGTTCCTTTAATTGAATAAATCCTATTTGGCTGGCGGTGGCAACGTGATAAGTGCAAACTATTAGGTCTAATTCCTTTTTTCCATATTCCTTTATTTCTATATCCACAAAATATTAAACCACTCTTGGGCTGAACTTTAACTAAATCTTTAGATAACAATGTATATTCACTCTCATCTAAATAATCATAATTAGAATCGTAATCAAGGAAATCTTCTAACTTAACAGATTTCCTAAGCTTAATCTTGTTAAAATCAAAAATTCCTTTTCTTGAACCGACGATAAAAATTCTTTCTCTAAATTGGGGAAGTCCAAAATCTTTGGCATTTAATATCTTATAGCTTATATTGTATCCTAGATTATTTAAAGATTTTAATATAACCTTAAACGTGTTTCCATTGTCGTGTTTTGTTAGATGTTGCACATTCTCCAATAGACAAATTTGTGGCTTATATTTTTCTAATATTTGGCAAATTTCAAAAAACAGAGTACCTCGAGTATCTTCAAAACCTAATTTTTTTCCACAAATACTGAAAGGTTGGCAAGGAAAACCTCCACAGAGAATATCGAAACCATTAGGGATAGAATCTTGAGTTTGTTTTAATGTTATATCTCCATATGGCAATTCCCCGTAATTCAATTGATAGGTTTCTTTTGCTTGACTATCCCATTCTGATGAAAAAACGCATTCCCCTCCTAGTTGCTGTAATGCAAGTCTAAAACCACCAATACCAGCAAATAAGTCAATAAATTTAAACTTACTAATTGTTGGCGAAGGAAAAGGAATTTTAGTAGATATATTCATTTTATATGTTGTAAATCTTTGTTGTAAAATGAATGTAACATCATTTTACGACAAAGATAATGCAAATGAGTGAGTTTGTATTCTTTAAAGAAGAAAAATATTTGTGGTTAGCTTTTATTATAATTTGTTTGACTCTGTATGATGCGAATTAGAAATTATAAATTCACATTCCATTATAGCCAAACATTTATCATATTTCATTTATCTCTATTTCTGTGTTAATTATAATTTTCAATTTTTCGTTCTTAAAGTTAATATCTACTGATTTTCTAACGTCTAATATTATATAATTCTATCGCTTATTGTTTTGTAATAGCTGTTCATATATAATATTAGCTTGTTCTCTCACCTCTAAGACTTCTTCTAAAATGTAGCCTAAACAATGAAGATTGAGCTTTATTTGTTTCAGTATATCCATCTTTTTGTCTAAATTTGAGCATTCAAATATACACATACCCCCGCAAAAATGAAACATCTAGCTTTTTTATTTTTATTGTGTGCATCAATATTTGTAGTCAATGCTACTAATTATAGCAGAGAGGAGTGTCAAGGGAGCTTGCGCCCCTATCCGTCGCCGCGTGTTGCTTATGACTATCCCGACTCTTTACGACCTGTATTTATCAATCATATAGGGCGACATGGCTCACGCTATCCGGCATCGAGTGCTAGTGCATTGCTTCTTCGTAATGCGTTGTTGCGAGCCGATTCGCTAAATACTATCACTCCGCTAGGGCGACGATTTGCCGTTGTGGTCGAAGATGTTATAAGCAAAAGTAATAATCGATGGGGCGCACTGGATTCGCTAGGGATGGCAGAACAACGAGGTATTGCAAGCCGAATGTTTATAAATTTTCCAGAAGTTTTCAAGAATGCAAATATCGAGGCAGTTGCCACTCACTCGCCGCGAGTGGTGATGAGTATGTATTCATTCACTCACCAGCTCACCGAGTTGTCGAGCAGCGTGAATATTACCGCCGGCGAGGGAAAACGGTATAATTATTTGCTGCGTCCTTTTGATGTCGACACTGCATATATCAGCTATATTCGACATGGCGAGTGGCGCAAAATCTATAACGAGCAATTTAATAAAGATTGTCCTGTCGGGGCGATTCGTCGACTGCTGGGAGATAAATTTAAAGCCGGAGACGAAGAGTTGCGAAACTTGGCAATAAATGAATATTATCTGATAGCCGGAATGAGTGCGATGCAGATAGATTTTGATTATAAGCCTTATCTTTCGATAGAAGAATATAACAAACTGTGGTCGTTTTTCAATCTTCGTCAATATCTTCAGCGTACGGCGACAGTGGCTTCGACCATACCAGCCGAGATAGCGTCGCCCTTGCTTGAAGAGATGATAATGACAGCCGACAGTGTTGCAAACGGTTTATTAAATTTGGGCGCAAAGTTGCGCTTTGCTCATGCCGAGACGCTTATGCCGCTATTGTCGCTAATGTGTATTCCTCAGTGCAACTATCTCACCCATTACTACGACACAGTGGCAAGTAATTGGAAAGACTTCAATGTAGTTCCGATGGCTTCTAATTTACAAATGATATTTTTCCGTGCGCCATCGGGCGAGATATATGTGCGCACCGATTTCAACGAAGCTCCTGTTGCAGTAATCCATGGCAATAGCGAGATATATCTAAAATGGAACGAATTAAGAAATTATTTACTACAATTTTGTATATGATGAAGAGAATTTTTAGTCATCACTTTCATGTAAACACCTATTACGAGCTACTGTATCGCATAGCCTTAGTACTTATTTTTATGCAGATTACCCGATGGATTTTCTTTGCATATAATATCAACACTTTTGCAGGGCTGTCGTGCAACGAGGTAATGACAATAGCACTTGGTGGCTTGAGATTTGACCTTACAGCAGTGATGTATCTAAACATTCCTTATATTCTTATGCGGATATTGCCTTTTGGCTTTGTCTATAATTCTACGTATATAAAGATAAGTAATTGGTTCTATGGTGTTGGCAATATTATTTGTGTGGGTCTGAACATTACCGATGCCCCATTTTATAAATTCACGGGGGTGCGTACACAGGCTGTTCATCTTGCCGAGATAGCATGCGACAGCAATTCGCTAGATGTGTTTTTCGGACATCTTCACACATATTGGTATTTTGCCATATTATCAATACTTTTTCTTGTACTGTTTATATATTTAGCAATGCTAATGCAGCCAAAAAGCCGGGCATATATCAACTATCAATGTGGCAGAACGATAATTATTAAGAGTGTATTGTTTCTGATATTTGGCGGAGCTACATTCTTAGGTATTCGAGGTAATGTTCAAGCTGGTTATCCTATAAGTGTCTCAGATGCTTCGCTCTATTGCTCACGTCCTAAAGACGTTGCGCTGGTGCTAAACACCCCGTTCACTATAATGCGAACACTGGGCAAAAACAATACCCTGCCACAGATAAATTACTTTAGCGACAATGAAGTGTTGCAAGAGCGAAACAATATACATCAAGCCGACACCGCCCAATTTTCCGGCAAAAATATAGTGATGATAATACTGGAAGGCACAGGAAATACGTTTATCGATTCACTAAATTGCAACCTAAAGCAGTCGAAGCCCTTTAAGCATTCACTCACACCATTTTTAAATTCGTTAGCTGCACGCTCGTATGTCAACACCAATTTTTTCACAAATTGTCGTCGTTCGAGTGCCGGAATAACATCTACATTAGGAGGATTTCCTGCCTATAATCCATTTGTGTATATGCTCTCGCCCTATTCAAGCAACGATGTTGATGGGTTAGCCCGACTGCTTGACGCTAAAGGCTACGATTCTCGTTTCTATTGTGGTTGTAATCAAGGAAGTTACGCTTTTTCGGCAATGTCGCACACCTTTGGTTATCACAGCTTTGTCGACCGAGTGAAATATATAGATACTTATGGAGATCGCGACTATGATGGATCGTGGGGAATATACGACAGTGCGATGGCAAAGCATATAGCAGGCGATATAGAGACAATGAAACAGCCGTTTATTGCCTCATGGTTTACTCTCAACACACACGGCCCCTACTCTATCCCCGACGAATATAAATCACGCTATCGCTCGCCTGTCAGCACGATGGCAAACACAGTGGAATATATCGACGATGTGTTATCTCAATTTTTTGCCGATGCATCGAAACAAGATTGGTATAACAACACAATATTCATAATCACAGCCGATCACGGTTCGACAATTGATAATAAGTTGTACGATAACCCATTACAGCTGCATCGCATACCATTAATAATTTTCACTCCCGATGGTAGCATAGCTCCACAGCGAAGTAATGTAATAGGGTCGCAGATGGATATAACCCCCACCTTGCTCAGCTTGTTGCACTACGACAAAGAATATTTTGCACTTGGGCAGAGCGTGATTAATCCTGAACAAAAACATTTTGCACTATTCGATTGCGAAGGGCAGTATAATATGGTAAAAGGAGAATATCTACTTCAGCTAGATATGATTACAATGCGTCCTGTATCGCTCTACCACTATGCCACCGACCCCTATCTAAAGGAAAATATCATAAGAAGTAAAGCCGAAGAGGCAGCGACACTAGAGCGAGAATGCAAGATTTTTCTTCAAGACTACACAAATCGCATCACAAAGAACAAAATGAGTATGGCGACAAAATAGAATACTTTAAATTAAAAAAATAGCAAATAGATATTGTATGTGAATACAGTCTTTATCTATTTTTTGGTCGATTATGGAATAGATTTTGGAAAAAAACTGGCATTTAGCTTGTAAATTACTATCTTTATAGGCTGTTTTTGATAACCAATAATAAGTAATGAATATATGTCGACAGAATTAAATATATTATTTGAAAATTCAAGAAAGGCATCACGTAAATTAAATAAACTTAGCGATGCACGACGAAATGAGATTTTACTAAGGGTAGCCGATGCGGCAGTGGAAAATATAGACAAAATTATTGCCGCCAACGCTCTCGACTTGGCAAATATGCCAAAGAGCGATCCTAAATATGACCGCTTAATGCTCACCGCCGAGCGAATCAAAGCTATTGCCGATGATATTCGCAGTGTAGCATCATTAGAGTCGCCGCTAGGACGAGAGCTAAATAAGATAGTGCGCCCCAACGGGCTAATAATACGCAAAGTATCCGTACCCTTCGGAGTGATAGGAATTATCTATGAAGCCCGTCCAAACGTATCCTTTGATGTGTTTTCGCTGTGTTTCAAGACTGCTAACGCCTGCATCTTAAAGGGCGGAAGCGATGCCATAAATTCTAATCGCACAATAGTTGAGGTAATTCACAGCGTATTAGAGGCACAAGGGATAGACAGCTCGGTAGTGTCATTGCTGCCCCCTACCCACGAAGCGACAGCCGAGATGCTTAATGCCGTAGGAAAAGTAGACCTTATAATTCCACGAGGAGGCAAGCGACTAATAGAATTTGTAAGAGATAATTCACGAGTTCCGGTGATAGAGACAGGAGCCGGAATATGCCACACCTATATCCACAGCTCGGCAGACATAGCCAAAGGCGCAGCGATAATCAACAATGCCAAGACACGACGAGTGAGCGTGTGTAATGCCCTAGATTGCACACTGGTCGATGCTTCACGCATCGCCGATTTGCCGGTATTAGTAGCACCACTAGCCGAAAGCAAGGTTATAATATATGCCGACAATAGAGCCTACAACGCACTCGAAGGCAAATACCCCTATTTAGAGCACGCAACCGAAGAAAATTGGGGACTTGAATATATGGATTATAAGATGTCGCTAAAGATAGTCGACAACATAGATGATGCGCTGGAGCATATCGAGCGATACAGCAGCAAGCACAGCGAGTGCATAGTAGCCGAAGATGCCCAAGCCTGTGATCGATTCAGCCTTGAAGTCGATGCGGCATGTGTATATAGCAACGCCCCTACCGCCTTTACCGATGGCGGACAATTTGGTTTTGGAGCCGAGATAGGGATCTCGACACAGAAACTGCATGCTCGCGGACCGATGGCACTCCCCGAAATAACGACGTATAAATACATTATAGCGGGAAACGGACAGATTAGAGCAAAATAATTTAGATTTTAAAAGTATTTTACCGACTTTTGTAGACCTAATAAATATAAAAATGAGAAATTTTACGACTGTTAATGATATTGGCGATTTAAAAGACGCTGTGAAAGAAGCCCTAGAAGTAAAAGCCAATCGTTTTGGTTATAAGCATCTAGGTGTCGACAAGACATTATTAATGATATTTTTCAATTCCTCGTTGCGCACACGACTATCGACACAGAAAGCCGCCATGAACTTAGGAATGAACGTAATAGTGCTTGATGTGAACCAAGGTGCGTGGAAATTAGAGACCGAGCGAGGCGTGATAATGGACGGCGACAAGCCCGAACATCTGTTAGAAGCAATTCCTGTGATGGGTTGCTATTGCGATGTGATTGGAGTACGCTCATTTGCACGATTTGAAAGCAAAAAAGACGACTACGAAGAGAGAATAATCAATCAATTCATACGCTATTCAGGACGTCCGGTATTCAGTATGGAGGCAGCAACACGCCATCCATTACAGAGCTTTGCCGATCTCATCACAATAGAAGAGTATAAGACGGTAGAACGACCTAAAATAGTAATGACATGGGCGCCCCACCCCAAAGCCCTACCACAAGCTGTGCCAAATTCATTTGCCGAGTGGATGAACGCCACAGGCTATGACTTTGTCATAACCCACCCCAAAGGTAACGAACTAGCTCCCGAATTTGTGGGCAATGCCGTTGTAGAATACGACCAAGCGAAAGCCTTAGCCGGCGCCGACTTTGTGTATGCAAAGAATTGGTCGGCTTATACCGATCCCAATTATGGACAAGTAATAAATCTAGATCGTTCGTGGACAGTAACCACCGAGAAAATGGCACTAACAAATAATGCCTATTTTATGCACTGCCTTCCCGTTCGTCGAAATATGATAGTAAGCGATGATGTGATAGAGAGTGAACGCTCTATCGTAATCCCCGAAGCCGCCAACAGAGAAATATCGGCACAAGTAGTGCTAAAACGCATTCTAGAAGGACTTAAATAATAAAAAGCGATAAAATTCTGAATATTATGAAACATTTATTTTGGATAATAGCATTATTCTTTCCATTGATGGCACTAGCCGCCAATGAGGAAAAGGAATGGAATGACGGAGCTTTGTCGTGGAGCGACTTTAAAGGGCGTTCTATGATTCCCGGAGTACCATCTTACATTAAGACTTCACTCGGAATAGTAACAAAGCAAGCCACGATAAAAGGAAAAACAAAAATGCATCTAAATGCTGTTGCCAAAATAGATAAAGACAGGTCGTTTGCCGATTCAGCAATGCGCACCGACCAACGCCTACGCTATCATCAATTGCAATTTGACATTCTCGAAAGCTATCGTCGTGATTTACAGAGCGATATTAATACCGGAATGACAGGACTTGAAGCCGATGAGCGACTAAAGCACTATAACAACCTATATACAGCATCGCTCGACAAACTTCAAGAGCAGTCGGAAAATGGGGCAAACGACGCTAAAATTCAAGTTTGGGAATACTTTATCCGCAAGAAACTAGATGAACAAGGGTTACCCCCCGAGCCTGAAATTATAACCAGTCCGTTTTCTTATGGTTTTTACCTAGGCACCGGCGCCGATTTGTCGCAGGGTAATCTGGGTAATGCCTTTACTGGTTCGTGGACTTTCACCGCCGGTATAGGGTTGGGATTAAGCCGATTTAAATTTAGATCTGATATTACATACGGACAGCCGAAGATTAAAGAATCTAATATAATGGCAGTCGAAGACCAAACTACCAGCGACACTTATGCTTCCTATCTTGCTATTACGGCATCTTTAGGCTATTCGATACTCGACACCAAGAAATTCTGCATTACTCCTCACGTAGGAGGAATGTGGAGCAACTATGGGTGGAACGTAGCGAATTATGAGAATGTAAATGGCGAGTTGAAAATTAAAAACTATGAGTCGCCCTCAATCAGTAGTTTTAATTGGTATGCGGCAATAGATTTCGACTATCACTTCTTTACGGTAGTATCTAAAAACCCATTTTTCTTAACGGGAAAGAGAGAACAATACACCTCTTCAATTCGCATCACTCCATTTGTAGGGCGAGGAGTGTATAAAAACACAAATCCAGAATTGCGTAGTTGCCACATAGGCTTCACTATTGCATACGTCGGTATGGCGCGTTCGTTAGGATTTAAATAAACTAGAATTAAACTAAAGATATTCTGATGAAGAAATTATTTTTTGTTATCTGCTCCACTGTGTTATCTCTTGTAAGTACAAGTGCGTGGGGCGAAATTCCAACAGGATATTATAAAAATATCGATGGAAAGGCTACTATCGAGCTTAAAACGGCAGTGAAAAATGTGATTTATCCTCACACAATGCTGTCTTATAATAGTTTATGGTATTATTTTAAATCAACCGATGTTCACGTATATCCCAATGACGACCAGTGGTGGGATATGTATTCGGGTGAGACATTCTATGTGCGCAATGGAAGCAGAGGAATGAACCGCGAACACAGTTTCCCTAAAAGTTGGTGGGGTGGAATCACCACAGTACCGGCTTACACCGACCTTAATCACCTATATCCATCAGAAACCGATGCTAATCTAGCCAAAAACAACTATCCACTTGGCGAAGTGCAACAAGCAACTTTCGAAAATGGCTGGACAAAGGTAGGCTATCCAAAAAGCGGACAAGGTGGAGGCTCGTCAACCGTATTCGAGCCGGCAGATCAATATAAAGGCGACTTTGCACGTACTTATTTCTATATGGTAACTTGCTATCAAGATCTTACATGGAAATATTCATATATGCTTCAGCAAAACACCTACCCCACATTAATGCCGTGGGCTTATGAAATGCTGTTAAGGTGGCATCGTCAAGACCCGGTATCGCAGAAAGAGCTCGATCGCAACGAGGCTGTATATGAAAGTCAGAACAATCGCAATCCATTCATCGACTATCCCGAGTTAGCCGAATATATCTGGGGCAATAAGGCAGGACAAATATTCTATGCCGGCGACAGCCCTATTACAGGCGACCCTACTCTGCTATCACCCGTCGCAGGTTCGTCGCTCGATTTCAGTGAAGTTGCAGTAAATAAAACTCAAACTCTCAGTCTGCTGGTGAAAGGCGAGAATATGCGAGGAAATATCACCGTTACCATATATGGCACAAATTCTGAATATTTTAAAAGTGCGGTAGAGAAAATACCTACATCAAATGTGAACAGTGAGAACGGATATATGCTAAATATCACCTATTCACCAACAACAGTAGGCACTCACGAGGCAAAGGTACTGCTCTCTGATGGAGGAATAGTAGGCAGCTTTCAATTTTCACTAATAGGAGCGGCATTACCCATCCCCAGTCTGTCAAAAATAGTAGCAACCGAAGCCACCGATATTACCGAAACCGCTTATCGAGCAAATTGGAATATCCCCGCAAATGAAGATGTTGATTACTACGTGGTTACACGCACAATCACCGAAGGCGGAAAACAGACAGTAAACGAATTTGTTGCCGAAGAGAATTATTATATGTTCGATGACCTCAAAGCAGGCACCACGCATACCTATACCGTACAATCTTCACGTTTAGGCTATCGCTCGGTGTCTTCAAATGCAATAACGGTAGCATCGGGTGCAGTAACAGGAATAGCCGAAGATGCAGGACTGTCAATAATGACAATTGATGGAGGAATACGACTTTTAACCCCGCAAATACAGACTCACTGCTATATATATAATGCTCAAGGTCAAGTAGTCGCCTATCAACCACAAATAGAGAATGGCACAATAATAACACTGCCGATAGGAATATATTTAGTAAAAACTAAGGAGTCGCCCACCATAATTAAAGTGGCAGTAACTAAATAGCACCAACAATCATAAGAAAATGGCAGCCCGGCATTTATCAGCAAGGCTGCCATTTTTGTTCTTCTTATTATCACATTTTTCGGAGGTACGGCTCTGTCCTATTTCATAAGTATTTCTTGCAGCTTTGCCACACCGGTCGAGGCATTTTCGGCTATCACAGTAATTCCCTTAATGTGGCTCACATTTGCCGGGCGAGGATCAATGTAGAATATAGGCACTCCCGCCGGCACATAGTTAATAAGCGCGGCTGCCGGATATACAGCAAGCGAAGTGCCAATAACTACAAAAACATCGGCTTGAGCAACGAGTTTTACTGCAGGTTCAAAATTAGGAACAGCCTCTTGAAAAAACACAATGTGAGGTCGCACGTGGTCGCCATATTTGTCGACAGTATCGACACTGGTTTCAATATTATTTTCGTCGAGAGTGTACACTCTTTCGGGGTGTCGTAAAGATTCAATTTTCATTAATTCTCCATGCAGATGAAGCACGTTGCTACTACCGGCACGCTCGTGCAAGTTGTCAACATTCTGAGTGATGATGCGCATATCAAAATCATTTTCCATCTGTGCAAGAATCTTATGCGCCACATTAGGCTCCACCGAAAGCAATTCATGTCGACGCTTATTGTAAAAGCTATGCACGAGTTTCGGATTTCGTCTAAACCCATCGGCACTAGCCACGTCCATAACAGGATATTTATCCCATAGCCCGCCTGCATCACGGAATGTCGAAATGCCACTCTCGGCACTTATCCCAGCCCCCGTAGAAACAATAATTTTCTTCATAATGGTAATAACTAATTATATAACAATAAAATATGTATTATAAGATGTAATATATTATAATCCACTGTTTAATACAGCAAAAAATCAAATATAGCATCAAATTTAATATTTTTTATTTAAAGATTATCAGTTAACAATAATATAAACTTTACCTTTGTGGGGATTTTCCTGTTGGCGCTAAAGACAATAGGAATAGAAACTTAATAATTAACGAAATTAGAACATGGATAAACTTAGCTATGCACTAGGATTGAGCATGGGAAACAACTTCCAACGCTCGGGTATAACCGAAATCAATGTAGATGAATTCGCTGCTGGCGTGAAAGCTGTATATACAGGCGAAACTCCTAAAATGACTCCGGAAGAAGCAAAAGAAGTTGTAAACAAATTCTTTACAGAATTAGAAGCAAAACAACAAAAAGCAAACAAAGAAATGGGCAAGGCATTTCTTGCCGAGAATGCTAAACAAGAAGGCATCAAGGTTACTGCTAGTGGCTTACAATATAAAATAGTCAAAGAAGGTAACGGAATACGTCCTGCAGGCAAAGACAAAGTAACAGTGCATTATACAGGTCGTCTTATCGATGGTACTGTATTCGACAGCTCGGTAGAGCGCGGCGCACCTGCTACATTTGGTGTTAACCAAGTGATCCCGGGTTGGGTAGAAGCACTTCAACTAATGAGCGAAGGTGCCGAGTGGCAACTTTACATTCCTTCAGAGCTAGCTTATGGCGCACAAGGAGCAGGTCCGGCAATAGGACCGGACAGCACATTGATATTTGATGTGAACTTGATAAAAGTAGAGAAAGAAAGCGGATTAATATTATAACAAAACAGATATAAAAAAATTATGAAAAAATTATTATTGATGGCTTGTGCCGCCGGTCTTATGGCAGTAACAAGCTGTAACGGAAACAGTGCATCAGCCGATGCTACTAAATTAGCAACAGCTCAAGACTCATTAAACTACTACATGGGATCTTTCTATGGTAGTATGATTTCTCAACAAATGAAAAATTCACCGGATTCAGCAAAATTCAATGCCGATGATTTCATTAAAGGTATCAACACAATTCTTGCATCAGACACTACTAAACAATCTTATATACAAGGTATGAATCTTGGTTTCCAATTGCTAGCTACAATGCAACAATTCAAGGCACAAGATAATATCGAGCTAAATTCTGATAAGGTAATGGCTGCTCTTAAAGCTGCTCTAAACGCACAAAAGGGCGATTCTACTATTGTTGACCCAATGGCAGCTCGTATGATTGTAGGTAATCTTCTTGAACGTCTACACAAAGAAAATATGCAAAATTCACCTGAGGCTATCAAAAACAAAAAAGCCGGTGAAGCATTTATTGATAACGAAATGAAGAAAGATGCTACAATTAAAAAGACTAACTCTGGTCTTGCTTACAAGGTAACTAAAGCAGGTGCAGGTGAAACTTTCAAAGCATCAGATGCTATCGACGTTAAATATGTAGGAAAACATATCGACGGAAAAGAATTCGATTCTAGCCGCGGCGAAATAGTAAAATTCACTCCTAACAGTATGACTCCGGGTTTCAAAGAAGCTCTTATGCTTATGAATCCAGGTGCTGAAATGACTATCTACGTTCCTGCTGACTTAGCTTATGGAATCGAAGGTCAACCACAAGCCGGAATTCAATCAAACGAAACTTTAGTATTCGATATTGTAACAGTAGGTCTTTCTAAGGCAGAAGCTGCTAAATAAGAATCATTAAAGATGTGATTACTGTCGGCTAAAGTTTTTTAGCGACATATAGATAAAGGGCTGATACCAAATTATGGTGTCAGCCCTAAATTTTTTTTATAAAAGGGTATTTTTTCGCAGAGAAGCAGGGTAGAAGCGTCTGTAATTTTGTGGCAGTATGAATTTAAATAATTTTATTGCTATGACTATTAAAGATGTTATGAGCCAATTCGACCTTGCCGAACATAATAAAAATATCGGCTGTGAGAAGATTATTACCATGAGCGAGAGCGAAATGATAGATTTGTGGAACCGCAGGCTTAACCTTGTTGCCGAGCGTCGCAATTGCATAATTGAGCGTGGAAACGGAACCGACCTAGATGCAAAAGTGTTGCAGTGTATTCGTGATTGGTATTCTCGCTTGCTTATTGAGTCGCCTTCTCGTTGTCTGCCGGTAGAAGATATTGCGAGCAAGTTAAATGTAAACATATCATCAAATAATGTGGTTAGAGTTGCCATTCCCGATAATTGTCTTCGCCCGGTGAAGTGGAAAATGAAGTCGTGGAAACGCCCGGTAACTTATTTCTATGAGCCTGATTGCTATATGGCTTCGTTGCAATATGATGTTCACACGCGAGGCGGCGGAGAGTATCCTGTGGGGATTATTATGCCTCGGCAAATTATGATGTATAGTGCAAGCGGTGCCGATGACGTCTTAGAAGAGGCTTTATGTGTGGTGCATCCTGCCGAGGGGGTGTATATTCTTGCCGAGTCGTTACTTCACACCATTCCAAACACTCTAAAGACTGCACTCGAAACTTATGCTTCGAGGGCTTAATCCGTTTTTCTTCCTTAATCTGTAATGAAAATCGAAATAGATGATATTAAAGCGGAGAATAAACGACGTAATAAGTTGTTGAAGTGTGATGACTATGACCCGGAGATAGGCACAGGCTGTAATGGCTCGCGTCTTACGACGTTTATTCCTAATCATGGTAATTTGTACCTGCCGCGGGAGATGGTCGAAAATAGCGCATTTAAACCGCAAATGAGTTGGAATGAACTATGCCAACTAAGGTTTAAGTACGACTTTGAATACTGGTGCTATGCTTGTGTTCCAATAAAAGATAAATCGGGTGGGGGATTAATCCCTTTTATTCTAAATTCGGCACAGCGTAAAGTGTTATCGGTGTTTGAGACAAGCCGTTTGTCGGGCAAGCCCATACGAGCAATAATACTCAAAGCTCGTCAGTGGGGTTGCTCGACCATGGTGCAGACTTATATGGCGTGGATTCAGATTATTCATCGAGAATATTGGAACAGTTTGATATGTGCGCAGGTAAAAGATACGTCGCGCATAATCAAGGCTATGTACGAACGAATTTTAGCAAATTATTCGCCCGATTATTGGGCAGATGACAAGAAACCACGATTAAAGAGCGTTGGAGGCAGTAGCAATATCTTTGAGATAGAAGGACGCAACAGCAATATTATTACCTGCTCGTCGCTCACGCAAGAGAATGCGAGAGGTAATGATATTTCGATGGCACACCTTAGTGAGGTTGCTTTCTGGAAGTCGTCGCCAAGAATGCAGCCTGAGAGTGTAATAAAGGCTGTGTGTGCATCAATAACCCTCGACGAGCTAACGTTTGTTGCCGTCGAGAGTACTGCAAACGGAGTTGGAAATTATTTCCATACCGAGTGGCTTAAAGCCTCGGCAGGGCTTAGTGATAAGAGCCCTATTTTTGTTGCATGGCACGAGATTGAAATATATCGCCACGAGGTGAAAAATGTGGAAAAGTTGTGGCACGAAATGGATAGATATGAGCGTGAGCTGTGGAATGACGGGCTTACGCTGGAGCAAATCAATTGGTATCACTTAAAACGAAAAGAATATAATTCGCATGTGGCAATGATGGCAGAATACCCCACCGATGCCATAGAAGCATTTAATGCCACTCAGAACAGCGTGTTTTCTAAGAGTTCGATCGACCAATTGCGCACACATTGTAAAGCTCCTTCAGAAATAGGAGAGTTGCAAGGGAATGCCGAGATAGGGCCTTATGCACTTTGCGGGGTGCATTTTGTTGCCGACACTCTTGGAAATTTGAAGATCTGGCAACGTCCCGATGCTGCAAACGAGATGCGTCGCCGCTATGTCGTAGCGGTAGATATAGGAGGGCGTAGTGATAAGAGTGATTATTCGGTAATAGCAGTGTTCGATAGGATTAACCCCGACTGTCCCGAATTGGTGGCTCAGTGGCGCGGACACGTCGACCATGATATACTCGCATGGAAGGCGGCAATGATAGCCCAATGGTATTGTAAAGCTACATTAATCATAGAGAGTAACACTCTTGAAACCGAGCGCACAGAAGGCGACCATGGCGAGTTTATATTGCACGAGTTGGCACGTAATTATCGTAATTTGTATCGTCGAGATAACGACCAACCCGGATTTCATACCAATCGAGCGACAAAGACAATGATAATCAATTCGTTGCGAGGCATAATAAGAGAACAGAGCTATATAGAGCGAGATAGTGATGCCCTCAACGAGGCAGTAGTGTATGAGCAGAAGCCACAAGGGTCGTTTGGGGCAAAAGAAGGCTTTCACGATGATATTGTGATTACTCGTGCGCTTGCTTTATCGCATTGCCGAGATTTACGTTTAACGGAGCTGTGCAGGCTGTCAAAAGCCGAGTCGTTGCGAGAGCTGTTACCTGCGAGGCGACTATAATACTATCCCGATAGCTTTATAATTATGCTCAACCGCATTATAAAAGCTATTAATATCTATCGATTTGTGCTTTGCAATGGCAGAATATATATCATTTATATCGACATCGGCATCGTCGCTCTCAACAAAAATCTTATCAACAGGAGTGGCAATTGCAGAGTCGATATTATATTTTTGCCCGTAAGATATGTAGAATCCTTTGGTAATAAGCTGACTGAGCAACTCAGGCTTTCCTCGAAATCCATGAATAATCCACGCTTGCTCAGGTTTTATTTTATCTTTGAGTGAAATTATTTCTTGAAAACGATGCACGCAATGGATAATCAGAGGTTTGCCTGCAAGTTCGGCAAGATTTGCGTGGAAGCAGAATAATTCTTGCTGAGTGTCGAGGTCGGCACCGCGAAGAGAGTCGAGTCCACATTCTCCAAGAGCAACCACACAGTGTAGCGAAGCAAGTTTTGTAAGTTCTTCTTTAGCTTTTGATGTAACATTCTCGCTATCCCACGGGTGAATGCCGATGCTGTAATACATATTATCGTCAATAGTATTATTAGAGCCGGCATTAATATTAATTATTGCCTCGCTGTGAGCAATATGTGTGTGAAAATTCATCATTTACGGTACAGGATCATATCCACTTCCTCCCCACGGGTGGCAACGAGCAATGCGCTTTACAGCCAGCCATAAGCCCTTAAAAGCTCCATACTTTTTAATGGCATCTATTGCATATTGGCTGCAAGTAGGCGAGTAGCGACAACTCGGAGGAAACATTGGCGAAATAGCCGCCCGATAAAAATATATGGGCAGAAGTAATATGTTAGATAGAAGTCGGCGCATCATCTTGAGGCTTAGTGTTAGCGATGGCTGAGGCAATATTATTGAGCAAATCGGCTATTTTAGTCTCAATGGATTGATAGCTTTTAAGGCTGTCGGAGAGGTAAATGAAGGCAATTTCAATGCTTTTACCATTTTCGTCAAGAGCCGGCAGAATCAGACTTCGAGAAAGCCTGTAAGCCTCGCGAATGCGGCGACGCATCTGCACGCGGTCGACAGCGTGTCGCAATTTCTTTTTAGGGACAGTGATAAGAAATCGAGCGTCGTTGTAGCCGTTTTCGCTGTCTTTTATAATAAACGATGCTCTAAGCGGATAGGCAAAGATGGTGTATCCTTCTTTGAAAATTTTATCTATCGCCGAGCGGCTACACAATTTTTCGTATTTATAGAGTCGATTTCCGGTCATATTAATAGTGTGAGTGAAAAAATCACCTTGCAAGTATAACAAAAAATTATTACTCTTGCAAGGTGATTATATTTTCATTTATCGAGGCATTGTTACAATGCCTGCAAGTTTACTTTTTTTTTGAATTTTTCTTAAAGAATAAATCTATTGCAGCTGTCATAGAAGGAGCTTCTACTGTCGGGGCTTCAATGTCGAGTCTTAAACCGGCATCTTTAACTGCTTTAGCTGTTGTCTCACCAAGACAGCCTATAACGATATCCTTTTGGTCAAAGTTAGGGAAATTTTTCATCAACGAGTCGACACCGGCAGGGCTGAAGAATATCAACATATCGTAATCGAAAATTTCATCTTTACCAAAGTCATTGCTTACAGTGCGATACATAACAGCCTTAGTGTAATTCACTTTGTAGTTGTCGAGTATGCTCAGATTGTCTTTGTGAACATCAGAAATAGGGAAAAGATATTTTTCCTTTATGTGCTTGTTGAGCGAAGGAATAAGATCGTCGAGCTTTCCTGACTTACCGAAGAAAATTTTGCGCTTGCGATATACGATATATTTTTGAAGATATAAAGCAATTGTTTCGGTCGTGCAGAAATATTTCATGGAGTCGGGAATGGTGATGCGCATCTCTTCGCATAGACGGAAAAAGTGGTCAATAGCCGTACGAGCGGTAAATATTACAGCTCCAAAATCAGAAATTGAAACCTTAAATTGTCTAAATTCCTTTGCTTCTAAGCCCTCTACTTTAATGAATGGGCGAAACACAACTTCAACTCCATATTTTTCGGCGATGTCGTAATAAGGAGATTTATCAGAACTCGGTTGTGGCTGAGATACAAGGATTTTATTTACTTTCACACTTATAGAATTTATGACTGTAGTACAATATTACATATTAATATTGCCCCTGAAATTGATAAAATTACAGGCACAATTTCAACGGCGCAAAGATACAAAATAAAATAAAGAATATCTTGAAATCTGTTGAAAAAAATCCTAAAACCCTTATAAATAAAGAGAATTCGCAACAATATGTAAAGAATTAGGGCGCAAATCAGAATATTTGTTACATAGTTGTGATTTGTTATGAGCAGTAGACATAAGAATATATAACCGAGTGCAAGCAAAGATTGTGTGGAATTATAACCGGCAATCCATATTGTTGTTTCTTCTTTTGAGCCAAATACGTAGCCTAGAACTCGGTAAAGCAATAATTGAAATGTATAGTAGAACGTTGAAACAGCTATACAAATTACAGCCGAGAGTAATGCTCCCTCGCCGTAGCTGTGAATTGCACCGAGATGTCCGAGTGCATAAAATAATAATATTCCTTGTGTGATGCAGTTTGTGGCTATCAACACCACTAATGTGAATGTTTCTTTTATGGTGCTGTCTTCAAATGCGTTCTCTCGAAGGCGAAAGCTGAAGGGGTTGCGCAGCAGTTGGAATAGGTATTTATAATCTCTGCCAAAAGCAACACACACTAATAGCATCATACACATTATCAACGTTAGTATTCCGCTTTCAACCGCCGGCGATGCGTTATATTTTGCGCCTTCGATGCCTGTCGTTACTTCCATTGTGGGGAGTGTGTGCAGCTGTTTCACCTCGCAGCTGCTTATTGTGCTGTCGCTAAATCCATCGGGATAGAGCGGGGCATAATAATGCTGAGCATTGCTGTCGGGGGCAATGTTGGCAGTGTCGGGGCTGTTGTGTGTGGTCTTTAAGCTGGGCATTTTTAATATTTCGATTCTAGTGCATCTTGTTGCATTTCATTATAATTTTCTAAGTAGCTTAATGCTTCGTCGATAGTCGGCACAACTTTCCATAGCGAGTTGTGGCTTGGTTTCATGAAATCCTCCTCGATTGCGTGGCTAAACATATCGAGAAGAGGATTGTAGAAGGCGTTATGGTTTAATATTACTATCGGCTTGCTTATTATTCCTAGCTGTCGCCACGTTATGGCTTCTAACAATTCTTCAAAAGTTCCTACGCCTCCGGGTAAGGCAATAATTGCATCGCATTTCTTTGCCATAAGGCTCTTTCGAGAGTGCATATCCGAGGTGATTATTAATTCGGAGAGATGAGGGTGTTGCCAATTGTTGTCGACCATAAATTGAGGTATTACCCCTGTTACGTTTCCTCCTTCCGATAGGGCGCCTTCGGTAATTGCTGCCATAAGTCCGCATTTCCCGGCACCACATATACAGCCGGCTCCGTGCTGAGCGATTTTACGCCCCAGCTCGTAAGCCATATTGCGATACGACTCTTTAACGTTAGGGCTTGAAGCGCAGAAAATGCAAATTATTTTATTTTTGAGATTCATCGTATATCTTGCTTACAACCAATTGTTTTCTTTATACCATGCAATGGCTTCGTTCACTCCGCGTTCGAGTGAATATTCGGGTTCAAAGCCAAAGTCTTTGCGAGCTTGACTAATGTCGCAAGTCCAATTGCGCTGTTTCATTATCTTGAATTTGTCGCGATTTAGAGTACTTGGTTTTAGCGTTATCATACCTATTATTTCGGCTATCATTGAAATAATATAAAGAATTGCAAGAGGGCAGCGCACCGGCAAAACAAACTTTTTGCCCAATGCTTTTGCCGAAATCTTGCGAAATTCGCTTTGTGTGTAAGCTCTATCTTCGGCTATTAAATATGCTTTTCGTTTTACCCCCGATTCAAGAGCCTGAAATGCGGCGCGTGTCAAGTCTTTCACATATATGAATGTAATCAATTGTCGGCGCATTCCTACGCTGAAGTCGAGTCCGCACTTGATGCTCTTAAACATCAAGAAGTAATCTTTCTCGCGTGGTCCATACACGCCTGTCGGGCGAAATATAATGTAAGGAAATCCTTCTTTTATCTGAAGATAAGTTTCGGCTTTTAGTTTCGACACACCATAGCGGGTGTTAGGGTTGGGGATAGCCGAAGTGTTGAGTGGAGTGTAATTCACTTCGTCGCCTATTCCCATTGCTCCCAGACTGCTAATTTGCAAGAACGCATCGGGAACGGCATTTAATTTAATTAGAGTGTCGACAAAGTTTTTTAAATATTGATAGTTGATTGTGTTGAAATCGTTGAAATTTGCGCATTTGGTAGCTCCTAGATTGTGAATTACATAATCCCATTTGCCATTTTGTGCGATGCTTTCGCCCAACTGTGCAGCAAGGTTTTCGGTGTTGCTGAAGTCGAGTTCGATAAATTTAATGCGTTCATCGCTAAGATATTTGCGAGAAGTGGTTGCGCGCACGGCAGCCCATGTCTCATAGCCTCGTTTTAACGCTTCTTCAACGAAAAAACCGCCAATAAATCCACCGGCTCCGGTAATCAATATTTTTTTTGGCATAATCTTAAATACTTATTTTTATGACTGCAAAGTTACTGCTTTTTTGTCATAGTTTTTGTTTTAGTTATAAGAGATTGTCGGTGTCGCTTTCCTTTTTCTGTACTTATCGAGCAGTGCGAAAGAGAAATAGTGGAGTGAGGAAAAATGGCTGATAGTCTTTTACGGTTGCTACCTCTAAATATGCGTCAGAGGCATCGGGCAACTTAATTTATCGCTTTTTTTGCATCTCACTTCTACTTGCCACATTTTGCTTTGTGGTGAAATAAGTCGTGGGGTAATACAGAAAGCGAGCGCATCGGGGTGTCCCTATGCGCTCGCTTTCGTATGGTTTAAGTCTGTGTTGGCTTAATAGAATTTTATCATTTGGTTGTCTACCTTAGTTGCTTTGCGAAGAATCTCAATAGCGTTTTGCATGATAGCATTTCCACCGAGAGTCATTGCATAGCGTTCGCCGGCTTCTTTAGGGCTTAATTTAGGGCCGTTGTTGTCGATAGATGTAACTTGATATACATATACTGCGTTGTTGCCTTTTATTACCTTAGATACTACGCCCGGCTTAGCAGCTGCGATGCTTCCGGCAAGTGCAGGTTCGTAACCGACCATTGCGATGAATGGTTGAGCAAAGTTACAAGTGGTTGTATCAACCGAAGAGTTCATAACGGCTGCAAAACCTTCAATGTTTTTAGCTTTGCCTGTGTAATCTGCGATAAGTTTGGCAGCTTTTTTGTCTCTGCGAATCTTGTTTGTAAGTTGAGTGCGAAGATCTTTGTCGGTGATAGGAGTGAATCCTTCAGACATAATTTCGTCGACCGAGTAAACAATCATTTTGTTGTTGGCTTCTTTGTCGAAAATAGGAGATACGCTGTTCTTTTCGGCTCCGAATATCCATTGAATGCCTTTACGAGTGTTTTCAATGCGGTCTATTTGAGCCATATCGCTAGATATTGAAGTCTCAACAGCTTGATAGTTGGCTTTAATTGCGTTAGCTGCAAAAGTCTCGCTTGTATTGTTGCTAGCAATGAATGATTGTAATCCATCGCGAAGGCTTTGAACTGTAGTTTCGCTTGGGATAACTTTGTAAGACACTTCGGCAATGTCGTACATTAGTTTAGGAGCTTTCTTTTCTATTACTTTGTAGATAAGAGCTGCTTTTTCGTTGCTGTCTAGAACAAAGTATGTTGCAGGTGCGTTAAGAATTTTCTCTTTAGCTTTAGCGTCTTGTGCTTGCATTAGGTTGATCCAAAGGCTGTCTTGAACGCCTTGAATTCCTTTCATTTTTTCAACCACCTTAAGGTCGGTTCCGTTGTTAAGTAGGTTAAGGATAGAGTCTTGAAGGTTTTTAGCTCCTTCTACGGCTATCATATTAACTTTAACCGAGTCGGTATCTAGTTTCTTAGCGATAAGTCTTGTTATGCTGTAAGTGTCGTCGACGTGCTTAACAGGAGTCATGGCGTTCACTTCGGCAGTTTCAATGAAGCTCTTAATTTGAGGGTTGGCAGATGCAAGAGTGATGGTGCTTTCGTTGATAAATAGGTCGCTGTTAGCGCGAACTGCATCAACTCCGGTGCTTGCTTCAAGCTCGCCAACAGCCTTGTTGAATAGCTTTTGAGCTTCGTTCTCGTCGGTTGCCGATGGCTTGATGTCGACAGCGATGTAGTGAATACGACGTACTTCGGTGTCGAGTTTATATTTATTCTTTTCTTTGTTGTATTCAGCTTTAATATCTTCGTCGCTTACAGCGAAATCGCCATCTTTAAGAGAAGAGTATTCTTTCTTCACAATGTTAATATGGCTGATAGCCGATTCTTCGTTTATTGCTGCTTTATCGAGGTCGTTAGCTTGAATAGCTCCGGCGATAAGCGAGCCGAGTTTCATATATTTTAATTGTTGCTCGGTGCTTTTTTCCATTTTCAACCATTGAGCTCTAGCTTGAGTTACTTGTTCTTCGGTGATACCGTAGTTAGAAGGATTGAAAATCATATCGTAAAGCTGAGCAGGAGATTGTGCGCCCATTTGTTGTGCAAATTGCATCATCTGAGGGTTAGCATTTTTTCCAACCATACTTTCAGAAAGCTCGTCGGCACTAACTTCGATGCCAAGCTCGTCGATTTCGTTATCAAGAAGGATTTCTTGAATCATTCCGTTAAGCACTTGTTGTTGAACTAAGGCGGCGTCGACACTTTGGTTGCGTTGTTGCATTTGAGCCGACATTTCTTCGTAGCGACGTTGAAATTCTTGAATGTCAATTTTTTTATCTCCCACTACTGCTACTGTAGTAGCGTTACCGAAGAAAGTTCTTCCCGAAGTGAAAAAGTCACCGATGATGAATGCTAGTAATGCAACACCGATAACTACAATCAATAGTACTGATTTGTTTCTAATTTTCTCTAAAGTTGCCATTTATTATATGTTCGTTTTTAAGTTTGCAATTTGTTTTTCCGACGAATGAAGCTCTGTGTCTTAATCCATTGGTATTTATAAGCACGCAAAGATACCAAAATTTATATAACACTCAAAAGTTTAATCGTTTTTTTCTAAAAAATAGGTTTTAAAGTGTCATAAAAATACTATAATACCAATTAATTAGTGTTTATTTTGTCGTTTTTTCGTTTAGTAATTGTTGTTTTATATTTTTTCGTCTGTCGAAATGAATATGTTTTAGTCAGTTGTTGTTGTTTATTTTGCTAATGTTTGCTACCTTTTTTCTTTAGATAAGATGCATTCGGGATAATAAAAACAAGTAAACTTGTTTTGTATTCTCCACTCATTTTCGTTATCTTTAGATAAGATAAGATGCATTCGGGATAATAAAAACAAGTAAACTTGTTTTGTATTC
>JAQVCR010000007.1:31843-33272 GCA_028689665.1 Muribaculaceae bacterium
TAAAAACAAGTAAACTTGTTTTGTATTCTCCACTCATTTTCGTTATCTTTAGATAAGATAAGATGCATTCGGGATAATAAAAACAAGTAAACTTGTTTTGTATTCTCCACTCATTTTCGTTATCTTTAGATAAGATAAGATGCATTCGGGATAATAAAAACAAGTAAACTTGTTTTGTATTCTCCACTCATTTTCGTTATCTTTGTCAAAAGTAAAATAACATAACAACTAAGGCTAAAATTCTTTTATGGAGAATTATATTGTATCGGCTAGAAAGTATCGTCCCTCTACATTTAGTACTGTCGTGGGGCAGAATGCTCTCGCCCATACGCTAAAGACTGCCATCGCTTCGGGGCGTTTAGCTCATGCTTATCTTTTCTGTGGCCCTCGCGGCGTGGGAAAGACTTCGTGTGCCAGAATTTTTGCTAAGACGATAAATTGCACTAATTTATCTGCCGATGGCGAAGCGTGTGGCGAATGTGAATCGTGCAAGGCTTTCAATGAACAGCGTTCGTATAATATTATTGAGCTGGATGCCGCATCTAATAATTCGGTCGACGAAATTCGTAATCTCACCGAGCAGGTGCGTATCCCTCCACAGATTGGTAAATATAAGGTGTATATTATTGATGAGGTTCACATGCTCACCACTAGTGCATTTAATGCTTTTCTGAAGACTCTTGAAGAGCCTCCTGCTCATGCAATTTTCGTTCTTGCTACCACTGAGAAGCATAAAATATTGCCTACTATTTTGTCGCGCTGTCAGATTTATGATTTCTCGAGAATCACTGTGCAGGATATTGTGGAGCAGTTGCAACGAATTGCCGCAAATGAGAATATTACGGCAGAAGTAGAAGCTCTTAATGTGATTGCACAGAAGGCTGATGGGGCAATGCGTGATGCGCTTTCGATTTTCGACCAAGTGGCTGCCTCGTCGGAAGGTCATATTACCTATCGCAGTGCAATTGAGAATCTTAATGTTCTCGATTATGAGTATTATTTTAGGCTGATAGATGTGTTTCTTGCCGGCGATGTGCCTAACGCATTATTGATATATAAGGAGATTCGCGACCATGGTTTCGATTCGCTGTTTTTCATTAACGGCTTGGCAATGCACATTCGCGACTTGATGGTTGCTGCCACTGCCGCAACATTACCTTTGCTTGAGGTGGCATCGGATGTAGCGACGCGCTATCGCGAACAGGTTAAGAAATGCTCTTTGGCTTTTATATATAAAGCTATGGATTTGTGTAATCGTTGCGATATCGAGTATCGTGCGGCGAGCAACAAGCAGTTTCTAGTGGAGTTAACGCTAATCAAATTGTGCCAGATACTTAATACTCCCACCGAACCTACCGACAAGACGTCGCTGAAGAGCGTCCCGGCGAATGCTACAAATCAAGCAACTACAAATCAAGCAACTACAAAT
>JAQVCR010000007.1:33372-35792 GCA_028689665.1 Muribaculaceae bacterium
CTACAAATCAAGCAACTACAAATCAAGCAACTACAAATACCACACAATCGGCACCCAAAGCGCAGGCTCCTAAGCCTGTTGCTGTGGCTGCGATGGTGAGTGATTCGCCCGAAGTGCAATATACGCCTAAGCGTGTGGCTTCGCCTTCAATTACTCCGGTAATATCAATAAGTAGAATTGGAGCAAATAAACATACCGAGCAGGCGCCGAGCGAGGAGAAGGCTGACAGAGCAATGAATCATCGAAATATTTTCAGCGACGAGCAACTCATTCAGGCGTGGAATTCTTACATTACCGATCACCCTCGCGAGGTGGTGCTGATTAATGCTATGCGTTCTAATTTACCAACTCGGGTTGACGAAAATTTTACTTACAGCGTTGTTGTTGATAACAATGCACAACAAGAGGCAATAAATAATCACCTTGCCGGGCTTTTAGACTATCTTAGGCAGCGTGTCGATAATGATTTTTTTACCTTGCGCACATCGATCAACGAAAATGTGGCAAAGGTAGCTATTCTTTCGCCTCAAGATATAGTGGTGGAAATGATGACTAAAAATGATAAAGTGAAAACACTAATTCAAACATTCCAATTAGGAATTGCTTAGAAAGAATATAAATATGGAAACAAAAGTATTAGAGGATAATCAATTAGAACATTTTAATACCGATCTTATGCTTCCTTGTTATTGGGAAGTTTTTTTGTCTGTTCTCGAAAGGAATATTGATAGTAATAAGTCGTTTTCGGTGTTAGATGTTGGTGGCGGTATCGGGCTGTTTGCCGATAAGCTAATTTCAATGTATCCTAATGCCGAAGTTACCATACTTGACAATTCGGAATATCTTCTTTCTCAAAATAAACAACACGCACGAAAGCACTTTATTCATGGATCGGCAATGGATTTAGAATTGCTGTTAGCCGACAAGTCTTACGATATTATTTCTTTTAACTGGGTGCTTCATCATCTTGTTTCGGGCAGCAGAGCTACTTCGATGGATAATATCTCAATGGTACTTAAAGAGGCGGCTAGGCATCTAAAAGACAACGGTTACATTTCTATAATAGAAAATTTATACAACGGAATTATTATAGATTCCTATCCTACAAAATTAATTTATAACCTTACTTCCATCAGTTTTAAACCGGTATCTTCTCTAATTCGCAAAGTTGGCTTTAATACAGCAGGTGTCGGAGTGAACTTTATGAGTGAAAAGATAATATCAAAATTAATTATCGGTGCGGGACTATCAATAAATTCGAGCGATGCTTTAGATTGCTGGTATTATAATCTATTTGTGAGGTTGGTATTAATGACTAAGCCAATGAAGATACTCAATATATGGTGCCAAAGAGTTTAATCTTTGTTCATATAGTGTCGCTTTAATTCGGGTTGCAAGCGCTCGATGGCATATCTCAATGCTGTGCGCGGCATTATCTTATAATTATCATCAAGATAATTAAGAAGGGTGGGAAGGTCTTTTTTCCCTATTTCACGCAACATCCAGCCGGTGGCTTTGTGTATCAAGCTGTCTTTGCTATCGAGATATTTGTTGGCAAAAATCAATGTGTGCTTAAATTCTCCTTTCTTAATATGTGTGTATGTTGCTACTATTGCAATGCGTCGCTCCCAAAGGCTCTCGCTGTCGCTAAGAGTGTAAAGAATATCCTCGTTTGAGAGAAGAGTGTATTCGCCAATTATTTTCGGCGCACTAAGGTCGACCAAATCCCAATTGTTGATGAATCGAGTGTTGGCGAGGTAGAAATTTACTATTTCGGCATGTTCAACGATTGAAGTCTTGTGATATTTCTTAACAAGAGCGAGCAGTGCGCTGAGTCGATGTTCGTGTATTGGTGATGATAGCAATTCGTAAATTTCTTCGTAAGCAAGATTGTAGAATTGTTCGGCAATTTTTCTATTGTCGGGAACATTGATTCCTGCAAAAATATCGCCTTCGCCATATTCGCCTTTTCCGGTTTTGAAAAATGATGAGAGAATTTTTACCTTCGAGGGTTGTGAAACATTTTGCAAGTTTTCTATCCATTTATTCACATTTGCAGTCTTCATAGAAAAATAATGAGTTTGTTAAAAAAGCTCTGTAAATGTAAAAAAAGATTTTGAATTAATCAAGAATGAATTAATTTTTCTGCCCCTCTTTACGGTCGATAAATAAATATTCGATTCTCGTGAGTTTTAAAATTATATAAGTATCATAATATCAGCCTATAAAGTGATATTTATCACCTTCTCTATTCTCAATCAGATAAATTCAATATAATAGATGAAGCAAGTGGAATGAGAAAAAACAAGTTAATGCAATTTTTCTCCACTCATTTGCATTATCTTTCGATAAGATAAGCTGCACTCGGAATAAAAAAACAAGTAAACTAGTTTTTTTCTCCACTCATTTGCATTATCTTT
>JAQVCR010000007.1:35892-81494 GCA_028689665.1 Muribaculaceae bacterium
AATGAGAAAAAACAAGTTAATGCAATTTTTCTCCACTCATTTGCATTATCTTTCGATAAGATAAGCTGCACTCGGAATAAAAAAACAAGTAAACTAGTTTTTTTCTCCACTCATTTGCATTATCTTTCGATAAGATAAGCTGCACTCGGAATAAAAAAACAAGTAAACTAGTTTTTTTCTCCACTCATTTGCATTATCTTTGTATCTGCAAAAATTATAGATGGCCGACATTAGTTATATAGCCCAAGGCGTAGAAATGCCCGACATCGATCAAATGCAGATAAATGTATGGATTGAGTCGGTAGCCCGCAGTTTGGATAAATCAGTGGGGGTGTTGACGTATATTTTTTGCAACGATGAAAAAATACTTGAAGTTAACCGCCAATATCTTAAACACGATTATTACACCGACATAATAACATTCGATTATTCGCGACCTCGTAGAATTGCGGGCGATATGTTTATCTCGCTCGATACTGTCGCCTCTAATGCTTCAATGCTTGGAAAAGATTATACTGAGGAGCTTAGACGTGTTATTATTCATGGGGTGTTGCATTTATGTGGAATAAACGATAAGGGTGAGGGCGAGCGCGAAATTATGGAAGCGCACGAGAATAAGGCTCTTAGTCTTTTGCAAAATAGATATTAATTCAAACAATGAGATTTGATTATGATGTAATAGTGATAGGAGCCGGTCATGCCGGTTGTGAGGCCGCTTGTGCTGCCGCAAACATCGGTGTACGTACGCTGCTAATCACTATGGATATGAATAAAATTGCGCAGATGAGCTGTAATCCGGCTGTCGGCGGAATTGCTAAAGGGCAGATTGTGAGGGAGATAGATGCGCTGGGCGGTCAGATGGGAATCGTTACCGACCGTGCTGCAATTCAATTCCGTATGCTCAATCGCTCAAAGGGTCCTGCTATGTGGAGTCCGCGTGCGCAAGCCGATAGAATGAAATTTATCGAGACGTGGCGCGAAACAATTGATAATACACCAAATCTATATTTGTGGCAAGACTCGGTGGTAGCACTAAATATTGAAGATAATGTGGTGAAGGGGGTAAAGACTGCAATGGGTGTGGATTTTACCGCTAAATCCGTTGTTTTGACTGCCGGAACTTTCCTTAACGGTCTTATGCACGTCGGGAGGGTGAAACTCGAAGGCGGGCGAATTTCGGAGCCTGCTGCACACGGAGTTACCGAGCAATTAATGCAATTAGGCTTCACTACCGACCGTATGAAGACGGGTACGCCGGTGCGTATCGACTCGCGCTCGGTTAATTTTGACTTGGCTGTGAAACAAGAGGGTGAAGATGATTTTCATAAATTTTCTTATCTTCCTACGGTGCATCGCAAGTTGAAACAACAACCTTGCTGGATTGTTTACACTAACGAGAATGTTCATAATATTCTTCGCAACGGATTGCCCGATTCTCCCCTTTTTAATGGACAGATTAAGAGTATCGGACCTCGTTATTGCCCTAGCATTGAAACTAAAATAGTAACTTTTGCCGATAAGACCGAGCATCAATTGTTCTTAGAACCTGAGGGCGAAACTACTCATGAATATTATGTCAATGGGTTTTCTTCGTCGTTACCTCTAAAGATTCAATTCGATGCGCTTGAACAAATCCCTGCTCTCAAAGATGTCCATATCTATCGTCCCGGTTATGCTATCGAATACGACTTTTTTGACCCTACCCAGCTATATCATACTCTTGAAACTAAACTGGTGAAGCATTTATACTTTGCCGGACAGGTGAATGGAACTACGGGATATGAAGAAGCCGCCGGGCAAGGTCTGATTGCCGGCATTAATGCTGCCCAGGCTGTTAATGGTGGCGAATCTTTTGAACTTGCGCGCGACGAGGCTTATATCGGTGTGCTGATCGACGATCTTGTTACTAAGGGTGTCGATGAACCTTACCGTATGTTCACTTCTCGTGCCGAATATCGCATTCTTTTGCGTCAAGATGATGCTGATATGCGCTTGACCGAAAAGAGCTTTAATATAGGGCTTGCAAGCCGTCAACGTTACGAGCTTATGATTGCTAAGCGTGAACAAAGAGATAAATTGATCGAATTTGCTCGTGAATATTCAATGCGTGCCGATATTATTAATCCGACACTTGAGCAATTAGGTACTTCGCCTCTCAAACAAGGCGTTAAACTGTACGATTTAATTCTTCGCCCGCAACTTTCAATCCTTTCGCTAGCTCCGTTTATCCCGGCTCTTTCCGACGAAATAGAAAAAATCGAGGAGGCTAGACGCGAGGAGATAGTAGAAGCCGCCGAAATATTAATTAAATATCAAGGATACATTGATCGTGAACAACAGATAGCAAATAAGATTGCTCGACTCGAACACGTTAAATTGCGAGGAAAAATTAACTACGACGAGATAAAAGCATTGTCGACCGAGGCACGACAGAAACTTGTGAAGATTGACCCCGAAACTGTGGCACAAGCCTCAAGAATACCCGGAATATCTCCCAGTGATGTCAATATATTGCTTTTGTTATTAGGTAGATAGAATAAATTTGTTTCACGTGGAACATAAAAATTAATTTATATAATATATATATATGAACAATCAAGATTTAGAAAGATTAAAAAGTGTAATCAGAGATGTGCCTGATTTTCCTACTAAGGGAGTGCTTTTTCGCGACCTTACAACACTATTCAAAGATGGTGAAGCATTGCATATCGTTAGCGACGAGCTTAAATCTCTTTATACTGGTTTAGGCGTTACTAAAGTTGTAGGTATCGAATCACGCGGATTTATCGGCGGTTCTATCCTTGCTTATGAACTTAATGCCGGTTTCGTTCCATTGCGCAAGCCCGGAAAGTTGCCTGCAGAGACTATTAAGAAGACTTACAATAAAGAATATGGGACAGATACCATTGAAATTCACACCGATGCAATCGACGAAAACGATATTGTGATAATTCACGATGACGTGTTGGCAACAGGAGGTACAATGGAAGCTGCTTATGAGCTTGTAAAGAGTCGTAATCCTAAAAAGATTTATATCAACTTTATCATAGAGTTGAGTTTCTTAGAAGGACGCAAGCTCTTTAATGATGATGTAGATATTAAATCTCTAATAATATATTAAATCATTGATTTGAAACCTGCCGATGAGCTAAAAGATAAGATAGACCTGCTCCCCGAATCGCCCGGAGTGTATATGTATTTCGATAAAGAGGGGACTGTAATCTATGTAGGGAAGGCGAAGCGATTGCGTCGCCGTGTAAAGTCTTATTTTAACAGAGTGCATTCGGTAATACGCACTAATGTATTGGTGCGCAATATTGTTGATTTAAAATATATCGTTGTAGGCAGCGAAGAAGATGCCTTACATCTTGAAAATAGTCTTATAAAGGAATATAAACCTCGCTATAACGTCTTACTAAAAGACGATAAAAGTTATCCGTGGATATGTGTTACTAATGAACTCTATCCACGGGTTTTTATCACCCGTAATGTAACTAAAAACGGTGGGAAATTTTACGGTCCCTATTCTAATACGTCGGTAGTTAGGACGGTGCTTGCGCTTATTAGAGAAATATATCCGGTTCGCACTTGCAATCATTCAATTACCGCCGAAGTGATAGAAAAGAAGAAGCTGAGGCTGTGTCTTCAATATCATATCAAAAACTGTCTGGGGTGCTGCACCGGCGAAGTGAGTAGCGAGAAATATCTCGGATATATCGAGGAAATTAAGCAAATTCTAAGTGGAAACACACAACAATTATGCGATTATCTCGTCGAGCAAATGAATGCTCTTGCCGCTGAACTCAAATTTGAAGAGGCTAACGAAATAAAGAAAAAATATTTGCTAGTCGAGCAATATCGTGCGAAATCGGTAATTGTGAGCGCACAGATTCATAATGTAGATGTATATAGCTTTGATCGCGATGAGAATTGTGCTTATATTAATTATATGCACGTTCGCAACGGGTCGATAACAAAAAGCATCACGCTGGAATATCGTATAAGAATAGGCGAGGAAGATGCCGAATTATTATCGTTGGCTATTGCTGAAATTAAATCTAAATTTGCATCTGAAGCTAAAGAAATTATTGTGCCGTTTTTGCCTGATGCCGAATTTGCCGAACTAAATTTTATCATTCCTCAACGTGGCGATAAGCGAAAACTGCTCGAAGTATCCGAACGAAATGCTAAGCAATATAAGATTGACAAACTTAAGCACGCCGAAAAACTCAATCCCGAGCAACGGGTAATTCGTACTCTTTCTACCATGCAAAAAGACTTCAGACTATCGGAATTACCGAGACATATCGAGTGTTTTGACAACTCGAATATTCAAGGCTCTAATCCTGTCGCATCGTGTGTGGTATTTAAAAATGCTAAACCATCGAAACGTGATTATCGCCATTTTAATATTAAAACTGTTGATGGCCCTGATGATTTTGCTTCGATGATTGAAGTGTTGACTCGTCGATATAGTCGTCTTGTTGCCGAGGGTGAGCCGTTGCCTCAATTAATAATTGTAGATGGTGGAAAAGGGCAGTTAAGTGCCGGAGTTACCGCACTAGAATCGCTAGGGCTAAGAGGTAAAATTGCAATTATAGGTATTGCAAAACGTCTGGAAGAAATATATTTCCCCGGCGACAGCATACCTTTATATATCGATAAAAATTCGGAGTCGCTAAAGATTGTACAGCATCTGCGCGACGAAGCTCACCGCTTTGGAATTACACACCATCGTAATCGGCGAAGCAAAGGACAGACGGTATCTTTGCTCGATGAAATTAAGGGTGTGGGAAATGTTACACGTGAAACATTATTGAAGTATTTCCGTAGCTTAAAGCGACTTAGAGAGGCAGAAATTGCCGATATATCCGCTGTTATAGGGGAGGCAAAAGCTAAAATAGTATATACAGCTTTGCATCAAGAAGAACATAAAAACTTAGAATAAATTATGAAACTTGTAATTCAGCGAGTGCAAGAATCATCGGTTACTATCGATGGACATGTGGTTGGCTCGATAGGCGCAGGACTTTTAATTCTTGTTGGTGTAGCGCAAGGCGACACGCAAGAAGATGTAGATTATTTGGTATCTAAGGCGGCTAATATGCGCATATTTGATGATGAGAATGGTGTAATGAATCGTTCGGTTATCGAGACCGGTGGAGAAATACTCGCAGTGAGTCAATTCACCTTGCTGGCATCGACGAAGAAAGGTAACCGCCCTTCGTATATTCATGCCGCAGGACACGAATTAGCTGTCCCGCTTTATGAAAATTTCTGCCTTCAGATGAGCGAAAAGACAGGGAAAGCTACTGCAAAGGGGGTATTTGGAGCCGATATGAAAGTGTCGTTAATCAACGATGGACCGGTTACTATTGTTATAGATTCTAAAAACTAGGATATAATCTTGACTTTAAAAATTTTAAGTGTATATTTGCATTATATATGACTATAGAAGACGCTCAGAAATTAGTAGATAATTGGATAAAAACAGTCGGAGTGAGGTATTTCAATGAATTGACAAATATGGCAATTCTGACTGAAGAGGTTGGCGAGGTGGCTCGAATCATATCAAGAAAATATGGTGAGCAATCTTTTAAGGAGACTGATAAAGATAAAAATCTTGCCGACGAGTTAGCCGATGTGTTGTGGGTAGTAATATGCCTTGCAAATCAGACGGGTGTAGATCTTACCGACGCATTGAAAAAGAATATTGAGAAAAAGACAAATCGTGATATCGAGAGACATAAGAACAATATCAAATTATTATAATTAAACTTTAGAAATTAAGTTTTTTAAAATGGAAAATATTAATAAATACCAGCAGGCAATAGCTGCTAGCAAGGTCATCGAAGACGATGAACAAGTATCAAAAGAGGTAGCAGAACTTCTTTCAAAGCATCTAGATGAAAATCGTAAAAAGGAAGTGTATGAGTTTATGCTAAATTGCATAGATTTGACTACCCTTAGTTCTACTGACACACAGACTTCAGTAACAGCATTTACTGAAAAAGTAAACGCATTTGATAATAATTATCCGCAATTAAAGAATGTAGCGGCAATATGCGTCTATGCAAATTTTGCATCGGTAGTAAGCTCAAACCTTGATGTTACAGGGGTTAATGTTGCGGTGTGCTCGGCTAATTTTCCTTCTTCACAAGCGCGCCTTGAAGTAAAAACCACCGAGACTGCTTTAGCAGTTGCCGATGGTGCCGATGAAGTAGATATCGTATTAAATCTAGGACTTTTCTTTGATGACAATTTTGAAGATTTGACCGATGAGATTTCAGAAATTAAACACAGTGCAGGCGAAGCACGTCTTAAAGTTATCCTTGAGACGGGAGCTTTAAAGACTGCAAAAAACATTAAGAAAGCATCTATTCTTTCGATGTATTCGGGTGCCGATTTCATTAAGACCTCGACAGGTAAAATGTATGATGGTGCTACAGTTGAAGCTGCTTATGTTATGTGTAACTGTATCAAAGAGTATTACGAACAATATGGCACAATGATTGGATTTAAGGCTTCGGGTGGTGTTTCGACAACCGAAGATGCTCTTAAATATTATACAATTGTAAAAGAAGTGCTTGGTGAGAAATGGCTTACAAATGAATATTTCCGTCTGGGAGCTTCACGTCTTGCCAACGTTCTATTTATGGACATAACAGGAGAAACAGAGAAACAATTCTAAAAGATTTTATATAAAAGTAACAGTGGCTTTTGAGTAATATTTACTGCTTAAGTCGCTGTTTATGTGTGTAATAGCGAAATTTGTGTTTCGCTATTTGCTTTTTTAGATTGCTGTAAAGAGTAATAGGAGGAGTGCAAATATTAGCATATTCCTTGCCGTTGCACCTAATAGTGGATTCAGCGCAACGCCTTGTGATGTGATAATTTGCTGATAAGTGCGTGTGTGCATTACCAGATATGTCGCCGGGCAGACAAAAGAATAAATATTTTCGCCCCAGTAGGACAGCATAAGCAGCATTGCGATGTATCCGTTAGCCAGATAGATGTGAGATGCCCATTTGCGACCAAATATTACAACGGTGGTGTGCTTTCCCGCCTCTCGGTCGTCGTCGATGTCGCGATAATTGTTCACTAACAGCACGTTGACAGCAAGCAGTCCTATCGTGATAGAAGCCAAGAATACATTTAGAGTAAACGAGTGAGCTTGCAGATAATATGTGAAATTTATGGGAACTATTCCGAAGAAACACAGCACTGCTATGTCGCCAAGACCGTGTCGAGATAGCGGATAAGGTCCTGCGCTGTAAGCAATGGCAAAAACAGCAATGAAAATACCGACAGGAACCATTGCCCAGCCACCAAAAGGGATAAGGCAGCAACCAATTACGCAAGCCACAGCAAGTGTTGCAAATGTAGCGTTGCGCATAGCCTTTGGCTTTATAGTTCCTTCTGTAACACCGCGTCGAGGACCTACTCGACCCTTCTTGTCAGCGCCACGTTTGAAATCGTAATATTCGTTGGCAAAATTAGAAACAATCTGAGCCAGCAGAGCGAATAAAAAGCATAAAAGTGCCGGAGTTACCGAGAAAAAACCATCGTATGCGGCAAGTCCGACTGCAGTAACCACCCCTGCCACCGAAACCGGCAGAGTGCGCGGACGCATAGCTTCAATCCAATCCTTTATCATCATTAATTCTTATCATTTATAGATTCGTTTTCAATACTAAAACAGCGTTTAATCGCACGTCGGATAATGGCAGCATCGTTTTTATCCTCTTTGAGAATATTGAGCAAATAGTGAATGTATTCATCTTTATTAGTAAGTCCGCAAAGTTGAGCCACATTGCTATCGGGTACCATTGATTTCTGATTATACACTTTAAGAATTTCGAGATAATTTCCATTATCGACAAGTATATGAAAAGTGCGACACAAATCCTCATACATACCGCGAGGATTAATCTCATTGACGAGATCGACCATGTGATCTTCGAGTGCATTAATATTCTGAAAACGTCGGTCTATCCGATATTCTACGTTACGTTTTACTCGATGGCGCACGTGCATAAGAGCTTGCTGTCGAAGCTCGGAATCGAACATATCAATAACAGCCTTTCGCACTTTGTTAAGCACATAATCCTGTTTCTTTCCCCGCCTTCGAGCGACAGTGGTAATCAGGTCGGGGAGCATAAGAATATTTTCAATTTCAGCCACATTAGGCACAAAAATTTTCTTGTCGCGTAGATACTGCACCTCCTTGTCGTCGCGACGGTCGCGGTCGACAATTCCGTGGCTGTCGAGGTGGTGAAAGTTTTCGAGATCATTAAACGAGCGTGTAGATTCGATCACTTTATTGCAACTTCCCAGCGGTTTCACGGTATATTCGGTAAATACGAGAGGGTATAATTTAGAGTCGATGCTGTGCATCTCGTCGCCCTCGATAAACAGAACCGGCTTGCGACTGCCCAGCAAGTCGAAATACAGCTCTTCAGAGAATTTTTCGCCGGAGCCGACAATCTCGTAATCCCACGCAATATTAATTGCATCAAAATTTTTCACCCAGATACATTTATTATCAAGTCGCGAGCCTGCAAATTCTAGGTCGTGAGTGTTATATATAAACGTGCAATCGGGGCGCATCTGTTCAATTACATTCCACAGAGCCTGCATGACGCTGTGATGCAAGAACACACCCGGGTCGTCAACAAAAATCACAGCATCGGGCATAGCATACAGCACAGCTCCCAAATAATACAGAATAGCTTTCTCGCCGTCGGAAAGAGTCATGGAAGAATAAGAATCGTCGCCACTATCGGAAGAGAATAGCAACTTACCGCCGGCGCGCAGAATTTTATTCTTAGGGAAAATCTCTTCCCAACGTTTCGCCACACGGTCGAGGCGAGTAACCGGCACTTTTGCGCCCTCAACGTTTCCCAGCAGATCTGCTTTATATTTCAATAGCTCGATAAACTCATCATGAAGCAATAGAAACATTAGTTTGTCAAATTCTGATTGCGCATCCGATTTAATGAAATGGCTGTTGTTTCCGGCTAGTTCAAATAGATTATCAATAGATCCTTCAAGATTATTCTTTGTCATCGACGGAAAAATTGCTTTCAGAGCCGACATTTTAAATGCGCGTCCCGCACAATCTTCGAGAATTTTCCGGCTAAACCGAGTTTTACCAGCGCCATTAGCCCCGATAACGGTAATTTGCTTCACATTGTGAAGTGTGATCGGTGTATTACCATCGATACGTTTAGGTAAAGTCAAATTCATGGCATAATCTATTAGTTTGTAAATCTATAATACTCAGCTAGGCAGACACTCATAAAGATGTCCCCACTGTTACAAACAAAGTTAGTAAAAAATAATTAGAATCGGGGAAGAAATTTCTCTCAATAAATAAAGAAACTAAATAGTCCCTTGCTCGACACGCACGCATACACGCTCGATAATGGCATCTTCCTTGTCTTTCTCCGGCTTATAGTCGGTGCGCATATTCACGCCAAAGAATTTACCAAAAGTGAGCCAAAAACCTGCACGGAACGAGCCTAAAAACGCCTTTACAATATTATACGACGATTGATTAGTCTCTCGATTTATCAATTTAATCAGCATTTTACCTTGCGACTTAGTGAATGTTTTCATCACAGGTTTATACTGATTAAAAATCTCTTTTTCCATCTCTTTAAGATATTTTTCACGTTCTTTCTGAGTAGGAAAAGTCTCGATATATTCGTATGTTTCCAGCAGAGTAGAGCAGATAAGTTTGGCATAAGGTAAGGTGCGTTTCACGTCGCGCACAGTACGCCAATAGAAAGCTTCATCTTTCTTTGAACGAAACCGTTCGGGCGGATATATTGTGATAGGATTAAACACAATCATACACACCGTGTCGCCTGTCGCCTCGTCAACGAAGTGGTATTTCCCTTTATACACTTTATTCAAAGCCGAAGCCTGCTCTTGCGAGGAGGCAACTCCCACTGCAAAAACAACAAAAAAAGACAATATGGCTATACGCAAATTCATATCATAAATAATAACGCAAAATTATCACAAAGATTTTAATAACAAGCAAAAAACAGCACAAATAGAATTATCATTTTGCCTTGCAGCCACAAAGGAAGGAATATGCACATGGAGGCAAGATGAGAGTGGCATAACTATTGATTTTACACTTTTGGGCTGTGTATATGAATAAATTAATAGCAGAATGTTTTTTTTGATATTATTTTATAAAAAACGGAAAATACTGCTACTAATATTCAATATTATCGATTATCTTTGTAAATTCAGTTAATACCATAATATCATTTTTCTAATGACTCTTATTAAATTTTTTAATCTAAACAGATATTTAGGCTTACTTTTATTTATATGGTTTGGTGTCTACCCAATACTCGCCGATTCTATACCAGTCAATGATAGCATTGCTTTAAAAACTAATAAACAGTTGATAGTCAGGGGTTTTCTCGATAGAGAACCATTTGAATTTATTGATGAAAATGGTCAGCCGGCAGGATTTTGTGTCGACTTGTTGAATGCACTAATTAAAGAGATGGGCTATCAACCAGCCGATTACGATTTTAAACTAGGCGACTATGACGTAATACTTCCTAAATTCATCAATGGAGAGGTAGATTTGATAACCGGAGCTATTTATAACGAAGATTACGTTTCAAAAATGTGTTTCAGCCTTCCCACACTACCCTATGAGCCACAGTTTGTAGTAAAGAGTGAAAATGCAGAAGGAATAAAGACGATAAACGATCTAAAAGGCAAGCGTATAGGGGTTATTAGTAACACATGGATGGAAAGGTATGTCAGAGAAAAGAAAATAACCGAAAAGATAGTTAATGTAAAAAACACACGTGAAGGAATGAACGATGTCGACGACGGTTTGATTGATGTGTATATGGATTGTAATATCATATTATCATATAATATAGAGCGTTATGGTTTTAACGACCTGAAGATAAAGGATTTGGGATTAGCACCATTGCGTTATTCAATCATTTCCAATTCGCAGAAGTAGAGCTGTCGAATAAGATAAATATGGCTCTACACACCATTAAAGCATCGGGTGAATATGATAAGATATTCAATAAATGGTTTGGGGTACTCGACCGCGAAGCCTACAATGAAGATTTGCTCTTAATCTTTTGCGTTATAGTAGGAGTCTTTTTGTTATTATTACTTTTTATCTGGCTGTTGCGCTTAAAAGTAAATTCGGCATTACGCCAAGTAAAATATTCAAACAGCGAGCTAGAGTTATCAATCACTGCCGGCGAAATCACTGCATGGACATTCGACATAGAGAAGCAATCATTTGTAGCCTTTCACGGCAAGCCAATAGGAGAACCATTTGATACCGTAGCAAGTTTCTATTCACGCCTAAAGCAAGAAGACATAGCCAAAATGCGCAAAATAATACGAGATTTGTCGGTAGGCTTTATATCCGAAGCCAATACTACCATCTCTCTAAGTAAAGACCGGGCAAGCGATGAATATCTAATCTTTGAGGCGAGAATGGTACGGCTGTCGCAGTTTAAACGCATAGTGGGGACATTAAAAGACATCACCGAAGACATAAAGATGAAAGAAAGTCTAGAAAACTATCGCATAAAGTCCGATTTTATTGTGCGCTCAAATGGTATCGTTCTATTCCATTACGAGCTTATAGATATGGAATTTTATCAACTTAATGCCGGCGAGAACAGCGTGCTTTCCACCTTTACTTACGAAGAATATCTAGAGCGCGTACACCCCGATGATCGACAGGTGGCAATAGAATTTATAGATAAATTAAATATAGGCAAAGAAGAGCATCTATCGGCAGAATACCGAATGCTCGACGACGGAAACAATTACGAATGGTTCTCAATCGAGGCAGTAGCATATCGACGAAACGAACTAGGCACGATAATCAGCTATTTAGGTCTACGCCGAAACAATACACGATGGAAGCAGATAACCGACGATTTAATTGTGTTGCGCGACCGAGCCGAAGCATCAAATCGCCTAAAGAGTGCATCCTTAGCTAATATGAGCCACGAGATACGCACCCCTTTAAATGCTATTGTAGGGTTCTCCGATTTGATAACCGAGACAAGCGACCGCAAAGAACAAGAACAATATAAATCGATAGTAAAGACCAACAACGATCTGCTATTAAGGCTTATAAATGACATACTTGACTTATCGAAAATCGAAGCCGGTTCGGTTGATTTTAGTTATATGGCATTTGATTTCTCTGATTATTTAAGAGAATTGTATTCGTCGTTAAAGTTACGCGAAAAAGAAGACGTAAAATTAATGCTCGAATTGCCCGAAAACACTACCGATGTGTTCTGCGACCGAAACAGGATATCGCAACTAGTAACAAACTTTGTAACAAATGCCTTTAAATTCACCACCAAAGGATCGGTAACAATAACTTATTGTAACGATGCCGAGTGGTTGACCGTTAAAGTAATTGATACAGGAATAGGAATATCCGATGAATATAAATCGAAGATATTTGAACGCTTCGAGAAGATTAACGAGTTTGCGCAAGGCACCGGCTTAGGGCTGTCGATATGCAAATCGCTAGTAGAGTCGATGGGCGGCAATATTGGCGTAGAATCAACATTTGGCGAAGGCTCTACTTTCTGGTTCCGATTGCCATATACCCTTGAGCAATATACCATGACCCATAAAGATTTATTCTAACAAGCAATAGTTACAATTTTAATATCAGAGCATAAAAAGGATAACGATCTGCACAATTATAACACGTGCAAACATACTGAGTGGGTAGACCGTAGCATAGGCTACCGATGGTTTATCGCCCGGGATAGTGTCGTTAGCATAATTTAGAGCCATAGGGTTAGCCATCGAGCCACACAGCATACCACACACGCTGCCATAGTCAAGTTTCACCAATTTAAGACCTATAAGCCCGACTAATATTACCGGCACCAGCGTAATTAAGAACCCAAGCAGAATCCAAAGCGCACCTTCGGTACGGAATACTGTTTCAAAGAAATGCGCACCCGAGTCAAGTCCGAGACACGCTAAATAAAGAGCAAGCCCCAACGCACGCAGCATCAAGTTTGCGCTCAGAGTAGTGTAAGTGATCATGTGTAAACGAGGTCCGAAAGTACCGATAAGTATCCCCATAATGATAGGACCACCTGCAAGCCCCAATTTAACCGGCATCGAAATACCCGGCATAGAAAGAGGAATTGCCCCCAGCATAAGCCCAAGAATAATCCCCACAAACACCGAAACGAGATTAGGCTCTTTAAGACTTTTCACAGCATTTCCGAGAACACGTTCCACATTGTTCAGCGCATCTTTTTCTCCCACAACCGTTAATCGGTCGCCCATCTGCAGGCGCAGGTCGGAAGTGGCAAGTAATTGTACCCCACTGCGATATACCCGGCTAATATTTATTCCATAGTGATTACGCAGGCGAAGACTGCCAAGCCGCTTTCCATTAATTTCGGGACGAGTAACAAGAATACGTTGCGAAATAAGTTGGCTGTCGATAGCGTTCCAATCTATTTTCTCATCGTTCCAGTTAGTATTTTCTTGTTCGCCAAATAGCAGAGTAAGCGCTTCGGCATCTTTATCGCTAGTGATAACAAGAATACGGTCGCCATCTTTAAGTATTTTATCAGAAGTGGGAATACTCACTTTACCGTCGCGCCAAAGTCGAGAAATGACAAATCTCAAGTGGCTCATTTGTGCCACATCACGCACACTCTTTTCAAATACAGCAGGGTTATGAATTTGGAATGCAGCAATATAAGTCTTATTATTCTCCTCGCCTACATTAGTATCTATTTCGTTGTTGCGAACAAATAATTTACGCATCAGCAGGATAGCCAGAATCACGCCAACCACTCCCAGCGGGTATGTAACAGCGCAACCAAGCGCAGGCGAGCTAGCCGATTGTCCCATCTGTACCAGAGTCTGCTGTACCGCACCGAGAGCCGGAGTGTTAGTACAAGCGCCACACATAAGCCCCATCATATCAGGCAGACTTACACGAGTAACAAACGACAGAATAATAGCGAAAATAGTTCCTATAAACACAAGCGCAAGCGCCAGCATATTAAGACGGAATCCCCCTTTGCGAAAAGAGCTGAAGAATCCCGGTCCCACTTGAAGCCCAAGAGCATAAACGAAAAGAATAAGCCCGAAACTCTCGGCATAATTCAGCATTTGAGGGTCGACAGAAATCCCGAAATGTCCGGTAATAATACCCACAAAGAATACAAAAGTAACACCAAGAGAGATACCAAAGAATTTGATTTTCCCCAGCATCAGCCCAATTGCCGAAATAAGCGATAACACAATAACTGCTTGTAACGCACTATGGTCGATGAACAACCCGTTTAGCCACTCCATAAATATAATTTTTGGCAAAGGTAGTGCAAATGAGTGGAGAATAAAAACAAGTTCACTTGTTTTTGTTATCCCGAATGTAGCCTATCTTATTCAAAGGTAGTGCAAATGAGTGGAGAATAAAAACAAGTTCACTTGTTTTTGTTATTCCGAGAGCCGCCTACGTTATTTAAAGCTTCCTATTCCCCAAAGGGGGGCAATAAAGCCAATTTTGAAAAAAAATATATAGTTACAAAAGAGATGATAGAATATTTTTCTGTATGATAGCAGATTTATTAGTAAGTTTGCAGATGCAAAAATAGGAGTCGTTTTTGGGCGAAAAATAAGCCACCCAAATCGTACCCCCAAAAAATACTAGAAGTATGGTGTGTAAATATGATTACCTAGTAATAGGTTCAGGCATAGCCGGAATGAGCTTTGCTTTGAAAGTAGCCGATGCTGGAAAGGTGGCATTGATATGTAAGACAACACTAGAAGAAGCTAATACATTTTTAGCGCAAGGAGGTGTGGCATCGGTAACAAATCGTCTGGTTGACGACTTCGACAAGCATATAAAAGACACGATGATAGCCGGCGACTATCTTAGCGATCCCATTGCCGTAGAAAAAGTAGTTCGCGAAGCCCCCTCACAAATCGAGCAGTTAATAAAATGGGGCGTAGCCTTCGACAAGAACGAGAAAGGCGATTTCGACCTGCATAAAGAAGGCGGACACTCCGAGTTTCGCATCCTACACCACAAAGACAACACCGGCGCCGAAATACAAGACAGCCTAATCGAGACAGTAAAGAAGCATAAAAACATCGACGTCTTTGAGAACCGATTTGCGGTAGAAATCCTCACACAGCACCATCTAGGAAAGATAGTTACCCGCCACACAGGAGGAATTTCGTGCTATGGAGCTTATGTACTAAATATTGCAACCGGCGAAGTCGACACCTTCTTGTCGAGGATAACACTAATGGCAACCGGAGGCGTAGGCGCAGTGTATAAGACCACCACCAATCCACTAGTAGCCACAGGCGACGGAATAGCAATGGTGTATCGCGCAAAAGGCGAAGTGAAAGATATGGAATTTGTTCAATTCCACCCCACCGCCCTATATCACCCCGGCGACCGTCCTTCATTTCTTATTACAGAGGCAATGCGAGGCTATGGAGCCGTGTTGCGCACCACCGACGGCAAAGAATTTATGCAGAAATACGACTCTCGTCTATCTCTGGCACCCCGTGATATTGTGGCACGTGCAATCGACAACGAGATGAAAATGCGTGGCGACGACCATGTGTATCTCGATGTAACCCACAAAGATGCCGATGAGACAAAGAAACATTTCCCCAACATCTACGCCAAGTGTCTATCGTTAGGAATCGACATAACAAAAGATTATATCCCCGTAGCTCCCGCCGCCCACTATCTATGTGGCGGAATAAAGGTAGATTCAAATGCCTGCTCGTCAATCGAGAGGCTTTATGCCGTAGGCGAATGCTCCTGCACCGGGTTGCATGGAGGCAACCGCTTAGCGTCGAATTCTCTAATCGAGGCAGTAGTGTATGCCGATGCGGCCGCCAAGCACGCCCTTACACATATCTCGAAATATGTGTATCGCGAAGATATCCCGGCATGGAACGATGAGGGTACACAAATCCCCGAAGAAATGGTGTTAATCACCCAGAGCATCAAGGAAGTGGGACAGATAATGAGTACTTATGTAGGGATTGTGCGAAGTGATATCCGCCTAAAGCGAGCATGGAACCGCCTCGATATAATCTATGAAGAGACCGAGCGACTATTCAAGCGAAGCAAAGCCAGCAAAGATATTTGCGAGTTACGCAATATTATCAATGTCGGGTATCTTATAATGCGTCAGGCAATGGAGCGCAAAGAGAGCAGAGGCCTACACTACACAATTGATTATCCACCAATTAAGAAGTAAAAGCGAGGCATATTTCTAGAATTGTCAAATAATGTGTAATTTTGCAATTCAGAAAAAGGAAATAAAAATAAATAATAATGAAATATAGCGACGAGAAAGATAAATGTTACGGAGTAGTGGGAATGGCGATAGGGCTGAATGTATGGGATGCCGAAGATTTATTTTCGAGCATCACAATAGATGCCGATGGTTATGATTGCATCGACTTTACTCACGAATATTACTTTACAGGCACGCCAACAATATCGCCCAAAGCATCGTGGCAACATCAATTGAAGATCTACAAGATAATGATGGGCATCACGATTTCAAATGTAATGTGCAGGTGTATGGTTGGCGACGGCAAGCAACTCAACCGAGGCGACAAAGAAGAGCTGCTAAGCATATTTATCGAGCAAGGCGATGAAGAATACAGCCTAAGCAAAGAAGAGTGTGTAGCGATATTCGATAAATCGTATAACTATCTATTGAAGCTATACAGCCACTATCAAGTGAAAAGCATGGTAAAAGAATTTGTCGACAAATTGGCACAGAAGCGCAAAATGTCGTCATGCGAGGTTCAAGAGGCAATAGCTCTTCTTAACAATTAGCTGTAACATAAAGATATTAAAAGGTCGGAGATAGTAATTCCCGACCTTTTTTTATAACGATTTTCCATAAAATGGCAACTATTGTAATATTTGATGTAAATTTGTACAATTAAAAACAGAATAATTATGCGAATAGGCTATGATGCAAAACGAGCACTTTTCAATAACACAGGGCTTGGAAATTACAGCCGGCTAGTTGTAGATGTGTTGTCGGAATATTACAAAGAGAATGAATATCTTCTCTTTACCCCCCGCATCGTCGAAAACTCACGCCTTGCACCACTTCTTGAGCGCGATAATGTGTCGTTAGTTGCACCAAAAGGCTTTAATATAGCAGCGATATGGCGAAGTTATGGTATAACTCGCGATGCACAACGAGCAAATATTGATTTATTTCACGGGCTGAGCGGAGAACTTCCTCTTAATATTTTAAAATCAGGAATCCCCTCGATAGTAACTATTCACGATCTCATCTTTCATCGTTTTCCCGAATATTACAAGCCGATAGATGTAAAAATCTATACTTACAAATTCCGTAAAGCATGCCTGAACGCCACACGAATAATAGCAATAAGTGAATGCACCAAGCGCGACATAATAAGCTACTACGGCATCGATGAGGCTAAAATAGACGTTGTGTATCAAGGTTGCGACAAGCAATTTTCACAGCCAATAGAAGAAAGTCGCCTAAAAGAAACAGCAATTCAAAATCAGCTGCCGGCAAAGTTTATACTCTATGTAGGCACAATAGAAGAACGAAAAAATCTCATGGTGATACTCAAAAGTATGTCGGCACTACCCAAAGATATTCACCTCGTTGTGGTGGGACGACCCACCGCCTATATTGAAACCGTAAAGCAATTCATCAGAAATGCCGGGATTACAAGCCGAGTGCATTTCTATCACGAAGTGCCTTTTGTCGATCTCCCTGCATTCTACCGCCTAGCATCAGTATTTGTGTATCCCTCACGCTTTGAAGGGTTTGGCATACCATTACTCGAAGCCTTAAGCTCGGGTGTCCCGGCTATTGGAGCCACCGGCTCGTGCCTAGAAGAGGCAGGCGGCGAAAGCACGCTCTATATCAATCCCGACGACAGTGGAAGCCTCACAAGTGCAATCTTGAGAATACTCAAAGACGAGAAACTTAGAGTCGAAATGATAGCAAACGGACTCGAATATGCGCAAAAATTTAACAGCCGAATCATGGCACAAGATATAATGAAAATATATGAAAAAGTACTCAGAAATAGATCCTAACGCATTAGTAGATCGAGGCGTAGAATTATTTATGCAAGGCTTTAACTGCTCCCAGTCGGTTGTCGGAGCATTTGCCCACTTATATAGTATACCTTTCGACACAGCAATGCGAATATCGGCATCGTTTGGTGGAGGACTCGGACGCATGCGCCTCACCTGTGGAGCAGCAAGCGGAATGTGCTTGCTCGCAGGCCTCGAAACCGGCTGCACCAACCCCTCAGACAACAAGGGAAAAGGAGCAAATTATGCAGTTGTACAACAACTCCTTTCAAAATTTAAAGAATGTAACGGCTCTATTACATGCAGCGAATTGCTAGGACTAAAAAAAGACGTAAAAGAGACTCCCGATCCCTCCGACCGCAATGCACAATATTATGCAAGCCGCCCATGCGCAAAGATGGTAGCAACAGCATGCAAGATATATGCCGACTATCTACTTTCGATAACAGAGTAAAACTAAAACGAGAATAAATTCTCAACAATTAGAGACGCAAATTCGTTTCCATGTCGTATCTTTGCATAATATATTAGTAATATGGTTAATAACAATCAAAATAAACGCCCGGCACGTCCCGATAACATAAAGACGTGGACAGTGAAAGAAGACAGCACAACACTGCTCGAATATATGTACGGAATATTATCCGACCACACAAAGAGCAAAGTAAAGTCGATGCTGAAACATAATCAATTTGCAGTAAACTCAATGCCTACATCGCAATTCGATTTACCACTTCAACAAGGCGATAAAGTATCGGTAAACTTTGATAAATCGTTTAAAGTGTTCACAAACCCTCGCGTTCGCCTAGTGTATGAAGACGAGCATATCTTGGTAATAAATAAAGGCTACGGAGTATTGTCGATGGGAACCGACAAAGTGAAAGACGGCACAGCATACAGTATAATGCGAGAATATGTAAAATATTCTAATCCACAAGCCAAAGTATTCATTGTGCATCGTCTTGACCGCGACACATCGGGGCTTATGATGATAGCCAAGACAATGGAGGCAAAAGACGGAATGCAACACAATTGGAACAACATGGTACTAAACCGCAAGTATGTTGCAGTTGTAGAAGGAGTGGTAGAGCAAGAAAACGGAACAATAAAAAGCTACCTAGCCGAAAACTCACAATTTGAAGTCTATTCGACACAAGATCCATCGGCAGGACAGCTGGCAGTAACACGCTACAAGAAGCTAAAGACAAATAATGGATATTCATTGCTCGAATTAGAGCTCGATACCGGGCGAAAAAATCAAATTCGCGTACACATGAAAGATTTAGAACACCCAATTGTCGGAGATAGAAAATACGGAGCAAAGAACAGCCCAATCAATCGCTTGGCACTTCATGCGCAGACCCTAAGATTTGTTCACCCAATCACCCAACGAGAGATGAACTTTGAGACCCCCATCCCCGCAAAATTCATGGCACTAATAAAATAACCCCAAGACAACATAAAAATAAAGCATCTGTGAAGCGATATATCACAGATGCTTTTTTATTTGTTGTATAATGTGGAATATTTGGAGGGAAAAAAAGCAGTTACAAAATTTGTAACTGCTTTGTGGTCCCACTTGGGCTTGAACCAAGGACCCCCTGATTATGAGTCAGATGCTCTAACCAACTGAGCTATGGGACCTGCTTTGTTTCATTAAGCGAGTGCAAATTTAATATGTATTTTTCATATATGCAATAGTTTTGGGGTCTCCGGGCTAAAATTTTAAGGAAAATTTAAGAGATTATTAGATTTGATACTTCAAATAAGCTAATTGATGCTTCAAAAAAGCTGGTTTGTGTCAAAAAAATGGAGTATTAATAAAAAATAGGTGATAATTATTTCAGAAGTTTTATTAAAATAGTATCTTTGCAATGTTTTTGCGGGGTGTAGCGCAGTTGGTAGCGTGCCACGTTCGGGACGTGGAGGCCGCTGGTTCGAGTCCAGTTACCCCGACAAGTGTTTTTAGCATTATTCTATGGCTTTGCACATTGATCTTTTGATTCTATGATATTCACAGCATTTGAGCCAATTAAGTGGCTTTTTATCTTTTCCTCAAATAAAAGGGGCTAATAAATTGAATTTTTTTGTATCGAGATTAATTTTTATCAAGAAGCATCAGGTTAGCGCCTTGCCGGTAAATAATCAACCATGAAAGTGGCATAATAATAACGAAAAATGGTGTTTTGTCAGCGCAATAAAAGTTTTATTTATAGTGAAGGCATTCTGTTTATTGTAATCGCTTTGTTATCTATCTATCTTTTATCATTTAGAGCGATAGGTTTATTGTGTGGTTATGTAATTGGTTATTTATTGTGTCGATATATTTATAACTCGTCGAAATGTTGTCATATTCTCGGGAAATATACGCTTTTGGGAGTGGCTGTGATTTTGGCGTTGGGGATAAGTGTGAATTTATGGTATTTTACCGAATTTTCCGGAGGTAGTGTGAGTGAGCCGGTACTAAATAATTTAGATTCTTCGCGGTTTTTTATTTGTGCAAAAGAGATTTACATGGGCGAGCCGATAAGTGTGAATGTGCCATATCTGGGCTATCCTTTTATTGTCGCCATGCTGTGGAAGCTCACCGGTGTAACTATTGTAGTGCCGTTGCTTATTAATTATTTTTTCACGTTGCTCTCTGTAGTGCTTACTTCTTTTATAGCGATAAGGATTATTTCGGGGCGTGTATCTGCCACCGAATTGAACCGATTAGGTGCAGTAGCGATGTTGCTTGTGGGAGTATGCTCGTTCTATTTAGGTTGTGGAACGGTGGTGTTAAAAGAGCCGAGTATATATCTAGGTTCGGCGTTGGCAATATATATTATTTCCGGGCTGGCTGAGCGTAAGGCTCAGAGTAGAGAGCGGCAAAATCGAGAAATTCTTCTTTTTGTGTTTGCGGTGGTTTTACTAGCATTTAATCGTCTAATGATTTTGCCACTATTTATATTAGGCACGTTGATTTTCGCCAGCAAGACAAACTTAAGGCAAGTAGCCATAATGTGTATTTTGGCATCGGTGATAATGTGTCTAGGCACAGTTTTCTCTTTGCGCGAGATGTCGGAACACATGTCGGTATATGCCTCAGATAATCTAGCTGTGAGTAATTATATCCCCGACCGGCAGCATGATTATAATAGAATAGTAGAAGGCTACTTTGAATTTCCTCAATGGAAGAAAATTTTGTTTTTACCCATTACAGCCACTGTGCAATATTTCATACCATTTGCGTGGACAGCGCTGCAAGATGTTGAATATGGTCCGACACAAGTGTATAGCCATTTTGGTTTTGGCTGGTATTTTGTAGGAGGTTTAATTTTGTTTTATCTATTTTTCTCAAAGTATTTTAAATACGATTCTACAATTCTCAAATGGATAATATTTGCGACGATATCTTATATTGTTCCGGCTTTTCTGTTTGCCGGGAGCGTTTCGCGATATTGGTTGCCTTATTTGCCTCTTTATGTGGTTTTTGGGGCAAATGTGATATTAGGATTGAAGAATGCCGATTGCCGGCGCGCCTTTAAATGGTGGGCAATTTTCTATTTATTACTTGTAGTGATAATATTAATAATCGGCTATCGGTTGATGCTAAACGATTGATTTATTAGCGATTACTCAAAAGTTCGTTGTAAAGTTCTATGTATTTTTCAAATTGATTATCTTTGTTGTAGTGCGTTTCGGCATATTTGCGACATACTTTAGAATAGTGCGATTTGCCAACACGTTCAATCTCGTTTATTGCATCTACAGCCCCCTGAATATCACCCTGTCTGATAATAAAGCCCGTCGATGGCGTTATGGCTTCGGGACAGCCTCCAGTGCGATAAGTTATTACCGGAGTTCCACAAGCGAGGGCTTCTATGTTTGTAGAAGGGAAATTATCCTCGTAAGTGAAATTAATATAAGCTTTAGCCGAGCTGTATAGCGAGGCAAGCTCATGCACCGATTCGGTGTGTTCTATCCCCGCAATACCTGCAGGTAAATCTTTGATTTGTGGTTTAGACAGCCCCACCAGCACTATTTTGTATCGATTTCCAAGTATTTCAGCCAGCTTAATGAAGTCGTGAAGACCTTTACGATAGTCCCACACATTAGCCACCCCAAGAATGATATTCTCATCATTTCCATCAGTGCAAGGCGCAAACGAAGATATATTTATACCATTATGAATGACTTTAATTTTCTTATTTTTGAGGAAAGATTCGCCAACATAGCCGGCGAGCCAGTTAGAGACAGGCACCAAGCAAAGATTATTATTTGATGTAAAATATAATTTTTTCAGTTTGAAATTTTCGAGAGAATTATCAGCAAAAGCCTTTGGGTAATAATTATCCACCTTGCAATGGTAGCACGAATTTTTCCACTTGTAGCAATTAATACTCTCAAAGAAAGCGCAATGTCCGGTGAAAGGCCAGCAGTCGTGTAGAGTCCACACGATAGGAATATCGGTGCTGTTAAGGTATTCAAATAGTAATTTATAGTTTATGTAATAGCCGTGAATATTGTGAAGATGAATAATATCGGGCTTAATTTCTTTAATTTTCTGGATTAAATTTTGTGTAGGGCGCGTCGAAGCTAGTCCGTGTCGGTCGGTCAATCTAGTGTAAAGAGCGTGCAAAATCACATCGAGCCAGCCTCCGATTTTAAACAGAACAGATTTGCTTGGGTTAGCGATTCTGCCATAAGCAATATAGCTCTGCCAACCCTTACGCCTAGCTACAATACCGATGTCTTCGGCTATTTTTCCGTGACTTCCGCTATTGGCATATACATTTATTTGAAATAGTTTTGGCATTAAAAATGGATTATTGTCAATGTAACATTAATCAAAGGTACAAATAAAGAGTAAATTTAAGTTCAAAAATTAATAAATAACGCAAGTAAGATATAGAAATCATTTAGAATTGTTAGTCAAGAGTTTCTATTACCTCCGAAAGAACCCATGCAAACGATGGTAAGTTAATTGCGAAAAATCAGATTAACTATGTAAGTACTTATCTTTTAGCAGTAAAATCAATTACTATATGATAAATGATAATATATTATCGCTTATAGGAAAAACACCGACCACAAATGCCATCGAGAAAATGGAATATTACATTTTGCTATAGCTTTGATAGGCTGTGGGCTTTGAAATGTCGGAGATATAATCTATTTTTGTGGAAATAAATACTTTATAATGAGTAATACCACCGACAAAATATCTGCATTTGCTACCGACTTTGCCTCTTCGCTGGCAAGTTGCTTTAAAATATTGCTACTCTCGAAGTGGAATGTGAAAACTCCAATAGTGGCAACGTCTGAAGAATTGGTGATTCTTGGAAATGGACCATCGCTAAATGATACCATTGCAAAGTCGTCAGATTTTCTGGAATCTCGCCGACTAATGGCGGTGAATTTCGCCGGAGTTACCGAGCTTTTTCTGACACTTCGCCCCGAATATTATGTTCTAGCCGACCCCCATTTTTTTAATGCTATCGAGCAACCAAACGTGGCAAAATTGTGGAGCGTGCTATCGAAAGCTGTCGATTGGAATATGACACTGTTTCTGCCGGCATCGCTGTCGACAAAAAACAGTTGTTATCAGAGTGTCGTGGCAAATTCAAATATTACTATCATAAGATATAATCTTACGCCGGTAGAAGGCTTTAAATACTTAGAACGATTTGCTTTTGCTTGCGGACTCGGTATGCCTCGCCCACGCAATGTGCTAATTCCATCGCTTATGTTAGCCCTGAGAATGCACTATAAGACAATTTATGTAGCCGGAGCCGACCATTCGTGGACAAAGACTCTCTCGGTAGACGATCAAAATCATGTAGTGTCGATACAGCCACATTTCTATAAAGAGAATGAGAAAGAGCGCAAGCGAGTAGACACTGAATATATGAAATATCCGCTGTATAAGATAATGCACAGCTTCTATGTTGCGTTTAAGTCGTATTTTATTATCGAAGACTTTGCACGCTCGGTAAAAGCCAAGATATGGAACATTACACCCAGTAGTTTCATCGATGCCTTCGAGCGTAAAAACATTCTCTAGCACTTTTTTTGTAGCATTCGGTTTTGTGTTCTCCGCTCATTTGCATTATCTTTGGATAAGATAAGCTGCACTCGGGATAACAAAAACAAGTAAACTTGTTTTGTGTTCTCCGCTCATTTGCATTATCTTTGTTACTTGAATTAAAAAAAAATATCGTGGCAAAGGAAATAGTAGAAACGCCTTTAATGAAACAGTATATCGAGATGAAAGCGAAGCACCCTGATGCTATCCTTTTGTTTCGTGTTGGCGATTTCTATGAGACATTTTCGGACGATGCTATCACAGCATCAGAAATTTTGGGTATCACTCTTACTCGTCGAGCTAATGGTGCCGCTCAATATGTGGAGCTTGCGGGATTTCCTCACCATGCCCTCGACACTTATCTGCCTAAACTTGTTCGTGCGGGAAAACGGGTGGCAATTTGTGAACAATTGGAAGATCCTAAGCTGACAAAAAAGTTGGTAAAGCGCGGAATTACCGAGCTTGTAACTCCCGGAGTGTCGATAAATGATAATATTCTTAACCATCGCGAGAATAATTTTCTTGCTGCTGTCCATTTTGCTAAAAATATATGTGGGGTGGCATTTCTGGATATTAGTACGGGTGAATTTCTTACAGCCGAAGGAACGACCGACTATGTAGATAAGCTGCTTGGAAATTTTTCGCCTAAGGAGGTGCTTATCGAGCGCGGCAAGCGTGCGCTGTTCGACAGCACATTTACAGCTAAATATCTAGCCTTTGAACTCGATGATTGGATATTCACCGACGAGGCAGCAAATGACCGGTTACTCCGGCACTTTGAGACACGAAATCTTAAAGGTTTTGGTGTTCATCAGCTTAAAAATGCCATCATTGCGTCGGGTGCTATTTTGCATTATCTTGATATTACTCAACATAAACAGATAAGTCATATCACAAATCTTTCACGTATCGAGGAGGAGCGTTATGTGCGTCTTGATAAATTCACGGTGCGTAATCTCGAATTGCTTGATTCGATGTGCGAAGATGGAAAAAGTCTGCTTACGGTTATCGACCGTACATTGAGTCCGATGGGTGCTCGATTGCTTAAACGATGGGTGATTTTCCCTTTGAAAGATGTGAAACTCATAAATAATCGCCTCGATGTGGTGGAATATTTCTTCCGCGATGTAGACAGCCGTGAGGCGTTGAAGGAGCAGCTTGAGATTATTGGTGATTTAGAGCGTCTTATCTCAAAAGTGGCTGTCGGGCGTATTTCGCCGCGCGAGCTTGTGCAACTTAAATGTGCGTTGGTGTCGATAGATCCGGTGAAAAAGATATGTTCTTGTAGCGATAATGAGGTGCTTCGGCATATCGGCGAACAGCTAAATCCGTGTACTCTTATCCGTGAGCGAATCGAGCGAGAACTCAATCCCGATGCTCCGGCACTGGTAAATAAAGGTGGAATATTTCGCGAGGGAGTGGATAGTGAACTCGATGATTTACGCCATATTGCCTACACCGGTAAAGATTATCTAATGCAGATACAACAGCGTGAGAGTGAAATTACGGGCATTCCAAGTCTTAAAATCAGCTATAACAATGTTTTTGGATATTATATCGAGGTGCGAAATACGCATAAAGATAAAGTGCCAGCCGACTGGATTCGTAAGCAGACACTCACCGCCGCCGAACGCTATATAACGCAAGAACTTAAAGAATATGAGGAGAAAATTCTCGGCGCAGAGGAGAAAATACTTTCGATCGAGGCACGACTTTTCAACGAACTTGTAATATCGGTCTCAGAATATATAGCGGCAATTCAGCTAGATTCCTCACTTATCGCCCGGCTCGATTGCTTGAGCGCATTCACGCGTGTGGCTATCGAGAATAAATATAATCGTCCGGAGGTGAACGATACCCTTGATATTGACATTACCGAAGGTCGACACCCCGTAATCGAAAAAGAACTTCCACTAGGCGAACAATATATATCAAACAGTATTCATCTGGGCAACGACGACCAGCAAATAATAATGATAACCGGTCCAAATATGGCGGGTAAATCGGCACTTTTGCGTCAGACTGCTCTAATTGTGTTGATGGCACAGATAGGTTGCTATGTGCCGGCAGAATGTGCAAAGATTGGAATTGTAGATAAGATTTTTACCCGTGTCGGAGCAAGCGATAATATATCGTTGGGCGAATCAACCTTTATGGTCGAGATGAACGAAGCCGCCTCGATACTTAATAATATAAGCGAGCGCAGCCTTATCCTATTCGACGAATTAGGGCGAGGAACAAGTACTTACGATGGTATTTCTATTGCGTGGTCGATAGTAGAATATATCCACGAGCATCCACGAGCAAGAGCCAAGACACTATTTGCAACTCACTATCACGAACTTAATGAGATGGAGAAAACCTTTAAGCGGATAGTGAATTATAACGTGTCGGTGAAAGAAATAAATGGCAAAGTAGTGTTTGTGCGAAAGCTCGTAAAGGGAGGCAGCGAACATAGTTTTGGTATTCATGTAGCCAAATTAGCGGGAATGCCGCCTACAATAGTTAAGCGAGCCGGCGAGGTGCTGAGTGAGCTGGAAGATAACAGCAGCAACAAAGACAGCCTGCATAAGAGCCTCAATGATGTGGCAACTAACCGCAGCGGAATGCAACTTTCGTTTTTTCAACTCGACGACCCGGTGCTGTCGCAGATTCGTGATGAGATACTTAAAACCGACATTAATAATCTCACTCCCGTAGAAGCCCTGAATAAACTAAATGAAATAAAAAAAATAATCACAGGAAAGTGATGTTACAGCTATATGACAATGGAAAGAAATGAATTTGAGATAATGGCACCCGTCGGCTCGTATGAGTCGCTAATTGCCGCTATTCAAGGTGGCGCAAATGCTATCTATTTCGGTATTGAGGGCTTGAATATGCGAGCAAAGTCGTCGAACAACTTTACTATCGACGATCTACATCGCATTGCCGCCATGTGCCACGAGAAAGGACTAAAAAGCTATCTCACCGTTAACACAGTCATCTATGATGAGGATATAGAATTGATGCACAAGGTAATCGAAGCCGCTCGCGATGCAAAGATTTCGGCTATCATAGCCAGCGACTTGGCAGCTATACTATATGCTCGAAGTATTGGCGTAGAGGTGCATATTTCTACTCAAGTAAATATCTCGAATGTTGAGGCTGTAAGATTCTATTCACAATTTGCCGATGTTGTAGTGCTTGCCCGCGAGCTAAATCTTGAGCAGGTGAGAGGCATTCACGAAACTATAATAAAAGACAATATCAGAGGTCCGCACGGCGAACTTATACGCATCGAGATGTTCTGCCACGGAGCTTTGTGTATGGCTGTTTCGGGTAAATGCTATCTCAGTCTGCACGAAATGAACAGCTCGGCAAATCGAGGAGCCTGCACTCAAATATGTCGTCGCTCTTACACAGTGAAAGACCGAGATACACAAGAAGAACTCGACATCGAGAATAAATATATAATGTCGCCTAAAGATTTGAAAACCATTCACTTTATGAACAAGATGATTGATGCCGGAGTGAGAGTGTTTAAAATTGAAGGTCGCGCCAGAGGTCCGGAGTATGTGCGCGAAGCAGTGAGCTGTTACAATGAGGCAATAAATGCCTATATTGGCGGAACATTCGACGATTCTAAGATCGAAGGCTGGAACAAACGCCTTGATACAATATTTAATCGCGGATTCTGGAACGGATACTATCTAGGACAACGACTGGGCGAATGGACTTCTAAATATGGCAGCTCGGCAACAAAAATCAAGGTTTATGCCGCAAAGGGAATACGATATTTCTCGGGTATAGGAGTCGCCGAATTTCAAATGGAAGCTGGCGAGTTGAAAGTTGGCGATGAGATAATAATCACAGGCCCGACAACCGGCGCAGTAAAACTCACCATCGAGGAAATAAGAGTAGACCTAAAAGTGGTGGAAAAGACCGTAAAAGGCGAGAGATTTTCGATAAAAGTAGCCGAAAAAATACGCCCAAGCGACCGCCTTTTTATATGGCAAGATGTAGCCGAATTAAAGGCAAAACGAGAAATTAAATAGCCACAAAATAATTATATGGGCGAGCGTATAATCGAAATAGAACAAACTGCCGACGGCTCAAACACATTGTATCTGCCTTCGCTCGACGAGCATTACCACTCAATAAAGGGTGCGCTCACCGAGAGCCGGCACATCTATCGTGATTGCGCGCTGCTACATTGTCCTAAATCGGAAATACGCCTGCTTGAAATAGGCTTCGGAACAGGACTTAATGCACTGGTGAGTGCGCTTGCCACCGAGAAAACGATAGAATACCACACACTAGAGCTGTATCCACTTGCACCCGAAATAATCGAGCGCACACGATATGCCGACATACTGGGGTGTGAAGCCGCCGAGTTGTATCGAGCAATTCACGCCGCACAATGGGATACACCGGTAGCCATAAGCGACAAATTTAAAATATTCAAGCATCATTGCGACCTCACATTGCCCGAAACCGAGCTGCCCGGCAACATTGACGTAGTGTATTACGACGCATTTGCACCCGAGAAACAGCCCGAAATGTGGACACTCAGTGTGATGCAACGCATATATGCCACCATGGCACCCGGCGCAACGCTCACCACCTACTGCGCCAAGGGCGAAATACGCCGACGGCTAGCCTCGCTACCAATGACAGTAGAACGCATAGCCGGACGCATAGCCGGCAAGCGAGAAATACTCCGCGCCACCAAACCCTAAACAATAAAAATATTAATAATCCGTAAAATAATTACGGAGTGTCATTTATTTTATTAACTTATCGAAATAATAATAGAATAACTCATAAATAATTTATTAGTATGATAAAGAAATTTACTGTAAAAAACTAACGAGTATTTGCAAAAACTATAGAATGGGATTTGTCGAATCCGGCTAATTATGAGTATAATAGATATGCAATAAAAGAAGGCATAATAAAGAATGGAATAATCTATGGTCCAAATGGTTCGGGCAAAACAAATTTCAGTTTAGCAATTTTTGATATAGAAAATCATTTGTCTTCAAAATGGAATAAATAAGATTACTATTCAAATTTTATATATGCAGGAAATCCTAATAGTCTAGTCGATTTTGAATATTCGTTTCAATTTGGTGAAAAGATAATTAATTATAATTATTCCAAAGATGGAAAAGGCTTCATTTGTATTTATAGATGAATTTGATGCTTTTTATCATTTTAGATTGGCTTTTGAAGTATGCAAACGACTATTTAATCTAGATTGTCAAGTATTTACGTCATCGCATCATACTTACTTGATGACAAATGATTTATTACGACCCGACAGTAATTTTATTTTGAACAATAATATTATAAAACCGCTGAGTGATTGCACAGAGAAAGAGCTACGTTTTGGTCATAATATAGAAAAAATATATAGAGCAGGAGCATTCAATGTCGAATAAAGAATTAACGCTCTTTATTTTTGAAGGAGCAAAAACGGAAAAAAGAGCTAATAGCAAAGTTGGAAGCAAACTTTTTAGAGGTGTGTTTTTGGTGGGTGGTGTAGAATTGTTACTTTTGTGATTGTTAAACTTTAGGTTTTTCTAAATAACTTAGGATCTATGAATGAAGCAAGTTTGAACCAATTATATCTTCGTGATACAGCATTTCAAAATCTGATGCAGAAGCGAATCTTTAACGTTCTGTTGATAGCCTCGCCTTACGATGCTTTTATGATGGAGGAAGATGGCAGGGTGGAAGAGCAAATATACTTTGAGTATGTGCGATTAAATTTAAGTTCGCCGCCACGAGTTCAAGAGGTAACCGATTGTGATGCTGCCTTTGATTTGCTTTCGATGAAGCATTACGACCTAATTATTGCCATGCCCGGAATAGATATAAGCGATACTTTTGACAAAGCAAAAGAGATAAAGAAATTATACTCCGATATACCAATAGTCGTGCTTACCCCATTCTCTCGCGAGGTGTCGCATCGTCTTGCCAATGAAGACTTTAGTGGTGTAGACTATGTGTTCAGCTGGCTTGGTAATGTGGATTTGCTGCTGGCAATCATTAAGCTGATAGAGGATAAGATGAATGCCGAGAACGATATAAACGGAGTAGGAGTTCAGTTTATTTTGCTAGTAGAGGATTCGGTGCGATTCTATTCGTCGGTACTTCCGACTATGTATAAATTCTTGTTGCGCCAGTCGTTGATATTTTCGACCGAGGCACTCAACGAGCATGAGCAGATGTTGCGAATGCGCGGACGACCAAAGGTGATGCTGGCTCGCGACTATGAAGAGGCTAAAGCAATCTATGATAAATATCACAAAAACATATTGGGTGTAGTTACCGATGTTTCTTTTCATCGAGGCGGGCAAAAAGATCCAAAGGCAGGAGTGCTGTTTGCCAACTATCTGCGAGGAAAAGATGCGTATTTACCGATAATAATGCAATCGTCGGAGGTAGAAAACCGAGAATATGTAAAGCAATTTCATGGTGTATTTCTTGATAAAAATTCAAAGAAATTTCCAGTCGACTTAGGTAAGGCGATAATGGAAAACTTTGGATTTGGCGATTTTATAATAAAGAATCCTACAACCGGCGAAGAAATCTTGCATATTCGCGACTTACAAGAGTTGCAGAAACATATATTCGACATTCCCGCCGAGTCGTTGCTTTACCATGCGTCGTATAACGATATTTCGCGGTGGTTGTATTCGCGAGCAATGTTTCCGATAGCCGAAGTGATAAAGGCACATCGATTTAGTGATATACGAGAAGCCCCCGCCGTGCGGCAGTTGTTTTTCGATTTGATAGTGAAATATCGAAAGATGAAAAATCGAGGTGTAGTAGCAATTTTTCACCGAGATAGATTTGACCATTATTCTAATTTTGCCCGTATCGGACAAGGATCGCTAGGAGGAAAAGGTCGCGGACTTGCATTTATCGACTCCATTATCAAGAAAAATCCCGTATGTGATGATTTTGATGGAGTGGCAGTGTCAATTCCCCGCACTATAGTGCTATGTACAGATATTTTCGATGAGTTTATGGAGCATAATAATCTATATCCTTTAGCATTGTCGGATATTTGTGATGATGATATACTACGCAATTTTTTAAAAGCGAAATTGCCCGATCGCTTGCTCGATGATTTCTTTTCACTCTTTGAAGTAGTTGATAAGCCACTGGCAATACGCAGTTCCAGCTTGCTCGAAGATTCGCATTATCAGCCCTTTGCCGGGATTTATTCTACATATATGATACCTCATCTAGAGGATAAATATGTTATGCTCGAGATGCTAAGCAATGCAATAAAGAGCGTTTATGCGTCGGTATTCTATGAAGACAGCAAAGCCTATATGACAGCCACGAGCAATGTGATTGACCAAGAGAAGATGGCAGTGATAATCCAAGAAGTGATCGGCGAAGACTATAATGGGGCTTATTTCCCCTCGTTCTCGGGCGTGGGCAGGTCGCTAAATTATTATCCAATCAATCACGAGCAGCCCGAAGACGGTGTAGCCGAAATAGCCGTCGGACTAGGGAAATATATAGTTGATGGCGGTCTTTCGCTACGTTTTTCGCCCAAGCACCCCGAGAGTGTGCTTCAGACAAGTACGCTCGACTTAGCGTTACGAGATACTCAGACGCGATTTTATGCGCTCGATTCGAGCGAGATAAAAGATAAATTCAGTGTCGACGATGGCTTTAACATAAAGAAGATACGTATTCAAGACCTCGCCGGCACAGGTGCCTTAAAATATCTGGTCTCTACTTACGACCATATCGACCAAATACTTCGCGATGGCGAAAGCGGTGAAGGCAGGCGAGTAGTAACCTTTAATAATATGCTTCAAAATAAAGCCTATCCTCTCGCCGATATAGTCGACTTTATGCTCACCAACGGGCAGCAAGCAATGGGTCGACCGATAGAGATAGAATTTGCGGGAATGGTAGATAAAGAAGGCAATTTTAAAGGACAGCTATATTGGTTGCAGATACGTCCAATGATTGATCGCAAAGAGATGCTCGACGATAAACTCCTCGATGTGGAAGCCGATAAATTGATGCTTAAGAGCAATACCGCACTCGGGCATGGAATGATGGAAAATATAACCAAAGTAGTGTATGTACGTCCCGAGAAATTCTCCTCGTCAAATAATTCGCTAATAGCACGTGAAATTGAAAAAATAAATCGTAACTTTACAGCAGAAGGAAAGAATTATATTCTTATAGGTCCTGGCCGTTGGGGATCGAGCGACACAGCACTAGGTATACCGGTAAAATGGCCACATATATCGAGTGCCAAATTAATAGTAGAAGCCTCGATACCCGGTTATAGGATAGAGCCAAGTCAAGGCACCCATTTCTTTCAGAATCTCACCTCGTTTGGTGTCGGTTATTTCACAATCGACAATTCGGGAGGCGATGGCAGTGTGTATGATGTCGACTTTCTTAATTCCTGCGCAGCCGAATATGAGAGTGAATATATAAGAATAATATCCTTCGATACGCCAATTACTGTATGTATAAATGGCAAGACCGGGCTTGGAGTAGTATTAAAACCGTGAACAATATATAATATAATCAGACATATATCGATATGACTTTTTTTAGAAGTGTAAAGAGAGCTTTCGGCTTCTCGGCAGATGAATATACAGAGGAAGACCATAATCTTTCTGAGGATACTGTTGAACGTACTCCTTATATCAATCCTTTTAAGAAAGAGGAACAAGTAGAAATCAAAGCTATATCAGAACCAGAGGAAGCCACAACAGATGATGAAAGTATTATTATGCCCGATGCTGCTCTTCAGAGCCTTGTAGAGCTTATAAATTCAAATCAACCGGAGTTTGTGCGTCGTTGCATAGATGAGAGTGCGCAGAAAAAATATCTATGCGAGGCTATGGGAGAATCGTTTAAGAGCTTTGCCCAAGAAATCAAAGAAAAAACCTTAGCCGAAGAGCGTCGTCAATGGAATGAATATAAGCTATCGGTAGAAAAGCAGATAAATGAATTTAACGAAAACTTAAAAGCCCTGAAGCTCAAAGCCGAAGAGCAGAAAAATCTAGCATTAAGCTCCGACCGTCAGCGTCGGGCTTTGAACGACCGAATTCATGATCTTGAAAGCCAAGTGTCGAAATCCGAAGCCGAGCAAGAGCAATTTGAGTTGGAAAATAAGAGTCTGCTCAATAGGTTGAAGGTAATACAAGTGAAATCGGACGATATAGAATATTTCAAGCGCGAAAACGAGCGACTATCCGGCGAATTGAATAAGCTAAGGCTTGAACTATCAAAAGTAGCTGAAGCATCGAGCAACGAAGAAGAAATATCAAAATTCAAATCAACAATAGCCGAGCTAAAAGCGACAATAGATAATCTAAACTGCGAAAAAGAAACAGCAATTGAGCAGAACGAAGTAGCAATAGCCAGTCTGAAAGAAGATATAAATATGCTTCAGACGTCGGCAGTAGAAATGGAGGCACAGAAGAATGCTACGGTATCTGATTTGAAGAAAGAGCTTGAAATATCGGTAGCGATGGTTAACAGTATGCGTACAAAAGCGAGCGAGTTAGAAGTGTCATTGAAAGCAAAAGAAGTCGCTGCTGTCGACAATACACAGATCGAAGAGCTAAAAGAAAAATTGCGCATAGCAAATTCGGAAAATGAGAGTTTGCAAGAGGAGTTAAACGAATATCTGTCTAATCTTGAAATAGTGCAGCAAGTGCAAGAGCAGCTTGAGAAAGTAGATGAGATGAAGAAGAAGAAAGACGACAAAATCAATGCACTTAGTAATACAATAAAAGGTAAAGAGCTGGAAAACGAAACTCTCAAAAACGAAGTAGCAGCCTTAAAACTCAGCATAGATGAGCGCGATCGCAAATATTCACTTAAGATGAAAGAAATATCGGCAATGTATGAGGCAGAGTTGAAAAAAGCAGAGCAACAAAAGCAGGTAGTTGCGAAGCCCGAAATAGAAAACAACTTTGATATGACAATGCTCGATGACAACGATGAAATTATCCCCGAATTGGTAGATGTGAAAAATGAGATTCCTCAGCCAACACCGACAAAGAAAGATGTTGTAGCCGAAGTATCGGAGATTTACGAAGCTCCACTGCCGGCGATGGAGAACATAGAAGATATAAAAGATGCAATAATTTCAGAATTTGAAGCAGAAGAAATAGGAGTCGTTTCGCAACCAATAATCTCGGCAATATCGCACGACAATGATAATTGGATGAGGCCTTCGCCACCCACCAGCAATCAAATAATCGAAAGTGAGCCGGCACAAGAAAAATCGGGTGAGCAACAGCGAAAGCACGAAGATAATACGCTACAGATGTCGCTATTCTAGCAAGCGAGCGGCATAGAGGTGATATATAAAGTAAAAACGAAGTCGGATCAACAATAAAAGTGGATCAGACTTCGCTATTTCAACATTGTTTCTCTCTCTCTCTATATATATATATAGGTGATAACAATAGTCAGACAAATTTAGATAGAGTCGGCAGCCGTGTAACGATTTGAAATTACGTTTTCAGGTTTCCATTTATCTTTAGGTTGAGGCGAGTCGGCAGGGAATCCCATTGGCACAACGCAAAGAGGGATAAGATTCTCCGGTAAGTTTAAAATATTTTGAACCGTCTTAGTGCGCTCCACATTAGGATATACGCCGGTCCACACAGCACCAAGACCCAAAGAATGTGCGGCAAGAAGCATATTCTCGGTAGCCGCCGATACATCTTGCACCCAAAATTCGCGAGCCACACCATCGAGAGCTTTGTTCATATTACCACAGGCAACAATAGCCACCGGAGCTTTAGCCGCCATGCCAGCATTAGGCAACGAGTCGGCAAGTTGTTTAAGAATATTTACGTCGTCGACCACCACGAAAGCCCACGGCTGACGGTTAACAGCAGTAGGAGCCGCCATCGCCGCTTTAAGTATTCTTTCGATAGTGTCGCTAGAAATTTTGGCTTCTTTATAACTGCGAATACTTGTGCGCGACATGATAGATTCGAGAGTGTAATTTTTAGTTTCTATTTGTTCTTCTTTTTTAGAAGTAAAGATAAGAGAGATCGTAAGCACAATAGCGATTATTGTGATTAGGTAAGGATAAATTTTCTGGAAATTCATATAAGTAATTATTAATAATTTATTTAGCAATTATTAGTTCTATGCCCAGCTCCTCGATTCGTTTAGCGATAGAATTAGAAACGTGGCTGTCGGTAATAATAATATCCACATCGTCCATATCGGCAATTTTGCTAAAGCCCCGACGTCCAAATTTTGTAGAGTCGGCAAGAACAATAGTCTTTTGAGCTGTCTGCATCATTACACGATTAAGAGTAGCTTCCATAAAGTTTGTAGTAGTAATACCAAAATCGAGGTCGATGCCATCAACCCCAAGATACAGCTTGCTGCAAGAGAAATTGTGAAGGATAGATTCGGCGGCATCTCCAACTACCGACATACTGCTGTGTCTAAGCAGTCCTCCCAGTTGTATTATATCAATGTTCTCGTGCTGAGCAAGAATTTCCGAAACTTGAAGAGAGGCGGTTATAACTGTAAGTTTATTATTTTGGTTAATATTTCGAGCAAGCGCATGCATTGAAGTACCCGATGCAATAAGTATAGAGTCGGCAGGAGTAATCATTTGTGCAGCATAGTGTCCGATAATACGTTTCTCCTCAGTTGCAAGTTTTTCTTTCTCATTTACATTTCTATTATTAATGTATGGGTTTATGAGAATTGCACTACCATGGTTGCGATATAATTTATTCGCTTTCTCTAATTCGGTTAAATCCTTTCTAATCGTAACCGAAGAAACGTTAAGTTTTTCAGAAAGGTCGGTAACCTGTATTGAGTTATGCTTGATAAGCATCTCTAAAATAAGAGCGTGTCTGTCTTCTTTCGTCATAGTCAATTGTGTTTTGTTTCAAAACCAAGTTTGTGCAAAGATATAAAAAAACGAAACATAAAAAACGAAATAAAGCATTTTTAGGTTTCGTATTTTATATTTAATTATAATGAGTGTCTGTGATGGTTTGATGCGAAATAGAAAAGTGTCGGTAAATAAGAAAAAAACAAGAATTTTATTAAACGGGTTAAATAGCAATGAATCAGAGTATTAAGTACTATATGGATAATATCGAATAAAAAAAATGCAAAATACTTTCAAAAAAAAGTGGAAAAAGTTTTGTTCGTAAATAAATAGTGATTATTTTTGTTGCGAAATGAAACATAAAAGATTTTGCTTTATCTCTATGTTAAGATAAATACCTTAAATAAATCAATGATAAGCAAATTCTAGGCCAAGAATAACAAGACAATAACAATATAAAGTTCTGATATGAGCTGCATCGAGAATAAAAAATATGATGTAATAATAATAGGCGGTGGAATTACCGGTGCCGGTACTGCTCGCGACTGTTCGATGAGAGGGTTGAAGACTCTTCTTGTTGAACGTCTAGACTTTACAGCAGGTGCAACCGGACGAAACCACGGGTTGCTACATAGTGGCGCCCGCTATGCTGTTACAGATGGAGAATCGGCAGGAGAATGTATCAAAGAGAATATGATACTACGCAAGATCGCACGTCATTGTGTCGAAGAGACCGACGGGCTGTTTGTAACATTACCCGAAGATGATTTGTCGTTTCAGTCGACATTTGTATCGTCGTGTTTGAAGGCAGGCATACGAGCCGATATAATAGATCCGAAGGAAGCTATCCGTCTGGAGCCATCAGTAAATCCTGATATTATAGGCGCAGTGCGAGTACCCGACGGGTCGGTTGATCCCTTCAGATTAACGACAGCAAATGCAATAGATGCCCGTCTACATGGAGCAGATTTGCTCACTTATCACGAAGTTATAGGTTTGGTTAAGGATAAAGACAGAGTTATAGGAGTCAAGCTGTATGATAAGCACGCTCGAATGGAAGTGGAATACTTTGCCGAAGTAACTATCAATGCCGGTGGAATTTGGGGACACAAGATAGCCGAGATGGCTGGAGCTCGTGTAAATATGTTTCCGGCAAAAGGCGCATTGTTGATATTCGGACACCGTGTTAACAACATGGTGCTAAATCGATGTCGCAAGCCCGCCGATGCCGACATATTAGTGCCGGGGGATACAATATCGTTGATAGGAACCACATCGAGTCGTGTACCATACGAAGAGGTTGACAATATGCGTGTAACCGCCGATGAGGTAGATGTACTTATACGCGAAGGCGTAAAGTTATCTCCCACATTAGCCAATACACGCATATTGCGAGCCTATGCCGGCGTACGTCCGTTAGTAGCAGCCGACAACGACCCATCTGGGCGCAGTATAAGCCGAGGTATAGTGTGTCTTGACCACGAGAGCCGAGATGGAATAGCCGGCTTCATAACAATTACAGGAGGAAAATTGATGACCTACCGCCTAATGGCAGAGTGGGCAACCGATATGGCTTGTCGCAAGATAGGCAACAAAGAACAATGCAAGACAGCCGAGAAGTGTCTACCCGGTTCAGATCTAGGCGCCGACACAACCACCCCCGAAACTCCCAAGAGTGGCGGACAGATGGCCGCTAAAGGTCGCCACGGATCGATGGCCGAAAAGATAGCCTCGAAGAATGAATACGACAACTCACTAGTGTGTGAGTGTGAAGAAGTTTCGGTAGGCGAGGTAGAATATGCAATAAATGAATTGCACGTGCATAATTTAGTGAATCTACGTCGACGTACACGCGTCGGAATGGGAACTTGTCAAGGAGAGCTATGTGCATGCCGAGCAGCCGGTCTATTGTCAAACTCACATAAATGTGCCGAGCGCGCAAAAAACGACTTGGTCGACTTTATCAACGAACGTTGGAAAGGAATGTTTCCAATCGCATGGGGCGAAACTCTCTGTGAGAGCCAATTCACTTCATGGATATATGAGGGTGTGTGTGGATTAAGTTCAAATCAAGAAACAAAAGAATCTCAAAAAGATGAAATTTGATACAGTCATAATAGGAGGAGGGCTTAGTGGTCTCACTTGTGGAATAAAGCTAGCCGAAGAAGGACGTCGATGTGCTATTGTGTCATCGGGACAGAGTGCTTTGCACTTTTTTTCAGGCTCGTTTGATCTTTTAGGCTATAATGGTGAAACCGAGATACACAATCCTATTGAAGCAATATCTAAGCTCGATGCCACTCACCCATATTCAAAGCTGGGTGCATCAACAGTAGAGCGATTAGCAAAGGAAGCAAAGGAATTTTTTGAAACCATGGGGGCAAAATTTGTCGGAGATACCGATAAAAATCATTATAGAATAACCCCGGTAGGAGTGAAACGACTCACTTGGCTAACCCTCGAAAATCTAGGTACACTAGGTACGGACGGTAAATTACCCTGGCAAAATGTATGTATAGTAAATATAGCCGGATTTTTAGATTTCCACACCACATTCATCGCATCAGAATTTGAAAAGATGGGTGTACACTGCACCATAAAGGCAATAATGATGCCCGAGATGGAGCGACTACGCAAAAATCCGACAGAGATGCGTTCTTCAAATATTGCCAAAGTACTAAATAATAAAGAAGTTCTGGCAAGATTTGCACAATTAGTGAATAGTGAGAGTGCAGGTTGTGAAGCCGTGATATTGCCGGCAGTATTCGGCGTGTTTAACCCCGACACCACCAATGAATTCAAATCACTACTAGATAAGCCCATGATGCTGTTACCAACATTACCCCCATCGGTGCCCGGAATAAGATTGCAAATAATGATGCGCAATTATTTCCAACGCTTAGGCGGAGTGTATTTGTTAGGAGATACAGCACAAGATGGACAGATCTCTTATTCAAAAGTAACCGGGATAAGCACTGTAAATCAAGGTGATATACAACTAGAGGCTAATAGTTTTGTACTAGCATCGGGAAGCTTTTTCAGCCACGGCTTGATAGCGCACCCCAACAAGATAGAAGAGCCTGTGTTTGATCTCGATGTTTTGTCGAGCGAAAACCGTGCCGATTGGTATAATAAAGATCTATTTGAGAAGCAGCCATATATGGAATATGGAGTTGAGACAGATGAACAATTCCATGCTAAATATAAAGGCAACACTTTAAAGAATCTTTATGCGATAGGATCAGTATTATGTGGCTACGACCCCTTAAAAGAGTCGAGTGGCGCAGGAGTATCGATATTGACAGCGATGAGCGTTGCCGAGCAAATATTAAAGAAAGGAAAGTAAAAAGCAATGGATAAGCAACAATATAATATAAGCGAAAACAACTTTGAGCAGTGCATAAAATGTACGGTATGTACAGTGTATTGCCCGGTAGTAGCAGTTAATCCCGATTATCCGGGACCTAAACAAGCAGGTCCGGATGGCGAGCGATTACGCTTAAAGACACCATCTTTTTACGACGAGGCGTTGAAATATTGCTTAAATTGCAAGCGTTGTGAGGTAGCATGCCCATCGAATGTAAGAATAGGCGATATAATACAGTCGGCACGCATAAAATATGGCAAGAGCAAGCCAAAATTGAGAGATATGATGCTTGCTAATACCGACTTTGTAGGTACAATGGCAAGTCCTTTTGCTCCGATTGTGAATTTCAGTCTAGGAATGAAGCCGGTGAAATATGTTCTGGATAAAGTGTTGGCAGTCGACAGTCATCGTCAATTTCCTAAATACTCATCACAGAAATTTGTGAGCTGGTTTAAGAAACATGCAGAGGCAAATCAAGACGCTTATCCACATCATGTAAGTTTCTTCCACGGTTGTTATATCAATTATAACTATCCAAAGCTAGGACAAGATATGGTAAAGCTCCTCAATGCAATAGGATATGGTGTGCATCTACTAGATAAAGAAAAATGTTGCGGTGTTGCATTGATCTCAAATGGATTGATAGGTCAAGCAAAACGTCAAGCAAAGCTAAATATAGAATCGATAAGAAAGTCGGTAATAGTAAACAGTATGCCCGTCATTGGAGCTTCGTCAACCTGTATTTTTACAATGCGCGATGAATATCCTCATTTATTAGGGATAAACAATCAAGACGTACGCGAGAGCATTGAGCTTGCAACACGCTTCATCTATCGTCTAATAGAGCGAAATCAAGTGAAATTAGCATTTAAGAGCGATTATAAAGCACGCATAGCTTATCACACACCGTGCCACATGGAAAAACTTGGGTGGGCAATCTATTCTACCTCACTAATTAAGATGATACCCGGAGTAGATTTTGTAACTTTGGATTCACAATGTTGTGGAATAGCAGGAACATACGGTTTCAAGAAAGAATACTATCAAGCATCGCAAGAAATAGGACAATCGCTGTTTGACCAGATCGAAAGTGCTAAGGTTGACTTAGTGGCAACCGATTGCGAAACTTGCAAATGGCAGATAGAAATGTCGACCAGTGCGAAGGTAGATAATCCAATAAGCGTATTAGCCGATGCTCTCGATGTGGAAGCAACCATGAAACTTAATAACGTAGAATTAAGATAATATTTAACAATTTGATATCATGTTCAACTTTTTAAATCCACCAACATATAAACCGGAACAGACCGGCGTCGCAGCCGATGCCAAATATAAAAGCCTTCGTTGGCAAGTCTTTATGGGTATATTCATAGGATATGCCGGATTTTATATTGTGCGTAAGAATTTCTCAATGGCAATGCCATTCTTAACCGACCCAGCAGGTCCTTACGGATTCGATAAAGGCGAGTTAAGTATCGTATTATCATTAAATGCAGTTGCTTATGCGCTATCTAAATTCCTTATGGGTAGTGTATCCGATAGAAGTAATGCAAGAGTATTCTTGCCACTCGGACTTGTATTAGCAGGCTTATCGATGATGTTTATGGCAGTGCCGGTAGAGCTATTTGGCGCATCTACAACATCAATAGTAATCATGGCAGTGTTAAACTTCCTAGTAGGTTGGTTTAACGGAATGGGTTGGCCTCCATGTGGTCGAGTAATGACACACTGGTTCTCGATAAAAGAGCGCGGCACGATGATGTCGATATGGAATTGCGCACACAATGTAGGAGGAGCATTAGTAGGTCCAATGGCAGTGTATGGCGCAATGTGGTTCGGTTCATGGTTCTATGGTGCCGACACAGCAAAATACTTCTTGATAGGAACATACATTTTCCCAGCAGCAGTAGCTCTATTTATCGCATTGATAGCTTACATATTAATTCGCGACACTCCACAATCATGTGGCTTGAGCTCGATTGAAAAATGGAGAAACGATTATCCAAAAAATTATAGTGCAAAACAAGAAGAAGTGTTATCGGCAAAAGATATCTTCTTTAAATATGTACTTAACAACAAGATGTTATGGTTTATTGCAATAGCAAATGCATTTGTATACATGGTACGTTACGGCTGTCTTGATTGGGCTCCAACATTCTTAAAAGAATCGCAAGGCTATGATATTAAGCAAGCAGGTTGGGCATATTTTGCATATGAATTTGCAGCAATACCCGGAACCCTAGTTTGCGGTTGGTTAAGTGATAAGGTGTTCCACGGACGTAGAGCCCTACCAACAATAATCTTTATGGCACTTGTAGCATTATTCATCTTTATGTACTGGCAATTCAGCGACAATTATATGATTGTAACGATGTCGTTAATCGCAATAGGCTTCTTTATCTATGGTCCTGTAATGCTAATTGGCGTTCAAGCCCTCGACTTAGCCCCAAAGAATGCAGCAGGAACAGCAGCCGGCTTAACCGGATTCTTCGGATATTTCTTCGGAACAGCAATACTAGCAAACGTAGTAATCGGTTACGTAGCCGAGAGCTCATTTGGCTGGGACGGAACATTTATATTATTGCTTGCAGCATGTGTATTGTCGATAATCTTCATGGCATTTACTTATAAAGAAGAACAATATTTAGTAGAAAAAAGAAAATAAGACCTGAAATTAAACAATAAATCTAAAAAATAAAACAGATGTCTAAAACAGATGTATATAATTCGCTTGGCGAAAAAAGAAAGAAATTTTTATCGTGGCAGATGCGTACCATTTTGGTAACAATGATAGGTTATGCTCTATTTTATTTTGTTCGTAAAAATTTCTCACTGGCGATGCCGGGGCTAACGGCAGAATATGGTATATCTAATGTGAGTTTTGGCTGGATAATATTTATAAGCTCATTAGTATATGGCTTTTCAAGATTTATAAATGGCTATTTAGTTGATAGAGTGAAAGGTCGTATAGTGATGACAGTAGGCTTGCTATTATGCGCATTCGCAAATTTTGCTTTTGGATTTAGTACCGACTTAAGTGCTTTTCTTACAGGAGTAGAGAATGGTCCTAAGATGGTAGAAACTTTAATTTTGGTAATGGGTATAGTGATAATTTTAAACCAATATTTTCAAGGAATGGGTTATCCTCCATGCGCACGAATACTACCACATTGGATTCACCCTTCAGAATTAGCGACCAAAATGTCGATTTGGAATTGTTCTCACTCAATAGGTGCCGCACTAGCAGTAGTTGTTTGTGGTTATATAATGGGTACAATGGGTACAAATATGGTTGAAAATCCAGAAGTGGTTCAAAGAATTACAGATAACCTATCTAATAATGGTATTGTAAATGCTGCAGAGCAAGCACTTACATATTCACAACATATCGGAGCATGGAAATGGTGCTTTTGGATTCCTGCTTGTCTAGCAGTAGCCGGAGCAATATTTGTTTCTATCGGTCTAAGAGATGAACCAAAAGATGCAAAACTTCCTGATTTACCAGGCACAAGTTTAGGTAATTATAAAGGAGACGGGAATACAAAAAACCGTAAAAAATTTGAATTAGAAATGGTTTGGCGTAATCGCTGGGTCTGGACATTTTGTATAGCTAATCTATTTGTATATATAGTACGTATGGGAGTTCTTGATTGGGGACCTAAATTCTTAACAGAAAGTCGAGGTTTGTCAATAAAGAGTGCAGGATGGACAGTTGCCGCATTTGAAATTGCCGGAATAGTAGGAACTTTATTTGCAGGTTGGGCAACAGATAGATTTTTTAAAGGTAAAGGACATAGAATGTGTGTAGTTTGTATGCTTGGAGCCGCAATATTTATGACAATATTTCGCTTTTTACCTCATGAAGCAAGTCTTACAACGACAGCCCTTGTATTAATTGGCGCAGGATTCTTTATCTACGGACCACAAGCATTGATTGGAATAGAGCTAGGAAATCAGGCTACAAAAGAGGCCTCAGCACGTGCAAATGGAATCGCTGGAATATTAGGCTATCTTGGAGCCGGTCTATCTGGTCTGTTAGTTGGTTATGTAGCCGATTCATTTGGTTGGACAACAGTGTTTGAAACTATAATAATAGTCGCAGTTGTTGGAATGTTCGTACTTATAAGTATGTGGAAAGCCCCACGCGATGGATATGAGAGAGCTTCAAAAATTAATTACGATAATGCAGAGTAATAAAGAACCGATGAAAGATTTTGATAAATATTATTCCCCAATGAGTGAAGCTCAATTAAAAGAGGCATGTGCAAAGATTAAACATGTAGCTCTTGATATGGACGGAACTATATATTTGGGGTCAACATTATTTCCATATACATTATCGTTTCTTAAGAAGCTAAAGGATAATGGGATTGGTTATTCATTTCTTACCAATAATCCGACAAAGAGTGTAGAAGACTATTTGAAAAAACTCCGAAATATGGGTATCGATGCTACACGAGAAGAAATGAATACAAGTGCTGTATCAACAATTGATTATATAAAGATCCATCATCCGGAGGCAAAGAGACTTTTTGTATTAGGTACTCCTAGTATGATCGCTGAATTTGAGGCATCGGGATTTGAAATTACTACAGATGATGCTAATGATGTACCTCATTTATTAGTAGTAGCTTTTGATACGACTCTTGAATATAAAAGATTATGTAGAGCAGCATGGTGGGCTTCTCAAGGCTTACCCTATATTGCAACTAATCCTGACAGAGTCTGCCCAACTGATCAGCAAGTTATCCTCGTAGATTGTGGTTCGATATGTAAAGCGATAGAGTATGCAACTGGTCGTATTCCTGATATTGTGATAGGAAAGCCGAATCCGGGAATGTTAACAGTAATACAAGAACGTTATCATTTGCAAGCCGATGAGATAGCGATGTGTGGAGATAGAATATATACCGATGTAAAGACCGCTCAAAATGCCGGAGCATTAGGTGTTTTGGTTTTATCAGGTGAAACAACCTTAGAAACAGCCATGAATTCTAATCCACAGCCACCAATAACGGCATTAAATATAGAAGAATTTGGAAAGCTATTAATTAAAAATAATCCTAATCCTAATTATTAATTAAATTTTATTACAATGAAAATGAGAAAATTTTATGCCTTATTATTAGGCAGTGCAATGTTGATACCAACAATTGCTTATGCTGAGCCAACCCCAGAGCCAGCAGCAGAACCTCAACAAGCTCAAACAGAGAAAACAACTTGGGAAAAGATTTTAGAAAAACTTCCTAAAGTTTCAGGTTATTTACAATCTGGTTGGAATTATACATCGAATGATGCTAAAAGTACAAGTTCATTTCAAGCAAAACGTCTACGTTTAATATTAGATGGTAAAGTAGGTGAAAAGGTAGATTTTAGATTGCAAATTGAAGCTTTTAATGGCATCGCAGGCTCTACAAACGGAAATGGTCAAAAGAACATTCAAGTAATGGATGCTTTTGCAACATGGAAAATTATGCCAGAATTTAAAGTACGTGTAGGTCAATTCTATACCCCACTTGGTTATGAGAATTATGATATTTCTCCAGCCACTTTGGAAACAGTAGATTTCTCAAACATCGTATATCGTATCGCTTGTCGTAATCCTTACGAATATAATTTTGTAGATTATGGTCGTGATCTTGGTATTATGGTAATGGGAGATGCATTTGATTCTGGAAAAGGTTTCAAATACTTACATTATGATGTGGCTTTGACAAACGGTTCTCTTCCTTGTAAAGATGACACAAACAAATCTAAAGACATTTATTTGAGTGCAACAGTACGTCCTTTTAAAAATTTCAATGTAAAAGGTACATTTAACTGGGGTGAATATACAGGAAAAGACACAAAATCTCCTGATACATACAACCCAATGACTCGTTACGTAGTTGGTGCATGGTATAATAATCCTAAAGGTCTTGATTTACGTGCAGAATTTGGTCAAATGTCAAGTAATATTCAAGGTAAAGACCTTGTTAAAGAGACTGGTGCTTATGTAATCGCTGGATGGCATGCTGGTAAATTCTTACCAGTTACCCGTTGGCGGAATTAATTTAAGTTGATAAATATGAGTAAAAAGTTGTACATGTCGCTGATTTTTAGTAACTTAGTGGTGATTAAAACATTAAGTTCAAACCATCGTATGTACAACCTTTATGCA
>JAQVCR010000033.1 GCA_028689665.1 Muribaculaceae bacterium
ATTTAATTAAAGTAAGTTTCATAATATAACCATATATAGCTACAAATATATAACAAAAAATTGACACTACCAAATTAAATGTCAATTATTTACAGTTTATTTTCAGCTAAAAGTGTCAAACTCCCGGATATTGCCATAATATGCGGTATCTACCTAATAAGCAAATTTGCCGATAGATATTTCATCAATCGTGCGATTAAAATAAAGGCAAAAAGGTAACAATAGCCGACAACACGCCTCAACAATTTACTTATCGAGAAGATAAACAAGCAGAATGTATCAATATGTTTACACTCTGCTTGCTTTTTTATAAATAGAAATTTTTATTTTATGCTAATATCCCAAAAATATGGTTTGTAAACATTATATTTGCACTATAATATTTACAAATCTTCGTTTATTATATAAATAAATAGAAAATAAGAATTAAGATGATACGAAATATAATATTAGCTTGTACTTTTTTAGCAAGCCTATCTCTTTCTACATCGTGTAGTGATAATTCTGAGAAAGAAAAGGCAGCCTCACAAGCTATTGAAGTAGCTACGTTATTAATTAATAACTGCAATTCCGACGAAATGACGATTCAGCGAATTATTCTTGATGCACGCTCTCAAGGGAGCGAGTATATCTTGAAAGGCGATACCATTGCCGCTCAAGAATATGAAAAGGTTTTTGAAGATTATATAAAGGCTCACAATGACTCACTTGCAAAAATTCTACTTTAGAACAGCTTTAGCCTGTATTGTAATTATAGGTTTCGGAGCGTGCAGCCAAGCCTCTCCTACTGAGGGTAAAGAAATTGTCAATAAAATAGAAAATCTGCAAGCTACCGACTTTGCCTCTTTCCCTTCGGTAATCGAGGATTATAATACATACGCCGACAGCCTTCTTGCCATCGACCCGAAACTAAGCGAAGCTCTCGACAATTACATAGTCAAGAATATTGACAACAAATGCGACACAATTCGCATTGCCGCATACATAACGATATATAATCCTATTAAAGTAGGCATTCACATTGTCGACTTAATTTCGCAATATGCACAAGATAAAAACCTCACAGTCGAACAACGTTGCGCCAAATCGATGAATGAAATTCTAGTGGCTAGGTTCTTATATATGAAGACCGGCGAAACTTCTTCTATTGGTGAAATGGAAAAATCGATTGAAGACTATATACGAAAAATGGACACTGCGACGCGCGCCAAGCTATACACAGCAGTGAGCGCTCCTTCTTATCTCGCCATTGCCATTAGTCGCGATTCATGCTACAATCAATCGGACAGCTTGATTACCGAAATAAGAAACATATACAAAAACGATGAGCAACTTCTCGATAAATTTAATGACTCATTGAACAAATAATAAATAATAAAATTGCTATGCTAAAAGTTGAAGAATACATCAAAATCATAAACGACGCCATTAAGAATATCCCGTTAGCTAAAAATCCCAAGGGTCTATATGAGCCTATCGAGTACACTATGTCATTTGGTGGCAAACGCCTTCGTCCGGTATTGCTTATGATGTGTTGCGATGCTCTCGGCGGTAATTCTGCTTTTGCCGTGAATAGTGCCGTCGGACTTGAATTATTCCACAATTTCACCCTGCTTCACGACGACGTGATGGATAAAGCCGACAAACGTCGCGGTATGCCTACTGTGCACTGCCGCTGGAACGAAAATACGGCAATTCTAAGCGGCGATGCAATGCTTACTCTTGCAACTCAATATATAACAACCATTATCGACCCGGCTAAATTGAAACCAACGCTCGACTTATTCAATAAGACGGCCATAGAAATATATGAAGGGCAACAATATGATGTCGACTACGAATCGAAAGAAAATGTTACCGTCGATGAGTATCTTAACATGATCAGGCTTAAGACTTCTGTGCTGTTTGGTTGCGCTTGCCGCATTGGTGCCATTCTTGCTTCGGCTTCAAATAAAGTGCAAGATGCTATTTATAATTATGGAGTAAATCTAGGCTTGGCGTTTCAGTTGCAAGACGATTATCTTGATGTATATGGCAACGAAGAAACTTTCGGTAAAGAAATTGGCGGCGACATAGTGAACGCCAAACACACGTTTATGCTAATCAGCGCATTTGCCGACGCCGACAACAAACAACGCAATGAGCTGAACCGACTTCTTGCTCTTGATGCCTCCACTCACCGAAATGAAAAAATTGAAGGAGTTAAAGCTATATATAACAGCCTTTCAATTCCACAAAAATGCAACGATGAGATTCAAAAATATTTCGATAAAGCAATTCTCGCACTCAACGATACTAAAATGAAAGGTGTTGAGAAAGAATTATTTACTGCTTTTGCTAAAAAGCTGATGAACCGCAATAAATAAAATGATTGATACCCACACCCATATCTATCTTGAGGAATTTAACGACGATAGAAACGAAGTAATTAATCGTGCAATCAACGCCGGAGTGGAACACATCATTCTGCCTAACGTTGACTTCGACACATTTGATGCCATGCACGAATTACACGAAGACTATCCTCAATTTACATCTATGGCTATGGGATTGCACCCTACTTCGATCGACAATTATTTCCAATCGCTACTGTCGCAGACTATGCAAGAAATTATTAAAGGCGATTACATTGCTGTGGGCGAAATTGGTATGGACTTATATTGGGACAGAACTTACGAAATAGAGCAACGTATTGCGCTTGAACAGCAACTCGAAGTGGCGGCACAACAGAAACTGCCGGTAATCATTCATTGCCGCGAGGCTTTCAAAGAAATTCTACAAGTATTCGACCGCTGTATGTTTCCTCTGCCTCAGATGGTGTTTCACAGTTTTACGGGAACAGCCGAACAAGTGGAAACATTGAGAAAATATGGCGATTTCTACTTCGGAATTAATGGTATCGTTACTTTTAAAAACGCAAAACTCGATGAGATGGTGCGCAAAGTGGGAATCGACAGAATACTGCTTGAGACCGATTCTCCTTATCTTGCACCCGTGCCTAATCGCGGAAAGCGAAACGAAAGTGCCTTTGTGGTAAATATAGCCAACAAAATCGCCGAAATACTGGGGCTTTCTCTTGCCGAGGTAGAATGTGCTACAAACAAAAATGCACACACTCTTTTTCCCCTTCTGCCAAAATTTTAAAGCAACGACACAGCAATCCTTTCCAATCTTTCAAATATTGGAAAGAATTATAAAGCATTTTTGATAATCTCATCAAGTTTACAACCCTTTATATATCCTTTCTTTACCTTATTTAGAGATATTTCTTCCAACGCACCAATCTTAAGAAGTCCTACAATATCACTTTTGGCTGTTGTCGGAGTAACGGCGAAACGAATCTCAAAATCTTTTACAGTCAGCATTTCTTTAGAATTTTCATAGTATATCTTAATAATTTCGGCTTGACGCTCATTAATGTTACCAATTCTCAAAAAACTGTTAGCCACCTGTTTAGCTTCTGTCTTACGTTTAATATAGATTTGCAAATCTTTAAAAGCCAACTCTAATGTTCTAAGATTGTATGCAATAAAATAGCCAATATCATTTTTGTCCGACTCGGCATATAAAAACGATTTCTCGTACGAATTTTTCGACTTATAAATAATTCTTGATATCGAAAGGTACTCAGTTAGCCAATAACCTTGTTTTAGCAGATACCAATAGAATAATGCTCTTGCTGTGCGTCCGTTTCCATCAACAAATGGGTGCATATATGCCACCATAAAATGAATGACAATTCCTCTTATAATCGGATGTACAAACTTTTTGGCTTTATCGGAATTGAAAAAATCGCATAAATCTATAATAAATTGGGGAATATCTCGGTACGAAGGCGGAGTGTGTACCACTTCGTGAGTAATGCTGTTTTCAACCACCACATCATCATTTTGGCGAAAACGTCCTGAATCTTCGCTATTCTCCAGTGTATTATCGGTCATTAATCGATGAATATGCTGCAATAACCCTACCGTCAAAGGTTTATCTTTATTAGATACAATAAATTGAATAGTTTGATAATTATTAAAAATCATTCTTTGCGACCTATCCTTAGGTGCAATTTTCTTACGCAACATATCCTTAGCCACCCTTCTGGTAGTCGACGCTCCCTCCATCTGACTCGATGAGATCGCTTCCTCCATTAATGAACTTATAAGATATCGATCATTGTCATCGCTCGAAATAATTGAATCTGTCGCCCACGAGCCTCCAAAATTCATATCAAAATCATGACACTGTCGTTGCATCTTGTTGGTTAGTCCGAAATGAATATTATACTTATCCCAAACTTTGATATTCGTCTTCAAGCGATCGACAAGAACTGCACGCCACAAATCTTCGTTTGAATAATTATCCGGGACTTTTTTGTATTTTACAGTATCCCAAAATTCATAATCTTCATTAATCTTTGTGATTAACGAAATTAATTCATCTGATAAATTAGACAAATTTGCAAATGTTTCTAAAAGATTTGCTTCTGTTATTTCAGGTGCTCTTTCCATAAGAATATCAATTAATTATAAATGCAAATATAACAATTCTTTCCAATCTTTCAAATATTGGAAAGAATTATAAAGTTTTATTGCCATTTTTCTCGCTATTTATGTGTTACTGACCCAAATTTAGATGCAACCCTCAGCACAAGCCCACTAAAAACAAATAAGGCAGAGCCTTTTTCATCTCTGCCTTATCACGCTTGCGGTCATAAACCTTTTTCGACTTGTGTACCCTTGCAATATTTACCGGGTGCATGTGATCCTCAATCTCTGCCAAGCGAGAAGCTCGCCTATTGGCTTTGATGTAATCACGCTGAGTGAATGTTCTTTTATTCATCGTTACATCAATTAGTTAAGCACAAAGATAACGGAATTTACCCAATCATTAAATAATTATCTTAGATTAATAATAGTTTTTTCACTATAAATGAAGATATATACAATATATGTTTGTGGATTTTTAAAAAACCATTAACTTTGCAATTAATTTATTTAGATATATGAAAGTTAAAATACATAGAGAAGGGCTTAACATAATCTTCGGGCTTTTATTTATATTAGTGGTGATTAATGCACCGGCTTATATATTTATTCGTCCGTTAGAAATTCCAATAACTTTCTTAGTTATTTCTGCAATTTTCTTTTTGCTGGTAGTGAACTTTTTCCGTTCGCCACGTCGGCATTTTAAAGGAAATATGCATAAAGCAGTCGTATCTAGCGTCGATGGCAAGGTAGTAGCTCTTGAAGAAGTGTATGAAGATGAATTTCTTCACAGCAAGGCTATACAATTATCGGTATTTATGTCGGTATTTAATGTACACGCCAATTGGTTTCCAATCAATGGTAAAATACTATACGTAAAGCATCATTCAGGTCGCTTTATGGCTGCATATCTACCTAAATCAAGCACCGAAAACGAACGTTCAACAATAGCAATAGAAGCCGAAAACGGACAGAAGTTAGTAATACGTCAAGTAGCAGGAGCTGTTGCTCGACGCATAGTAACATATGCCCAAGAAGGTGAAGACGCTCACATAGATGAGCATTTAGGATTTATAAAATTTGGTTCTAGAGTAGATATTTATCTACCATTAGATGCCGAGGTCAAAGTAAAAATCGGAGATTTGACAATCGGAGGTATTACAGAGATCGCCAAGTTAAAATAAAGAAAGAATACACAATGAAATTATTACATCTAATAAAGAATAATATACCGAACTCAATAACCTGCTTAAACCTGCTTTCGGGTGGTATGGCAGTGATATTTTCATTTAATTGTGATGGAAATTTTGGTGCCTTTAAAGGTTATGAACTTGCATTTATGTTTATCGGTCTTGCTGCAATATTCGACTTCTGCGACGGATTAGCAGCACGCTTGCTACACGCATATTCTGCGCTAGGAAAAGAGCTGGATTCGTTAGCCGACTTGATAAGTTTTGGCTTGGCACCATCGCTTTTGATATACAACACAATGCAAAGCTTCAACGAGCCGGGCAGCATTCTGCCTTATTTTGCATTACTTATAGCAGTATTTGCAGCAATAAGACTAGCAAAATTTAATATCGACGACCGACAGACAACATCATTTATCGGTCTTCCCGTGCCGGCAAACGCCCTATTTTGGATAGGTTTGTGCGCATGGATGCACAAATATGCCTATATAGGCAATATCGCAGTTTTAGCACTTATAGTAATTTTCTCATATCTTATGGTGAGCCGACTAAGAATGTTCTCTCTAAAATTTAAAAATTTATCGTTCGGAGAAAACATAATCCGTTATTTCCTACTGCTTGGAGCTGTGCTATTCATAGTGTCTTATCAAGTATCAGGGCTTACATGGACAATAATGCTATACATCGTATTATCTATATTCAGCCGACGCAATCCATCTTGAAAATTCGTGTCGAAATAATTAGGCACGATGTTTGTATTTGATGTAGTAGCGAACATAAATTTTTAAAATCGCTTTTAGATATGGGTATTCTGTCATTTTTATTTCTACTATTTATCTTTTTTGTCCTTTTTCCTATTGCGAAATTGCTGATAAAAATATGGGGTGCTTCAAGGCAATTCAAAAAACAATTTTCCGATTTTTCACAACAAGCTAATCCATTTAGCAACGCTGAAACTCAATCTCAGCACACAAGAAGCACACAACGTCGCAGCAAAATATTTTCGAGTAGCGAAGGAGAATATGTCGATTTTGAAGAAGTAAAAACCGAACGAGAAGTAGAAGCCGTTAACGATAACGAAAGCTACAAAGACGACAGAATTACAGACGTAAAATTCACAGAAATAATAAATAAAGATTAGCTCTTACCGGTTAATCTTTTTTATTACACAAATAATAGCAAAATATATAGAAAGACACTTGACAGTCACAAATCCACTGTTACCTCGCAAATACCAAAACGCACCACACGCCACCACATTCTAACCCGCACACCAAGTCCCACAGAATCCCATACATTGCCACAGCGTGGCAACACCATTCATAACCTAGGGCTTTTAAGCCCTAGGAGTATCTATAACCATGATACAGCACCCCGAAGCGGGTGCCACCTCGCCCACATCTAAGAACCGAATTCTACATTCCACCTTCCGAATTCTACATTCCACATTCCGAATTCTACATTCTACAATATATAATATAGCGAAGGTATTTTTTCGCAGATATTGAGAAAAAATATGTAATAAATTTGATGCAAAAAAAATGAGAAAAACAAATCACATTATTTTGCAAGCGGCACAACAACGCTATAACAACCGACATGGCGACATTGGCGTCGCCGAAGAAGCTCAAGGCTTAAGAGAATGCGATGGAGGGCTGACTGTAATAGGAAAAAATAGAAGAATAATAGAACTTCCGGCTGGCGACAGCCTTGTAATCGTAGACCATCGCAATGATAAAGACTATTTTATCACACATCGCAATAATACTTTAATGCTATTTGGCGAGAAAGACGGCGACAATTTTAAAATCATCGACACCAAAATATGCAATATAGAAAGTGAAATATTGTCGAGTGTCTTGCTAGATAGATTTGTAGTGCTTTCAACCGGCAAAGGAAGTATATATTTGCATTTCAGCAACGGCAAATATACAGCAATCGACATAAACAAAGCAATTCCCGATATTATCATCTCTGCCGGAGAAAGCAGCACCACCTACGCTACAATTGATGCTTATGCTTTCAACGGAACATATACGCAATGGCAAGCACCACTTAATTCGACCGATGAAAAAGCCCTGCGCACAAACTTAGCAAATACTTATAACAATACTACATCTCAACTAAATCGTCAAGGGCGATTCGTGCAACCTATCATTGCACGTTACGCCGTACGACTTTGGGATAATTCGCTACTATGGGTTTCGGCTCCCGTAATTGTGGGAAATGGTATTCAAGGGGCGTCAAAGGTTGAAATGGAATCTAATTCTACTTTGACAGCACTAGACAGCTCTTCTCTGGCAATTAAATCTTATGGCGTAGCTCTCACGGTGAAGAGTGGCTGCTCAATAGAATGGGATAATCTCATAAAGTCGATCGATGTCTTTTATGCCGATACGTCCGACCCCGTAAACACTTCAAATATTAATTATCGTTTTGTTACTACATCGCAAGGAACACGAAAAAATCTATTAGAAATCTCGCTTTCTTCGCTTAATTCTCTTGCGCTGGGCGAACGATTGGCAAACAGCTCTAAATGGAAATTACTGACTCGCATTACCGACCTTAAATCACTTCGAGAGCTGAATGCTCAAGGCGTTGGACTGTCGAAATGCGCCGACACTACCGGCGGATATCTATCGCCAAATACGGCTATCACCTACCGTTACGAGATATATTCCGATATTGCAGGGGCTGACGATCTGGCAACTGTGTGCCGTAATATTTCTAGTGAAATGAAACCTGCCACTGCAATTTCTCACTCGGGACAATTGTATCGAGGTGGTGGAAGCGCACAATATGTAAATCGTTGGAACATATTCCAATCGTCTCATTCCGATTTTAGTAACTATCCGTGCAATATTTACACCGAACTTACTCTCCGTTCGCAAGATGGAGAGCGTCGTCTTGTCGACAGTTATTATTCGCCGACAACCCCGATGATGCTTAATGCTCTTATGGCTTTCCCTTTTCCCGAAGCCGTGAAAGTGAAAATTAAAATCTCCTCGATGGGACTGGTCGCTTGTTACGAAAACTCGCTAAAAGCTAATGAAAGCGGAGAATTTGCCTATTGCGTAAAGCCAACTCTCCTACCTCAGTTGCCTCCGATTGATACTGAAGGTGTGTTTCATATACCGGAAACCGACAATATAACCTGCTCTACTCACAATCAGCTATTAATTTCTGTGGCAAATAACCCGCTGGCTTTATCAAGTGCGGCTGTAATTGGCGACAGCGATATTCGAGGAGTGGCTTTTGCCATGCGTCAAGTATCGGCAAATCTATTCAACAAATATCCTATATATATTTTCACTACACAAGGGATATTTGCAATGTCGGCTGATTCTGGCACAAGATTAATTCGCCGTATCGACTCTAGAATTGTGGTCTGCTCAAAACACATAGCGCAGACTCCCGACGGGGTCTTTTTCCTATCTAATGGCGCAATATACGCTCTCTCGTCGACAAAAGCAACCAAAATAACTGAATGTGATAATTATCGCCAAATCGTATGGAATGACACATTTGGCGAACTTTTATGCCTCGATAACGATTGCTCTTTGACTGCCATAACACCGAACGGACACTATAACTCCACACACGAAAAACTTCTAAAGATTGTACGTTCGGGCGAACTTTCGATGTATGGATATACTATCAACCGAGAAATTATCGACTTATACAACGAGGAATCTATCGACCAATGTACCGTAAAATTCCTCTCACATCCTTTTGCTTTACCGGGAACCATAAACGCAACAGAGTGGAATATATATGGCGATAACCTCGATTTACAGCTCACTTTATATGGTGAAGTGGGCGACAGCTGCCACGGCGAGATATTGTCGCAGACTTCCATTTCAGGCTCGCTTAATTCGCCTCTGATTATTCCTCTGCTCTCAGCTCCGCGAAAAGTTTACCGAATAGAAATAACCGGGACAATGCCCACAGGCACAATCTTGCATGGCGTTGGTTTGATAATGAATAAGTAACTGATGTTAAATTAATAATTGTTAAGTTATTTTTAGCATATTAAATTGTCAAAGTCATATTTTTTATCATATCTTTGTAAAGGAAATTGAAGCAGTTAATAGCTATCTTTACTCAAATCATAGAGTTAAAAGTATTTTTAGTTTTGGAGTGATATAAAGAGAGAGTTAACAATAATGAAATCAGCTTAGGCTAATATTCAATTCCCATTAAATAGATTTTTCTGACAAGCAAGAATATATATACTTGAATTTTGGTTATGAGGGAGATGTGCTTTTGTGAAAAAGCGCATCTTCATTTTTTAAAAAAGCACTCTATTATTTTATTCTTTAGATAATTAGCTGTACATTTGTGCGTCTGGAGAAAATTTTATTAACCATATCTATTTATTAAAAACATTTTTATGAAAAGATTCACTATTCTATTAATGGCTTTGATGGCAACTTGTCTGCTAAACATCAATGCCGGATGTTTTGTTGTTGGCGACGTTGTTGGTGGAGGTTGGAATACCAATGTAGGTGTCGAACTTAATCCGGTCGACGGATCATCTACTCTCTATCGAGGCGAAGTTACAATTACAGGCTGGTTCTGTATTGCCACACAGCTCACAACGACTGCCAATCAATGGAACGAATTTAATGGTAACTATCGTTATTCTCCTACTGCTACCGGTGGCACAACAATGCCTATCGGTGTAGCTCAAGCTATGGAAAAAGCTCGAGATGCTTCATGGAAAATTGCCGCTTCGGGTACATATATTGTCGAAGTCGACTTTGCCGCACTCACAGTGAAATGCTACACAGAAACTGAAGGATCAGGAATATTCCTTCGCGGAGACATCACCGGGTGGAATGCACTGCCCACTTACGAATTTGTAAAGAACAGCGATACAGAGTACGTCCTCGAAAATGTAAAACTTCAAGGATTCTTCAAGGTAGCTAAATTCGATTGGGCTAAACTCACTCTAGGCGGTGCAAAAGACAATTATCGTGCAACGGTGGGCGAAACTTATAATCTTGCCACAACCGATAATGTAAATATGTGTCTTGATGCAACATATCAATGCGCTAAAATCACTTTGATACTTGGTGATGCCCCTTCTCTACTCATTGAAGGCACAAAGACTACTTCGGGAATATTCATTCGTGGCGTGATAAATGAATGGGAGACTCTTCCTGAATGGGAATTTACCGACGAAGGCGAAGGACATTACACCCTTAGAAATATGACTCCAACCGGCGAATTTAAGATAGGCGACGACTCGTGGGGCGTATACAACTATGGTAAAGGCGACGCTGATGTAGTGCTGAATGCTGATAACGAAATATACTATAACGGTCAAGGAATGACTCTTGCCGACAATGCCGAGTGCAAACTAATCACTTTCATTCCTCTCGAAAGCAAAGCATCAATATATTTTGATACCACATCGAGCGCCGAAGCCGCCACAGCCGAGACATTCAAAGTAACTGCCGACAATGGGACTATAATAGTTACCGGAGCTGCTCCTTCCGAAGTTACAATATACGACTTAAACGGTGCTTTAGTTTCAAAGAACAGCACAAAAGCAAAAGTTGGAACAGGCGTATATATCGTAAAAATTAACGATAAAGCAACTAAAATTGCTGTAAAATAAGAGGTAAATAAATAGCTGATGGCGCTATATTTAAAATAATATAGCGCCATCGGTATTTTACGACATTTTATTAATTCTATTATCATAAAATATTTTTTAATTTGATTTAAGTTGTTATCTTTGCTAAAAAGTGCAAGGCTTGTGAAAAATAGTGAACACATACTTGTTGGAGCTGGTAAAAAGTATAGACTATAAAAAAGGATAATGATAAGAGAAATTGTTTTTGCAACAAATAACATCAATAAACTCAAAGAACTTCGTGAGATTGTTGGTGATAAATTTAAGATATTAAGTCTTGAAGACATTAACTGTCGAGATGAAATAGTAGAAGATGGAAGCACATTCAAAGAAAATGCTCTTATTAAAGCCCGTTTTATCAAAGATAATTATGGCTACGATTGCTTTGCCGACGATAGTGGACTTGAAGTTAATGCTCTAGATGGGGCGCCGGGAGTGTATTCGGCTCGCTATGCAGGGAAAGACTGCAATAGTGAAAAAAACATCGACAAGCTATTAATCTTGATGGGCGATTGTCAAAACCGGAATGCACGTTTTGTAACTGTGTTCACATTAATCATTGAGCAAAAAGTCTATTTTTTCAATGGCGAAATAAAAGGCACCATTCTCCACGAGCGACGCGGAGACGGTGGTTTTGGATATGATTCGGTATTTTTACCCGAAGGCTACAACAAAAGTTTTGCCGAAATGAATTCAAGTGAGAAAAATGAAATCAGCCATCGTGGTCTGGCTACAAAAAAACTTATAGATTTTCTTCAAACAATAATAGGATAAACACAATTAACAACCAATTAATTACGTTATATTGTTAAAGTGAAATTTTTTTTCGTTACATTTGTGCGGAAAATATAGCAAAACGATATGATAAAAAAACTATTATTATTAATACTTTTCCTTCTCCCTATTGCTTTGAAGGCTCAAATAGCCGTCGGAGATTGGAAAATACACTCAATATTCGGTAGCGAAATTACCGATATTATTGACACTAAAGACCATGTGTATTATCTGGCATCAAACAATTTATTCTGCTACGATAAGACTACTCAGGAAAGTATAGGATATACAAAGCGCAATAAATTATCTGATATTCTAGTTAAGTCGATTCATTATAACTATACCAAGAAATATCTGCTTGTTGTATACAACAATTCTAATATCGATTTCTTTTACGATAATGGAGATATTATAAATCTGCCTGATATTAAAGACGTTATTCTTGCATCTTCAAAGACTATTAATGGAGTGGCGTTCAAGGACGACAGAGTATATGTTGCTACCGACTTTGGATATGTTATTCTGAACGATGTAAAACACGAAGTTGCCGAATCGCGACTATTCTACTCCCCTATAACGGCTGTTTCGGTGGTGGGCGAACGATTAGTATTAGCTAACGGCGCTAAATTGTTCTGGGGCGACCTGTCAAAACGTTATAATGCTTTAAGCGATTTCAATTCGTTTGCTACTACAGGAATTAATAAAATTGTTGCTGTGAACGATAAAGATTTTATGTTCTACACCGGCTGGTGCTTTAGTGGCTCGTTTAGTGATACCGGTGAATTATCGACTGCAACGCTATATGGCGGCGCATCAAAATCAATGCAACCTGCCGGAAACAATTTCTTGCTGCAATGCACTAACGGAGAATTGAGAATATATGATAACAAAATCGCTCTGCTATCTACTATAAATTTAAATGCCGAGCTGCAAAAGACTATAATTTCGTCAAACGAAGGAAACACTAAATTTTGGGCTTTAGGTACAGCAGGAATCAAAAATATTGAATTAGCTCAAAATGGTACTGAAACTGTGCTTTCCGACTATTTCCACCCAAATGCCTCTACCGTTAGCAATGCGTATAATATGGTATTCAACGATGCTCTTAATAAACTATATGTAATGAACATCGGCTCTAACGAATATGTATACGATTACAACACTCCGGCAACTGTAAACACTCTAGAAGGTGCTACGTGGAGCGACATTACCCCTCTAAATGTTCCGGCTCGTGCCAACGATGGTATTTTAAGAGACCCTTATCAGCCTATTATCGACCCGGTAGATCCTTCTATTTATTATATAGGATCGTGGTACAGCGGGGCTTATCGTATGCAAGGAGATAAATGCCTTTCGGTATACAACACTACCAACAGCCCAATGGATAAACAGTGGTACACGTGTATCCCGGTACTACAATTCGACAAAAGCAACAACTTGTGGCTGGTGCAGTCGCAGAATGCTACTACTCCGGTTATGGTATTGCCTTATGCAAAGCTGGGACAAGAAAACCTTACTGCAGCCGATTGGTCTACACCAACTGTGGCGGGACTCAATGTGCAAAAGAAAATGCACTTTATGATTACAAAAAAGAATGATTATAAGATATTTACAAATGGCGAATACAGCTCGGTTATCGTAATATTTGACGATAATTCAACTCCTCAAATCAGCTCCGACGACCGCACAAAAATTTTCTCGGCTTTTATCGACCAAGATGAGAAATCCTACGAACTTAATACTGTAAATTGCTTTGTCGAAGACAAGAATGGTAAAGTGTGGATAGGTTCGGGAAATGGCGTAATAGAAATCAATCCCGCCAACGCTTTTTCCGATAATTTCCGTATTAATCATATAAAAGTCCCTCGAAACGATGGTACTTCATATGCCGATTACCTTCTCGAAAACAATAACGTTACGGCAATAGCGGTAGATGGTGCCAATCGCAAATGGATAGGGACTCAAAATGCCGGGCTGTTCCTTGTTAGTGCCGACGGTAGCGAAATATTGAAAACTTTCAATACTTCAAACAGCTATCTGCTTGATAATAACATCACGTCGCTGGCTTGCAACCCGAATAACAACTCGGTATACATAGGCACCGCTTACGGCACAGTAGAATATAGCAGCGATGCGGCTCCTTCAGAAGCCGATTTCAACAACGTTTATGCCTATCCTAACCCCGTAAGACCGGAATACACAGGACTTATAACGGTGCGCGGATTAATGGATAATTCACTCGTTAAATTTACCGATGCCTCGGGTAATGTAGTATATTCTACTCGCTCGACCGGGGGAATGGTAACATGGGACGGAAACAACATAAATGGCGAACGAGTAAAGACGGGCGTATATTATGTTTTAGCATCGCAGAACGAAAGCGAAAGTTCTAGTGGAGCTGTTACTAAAATATTGATCGTAAGATAATATCTTTAATTATCAATAATAGATATATTAGCGTGCTGAGTATTTGTATTAGCACGCTTTTTTATTTCTTTTATTCAAAATAAGACAAAAGATGTTGGAAATGGCAGATATATTGCTTTATTTTGCAATACGCATAAGCTCTATAAGAATAGAAGAGCAACCAGTAATACTATTTAATCAATGAATATATATCACTTAATATCTAATAAAGTGTGGGGCGGTGGAGAACAATATGTCCTCGACTTGGCACGTCGCCAACGTGAAGATGGACACTATGTAGAGATAGTGTGTAGATATATCGATGCAATTATTGCTCCTTTCAAAGAAGCCGAATTCCCTATTTCTACATTACCCCTAAAGGGTATCGCCGACATCGACAGCGCAAGAAGGCTGGGACGCATTATCAAAAAAAGCAAACAGGTAGTTATCCACACGCACAATTTTAAAGACGCTTTTACCGGGTGCCTTGCTCGAAAATATTCGGGAAATAAACAAAATGTAAGGGTGGTTGTATCTCGACAGATAATAAGAATTGGTAAAAACAACTTTACATATCGTGTGCTTTATAAGCATATCGATAAGATTATTATGCTTTCCGAGCTCGCAAAGCAGGAATTTCTTAAAGGAAACCCAAGCATCGACGAGTCTAAATTTGCTATTCCTCTAGGTACTATTGAGGAAGCTATGCACACTCCTAAAAATCTTCACGAGATTTATAATATTCCTCTCTCTAAAAAAATCATTATGTTTCACGGCAGAATAACTAAAGAAAAAGGAATTGAAACTCTTATTAGAGCTTTTGCACTCCTCGACAGGTCGAAATTTCATGCGATTATAACTGGCAGCGGAGACAAAGATTTTATGCAGATTGTCGACAACATTATTATAGCTAACAACCTTGCAGCAAACATCACATTCACTGGCTATGTGGATTTTCCTCAAGAATACGTTGCCGGCTGCGACTTTGGCGTAATTCCATCTATCGTCCCCGAAGGTCTATGCTTCGCTAATATGGAATATATGATGCAAGGAAAGCCGGTAATAAGCTCAAATAACGGCGGACAAAAGGAATATATCGACAATGGCGTAGATGGTATTTTAATTACTCCGGGCGATGCAGCTCTGCTTGCATCTACTATTGACAGCCTGCTAGACGACGACCGGCTATGCCAACGCATTGGCGAGGCGGCTCGCAAAAAATACTACTCCCTACTGTCGTATGAGCGATTCTACGAACGAATGACTAAAATATATAACGATCTATGGTGAGTAGTAAAATAATTTCCAATACTAAATTCACCAATTTGTTTGCCAATTATCTAAACTCTCTCGCAACCAACGGTATGCAAGGTGGCGAAATTATTTACGAGGCACGCAATATGATTTTTCGTGATAATATTGGCAATATCGACTTCTCGGTAAAGTGTTTCAGACAACCACATTTGTTTAATCGTATTATATACTCATTTTTTCGTAAATCGAAAGCTCGACGATCTTTTGAAAATGCGCAACAACTTGAAAAATTAAAAATTGGCACTGCCCAACCTATTGCATACATCGAAAATTATAATTACGGATTACTCGCAACCAGCTACTACGTGTGCGGCTACCTTAAAGAGTGTGCCGATCTACGTTGGTGGGAGCGCAAAAATGATAGAGTCGAAGTGCTGGAACACGCCGGCAAATTCATTGGCGAGCTACACAGCAAGGGCGTTTGGCACAAAGACTTCTCGCCGGGAAATATCCTTTATGATAATAATTGGAATTTCTATCTCATTGATATTAACAGAATGCAATTTGACGTGAAATGCATAGGCAAACTTATGCAGAATTTTAAATGCTTGCACGATGAACCAAGTGAAACAGCCGACATCGCTCGTTACTATTGCCCATATTCGCCATTTAAAGCCCGCAGCGAAGCCGAAATTGTAAAACTTGCACTCGATGCTCGAGCAACCTACAAAGCAGCACAAGCTCGCAAAAAGAGATTTAAAGCAATATTTAAACGCAATATCGAATAGCACTATGACAAAAATTTCAGCGGTAGTAAATACATATAATGCCGAAAGGTATCTCGACAAGACGTTAAGCCGGCTACACGGTTTCGACGAGATTGTAGTGTGCGATATGGAAAGCAACGATTCCACAATCGAAATTGCACAACGACATGGCTGCAAGATTGTAACTTTTCCTAAAGGAAAAACAAAATACGTAGAGCCTGCTAGAACATTCGCTATTAACAGTGCTTCAAGCGAATGGGTGCTTGTAGTCGACGCCGACGAAATAGTAACCGATGAACTACACGATTACCTCTACACGTTTATCGAAAAAGGCAGCAATGATATTGCCGGACTGTGGATTCCTCGCCGTAATTTCTTTATGGGGCGATACATGCCTTGCTATTATCCCGACTATATTTTACGCTTTTTGAAAAAAGATGGTCTAATCTGGCCTGAAACTGTGCACTCCATTCCTACGGTTAAAGGAAGAACTGTGAAAATTCCACGCCGTCGAAAAGACCTTGCATTTATTCATCTTGCCGACGACAGCTACTACAATTGCATTCGCAAAATGAATGAATACACCGAAAACGAGCGAATAAGAAGAGCTTCACGCTACTCGTTCATTCAATTTTTCTATGCTCCGTTCTTCCGTTTCTTTAAATCATACATTCTAAAAGGAGGCTTTAGAGCAGGAAAACCGGGATTTATTGTATCTATGTTCGATGCAATATACCACTTTAATATATTGGCAAAAATGGAAGAAGACCGCCAAAACACTCACCCACACAAAGATATCGACAAATTTTCAGAATAACTATAATTCAATTCTCACACACCATATCTTATTTTGTAATAATTACAAATCTGTTAAAACACAATTAAAATTTTGTCGCATTTTGTCAATCTGCTATTGATATATTCAAAATTTATACCTTAATTTGTAATCGCATTAATAAAAGATAAAACAAAAGATATTATGAAAGAATTAAAAGGATCAAAAACAGCTGCAAACCTATTAGAAGCTTTTGCAGGTGAGTCTATGGCTCGAAATAAATATACCTATTATGCATCAAAAGCTAAAAAAGACGGATATGTACAGATAGGAAACATATTTGAAGAGACAGCTAACAATGAAAAAGAGCATGCAAAAATATGGTTTAAGCTACTTCATGACGGAGGTATTGCCGACACTGCTACAAACTTGCTAGATGCCGCCGAAGGTGAAAACTACGAGTGGACTGATATGTATGCCAAATTTGCTAAAGAAGCTAAAGAAGAAGGCTTTGATCACATCGCATTCTTATTTGAAGGCGTTGCTAAAATAGAGAAAGAACACGAAGAACGCTACCGCAAATTACTCAGCAACGTGAAAACTGAAGTAGTATTCTCGAAAGAAAACGACGTTATATGGCAATGCAGCAACTGCGGACATATCGTTATTGGCAAAAAAGCTCCTGATATGTGTCCGGTATGCTCACACCCACAATCATACTTTGAAATCAAAGCACAGAATTTCTAATCTCACCTGAGCAAGAAATACTCAACAACTATAAAGCAGGCTATACCTTTTGGGGTATAGCCTGCTCGCTATTTATAAACACCAATTACACCACCACACACCAAACCCCACCGTTGCAAAGCTACCACACACACACACACACACACACTCCATTTCAATCTGCGCAATCTGCGTGCTAATTCCACACACCATCACTACCGTGATTAAGCACTCCAAAGCGGGGACACCTCACACACCACTGCACTCCATTTCAATCTGCGCAATCTGCGTGCTAATTCCACACACCATCACTACCGTGATTAAGCGCTCCAAAGCGGGGACACCACACACACCACACACTCCATTTCAATCTGCGCAATCTGCGTGCTAATTCCACACACCATCACTACCGTGATTAAGCACTCCAAAGCGGGGACTCCTCACACACCACTGCAACGGTACTCTAAGCCAGACAACACGCACGCAACAATCTGTTAAAAGTCGACGAAGGCAAGAACCACGAAGAAGCAAAAATCGGCTACCATCAAGCAGGCAGTCGATTACGAGAAGGCACCATATAAAAACAACGTATTCTACACATCGCGTGCAGAATACGTCTCGGAATAAAATTTTATTATTGTTATTCTAATTAAATGTATCCAATTGTAATTTTCTAGAAATTATAAATCATCTATTTAATTTTTTCGTAGATGTAAACTTCATGAATTTCTTTTGTATAACCTTCTTCAGCAAATGGACCTTGAGACATACCAAGTATGATTTGAGTACCACGGTTATTCAAAACTAAAAGATCATCTGTTGTAGGATCAATACAAAGACCTTCAATTTCACCAGCACGACGGAAATCAGTCATTTCACGGAAAGTAGTAAGTCTTCCAGCTTTTGCGCCAGCAGCTATTTTACCAGTACGTATAACAGGTTTCCCATTCTCTAATTTAACGCTAAATGGAGTATCTCTTACAACTTCTTTACCGTCTTTCAAACCAGTATAAGGAACTTCGATCATATCGGCAATATACAAGTTATCAGCAATATGATAAGTTGATTCACCATCATCAGCAGCAAATAACATTTTACCATCTGAAATGAAAATTCCTTGACACCAATAAGGCATTGGGCGACATTGCATCTTTGTATAATATTTTCCAGTTTCTAGACTGTAACCATAAACATAACGGCTATCTACCCAGTCGCTCATCCAAATCATATTTTTCTCACGATCTACAGCAAGACCAGAAACTTCAACTTGACCAGATTCTGCGCACCATGGAATATCTTCGATCCATTCTAATGTATTGGCATCAAACACAGAAATTGCGATATTATAACCTCTACCAAATTCAAATTTTTCGTTTCCTGTATATATTTTACCATTCCAAACGTCAATATCACCAAAGTGATTAGCTAATTCTGGTTTTGGGAACAAAGGATCTTGTTTTGTTTGTACTCTTTTCTTTACAAGATTCCATTTTTTGTCAAATTTATAAATACCACGTGTGTCAGAAACATAAAAATAATTCTCATCAGCTGCGATACCTTGACGACCAGGTACTTCAACTACTTTTTTCAAACGGTACTCTGTACCGACGTGTTGTGCACTAGCGGCCATAAATGAACCGACCAATAAAAGTGCTAAAAACATTTTTTTCATTTTAATTTAAATTTAAGTGTTGATAAAATTATTAGAATTTAAATAAGCCCATAATTTGGATTTGTTCTGATGTTCCGTAACCTAGAGCTTCTTTTGCTTTGTCTGAATACATAAAGTGTCCGTAATTTGCTTGGATCTTCAAGTTTTTAAACAATTGATATGTACAACCTACTAAAATACGATTATAGTTATTAGCTGTAGTTTCGTTTACTTCATCTTTATACATATCCCATCTTACAACTGGTAACCTGTTGGCGGAATTAATTTAATGCATACTTAATTCTGCCAATGGGCTTGTCGTTAATGAAGTTTACGTATTGCAGAATGGTAAGTGCACTAATTTTGCCAATGATTCTGGCAAACAAACCATT